>JAXLXG010000001.1:0-245073 GCA_046328075.1 Candidatus Sericytochromatia bacterium
CAAGGTTTAGAAGTTAAAATAATGACTGGTGATAGAGATATTTTTCAGCTTATAAGAGAAGGAGTTAGTGTTTATCTTCCACAAAAAGGTGTTGGTGAACTAAAAGAAAATAATTTTGATGAATGTGTTGAGTATTTTGGTGTAAGACCTGACCAAGTAATAGATTTTAAAGGAATAAAAGGTGATACATCAGATAATATCCCAGGAGTTTCTGGTATTGGTGATGTTGGAGCAAAAAAACTAATTCAAGAATATGGAAGTCTTGAAGCTATTTATGAAAATATTGATAAAGTAAAACCAGATAAAATAAAAGAGAAACTTATTGCAGATAGAGAAAATGCTTTTTTAAGTAAACAACTTGCAACTATCAAAACAGATATAGAGCTTGAATTTGATTTAGAAAAATGTGTTATGAATCGTCCTGATGAAAGTAAAATCATAGAAATTTTTAGAAAATTAAGTTTTAAAAGATTTATTACTGAATTACCAAAAGTTTTAAATAATTTTAAAGCAGATATTTCTATAGATGGTTTAAAAGATGAAGATGACGATTTGTGGTTTGACTTTACAGAAGAAGAACATGGGCAAGAACAATTAAATCTTAATGTTAATATTGTTGATTCATTAGAAAAAGTTCAAGATTTAGCTGACACTTTAAAAAGTTTAGAATATTTTTCAATAGATTTAGAAACAAATTCTGTAGATTCATTACAAGCTCAAATTGTTGGGATATCCATTTCACATGATAAAGATATTGAAGAAAAAAAAGCAAAGGGTTTTCATATTTTTTATATTCCTACAATGCATAATCTAGAAGAAGATCCTATAAAAAGTTTAGATATAAATAAAGTTTTAGAAATTCTAAAACCTATTTTAGAGAATAAAAGTATTGGAAAAATTGGACATAACTTAAAGTATGAAATTAATGTTTTTAGTAATTATGGGATTAAAGTTGATGGAATTAAAGATGATACTATAATTGCTGATTATCTTATAAATCCATCTAGTACTCATGCTTTAAAAGAAATTTCAAAATCACATTTGCACTATTTTATGACTCCAATAAGTGAACTTATTGGAACAGGTAAAAATGCAATTACAATGAATAAAGTTTTAACTTATGATTCAGCACAATATGCAGGAGCAGATTCTGCTGTAACTCTTGAATTAGCATTTTTTCTAATGGAAAAAATGAAAGAATCAGAAGTAACTAAACTCTATGAAGAAATTGAATTACCTTTAATACCTGTTTTAGCAGATATGGAGCAACAAGGAATTACATTAAGTGAAAATATGCTTAAAGAACTATCTGCAAAAATTAAGGAAATGATGGAAAAAACAGAAAAAAGAATTTATGATTTAGCTGGTAAAGAATTTAATATAAATTCTCCTAAGCAATTAAGTGTTGTTCTTTTTGAAGATTTAAAAATCCCACCTAAAGGAGCTAAGAAAAATAAAACAACAGGTTATTCAACAGATGCAGGAGTTCTTGAAAAACTTGCAGGGGAATATGAAATTGTTAGTCATATTATGGAGTATAGACAATTAGGAAAAATAAAATCGACTTATGCAGATTCACTTGTAAACCTTATAAATCCTAAAACAGGTAAAATTCATACCTCATATAATCAAACTATTGCAGCAACAGGACGTTTATCATCAATAGATCCTAATTTACAAAATATTCCAATTAAAACAGAATTAGGAAGAGAGATAAGAAGGGCTTTTACAGCTTCAAGACCAGAAGATGTTATAATAACAGCCGATTATTCACAAATAGAATTCAGAAGAATCTTAACTACATTGCACACAAGATCAACTTTTATTGATGCATTTAAAAATAATCTTGATATACACTCAAGAACAGCTATGGATATTTTTAAATTAAAAGATATTTCTGAAGTTACACCTGAGTATAGAAGAATGGGAAAAACTGTTAACTTCGGGATTGTATATGGTCAAACTGCATTTGGTTTATCTGAAAAATTAAATATACCTGTTAAAGATGCAAGTGAAATAATCAAAAAATTTAATGAAACATATACATCTATAGCAGAATATGTTATAAAAATGTCAAAATTTGCAGAAGATAATGGATATGTAACAACTCTTTTTAATCGTAGAAGATATATCCCAGAAATGCATAGTACAAATAGGACATTAAGAGAATTTGGAAAAAGAACTGCAATAAATACACCAATACAAGGAACAGCCGCAGATTTAATTAAAATAGCGATGATAAGAGTTCATGAGAAATTAAAAAATAGCAATTTAAAGACCAAAATGTTATTACAAGTTCATGATGAGTTAGTTTTTGAATCTCCAAAAGAAGAAGTTGAAGAAGTAAAAAATATGATAAAAGAAATAATGGAAAATGTTTATCCTGAGTTATCAGTTCCACTTGAAGTATCAGTTCATGTAGGTAATAGCTGGGTAGAAGCAAAATAGAGGTAATAATGATTAAATTTAAAATTAATACAGAATATATAGAGTTATTTAAACTATTAAAAGCTAATAACCTTTGTGAAAGTGGAGGAGAAGCAAAACACTTTATATCAGAAGGTTTAGTTAAAGTTGATGGAAACATTGAGACTAGAAAAGCTTGTAAAATAAGAGTAGGTCAAAAAGTTGAATTTGATGGAAATACTATTATTGTTAACTAAATAGTTTAAATAATAAATGAAATATTTTTTTAATAAATTGTTTTTCTTATTTTATTAAGCTTTTAATATCTAGTTTTAGATTATAATAGTTTTTTAAGTTCTAAATCCAAGTTCTAGTATATTTTATTATTTTAAATTTTAATGTATATTACTTATTTAGAAAAAAATTTCAAATTAAAAGGATTAGTTTTAATGAAAAAATCTTTAGTTACAATTTTAAGTTCTTCAATTATTTTAGGTACTGGAATAACTTATGCTGTTAATTCTGGCTTATCCTCTAATGATAAAATAAAATTTGTTGAAAATATATTTGATGAAAAATTTAATAACTACTTTTTTAATGAAACACCTAATATGCTAGAAGTTAATGGGCATAAGGTTGGTATTTTCAGAGCTAATATGAATATTCTTGCTTCAGAAGTCTCTTTGCTTAGAGCATTAGAAAAAGTACTTAAAGATTCAGAAGCTTATTACTATGGTAAAAAAATATCAAGTTTTAGTGAAATAAATTTTATACAAAAAGGAAAAGAAAAAGAGCCATTTTCATATATTGATCATAAGTTTGTTAAATGGGCTACTGATAATCTTTATATAAGTCCTGATACAACTATATATAATGTAAAAGCCAAAGATATTTATAATAGTTCATTTCAAAGATTTTTTAGATTAACAACAGAATCATATTTATTCCTTAATAAAAAGAAAGGCTTTTATAAATCTGAACAAAAAAATTATATGAATTTGTATAATGAATCTAATAAAGATGATGCAACAATAAACTTTTTTGCACCATTTTATTATGCAAAATATGATACAGATCCTCAATTAAAACCTTATGTAGAAAAAGATTATTCATATACCCCTGCCATTGCTATAAGTTTTTGGTTAAGAAGAGGTATGGATGGTAGTGATAAGTTACTTTGGCAGGGTTTACAAAAAGTTATGACAAACTATGATAAAGAATGGTTTAAAAAAGCAACAACTACAAAATACAATAAAAAGTAAAATTATCTCTATAAAGAGTAGTAGTTATCATATAAAATTGGTACATTATTACTCTTATTTATTTCTAAAGCTAATTTTATATCTTCAATATAATCTTGTTCTATTAGTTCTAAACTAGAAATACTTTCAAAAATTAAAGATTCAAGATTATTTTTATTTGATTCAAAAACTGATTTTGCAATTAAGCTTTCAGGAGAAAAATTACCTTTTAATTCTGAAATTAAAGCTCCTGCACCTAATAAATCTTCAACACAAGGTCTTAAAGTATTATCATTCCATTTTTCACCTGCTGGGATAATTGCTATTTTTTTTAAATTATTTTTTTTTATAAATTCTGCAACAGCTTTATAATTTCTTAAACAACAAGTAATAGTATATTTACTTTCCGAATTTAAAGTTAATGTTGAACCATTAGGAGAAGGTAAAATCAATCTTGTTCCATCTTTTATTTCAATTAAAGAATTTGGAGATAATGAATAACTTGTTTTACTTCTTTTATTTGCTATTATTGCATTAAATTTATTAGCATATTCACTTATTTTCGATAAATCACTATATTGATATGGGTAAATTTTTGAACCTTTACTCACAGCAATATCAACACATGTAGAAAAAGATAAAATATCTATTATTATAGTAGCTTCAGATATTTTTGAAAGATTTTTTACACCATTTAAACCCCATTCACATCTAATATCAAATTTTTCTTGATTGTTAAACATAATAATTATAATAAAGTTAATCTTTTGCCTTTACTAAATAAAAATATAGCTAGAGGAAAAACAATTAAAATAGATAAAATTCCAACACTAAAAGATATTTTAGGCTCAATAAAATATACACCTAAAACAGAAAATCTAAAAAAGTCTATAAAATATAGTAAAGGATTAAATAAACTAATTGTTCTCCAAGGCTCAGTTAAATTACTAACAGGGTAAAAAACACCGCCTAGAAATGACATAGGAGTCATAATAAAAGTAGTCATAAGTGTTAAATTATCAAATTGTTTTGCAAAATATCCAAAAATAACACCTATTGTTCCAAAAAAGAAAGATGTTATAAATGCAGATAATAAGGCTAAAGGTATACTATATATCTCTAAATGTGTAAAAATTAAAATAACTAAAAGAGTTGCAAAGGCTGTAATTATAGCTCTTACCATAGCAGCCCCAACATAAGCTAAAACGATTTGAGCACCAGTAAGTGGTGCAATAAGTATATCTGAGATTGTTCCAGCAAATTTTGATATAACTAAAGCAAAAGATGGATTTGAAAATGAACTATTTATAAGTGTCATAGCTATTAATCCAGGAGCTAAGAATTGTATATAACTAATTCCATTTATATCTCTACCTGAAACAGCAATATTAAATATTATTAGATATAAAAGATTAGATACAACAGGTGAAATAACTGTATCTACCATTATTTTTCTAAATCTTGTTGCTTCTCTTCTAAAAAGGTGAAAAGAACCTACCCAATTACTCATACTATGATTTAACCAATTTTACAAATATTTCTTCTAATGATGGCTCTCCAATATCAACTTTTACTAAACCACCTTCTGTCGCTAATCGTTGAAGATAATATGATTCGTTACCTATTTTTGTTGTTATTTTTACTTTATTTCCATCAAAATTTATAGAATCAGAATCAAGTTTTTTAATTATATCAAATCCAACTTTTTCTAATGTTGCTTTTATAGTCGTTTCGCCAAAAATTGACTTTAGTTTTTCTGTATGTTCTTGAACTATAAGCTTTCCCTTATTTATAATTGCTACTTCTTCACATAGTTTCTCAGCTTCTTCAAGATAATGTGTTGTAAAAATTATTGTTACACCTTGTTTATTTAATTCTTGAACATAGTTCCAAATATTTTGCCTTAACTCAACATCAACACCAGCAGTAGGCTCATCTAAAATAATTAACTTTGGATTATGGATAAGAGCCTTGGCAACCATTAAACGTCTTTTCATACCCCCTGATAGAAAACGTGCTTTTGTATCTTTTTTATCTTTCAAATACAGAGCTTCTAGAACTTCATTAATTCTTCTTTTTCTATCATTTTTTTTTACACCATAGAAACCAGAAAAAAAATCTAAAACCTCATAAACTGTAAATATTGGCTCACTTACAATCTCTTGTGGAACAACTCCAAGCATCATTTTTACTTTTTGCATATCAAGAGAATTATCTATACCAAAAATTTTTGCTATTCCTGATGTTTTTGTAACTGTACCAGAAATTATACCTATAAGAGTACTTTTACCTGCACCATTTGGACCTAAAAGACCAAATATTTTTCCTTGAGGAACATTTAAATTGACATTATCAAGAGCTTTTGTTCCATCTTCATAAATTTTACTTATATTCTCTATATAAACTGCGTTCATTTTTTACTTCTACTTTTTAATGACAATAGATAATTATATCTAAAAAAACACAGCCACTTAAAAAATTTAAGTGGCTGTGTTTAAAAATTAATTATTAGCTAATCATTGAATGAAAATATTTAATATCAGCTACATAACCTCTAACACCAGTTGGAAACTCTTTACCAGTTTTTATATATTTTTCTACTGCTCCAATTCCCATATTGTATGATGCTAAAGCTTTATCAACATCTCCATTTGTTCTTTTTAATAACCAATTTAAATATTTTACAGTTCCCATAATATTTTGTTCAGGGTTATATCTATCTTCAACACCCATATCTTTTGCTGTACCAGGCATCAATTGTCCTAAACCAACTGCACCTGCTGAAGATACAGCATTTGCTCTAAAACTTGACTCTCTAGCAATTAAAGCTAGAACAAGTTTTGGATCAACATTATACATATCACTATAATAAACAACTGTTCCTGATATATTCTTTACTGATTCTGTATCAAGTTTATAACTTTTTTGTCTAATAAAAGTTTCATAATCACTTTTTGAAAGATTACTTGTGTTTATTGTTGAACCAATAGTCGGAATACTTGGTAAACTTGTCATACAACCTGTCATTGTTGTAAGCAATAAGATACTTGATATTAATATTTTTATATTTTTCATTAAAAACCTCATAATTACATATAAGAAAATTTATCTTTGTTATATATATATAGACTATATTTTTACTTATTTTGTTCCATTAATTTTTATAAAGAATGGAGTTACCAAAGTAATTATAAATTATTTTTTTAAATGTATCTATTTGTTTAAAATATAATATAGATATCGAGTAATTTAATCATAATTAAAACAAATTATTATTTTATAGGTAAAAATTAACTATTATTCAAAGTTCTATTAAATATATCATTTAGGTTAATTGAAAAATTTGTAACTATATCTGAATATACATTTTTATCTTCTTGTTCTTCATCATTTAGTGATGAACTAGAATGAACTTTATAAACGCCATTATCATCTAATTTAAGTATATCTATAGATCTATTAACAGGATCAACTATCCAATATTCTTTTACTTTGAAGTTTTGATATAAGTCTTTTTTTGTATATAAATCTCTATTTCTAGAAGATGGAGATATTATTTCTATTAAAAGGTCAGGTATACCAAAAATACCTTTTTTCTTTATAATATTCATATTACTCGTGGAAATAAATATTATATCAGGTTGAACTAGGTTTTTTTCATCAAAATATACATCTATTGGAGCGTCATATACATCACCTAATTTACTCTTTAATACAAAGCTATATAAACTCATTTCTATAATCTTTGATACATTTTGGTGTTCTGTATTTGGGGCTGGAACCATTATTAAACTCCCATTTATAACTTCATATCTTTTGTTATCATTTATTTTCAAGTAATCATTATATGTATATTCTTTAATATCAAAAGTTGTACTCATTGAAATAAACCTTATATTAATGGTAATAATTTTTAATTATACCAATTCCTGAATCTCAATAAATATAAATTAATTTAAAAAGAAAAGAAATAAAAGGTGATAAAAGAAGAAGATAAGGATTAGGAATTTCAACAATTCTCTTATCTTTTTACTCATCACTTCTTCTCTTTTATAAAAAGAATAAATATGGATTTTTGACTAGAAGTGTATAATGTTTCTAATAAAATAATATTTTAAAGTTTAAGATTTATATGAGTATAGAAAAATTAAATAGTTTAGAAAAAAATATATTAAAAGAAGAGTTTTTTAAATGTTGTGGTTCTAATAATTGGGTTAAAGGCCTTTTAAAAGAAAGCCCATTTAATTCACAAGAGGAACTTTTTAATAAATCTGATAAAGTATGGAACAGTTTAAATAAAAGTGACTATTTAGAAGCATTTGCACAACATCCCAAAATAGGAGATATAAACTCTCTTGCTAAAAAATTTGCTAATACTAAAGGTTGGGCAGAAAATGAACAATCTGGAGTAAATTCGGCTAATCAACAAGTTATTGAGGAATTAGCAAAATATAATGATATTTATGATAAAAGATTTGGTTATATTTTTATTGTTTGTGCTACGGGTAAGTCAGCCCAAGAGATGCTAGATATTTTAAAATCCAGAATTGATAATGATTCAGAAAAAGAATTAAAAATAGCAGGAGATGAACAAAATAAAATAACTAAAATTCGTTTAGAAAAATTACTTAAAAGTTTATAATAACTCTTTTCAAGATTATTTATTACTGATATATTATACCTTAAACGAAATTGGTTGACTAAAGATATGAATAATTTCATGTTTCGTCATTCATTATTCGTCATTTTTCATTAAGTATAGAGTTAAACGGCAAATAAATGAATTATCAAGAACTTGTTAGTGTGATTACCAAAGAAGTAATGTATGAGATAAATTCTCAAAATTCTCAAAATAGAGCTTTACCAAATGGTACAGAAATAAATATTTCAGGAAAAACAATTGTTTTTTTACTTCCCAATGTTGATGTTAATATTGACTCTTTTACCCCTTTACTTAGAGAATTTAAGAATAAAAATCATGTAAAAGCCTTTTTTCCTAAGTGGGGTAGAAGTTTAAATAGTAATAGTTCACTAAATGAAGCAGGAATAGAGGTTAATTATATTGATTATAATAATATTTCAAATTCAAAACTTATAACAGGTGATGTATTTATTGTTCCTGTTAATAATGATAATGTTTTAAGAAAAATATCAAAACTTGAAAAATCTAATGCTTATTTAACAGCACTTGTTCAAGCTCAGGCTTTTAATGGAACAGTTTTATTAATTCCTTCTGGTGATTATAAACCTAATGATGCTATAAAAAATGAAGTTGCTAAAACAAAAGCAAATGTATGTGAGATAATTGATATTCAGAAAAAGTTTGTTTCTGCTGTATCACCTAAAACAGTTCAAGCAAGTTATACAACTCCTACTTACTCACAACCTCAAACATATAATCCACCACCTTCAAATAATTATTCAACTAATTCAAGTACAGATACATCTAATTGTTATACTTGTACTACACATGATTGCATTAGTCGTTGTTTATCAAAAGTTGATATTATTGCAAAAACTGGTGCTGATAGGATTGGAGCTACTTTAGGAAATACGGATATTCCTTTAAATATTGCTTCATTTATAGATCACACTCTTTTAAAACCAGAAGCTACAGAATCACAAGTAATTCAATTATGTGAAGAAGCTAGAAAATATAGTTTTGCATCTGTTTGTGTTAACCCTGCATTTGTTGCTTTATCTGCTAAATTATTAAAAGGATCTCCTGTTATGGTTTGTACTGTTATAGGTTTTCCTCTTGGAGCAACTACTAGTGAAACGAAAGCATTTGAAACAAGACAAGCAATTGCTCAAGGTGCAAATGAAATAGATATGGTTATAAATGTTGGTGCTTTAAAAAGTAAGGATTATGCAAAAGTTGAAGAAGATATAAGGGCAGTTGTAAATGCTTGTAATGGAACAACACTAAAAGTTATTTTAGAAACAGCATTATTAACAGATGAAGAAAAAGTTATAGCTTGTGAACTTTCGGTAAAAGCAGGAGCAAATTTTGTAAAAACCTCAACAGGTTTTGGTCCAAGTGGTGCAACAGAAGAAGATATTGCATTAATGAGGAAAGTTGTAGGGCCTGATTTGGGTGTTAAAGCTTCAGGTGGTATAAGAGATACAATAACAACATTAAAAATGTTAAAAGCTGGTGCAACAAGAATTGGAGCAAGTGCGAGTGTTGCAATAGTAAATAATGCAGCTCCAAGTGGAGATAAAAACTCTAAATACTAATGTCTGTAAAAACAAAGATTTCTAAGTTTAAAGGCGACTGTAAAAACGTAAAAAGTTACGTAAATTTAATTTTATGAAACTTTTTTATAGAAAATTGGGTATAGGCAAACCTATAATAATAATACATGGTTTATTTGGATCTTCTGATAATTGGCTTTCAATTTCAAAAAAATTATCTGATAAATATACTATTTATCTTCCTGATATTAGAAATCATGGACAATCTCCACATAGTTCAGAGCACAGTTATGATTTAATGGTTTTAGATTTATTAGAATTAATAAAAGATAATAATATAGAAAAGCCTGTAATAATAGGACATTCCATGGGTGGTAAAATATCAATGAATTTTGCGATTGATTACCCTGAAATTGTAGACAAAATTATAGTAGTTGATATAGCACCTAAAATGTATCAACATGAAAATAGACAATATATTGAATCACTCTTAGCAATGGATTTAGAGAAAATAAATACAAGAGATGATGCTGAAAAAATGTTAATAGAAAAGATTCCTGAAAGAGCAGTAAGATTATTTTTATTAAAAAACCTATATAGAAAAGAAGATATGAGTTTTGGATGGAAATTAAACTTAGATGCTATTTATAATAATATTAGAGAATTAGAAGGATATACAACAGATAGTTGTTCAAAAATTGAAGCATTATTTATTCAAGGTGAATTATCAAAATATATTTTAGATTCAGACTATCCAATTATAAAAAAAGTTTTTCCTAATTCAAAAATTATAAAAATAAATGGAGCAGGTCACTGGATTCATGCTGAGAAACCTAATGAAGTTTACGACTTAATAATAAAATTTCTATCAAGTTATACTTAAACAAAATTGCTTTAGGAAAGATAAAAAAATAACTTATCAAACTTTTATATAAAAGCTTAGTTATATTAGGTTTGATAAGTCAAGTTATCTTTTACAAATTCCTTAAGAGAATTAATATAACAAAAATATTAAAATCACTTCTTCTCTTTTTACCTCTAATCATTAGAGTAACTTTTTTAATTCTGTAGCTGTTTCGTTATATACATTAACTAATTTCGAAATTTTCTCATCAATTCCTTCTAAATTATTTTCTTTTCCTTGATACTCTATATTTTGGCATAAATTACTCATTTCTTGGGCTCCAAGATTTAAACAGGAGCCTTTTAATTTATGGGCAGATTTAGATAATGATAATGCATCTTTACTAGATGAATGGGTCTTTATTTCATCCATTATTGTTTCTGATTGTTGTAAAAACATCTCAATTAATTCACTTAAAAATTCTTGCCCACCCATTTCTTTAAGTTCGCTTATTACAGATGAGTCTATTATATTTGTCATTATTATCCCCGTTTAAAAAAAAATCAAATATATTTTATCATACTTTTTTAAACTGGTGCACCCTTATGAGCCCAAGTTGCAAAAGCTTCTGATAGCCTCAACTGTCTCTCTACAAAAGGCTTTGGGTGTGTATATACATATTGTAAAAAAGCTTTAAGATCTTCCATACGAGCATTCTCTAAAATTTCAAGCATTGGCTTATTAAGATATCTACCTTTAGTTGGAGAAGGTAAACTTTTTGCTAATTTAGCACAATTATTAATTTCTCTAACAGCATTATCAAGCATTTCTTGTTCTTCTTCGATAGAAAAATCTTTTTTATTTACATCATACATAGGAGAGTTTTTTATATTTAAAAATACAATTCCTTGAGTTGCTAATTCACCAAATCTTATTCCATCAAATACAGCAGGATATTTTCTCTTTCTTTCAGCTTCACTATCTACTTTTTGAACAGGTATATTGGACTCAAACTCTTGTTCAAGTCTTGTAGTAGGCTTTCTATTTCTTACCTGATTATTTTGTGATTTACCACCAGAAAGCCAAGTGTTTAAGTCTTCAAGTGATTTATTCATCATATTTATAATTTCACTACTTAGTTTACCTGCATTTTTAAGAGGTTGAACAAAAACAATTAATAAAAATTTTAAGAATAAGCTGTAGAATGCTAAGAAAAAATTATTTATAGCAGACATTAACTGATTTAAAAATCTTTCTAAAACCCCTTCAATCTCAGTTACAGCTTTATTTATTTCTTGATTTATTTGATCTACTTGTTGACTCATTTCACTATACTCTGAAGTTGTAGATTTTTGTGGTGTCTTTTTAACATTAGGCTTAGAATAATTTGTATATTGCTTAAGAGTTGCTGTTCCTTTTGCTTCTGTTAACTGTTTATTTTCTGATTCTTGGGCTTCTGCATTTTCTGCGAGTTCTTGTCTGGCTTTTTTACTTACAGAAATAGAGTCACCCCAACCTGGGTCATTGTAGGCAGGTTGTTCAACTTTTTTTCTGTTACTTGCCATTATTTAACACCTCTTTAATATATCTATTAATCTATTATAAATTTAATATGCTTTATAGATCAATTTAAAATATAGATAAAATATTATTTTTATAAAAAATTTTAATACAAAATAATACTTATCTTTTAAAACCACCTTTAATAAATAATAGTATATAAAAATATTTACTTGCTAAAACTTAGACAAACTTTAGAAAATACCTTTTAATCTCTCTTTAATTGGTAAAATTTCTAAACAAGTTGTCCACCAACCTGTTAAAACTGTTTCTATAAACTCTTTTGGTAATTTTTCGCTTTCCATTTCTTTTGCTAGACGTTGATAATCATAATTTATAGGAACAAATTCAACTTTTAGTTTTTCTTCAATAATTTCAAGTAATGTATACCAAACATTTGTTTTTCCATCATTCTCTGGTCTTCCTAATACACCAACATTTACAAAATATTTATTATTAATTTCTCTAAACCATTTAATCCCTGTATGTGTAGCAAGTAAAATATCGCAATTAAAGTCATTAAATAGTTTCTTTAAAAAATTATCTGGAGTTGTTGTTTCCCATAAAAATTCATTCATCTGCCTAGGAGAGCCGTGACACATATACACATTATAATCACCAAGTTTTATTCTTCTATTTTCTGGTAAATCCTTCATCCATAGTTTATATTTTTCTGAAGTATTTTTAAATGTATAGTCATAACTTATCTTTGCAAAGTAATTATCTAAAGGATCTGTATAACCACATTGACAATTATCAATATTATTTGCAATAGAGTTATCATAATTTCCTTGTATAACTTTTATATTATTTTCTATAAGTAAAGGGAAAACGCTGTCAGGGTAAGGACCAAAAGCTCCTAAATCTCCTAAACAAAATATATCTTCTACATTTTTTGATTTAGCATCTTTTATTGCTTCTTCTAATGCTAAGTAATTATTATATATACCACCAAAAACAGCTATTTTTTTATAAATTTTATCTTGCATATTTTTCACCTGATTGTATATTTTGACAAATGCTTCCAAACATATAACAGGTATAACAAGCTTTTTCTGATAAAGTTACAGGTTTAAAAGAATCTTGAAAATCATTTCCTAAATTAGATCTATCTGTATCGATTAAAATAGGACAATAATAAAAGCCTTTTGATGTAGCAATACGGCTATTTGAACATATTAAACTAGTTTTATCAAAAGGTTCCAACATTTCTTCATTTACATATTCATAATCTTGATAAGAATTTCCTCTTTCAGCCTCTTTACCTATTTTTATAATAGGTAAAATTTTTAATCTTGGTCTTTTATATCCTATTTCATTTAATATTCTTTTCAAATTTTCTTGAGCTAATAAATCATTATTATCATTCCATGTTTTTGTTACTGTTATAATTGGTAAAAAATTATTTTCAACTAAATTTTTTATTCCATCTAAAGCTTTTCTAAAAGAACCTTTTCCTCTAAGCTTATCATGTTCACTTTCTAAATAACTATCTAAACTTACTCTTATTTCTAATGAATAAATACTATTTTGATGTATTTTATTTAACTTTTTGGTTAATTCTTTCTTTAAAAGTAATCCATTTGTTAAAATCGTTGTAGGTGCATATTTTAAGGAATATTCTAATATTTTTAAAATATCTTTGTGTACAAAAGGTTCTCCACCTGTAAAGTAAAATTCTTTTAGACCATTTTCTGAAGCTTCTTTTATTATTTTAAATACATAATCTGTATCCATAATATCAAATGAATTATTTTTAGGGCTACAACTTATAAAGCAATGTTCACATGATAAATTACAAATAGTTCCACTTATTTGAAACCACATTTGATCAAGTGATTTTAAATCAATTACTGGAAATGACAAATTAAATTCCTTTCTCTTAGACAATTAATTTATTTTATTTTGAATGATTTATCTGGTATTTTTAGTTTTAGAGATTTTAATTAATTGTACTAAATCTATTTATCTTTAAAATATTAAAATTATTGCATTTTATATATTAGATATTTACCCTCGTTTTCTATAAATCCGTTTCTCATATAAAAGTTATAGGCTTTTTTGTTTGATGGGAAAACTTCTAAAAAAATTGCTTTATAGTATGTTTTATTATTTTCAATAAAAAGCTTAATAAATTCAGAACCATAATTTTTACTTCTATATTCTTCTTTGATAAATAATTCATCTATAAAAGCTAATTGACCTCCAAATTCATTACTCCAATAATTGACTATTAAAAAATAGCCTATTATAACTTCATTAATTGTAATCATATTAATAGTACCACTTGAAGGATTTGCATTAAGAAAAGCAATTGTATCATCTATTTTTTTATTGTTGATTCGTTCACATTCAATATTCTCCTCATAAAGAGTAAATATCATTTTAGTAAGTTCAGATTTGTATTTTTCAGCGAATTTTATGTAACTTAAAGAACTCATTTTAATCCCATAATTCAATTATAAAGTATGTCATATTAATAATTAATTTTTACTAGAAAATTACTATCTATTAAATATAAACATAAATTTAATAAATCAATCTATTTTAAACGTAATTTTATCATATAAAAAATATTTGAAACTCATTGTTAAAAAATAGATATATTATTTTGACTTGCCCATTGATTTATATCACCTCTATTTATAGCTGTTGCCATAAGATCTGGAAATAGATTTGGTGTACAAGCAAAAGAAGGGATACCAGCTTTTGTAAAATCAGATGCACAATTCTTATCAAAAATACCTGAACCATCATCATTTAATGCAAGTAGTGTTATGAAATTTACGCCTGAGTTAACTATTGATTTTGCTGTATTCAATACTTTTTCATAACTACTACCTTCATACAAATCACTTATTAGTATTAAAATAGTTTCTTCTGGTTTTGTAATTAAACCTTGGCAATATTTTAAAGCTTGATTTATATCTGTTCCTCCTCCTAACTGTACTCCAAATAGGACATCAACAGGATCTGATAATTTTTCTGTTAAATCAACAACAGATGTATCAAATACAACCATTTTTGTTGATACTGCTTTTATAGAAGCTAATACCGCTCCAAAAATACTAGAATAAACAACAGATGTTGCCATAGAACCGCTTTGATCAATACAAATTATTATATCTCTTAGTGCAGAACGTTTTCTTCCATATCCTACAAGATGTTCTGGTATTATAGTTTTATACTCATGTTGATAATGTTTTAAATTCTTTTTTATTGTAAGATTCCAATTTATTTCATTATACTTTGGTCTATTATTTCTTATAGCTTTATTTAAACTGCCAATAACTGCATTTCTTGTTGGTGTTGCTAACTTTTTTTCTAATTCATCTAAAACTTTTTTTATAACAATTCTAGCTGTTTCTTTGGTTTTTTCTGGAATGACACTTCCTAGTTCAACTAGTTGAGCAACTAAATTAACATCAGGTTCTATTGTTTGTAATACCTCAGGCTCTAGTAATAATTGCTTTAAATTTAATCTCTCTATTGCATCTTTTTGCATTACTTGAACAACATTAGTTGGTAAATATTTTCTAATATCTCTCAGCCATCTTGTAACTTTAGAGATGAATTTCCTAAACCTGCTTTTCTTCTTGATTATCATTTCCTGTTCCATTTCCATATATAAAGCACTAAGAATAATCCATTTTTAAATTTATTTTATAGCTAGAAGATGTTCCATTTATTATTTACCCTAATAATAATTTCATCTCGTTCTTTTCTGCCATTTTAATTTTATGATGTTAAAATCACTAGATTAATAACAACATAACTTCTCTTAATGTTTTAAGATAATTGTTATTAATTAGACTCTCTTTTATAATAACATTTAGTTATATTTTAAATTATACTTTTTTATGATTTTTATTTGAGATTGGTATTTAATGAAAAAGATTTTATCATCTATTATTACAACTCTACTAATATCTAGTAACACAGTATTTGCTAGTGATTATAAAGCTGTTGATGAATTTTCTAAAGAAAGTTTTAATATAAATTCTGAGAATTACCTAAAAAATGAAAAGCTTGATAATAGTGAATTTGATTTTTCAGAAAAAGATTTACTAAAAGTTTTAATTAATACAAAACAATATTTTGAAAAATTTTCTAATGAAGATCCTATAATTAATAGAGTTGGTTTTCTTGAAAGTGCTGATATTAGTTTAAACGATATTTTAAAAACAATAGATTACTTGATTGAAATAACACAAGAAGATATTAAAGAAAAACGTAGTTCTAGATTAAAAAATATAGATTTTATAAATGAGAATTTTAGAGTAATAAGATGGTATCCATATAATCCAAAAGATAAAACACAAACAGAAAAAATCAGAATAACAAAATATGCAATTTTTACACATGAAGGCTCAAAAACTAAAACAAAATTTTTTAATATACCTTTATATGCTTTAAAGTCTGATGATATGTTTTATAAAAAATATACAAAGCAAGATGTTTTAAGTGGTATTTTTGAAAAAAAGGGCAAAGAATTTGGTAAAGCTCAATCTTTAGTATATTTAACAAGAGAAGGATTGGAAGAAGCCCTAATGGAAGGAACCTTATTAGTAAAATATAAAGATGGTAAATCTGAGTTTTTTAATGTTGATAGAAATAATGGAATTGCTTATGTTAAAGGTCTTGATAGAAAAAAACAAAAAAGATATTGGTATTTTAAGCAAGTTAATTCAATTAATGGTTATGGAAATAAAATAGAAAATAGAATTAAAGTTGAACCTGCTGTTACTTTTGCTGGAGATATTTTTAATATAGGTCTTGGAAGAATTGTTGCTTTACAATATGATTTACAAGGTAAGAAAAAAACAAAAATTGGTATAATAGCTGATACAGGAGGAGCATTTTTGCCAAATCTCCATCAATTAGATTTCCTTGCTGGTATTTTCAAAACTAGACAAGATTTTATTAATTATAGTAAAAATTTACCTCCTTATGTGAATGTATCATTTCTAATAAAAAAATAAATGTTAACTGATACACAAAGCACTTTATATATAGGAGAACACTCAACAGGCAAAACAAAAACTCTTATAGATTATTATCTTAAATCTATTAATGAAGGTATTGATAGTCAAAATATAATTGTTTTTGTTCGTAATAAGACTCATGAAACTATTTTTAGAGAAGCTGTTTTAAATAGAATAGATAAACCTATAAGTAATATAAAAGTTTTTAGGTTTAGAGCTTTTGTTAATCAGGTAATTCAAGATTATTGGTTTCATATTTTTAATAAAGTTCCACGATTTATAGGGTTTTCTGAATCAATTTTTTTAATTAGAGAGTTTATAAAAAACTATAGCTTTAAATATTCAGAAGATATTTTAAATATTAATAGTTTGAAATCAGGTAAATATAATAAAAGTATTATATTAGGAATTTTTGAAAAACAGCAACGCAGAGCTGAAAATGGTTTAAGTTTTGATGAAATAATATCTTTGGAACAAGATATAGAAAATAATTCTTTATCAAATCAAATAAATAATTTACTAAGAGATTACTCGGATTGGTTAGTTAATCATGATACCCCTTATTTAGATTATGCTCTACAATTAGATTATTTTTATAAATTAATAAAAAAAGAAGAGATTATAAATAATATAGCAAAAGAGAACAATTTTGCATTATTAATAGATGATATAGATGATAGTTTTTATATTGAACATAAGTTTTATGAAAATTTATGGAATAAAATTCCTAATATAATTTATACAGGTAATAAATATGGCTCATTTAGACAATATAATGGAAGTGATATTTATTATTTAAATAATTTAAAGAAAAAGGTTAATAAAGTTGTTGAATTTAATGAAAACAATTCACCTTTTAGCAATTTAGCTAGAAAAATATACACAAATCTTACAGATAATAACCATTTTTTAAGTCCATATTCACAAGATAAATTTAGTAATATAGAAATATCTCAATCATATAATTATGGTGAAATGATTGAAGAAATAAAAAAAATCCCTTTATTATTAAAAAATTCTGGTTATAAAGCAGATGATATAATTATTATTAATCAAAATTTAGATGAACAAATACAATTAGAAATACAAAGAGCTTTAAAAGATATAGATTTTGACAGCCAAGTATTAAAGGGTTCTGAAGAGTTAATAAAGAAACCTTTAATTAATACTATAATAACTATCCTAAGAATAATTTATTATCAAGAAATAAAAGAATTTGAAAATTTCCCTCAATTAAGTTCATTTGATTTTAGCCAATTAATTCATATTATAGGAAATATAGATCATTATTATTTATCAAAACTAAGAAAAGGTTTAAAAAACAATCCTGAAAACTGGCTTAAGTTCTTTGAAGATTATTCTAAAAAAGATTCTTATATAACAATAAAAAATATATATGAAATTATAGAATATTGTAAAAACTTAAAAAATAGAGATGATTCAAAAGATAAGTTTTTGGAGATGACTATATATATTTGGCAAAATTTAATAAGAAAAAATGATAATTTAAGAAAATATAGTAATAAAGATGATTTTAAAATATTTATAGATATGATGTCAAATCATCTAGACTTATCTTATAAACATAATATAGATAAACCTTTTATAAGCTTTTTATTTAGTCTAATTAATGGTGAAATATCAGATAATCCAGATAAAGATATTATTTTTAATAATAATACTGTTAAAATTATGACTATTCAAAAGTTATGTGAACTAAAGCAAGAGTCAAAAGTACAAGTTTGGCTTGATATTACAAATAATTCTTGGAATCATCATATAAGCAATTATATTAACCCATATATATTATTAAGAGATAGAAAAAAAAGTAAATGGACATCTTATGAAGAAATGAAAGTTTTAGAAAAGAAATTGGCTTGTAATTTAAGATTTTCTTTGAGTCTATGTCAGGATAAAGCTTATTTCTTTTCTTCTGATTATAATTCTATGGGAGAAAATAATAATTTTGAATTAGTGAAAAATTTACTACAAATTTTTAAGCTTTAATCATTACAATTTAAAGTTTTTATTATTTCTTGTAGCTTTATTTTTACTTGTTCTAATTCTTGTATTTTATTATCAATTTCCATTGATTTAATAGTTAAAATATTTTTTATTTCTTTTGATTTAGGTTTAACACTAAAAATTTCAAAATAATAATATTTTATTTCATTTAGTGAAAAACCTAGGCTTTTTCCTAGCTTAATAAACTCTATAACTTCAATACAATCATTATCATATAATTTATAATTATTATCTTTTCTGGAAAAGTTAAAAAATCCTAATTTATCATAAAATCTTATTGTATCTTTTGTTAAACCTGTTTTTTTACTTAATTCACTTATAACCATAATTTTAAAAATCTATATTGACATTGGAGTATACTCTAAGCTTTATAATAACAGATATTTATTATATGTAGTTATATATAGGAATTTATATGAAAAAAATACTTACAATATTATCGTTATTAAGTATATCCTTAACTAATTGTTATAGTTCAAGTTATAAACATTTTAATCAAGAACAAAAAATAGAAAGAACTTCTATTCTTAAACATAATGAAAAGCTTGAATTAAGTGTAATAATGACAGGATATACATCAACACCAGAGTTTTTAATTTATCAAGGTGGAGGTTTAAAGGAACATACTACAAGTTTTTCAGCTATTTATATAAAACATCCTAAAGGAGATATTTTATTTGATACAGGTTTAGGAACTATGGCTAAAGAACAACAACAAGAAATGTCTTTAATTAATAGAAATCTCTTTAAATTTAAAGATTTGAACCCTATTATTAAACAATTAAAAGAAAATAATCATGATATTAGCAATGTTAAAAATATAATTCTTTCTCATATGCATTGGGATCATGCAAGTGGATTAAAAGATTTTCCTAATACTAATATTTTTGCAGATAAAAATGAATTTGAATTTGCTATTACAGAAGATGCCAAAGAACCAGCCTTTATTAAATCTCAGTATTCATCTATAGAAAATCAATTTAAAAATTTAGAATTTAAGAAAGAAAAGTTTTTATTATTTGATGAAATATGTGATTTTTATAATGATGGAAGCCTTATATTAGTTAAATTAGATGGACATACAAAAGGTTCTGTTGGATTATTCATTAAAACTCAATCTAATAAAATATTATTTTTTGTTGGTGATTTAATATGGACTGTAAAGCAGTTAAAAGAAAATAAAGGAAAAAATGTAATAGCTTCTAAAATGGTTGATTATTCACCAGAAATGATAAGAGAATCTATAAAACTTATCAATGCAATAAAAAAATATGATAATAATATACAAATATTACCAGCACATGATTATAATGTTTTAAAAAAATTAGCTATTTATCCTAAGTTTCAAAAATAATTTTTGGATTCTATAAATAATATTGCCTAAATCTGTGTTAATCGAAAATAAACATAAGTCTAGAATTAGATTTATAGCATTTTCCAATTAAGTAACAAAATATCCACAGTGAGAGAACCATCCTTTATGTGTTTTCAATAGTAATAGTATCTAAAGCTTCTTTAATATATGTTTCCAAAAGCTCTGTAATCTTGTGCCTTTTTTTTCTTCAAATAACTCTTAATCTTAGACCAACATAATTCTATAGGGTTAAAATCTGGTGAATACCTTGGTAAATAAAGTAAAAATGCACCTCTTGATTCTATTAATTCTCTTACCTCTGGACATTTATGAACTGATAAATTATCCATTATTACAATATTACCAGTTCTTAGTGTTGGACATAATACTCTATTCTAGATATGTTAGAAATGTTTCTATTTTTGTACCACCTTCATAAGTCATACAGGCTATCATACCATTTATACTTATTGCACCTACTAACGTTAATAACTTACCTTTTGACACTGATTAATACTTATTGTTCTTTTTCCTATTTTTGCTCTTGCATAAGCTCTGTTCATTGATAAATTAGTTCCTGTTTCATCTATAAATACTAAATCTGAGGAATTTAAACACAAACTTATTGTTAAGTACGATAATCTCTTTTATTATTTCTTCACTATCTCTTTTCTCTGATATATATGATTTTTTTAAGCTGATTCCCAACTTTCTTAAAGCTACAAATATTGTTGTTGTTCCTGTTTCTATACCTTTATCTTTTCTCAATTTATCTGAAAGTTCTGATAATGTATAATCATTTGATTCTTTTACTAGATTTGATAAATAATCTAAAGTTTCAATTTTGTTACTAAAAATGTAAAACTACTCATAAATAAAAATTGAAAACGCCCCACTTTTAAAATATCCTCCAATAAAATGGAGGAAAAAAATGATAAAAGTGAGGATTGGTTAATGATGAGAAATTTAATAAATCAAGGTTTGAGTAAAAGTGAAATAGCATCAAGACTTGTAACAAGAAAAACAGTATCAAGAAATTTGTTAAAAGATAGTATCCCCAAATATGTTAGAAAACAATTATCTACAAACATACTATCAAATTACAAATGTTACATAGATTCAAGATTAGAAAAATATAACTTGAGTGCGAAGAAATTATTTGATGAAATAAAATTACAGGGTTATGAAGGATGCTATCAAACAGTATCAAATTATGTATATTCAAAAGAAACAAGAATACAAGACAAAAGCAGTAATAAGATTTGAAACATTACCTGGAGAACAAGGTCAAGTAGATTGGGGATATTTTGGAGAGATTTATGATAATGAATTAAAAAAAGAAGTAAAGCTTTATTGTTTTGTAATGATTTTAGGTTATTCTAGGACAAGATATATAGAGTTTTTCACAAATCAAAATACAAGAAGTTTTTTAAAAGGTCATAATAATGCTTTTAAATATTTTGGAGGTATACCTAAAGAATTACTTTATGATAATTTAAAATCAGTAGTAATAAAGAGAAGATTATTTCAAAAAGACTCAGAAATGAATAAGAGATTTATAGACTATTCTGGTTTTTATGGATTCAATCCAGTGTTATGTAGACCTTATAGACCTCAAACTAAAGGTAAAGTAGAAAATACAGTAAACTATGTGAGAAATAATTTTTTTAAAGGAGAAGAATTTAGCTCATTATCAGAAATAAATCAAAAAGCTAAAGCTTGGTTAAATAAAGTAAATAGCTTAGTACATGGAACAACAAGAGAAATACCTTTATATCGTTTAGAGAAAGAAAATCTTTTAAAAGTGAATAAATATTATGATTTAACAGAAATAAGTTATAGACAGGTTTACAAAGATTGTCATCTTTCATACTGTGGTAATAAATATTCAGTTCCTATTAAATATGCTAATAAAGAAGTCACAATAAAGGTTTCAGATGATTTATTAGAAATATTTTACAGGAATGATTCAATAGCAACTCATCAAATCTGTAGAGATAAGGGAATTTACCTAACTAAAAAAGAACATTTTGAGGGTTTTAAAATATCAAATGAATACAAACAAAAAGATAATAAAAAACTAGAATCATTTAATTATCTTGATGTTCAAACCAGAGATTTAAGTATTTATGAGGTTTTCACAAATGTATGACAGACTTATTGAAAACATTTCATATCTTAAACTTAATAAAATATCTGAAATCTTAGATAATTATTTAGAAAGAGTTATTAAAGAAAATATCTCTGTTGTTGATGCTCTTGATTATCTTTTTGAAGAACAGAAACGCTCTAAAACTGAAACTGCTCTTATGATGAGTACTCAGATGGCTGGATTTCCTTTTAAAAAAACATTTGAACAATTTGATTTTAGTTTTCAACCTTCTATTGATATTAGTATTATTAATGAATTGAGAACTATGAGGTTTATTCATAATTCTGAAAACTTAATCTTTCTTGGACCTCCTGGTGTTGGTAAAACTCATTTATCTACTGAAGCTATTAAAAATAGATTATCTGTTTATTACATCAATTGTCATGAATTAATCAATCAACTTAATAAGGCTGCTTATGAAAATAGACTAAAAGAAAAGCTTAAAACTTTTTCTAAACATAAATTACTCATTATTGATGAAGTAGGGTATTTACCTTTTGATAAACAAGGGGCTAATTTATTCTTTCAACTAATATCATTAAAATATGAAAAATCTTCTATTATTTTAACTTCTAATAAAAGCTTTTCTGAATGGGGGAGATTTTTACTGATAATGTTATTGCTTCTGCTATTTTAGATAGATTATTACATCATTCTACTATTGTTAATATTAAAGGGAATAGTTACAGACTTAAAGAACGTAACAAACTATTTGGAGGTGATAAACAAAAGTAATTTATTATAATCATGGGTCATTTTCAATTTTTACTTTTGAGTCTTTTTCAATTTATATTGACATTATAAAATATAGATTCTCATTTCTTGGGTGATTAATAGACCAATAAACTGCATTGTCAACTATATCAATAATAGGTTTTATTCCTTTTTCTATTAATATATCATAGCATTTTCTCTTATCATAACCCTTATCTGCTGATACACATCTTATTGATGACTTTAAGACTTCTTCAAACATTGCACTATCTATTATTGATGAGCTTGTTACTTTAGTGCTTAATATCTCTCCTGTTGATTCATTCACTCCATACATAACTCTAATTTTTTATTGTAGAATAAAAGTATAGGAGAAAATAATTTTGAAAAAAGATGAGAAGTGGAAAAGTTTAATAAGTAAGTATCTAAAAGACTTTTTATCTTTTTTCATGCCCGATTTATACAAGGAAGTTGACTTTGATAAAGGTTATGAATTTCTCGATGGTGAACTAAATAAAATCAAGATAGATTCAAAAAGTAAGAATAAACGTTCAGATAGACTTGTAAAATTATTTTTAAAAAATGGTTCTGAGCAATATTTACTTGTTCACATAGAAATACAAGGATACTTTGAAGAAGATTTTTCTAAATGTATGTTTAAATATTTCTATAGAGTCGCAGATTTACATAATAGTTATAACATAACAGCAATATCAGTTTACACAGAAGATAAAGAAGATTTTAAACCTAATACATTTACACATAATCTTTTTGGAACAGAATTAACTTATAAATTTAATATTTATAAAGTATTAGAACAGAAAGAAAAAGCTCTAAAAGAATCAAATAATATATTTGCTTTTGTAGTCTTGTCTGTTCTATATTCATTGAAAGCAAAAAATAATCAAAAAACAAAGCTTGGTTTTAAAGTTGAGCTAACAAAACTATTAATCAATAAAAAATATTCAGAAGAAGATATATTAGAGCTTTTTGAGTTTATAAACTTGTTTTTAAATTTTAAGAATGAAAAATATGATAATTTATTTTATGAGGAGTTAGATAAAATGCCTAAAACTAAAGAAAAAGAATCATTAAGTAGTTATGACAAATTTCTTTTAAAAAAAAGGAATCATGAAATAGTTATCAATATGTTAAAAATAGGTTTGGATATTAAAGTTATATCTCAAGCTACAGATTTAACAGTTACAGAAATCGAAGAGTTGAAGAAAAATTTGAAATAGAATAAATCTGTTGTGCTCATCCATTAGCAAACAGATAAAAAAATAAATAAAATGAAATAAAAACGTCCGATAACATAGTAGAGTCATGTCATATAACTTTTTAAAATGAATCAAAAATATAAGTTATACAACACATACACAGTTCGTTGTAGGACATAAGAATTAAAATTAAAGAATTTGAAAAAAATATAGTCTATGAAAAATATATTGATTAAAAAAGCTGATACTGCTGATTCAAATATAATAACTGAATATTTAAAAAAAATGCTTTTGGATATGAGTGAATACGGGGGATATCCTGTTTCATCTTCAGATAAAAATTGGAGTGAAATAAGTGAAACCATAAAAAGTAATATCAATAATGAAAACCATATTTTTATTTTAGTTGTAGAAAAAGAAAAATCAAAAATTATTGCTTTTGGTGAAGCTAAAATTTTTGACATAAACCCTGTATTTGAGCTAATTAAACAAATACATATAAGTGCCATTTTTGTAGAGAATGAATATAGAAAAAAAGGTATTGGGAAACTTATTGTAAATGAATTAATCAGAATTGGTAAGGAAAGAGGATGTCATGAGGCTGAATTAAATGTGATTCTGAATAATCCTGCTTATTTTCTTTATAAAAAAATAGGCTTTAAAGAGTTTAGGGTAAATATGAGAAAAAAGATTTAATAAGGAATATTTAAGGTTTTTTCGTATGTATTTAAAACATAAATGAAATAAATATTGTAAAATTGTAATATAGCTTTAGTTTGGAGTATATATTATGGAAGATAAAAATTTAATAAGTCGTATAATAATAAATCCTGAGGTTTGTCATGGTAAACCAATAATCAGAAATTTAAGATACCCTGTTGAAAATATTTTAGAATTACTTGCATCAGGAATGACAACTATTGAAATTTTAGAGGATTATGAAGATTTAGAAGCTGATGACATTTATGCCTGTTTCGAATTTGCAGCAAAAATTAGTAAAGTAAAGAGTATTTCAAACTTAGTTGCATGAAATTTATTATTGATGCACAACTTCCAAAAAAGTTATACGAGTTATTTATTAATAAAGGTTTTGATTCCATTAATACTTTAGATTTATCTAATAGAAATACCACGACTGATAACCAAATTAATCAATTGTCAATTAGGGATTCAAGAGTTGTAATTACAAAAGATACAGATTTTTTTAACAGCTTCTTCATTAATGGAGTTCCATATAAATTAATTTTAATTACTACTGGAAATATTAGAAATATTGAATTATTAAGCCTTTTTGAAAATTCAATTGAAAATATAGTTGAGAAACTAGATACAAATAATGTTATTGAGATTAACAGAGAAAATATTATTATTAGAAATTAAAAAATTTACGTCCGATAACATCTTACATCTGAACATTGCCTTTAAGGGCAACATTAGATGCACGTGTCCGTTAGCAGTAAGTCAGAAGCAAATAAGGAACTTTTAAATAAAAAATGAACAATTCTTTTGAAAATTATACCAATTCAAGATGTGAAGTGGTATAACAAGTTTAACAATAGAAGAAGTAGAAGAATTAAAGAAAACCTTAGAATAAAAATCTGTTTTTTTGTGAGCAAAAAACTAAAATATTAGCTAAACTATGAACAATATATAAAACAAAAATGATTTGCCTAAAAAATAGCTAACACAACATTAATTCTATAAATAAGAGCAAATCATATATTATCTTTATTAAAGAGATTCAGCCATTTTCTTAAGGTCTTCTAAAGAATTACCTAATAATTGTTCGTTCTCTTTTTGTGCTATTACTGCTAAAATTTGTTGTTTTCTCTCTTTATTAAGCTTAATTTGTTCAGCTTGTTCTTTTTCTGCTAATTTAACATCAATAATATGTTTTACTATATCAAATTTAAGTTGAATAATTTCATCTGATTTTTTTTCTTTTATAACAAAAGATACATCAACTCCACTTTTTAATTGGAGATATAGATCTTTAGCTATAGAATCTAAATGTAATCCTGAGTTACTTATTAATGGTAAATCCCATAAATCTTCTACACTTAGTTTTCCTTTAGAAGTTTCATACCTAAGTTTTAAACGACTTGCTTTTTCAAACATAAAATACCTACCTTAATTAAAATACTATTTTTATAATACGTGAAAAACTACCCTTAACTTTACATAGTAAAGAGTTTCTTTGAGTTGATGAAAAACCTAAACCACTAAGTTGATTATTTGATTCATTTGTTTTCATTTTTGCTCCAACAATTTCTAAAACCTTACGATGACTGTTTAATTCTTCATTTAAAAACTCGTTAAAGAATCCTCTGGCTTTACCGTCATTTACACAATTTTCAAGCATAAAGAAATAATGTTTATTTCCCACAGCTTTTTCATCCCAATGGTTTGGAGATAACATAACTACTGATACTTTTTGAAATGATTGAGTAGAAATTCCCCAAGCTTCTTTTACTACCTGAGATGTAGAAGAAGGAATTGAATTAATAATCTTAAATTCATTTTTATTATATTCTATTTCTGCTACAGTTATTGTTTCCTTATGTGCCACTGGTTTTGGGTAAGAAAAATTATGTATAATCCCATCAAATTCTATTTCAACATCAAAGCCAACATCTATTGATTCTCTTTTAACAAAGTTATTTACTTGTAATATATATCTACCTGCTCTCATTGAACTTCTTTTTGGATAAACAATATTTTCTACAGCTTCTCTTGATGAACCATTTCCTGCATTCATATCAACATCTAGAGTTCCACCTGAAGGAGAAGGACGTCCCTTATTACTAAAATAAATTTCATAATTATGAGGCTCTTTCATATGTAAATCTAAATCATCATAGTTAAACCATGATAAAGAACATCTAAGATCTGCGTCAACTTTTCCGCCTTGTTTTTTTACTCTTTCTTTTATTGAATCAGTAAATTCACCATTATATGACCAAGAAAAATTATTATCCCATTTGAACATATTTTTAGATGTAAGATCTACAGGAGCAATTAAGCTAACTAAATTATTAATATGTTTATTCTCAAACATAATTTCTAAGGAATCAGCTTTTGGAAGAATCTTATTGATAAAATTATCTATACTAACTTCCTCTATTTTATCTAGATTTTGAACTTTATCAGGAACCTTACTAGATAGTTCATCAAATATATTATCAATACGTTTTTTAGCTTCTCTATCAGCAAATAATATATTATTTATTGTAATATCTTCTAATGTAGCATATCTCCTTTCAAGTGAAGATGAAAAACCAAGCTCATCAATTTTTTTCTTAGCGTTATCAATCATTGCTTTAGTTACTAAAGATGTAGGACGGTTATAATTTGTAGGAGCAACTTTAGCTTCAAATGAACCAACAGCATCTTCTAAATCTTTACCTTCTGAAAGATCAACTAAAAGGCTACCTATAACAGTATTACGTATTCTTGAGACAGATTGAGGTGTTGAGTTTACTTTTGACCAACAAAAAAGCTCTTTATCATTTTCATTAGATAGTTTTTCATAATCTTTTTTTAATTCTTTAAATGATTCTAAAACAAATTTATGTTCTTCCCCACGATATAAAGAATTTTGGTCTATTAAATCAAGAATTGTTTCTACTGCTCCAAGATCTAATTCATCAAGACTTCTTTTAAACATTTCTTTGGTAGTTTTAAAATTAGCTAAGTCAGAACCTATAACACTTTCATCTTTAACTAAGTTCTTAGGTAAATTCAAATAAAAATGTTCAAAAGTTATAACATCACCTGATTCTAGTTGTTTAAAGTTTTTATTAACTCCTACAACTTTTTGAAAGTGAAGAAATTTATTTTCTATAGGAAAAGATTTAATAAACTTTGCTAAACTATCAGCAACATCTTGATAATAAGATTCAACTTTAACGTCCCAAAGACTTACAATTTCACCATCTATAATTGATACCATATCACCAACAGAACGAATAAAGTTTTTACACACAGTACAATCATATTCTCTACGTTCCTTATAAAAATTATTAGAACCTTCTGGAAAACTATCAAGATATTTTTCCCACAATAAATCTTTATCAACCTGAACTCTAAAAAGATCAGTTTCTTTCATTTTATTAAATTGTCTTTGTACTTCTGTTTTGAAATTAACTATATCCATTTTTTCCATATAGTTCTATAACCTTTCTAATCACTAAAAATGTTAAGCTGATAATAATTTATTGATTTACTTATGTAAAAAAACTAAATTAAGATATATCACAAAATTTTACATTATAATTAAATAAAAATAAAGAGAGTAAAAAAGATTTTTTATAAATAAAATTGGTAAAACTACAGAATAATAATACTTAATTACTGGTGTAAAAATATTTTGATAGCCTCTTCCATTGAATTTGCAAAAGTGATATTACCTGCATTAATAAAAAATATTTTATCTGCTGAACGAATAGTATTTAATCTATGAGCTATAATAACCTTAACAGTTGATTTAGGTAATTTATCTAAAATATCATCTAATATTTTCTCTGTTACAGTATCTAAATTAGCTGTAGCTTCATCTAAAATTATTATTTCTGGTTTTCTTATTAAAGCTCTTATAAATGCTATAATTTGTTTTTCTCCCAAACTTATTCCATCTGAATTACTTGATATATTAGTTTCTAACCCATTATCAAATTTAGTTATTAAATCATTTAAATCTAATTCTTTAATTAAGTGATGTAGTTCTTCTGTAGAATAATATTTATATTCATCATTACCATATAAGATATTATCTTTAATTGTCCCTGTAAATAGAAAAGGTTCTTGTAATATAAATCCTATTTTTTTTGTTTTTTCATTTGGTTTATAACTTCTTATATCTTTGTTATCTAATATTACTTTACCCTCTAATGGATCATATAATCTTGCCATTAAGTTTGCTGTTGTTGTTTTTCCTCCACCTGTAGGTCCTACAAGAGCATAAGTTTTTCCTTTTTCTAGTGAAAAGCTTATATTTTTTAAAATTAATTTTTCTGGGCTATAACCAAAACTAACATTTTTAAATTCAAGAACAGAATTAATATCTGAATTTAAAGGTTCTGATTTTATAATATCTAAATTTGTTTTTAATTGTAATACTTCATAGATTCTATCCCAACCAGCTAAAGCAGTTTGGAAAGAAGTCCAAAGAAATGCAACTTGTCTAATAGGGTCATAAAATCTAACTGTATAGGTTAAAAAACTAATTAATAAACCAACAGAAAATTTACCTTGAATTATTAAATTAATACCAAAATATAAAACTATTATTTGAGCTATATTTGAAGATAGATTATACGCAGGAACAAAAATCGAATTTGAAATGCCTGTTTTTAATGCTTTTTTATAATTATCTTCATTTTGTAAATTAAATTTTTCTCTAAAATATGAACCAATATTTAAAGAGTCAATAACTTTAAAATTGTTTAGACTTTCTTGAATCTCTGAGTTTAAATTACCCATACTCTTTAAACTTTCTTTATTCTGTTCTTTTAGATATACAGAAAATATTTTATTAAATATTAAAAGTAAAAATGCTGGAATAATAGCCAAAAAACCTAAATAAAAATTAATAGATAGTAAAAATATAGCAGCACCAAACATAATAAATATATTACCAACAAATTGTGATAAAGATTGAGCAAAAAACTGACTTAATTTACTTGTATCATTATTTATTCTTGAAATTAAATCACCTATTCTATTTTTATTAAAAAAGTCTATTGGTAACTCTTGTAATTTTAAAAATATTTTATTTCTTAGATTAAATATAGTCTTTTGTCCTAATACCCCCATCATCTTTGTTTGAAAATAATTTGTAATTAAACAAACTATATAAATAATCAAAAGGAGTATTGAATAATTAAATAACGAGTTATAATCTTTTTTTTGAATATAGGTATCAACAACATGACCTATAATTATAGGTGCAGTCAAAGTAAGAGAGTAATTGATTATTATAAATATTAGAGATTTTACTAAATCACCTTTTTCTTCATTTAATAAAATTAAAAGTTTTTGTAATGTTGAAATTATATTATTATCATTAACTTCTTCTTTTTTAGTTAGTGTGTAATTCATATTCATTTGTACTTCTTTGTGAATCATATATTTGTATATACTCTATAGATCTTTTTATTAAGTCTTCATGTTTACCTTTATCTATTAATTCACCTTCCATTAATAAAATTATTTGGTCATAATTTTTTATTGGCTCAATGTTTTGTGTTATAGAAATAAGTGTAATATTAGGATAATTAGTTTTTAGATTTTCTAAAATCTTTTTTTCTGTAATATAATCAACCCTTGCTGTAAAATCATCTAAAAATAGAACTAAAGGATTTAATACAAGAACTCTAGCTAACATTAAACGCTGTTTTTGACCACCTGATAAACTTGTTCCTCTTTCTGAAATAAGAGTATCTAGTTTTTGAGGTAGTGATTCTATAAAGTCATAAAGCTCTGCTGTTTTTATCGCTTTTATTAAATCTTCTTCTTTAATATCTTTATTAAAGCATATATTATCCCTTATTGTTGTATTAAACATTATATTATCTTGAAAAACTAAGCCAATCTGATTATATAAACAATCTTTATCATAATCTTTTAGATTTTCATTATCATATTTTATTATCCCTTCAGTTGGATTTATTAAGCCAGTAAGTAAATATAAAAGTTGTGTCTTACCTGCACCAGTAGGCCCTATAATTGCTGTTTTAGATAATGCTTTTATTTCAAAATTTATATCTTTTAATACATTTTTATCTTGTATTTTTAAACTTAGATTTTGTACAGAAATATTACCTTGTAAGTCTTTATTTACACTACCTTTTTCATTTTCTTTTGTTTTTTCAAGAGCTTCTGCAATTCTACTATGTGACATAGAGGCTTGTGTAATTGTATTTGACATAAAACCTATAAGTAATATTGGAAAAAATAAAATAGCTAAATATCCATTAAATGCTGAAAAATCTCCTAATGTCATTTTATCTTGTATTACAAAATTACCACCTATTAAAAAAATAACAAGTGTTGCAATATTACTAATAAAAATAATAGATGGAATCAATAAAGCGAAATTTGATACAATTTTTACACCATTACTTTTAGATTCAGAGCTTAATTCTAAAAATTTTTTATATTCATAATCTTGAGAGTTAAGGACTCTTACTAAAGTTGAACCAACAATATTTTCATTTATTGTTTTATTTATTTTGTCTATGATTTCAGATGTTCTTTTAAATAAGATTCTAACTTTTTTCATAGTTCTAAAAAAGATAAATATTATAGTTGGTATTATTAATAAAACAGGTATTGCAAGTTTCCAATTAGTCATAAGTAATAATATAGAAGAACCTATTATTAAAACTACAGATGAAACTAAAGAAGGAATGGCTTGAGAAATAAATAATTTTATATTATCAATATCAAGTGTTAATCTTGTTAAGAGCTTAGAGGGTGTTATATCTTGTACAAATAAATAACTTTGATATGATATTTTATTTATTAAATCATTTCTTAAATCTTTTGCTACTTTTTCAGAAATATATGCTTGTAAAATTCCTTGTAAATAACTAATTATAAAAATTAGAATACTTAGACTAATAAATGTATTTAAAGTATTTTTCATTAATCCATCTTGTGTAGAAAAATTATCTATAGTATTAGAAATAATTTTTGGTAGGCTTAAAGTTATAGAATTACTTATAAAAGATAATAATATAAGAAAAAATAATAGACTTATGTAAGGTTTAAGCAAATCAGTTAATTTATATTTTTTATTTGTTTTTAAAGCTTTTTCAGGTTTTATATTTTTATTTTCCATAATTTAAATATATCCCTGACAAAAATTATAAAAATTGCATATTTCACATATATATTTATCTTTAGCTAACTCTAAAGGATTAGGCACATAATTTTTTATTTCAGGATTAGTACTATTTATCATTTTAAGTATATCTCTTTCTATAGAAACTAATTTATCTTTATTAATTAAAATATTTTCTTCTTGTTCTAAGTTAAGATAAACAAGTTTTATATTAATAGAATCTACATTTTTTATTTTACTTACTGAATAAGCATAAAAATCCATTTGGAGTTTATTTGTTAATAAAGAAATTTTTGTTTTCCTATTTGTAGTCTTCCAATCTATTATAGTTATATTATCTTCATTAAATGTAATTTGATCTATTCTTCCATTTAATATAACTTGTTCAATATCTGTTTCAAGCTTTACATTAAAAGTATATTCATTAAATGTATTAGGTGCTTTATTAGAGTATTTTTCAATATAATGATTAAAAGCATTTTTTATATCTATATTTTCATCAATATAATCTTGAGGATAATTAATATCTCTTGAATGATTATATATAAGTTTATGAATTAAATCACCTTTTATTATTTCTTCTGTTTTTACTGAAAATATGTCTTGATAATTATCAAGATACTTATATTTATAAATCAAAGGACATAAAATATAATCAGAATAAGATGAAGCACTAATTATTCTCATTGAATTCCTTTAATTTAATTAAAATCTCAGATGATTTATTATTCCTATCATTTAAACCTTTATTAGAGCATGTTATATATAAATATTTTTTAGCTCTTGTTAATGCAACATAAGCGACTCTACGACTTTCATGCACATCTTGAATTGCAAGTTTTTTTCTTATATCATTTCTTGATTGATTTTCGGTAAGAGAAAGAATAACTGATTTCATATCCTTTCTTTCATTTCCGCCATTCCATGTTTCATCTTTATAATCCCATTTACTAAAATTAGGAGTAAAAACTGCATCCCATTGTAAACCTTTTGCTTTATGAACTGTTAAAATATGTATATACCCAGAACTTGTATAATCTTCTTCATCTGTTAGTTCTTGTTTTATTCTTATATCTTCATGTTGCTTTAACCAAAAATAAAAATCTTGAATATTTTTTATATTAGGTTTAGTTCTTAACCACATTTGATTTAATAATCTAGCTACAGATTTTTCTAAAATATTATTTATAAATAAATTATTTATTGTTTCTAATATCTCAGTTACAGGTGAATAAATCATATCAATAACTAATTTTAATTTTTTACATAAATCACTTAAATTGTTGTAATGATAATCGTCAAAAAAGTTTAAAAAAGTATCATTACTAATAGATTTTAAGTTTAAGTATGCTGTATCAGGTTCAAAAAATAAGTCCTCTATAAATTTATCAGGTATTTCAAATAATTTCATTATTTTTTGTATATGTTCAACTTCATAAGGAAAAAGTATAAAAGCAATTATTGTTCTAATTTTTTCAATTACAGGATTATTAAAAAAGTCTTCATCTTTATTACCATGAATTATTGAATCAAAACCCATTTGTGTAAGTATTTCATATATTTCTAATGCTTGTATATTTGTTCTTGTTAATACAGCAAAACTTGAGTCTTTATTTTTTTGATTAATAAATTCAATTTTTTGAGCTATATAATTAATTTCATCATCAAGAAAATTAAAGTTTTTTACTTCAACTTCACCATCATTAGGATTATAGTCTCCTTTTTTGATTCTTATTTTAGATGGAAAAGAGTGAGGGTAAATTTCTAATAATTGATTAGATATATCTATTATATCTTGATTACTTCTATTACTATGTTTTATGTGCATTTTCTGATACTTTTCATAAAATTCAATTAAACTTTTAAAATCTGCACCTGTAAAAGTTGTAAAAATACTTTGATTTGGATCTCCTACTCTTATATAATTTCCAGACTCACCTGCAACTAATTCAAGTATTTTATTTTGTATTCTATTAGAATCCTGAGCCTCATCTTCTAAAACATATTTATATTTATCTTTTACTTTTTCAAGAGAATTTTTATCTTTTAAAAATAATTCAAGAGTTTCATTTATCATCATATCAAAATCAATAAAATTTTCAGATTTTAGAAAACTTTCATATTCTTCAACAACACTAGTTATATGATAAAAACAATTAAGGTGATGGTTATACACATTTCCTATTCTTCTTCTTAATTCATCTATTTGTAATAAAGAGCAATCTTTTATTATATTAAATTTTTCTTTATCACGTCTAAACATAGGTATTATTGAATCTCTGAATAATTCTAAATAATCTATATCTTGATTTTCTGGGTCAAAATCTTTTTGTATTCTAAAACCTTTTGATATTAATATTTCTTCTATTTTTTCATTTTTTTTAGTTTCAGGCAAAACAGTCATATCACTATAACCGACATATCTTTCTCTTAAAACCTTATTACAAAAACTATGAATGGTAGAAAAATCTGGGCTATATTTCATATCACCTAAAAGTGCTTTTGTTCTTTCTTTAAACTCTTTAGCAGCACTTTCTGTAAGTGTTAAAACTAATATGTTTCTTGGGTCTATATCTCTTTGTTTTACAAGCTTTTCTATTAGATGAGTTATTATTGTTGTCTTACCTGCCCCTGGAGTTGCCAAAACAGAGGCATAACCATTTTCATAGTCTTGTAAAATTTTTTCTTGTTCTGTTGAAAGAATTAATTTTTTTAAATTAAACAATGTAAGGTTTTTCATAGTAACTAAAAAGCTTTATAAGTCTCGTCTTCATATAAAATATCAGATTTATTTGGAGCTATTTTAAACTTTGTAGGAAATGATTCTCTTAAATAGCCATTCTTCGCTTTATATACCCAAAAGTGTAAATGTGGAGCACTACTCCAACCTGTATTTCCTGACTTTGCTATAAGTTGACCAGTTTTTATATTTTGACCTATTTTAACTAATACAGTTCCTTTTAATAAATGTAAATATGCTCCAATAGTTTTATCAGAATGTTCAATCATTACAAAATTAGCTTGGTTTGCATAAGTTTTACTAGCACCACCAGTTGAACTATCATTTTTAATACCTACAACTTTTCCATCTCTACAAGCAAGAACGTCTGTGCCTTCTGGCATACCAAAATCAATAGAATATTCTTGTTCTCCTTTATGACTGTAATCACCATCATAACCTTGTATTACTTTATATTCTTCACCTGCATTAAATGGTAATGTATATTCATAATCATAATCATTTTTTGCATTAAAATTTCCTGACATGGTATGAAAATTATATCTATATGACCATTTTAAATCTATATCTTTTTGATTAAGCTTTAAAATAGTTTTTTTTGTTTTACCACTTAAAGAAAAAGTATAAGGTAGTTTAACTGTTGATTCTACATTAATTAATTTACTAAAACTTAGTGTTGTTGTTAAATCATAAGTAACATTATTTTTAGCAATAAATTCAACACTATCATCTGTACTAATAGTTTCTATACAAAAAAACTTATCTTTTGTGCAAACTTCTTCACTAAAAGACGGGCTTACTATAAATAGGAATTGTAAAGATATAAAAAAAGCAGATAAATTAATTCTCTTTAACATCAAAAATATGTTCATCTCCTTCTTTATTTTCATTATATTCACCTTCCCATTTAGCAACAACTACAGTTGCTAAACAATTTCCTGTTACATTAACAGCAGTTCTTGCCATATCCATTAATTCATCTATACCTAAAATAATAAATATTGGTTCTGTTGGTAAACCAAATGTTGCAGCAGTTCCTAAAAGTATTACAAGTGAAGCTCTTGGAACACCTGCAACACCCTTACTTGTTAACATAAGAGTAAAAACCATAGCTAATTGCTGACCAAAACTCATTTCTATTCCAGCAGCTTGAGCAACAAAAACAGATGCTAAAGATAAATATAATGTTGTTCCATCTAAATTGAATGTATATCCTGTTGGTAGAACAAAAGCTATTATTTTTCTTGGTACGCCAAAAGCTTCTAAAGCTTCCATTGCTCTTGGTAATGCTGCATCTGAACTAGTAGTTGCAAAAGCTATTGATACAGGTTCAGAAATTGCTTTTGCAAATTTTTTGATTGGAATTTTAAACATTAAAGCTATTGGTAAAAGTACACAAAGAATAAATATAGTCAAAGCAACATATAATGTAGCTAAAAGCTTAAATAGATTTACTAAGACTCCTAATCCCATATGACCTACAGTAAATGCAATAGCCGCACCTACACCAATAGGAGCAAAATACATAATTAAGTTTGTAAACTTAAACATAACTTCAGCTAAACTTTCTGTAAATTCTAAAATAGGTTTCTTTTTATCTTCTGGTAGCATAGCAAGAGCTATTGCAAATAAAACACTAAAAACAACTATTTGTAATACTTGACCTTCATAGACAGCTTTTATAGCATTTTCAGGAAATATATGTAAAATAATTTCAGAAGTTGTTTTTGCTGCTGCAACCTCAATTTTTTCTGATTCAACAGGTTTTGGTAATTGTATTCCAACACCTGCTTGACTTATATTAATTGCAGCAAGTCCAATAAAAAGAGCAATAGTTGTAACAATTTCAAAATAAAGCAGAGCTTTGATACCCATTCTGCCAACTTGTTTTAAATTAGAGTGACTTGCAATACCTACAACAAGAGTTGAAAATAAAAGAGGTGCAATAATTGTTTTAATAAGTCTTAAAAAGATCTGACTAAAGACTTTCATATTAACAGCTATAGCAGGGAAATCATTTCCAAGTTCTGCACCTATAACCATACTAACTAAAATCCAAGTAGTAAGAGATTTTTTCTGAATTCCATAAAATACTAATACAGCTATAGCAACCCATCTAATAATAATAAGTAATTCTGAAGGTAAAGATAAAATTCCCCAAGAATTAAGTAAACTTAAGGAACAAGCTATAAATAGCGAAACTAAAGTAATTATTAATGTATTATTTTTCATATTTTAGATGATTTTCTCATATAGATGTATCAAATTTTAACTATGTAATTATAGTTTATAACTGTTTATAGAACAACTAATTATTTTTTATAGACAGATTTTAATTTCATGACTTTGAGTAATAAAGATTACAATAGAAAAATCATAATATAAACTCTAGTGAAAAATTACATCTACAAATCCTATTTCTTCTATTTCTAAATTTACTAGACGTATACCCATGCCATGTTCTTCTTCCCAAGTACAATTATAAACCAACCCAATCTTATTATTATCATATACATGAATCGCTTTTAATTCGAATAACTCTAGGTCTAAAAACTCTTCTTTGTTATCAACAATTGGAGCTATTTCATCTAATTCATCTTCATCTAAATCATAATCATCTCTTGTATTTTCACATTCAAATTGATAATAATCAAAAATCTCATTAGTTAAAACTTCTTTTAAATTATCATAATTATCAATAAAATTTTTGAATGTTTCAATGTGTCCATTATTTATTTCTTGTTCATATTCATATCTATCATTACTTATATAAATATGAACTTTTTTACCAATACTTTCAAAATAATATTTTTTAGTCCAATCACTACCATCAAAATTCATAAATCCAAAGACTGGGAATTTTTTTCTTTTCATTTAATTTAAACCATTCTAATTTTTTGAATAAAAAAAGCGACCTTTTAAGTCGCTTTTTTTTAATATTTTTATTTTATTAAATCACCAAGATTTGCCATTTTACCTTCTGCTGTTATAACTTGTGCATTAGAATCATAGTCTTTTTGAGTTTTAACTAAATCCATCATTTCTCTAACGATACTTACATTAGAAGTTTCAACAGCACCACTTACAATACTTCCTAATGCAGCTGTTTTAGGGTTAGATGTAATTGCAGCACCTGAAGCAGATGTTTCCACATACATTGAATCACCTATTGATTGTAAACCAGCAGGGTTAGGAAAAGCTGTAATTTGAAGGTTTCCTACTTGAGAAAGAACTTTATTATTACCTTGTGAAGCCCAAACCCTACCATCTTCACTTACATGAGAAAAACTTTGATCTGCTGTTAAAGTAATTGCAGGATCAAGAAGATAACCATTTGAATTAACAAATCTGCCTTGATCATCTATTTTAAACTTACCATTTCTTGAGTACATTACTTGATTACTTGATGGATGAAGGAATCTAAAAAAACCTTTACCATTAATAGCTAAATCCATGGAATCTTCTGTAGCTTTAATTGATCCTTGTGAATCAACTGTATTTGTTCCACCAATTTTAAGACCTTTACCAGTTGATTTACCAGTTGGTTTTGTTTCATTTGGTGCAACACTATAGCCATAAATATGATCATAAAATGTTATATCAGATTTCTTAAAGCCATCTGTATGAGCATTAGAGATATTGTTAGCTATTATTTCAATTTTATACTTAAATGCTTCCATAGCGGCAGCAGAAATCATACCCATTTATTATATAACTCCAGATTAGTTGTAACTATAGATAATAAGAATTGTATCATAAAAGAGAAACTAACACGAATATATTTTTAATTTTCTTTATAGAATTTTAAAAAATCTACTAAAGCTGAATACTCGCTTTTAGTTAAAACCTTTTTTTCTCTGTATCTGTCAACTGTAGTAGTCCAATCATCAATACTTTTAACCTCTGGATCTACTAATGCATGGCATTTTGAACAAGTGTTTATATATAAATCTTTACCTTTTGTTACAGATGAAAAATCTTTTATTTTTTCAAGAGTTTGAGGATCGATTTTTTTAGAAAACATTAAATTAAATACTTTTGAATATTCAAATGCATTTTTTATTGTATAAGCTGCATTTACACCAATTGGGTAATCCATATTTAAACCACTTATAGGAAAATATCCAGCTAAACTTACTTCCATATTATTAAATTTATAAGTTATATTTGGTCTAAGTGTAATATAATTAAAACTTGGGTTTGTTTCTAGGTAAGAGCCTATAGAATAGTTTCCAAAACCTGAAAGATCAAACATAAATCCATAGTCTTTTAAGTTATATCCAATATCCAAAAAATAGTTTATTTGATCTGCATATTTTACAGGTATTATTTGATTATTTTTTATTCCTTGTAATGGAAATCTGTAGTTATAACCAGCCCCTGCTTGTATAAAAAAACTTTCAAAAGATTTAGTAGCTAAAAGCATTCCTCCTGCACTATAATCACCTGTGCTATAAGGTGGATTTGATGAAGATGAACCAATTGGCATCTTACCTTGACCTTGAATAGATAATATAAATGGAGCTTCTAAAATTTTATATTTTAAATTAAGCCAAGCATCAGAAGGTGCAGGATTTCCTGAGAAAAAATATTTTCCTGTAACAATACCTGTAAAAAGTAAATTTTCAAAAATACCCCATCCTAGTTGAACTCCTACATAAACGTGACTAGGTAAACCAGATGTTGTAATAAGTTGCCCATTTGTATTAATAGAACCTCTATTATATAAACCATATAGACTTGCACGGGCAAAAACTTCATTTTGTTTAAGTGTTGCTGCATTACCAATTAAGTTTGGTGAATCAAGCTCTAATTTAGGATAATAGTGAAAATTTGTGTCATCTGTATTAGCTCTAATTCCAAGATTTTTATTAAATGCTTCTTCAGGACTTAATTCTTCTACTGTTTGTTCTTCCGCTATTGAATTATTAGTATAATTAAAACTATTTAAACAAAATAATAATGTTAATATTGAAACTTTTACTTTTTTATTCATTAATAAACCTAAAAATTATCTTGAGCAAATTAATCTAATAAAACTATTAATTGTTATTAGTTTTATATTTTCATTTCTCATTTTTTACTTCTTACTAAGTATAAACTATTCTATATCGAAAATATTTTCTGATTGTTCTATAATATCAAGTAATTCTAAAGGTGTATTAATAAACTCAGCATTTTTACACTTAAATAGTTCTTTTGATGTTTCATAACCATAGGTTGCAAGAACACATTTTACATCTGCTGATATTGAAGCCTCATAATCGGGCATAGAATCACCCATGAAAATAACTTGAAAAGGCAATAAATTTAATTGTTCCATTGCATATTTTATTGGATAAGGACTTGGTTTTCTTTCTGGTAAACTATCCCCACCATAAATTAAGTCAAATTTACCTTTAAAAAATTTTTCAATTACTTCACAAGTAACAGAATAAGCTTTATTTGTAATAATAACTTTTTTATAATCTTTTAACTCATTTAGTAATTCATTAACTCCAGAAAATAATTTTGAATATTTGATTGTATTTACTTTGTAATATTCTATAAATTTATTATAAATATCATCATTTACTTCTTCTTTTTCAAGAACACAACTTAATAGATATTTTGAACCTTTACCTATATAAGATAATATTTTTTCTTGAGATAAAGGCTCTAAACTTAAATCTCGTCTTATTTCATTAACAGAATGAGTAATATCATCTTTTGAATCTATCAACGTACCATCAAGATCAAAAAATATAGCTTTTATTTTAGACATTAACTATTTTTGTTTTATTTCTTTTAGAGTTTCACTAACTACTTCATTTTGCTTTTCTTGCCAATCTAAAGCTTGTTCTAATTCATGCTCACTAATAAGACCTTGTTCCATTAAAACTTGACCTAAGTGTTTACTAGGATTTTTAGCTTGTTGAGCCATTGCTTCTGTAAGTTCTGAAAGTCTTAAGACTTTTCTTTTTATTAAAATTTCACCAAGTCTTTCATGTTGAAGTAATCTTTCCCATTTTTCTTCATTAGTCATCATACCTAATTCTTTGAGAGATTCATCAATGACTTTACCTTCATTTACTTGAAGTTCGAGATATTTTATTAGTTCGTCTTTAGATATAATTCCTTTACTAACAGCTAGTTCACCTATTTTTAAATTAGGATCTTTCCTTTGTTCTTCCATTAAATCTGTTAATTGAGAAAGTTTAAGTACATTGAATCTTACAAGCAATTCACCTAATTTATCAACTCTAGTAAGTTTTTCCCATTTGTCTTCATTGTTTAGTGTCATGATAAAAATTCCTCTTAAATTATATTAAGACAATTATATTATATAATGTTTAAGAAGTTTATCCAAGTTTCTATCATAAACAGATACCCATTTCTCCATAAGAGTTTCAGCAGGAGATTTACCAGTTTTAATTACTTTTTCTTCTAGAGAGTCTAAATAAATACTCTCATCTTGTCCTTTTTTATTTAGATTTTTTTGTAACTTAAGGCTTTGCTTTGATATATTAAATAATTCTTTTGCTAAATCTTTTGTTTTATACTTCCCTATTTTAGTTTGCATACCTTCTCGACTCATATCTTCATGCCACTTAACTCTTTGTTCATAATCTAAATTTTTAACTAATTCCCATGACTCATTTAAAGCATCTTCATTGTATAAAATACCTTTCCAAATAGCAGGAATTGATAAATATAAATCTAAATCTTGACCATCTGCTCCTCTAAGTTCTATGTATCTTAAAAGTCTAACTTCTGGAAAAACAGTTGATAAATGATAAGCCCAGTCTTGAGTTGTTGCTTTATATCCTTCATAACCTTTTATCATAAATTCTTTAAATGTTAAATGTGTCATATCTATCATTTGACCATTTCTTTTAATTAAAAACATATGTACATTTAGAGCAAAATTTACATAATCTTGAAAACAATAATTAGGTGAAAATAAGTCTTTTATTATTCCACATCTTTCAGGATCTGTATATTTCCAAATATATGATCTTTCTGTTAAAAAACCAGTTTCTTTCCCTTGATAAATAGGAGAATTAGCAAACATAGCTGTAACTATAGTATTTAATCCTGTAGCTATTCTAAGTTTTTTTATAGCATCTTCTTCACTTTTATAATCAAGATTAGCTTGTATTGTTGCAGTTTGCTTCATCATTTTATGACTAAGATGACCTTGTTTTATAAGATAATTTTTCATAATCTTGTATCTTTTTTTAGGCATCCAAGGTATATCATCATTCGATAAAAATGGATTCATACCCATTCCAAACCAAGCTACTTTCCAACTCTCTGTAACAGTTTTTAATTCATCTATATGTCTATTTACTTCATCTAAGCTTTCATGTAATGTTTTAAATGCTTTCCCACTTAATTCAACTTGTCCACCTGGTTCTAAAGATACACTTTCACCATTTCTTGTAAGTGCTATTACATTCTCATCTTCATATTCAGGTGTCCATTTAAAATCATTTTCTAAACCTTTAAATAGAGATCTTATTCCAACTTTACCTTCATATTCTAAAGGTTTAAAATCTGGATAGCCTATTACAAATTTTTCGTATTCTGGGCCTACTTTCCACTCACTCTCTGGTTTATATGAACTAGTAAAATACTCTAAAAGTTGACTATTACTTTCAAGTAGCTCTATATTATTTTCTGGCACGTATATTTCCTCAATTAAAAAACATCTTTCTAATGATTATATCGTTAGTTCTAAATTTTAAGTTAAATTATTTCTGAAAATTTTATCGTTATCAGTTAGTCAAGTACTATAAGTATAATATTCTTAATTAATAAATCAGATATTATATTCTAGAATTTTCTCTTTTATAACATCTTTATTATTAAGCTTTTTTTTAATGAGAGTTCTGTTTTTTAGAATAATTTTCTCTGGTAAATTTTTGATTAACATATTTTACTTTTTGTCTGTTTACCCGTATTCTAAAATTTAGAATTTATTGAAAAGAAGCGGAGATTCCATTTATAATTGTTTTATTTATCATTGGATGATTATTATCTGTAGGCCCGAAATCACTTTCAGGATGATAAACAACAATTAACATCTCAGAATCTATTGTTTTAAAACTATGTAAAATATTTTCGTTAATTATAAAGACTTTACCACTTTTTAATTCAATTTCTTGATCATCAAGTAAGCAGAATCCTTCACCTTTTACTATCATTCCAATTCTTAATGATGGATGAGTATGTGGAGTTTGATTAATATTTTTAGGAAAATATAATAAATTAAGACATGGGTCTCCAAATTTTACAGGTGAAATAAGTAATGAATCACTACAACCATCAATATATTTATATCTTCCTTTGTTTTCTATTTCTCCACCAATGTTAAAAAATCCATTATACCCAATTCTTGAGACAACAAAGCCTTTAGAATTTTTTTGGGGTTTTAATTTTGATTCACAATTTATTGAAAAGTACATATCTTTGTATATTTTAAATGATTTGGTATCTTTTAAAATATCTATATTATCTTCAAATACAAAACCAAAATGAGTTGAATTCTCTTCTAAGTCAAAACTATTACCATGCCATGTTCTTAAAATAGATGGAAAAGAATTATCACTTAAATCTATAAATGTTGAATCATTTATATCAAATAATAAAAAAGGTTCTATCATGCTATATTATTTAACTTACTATTTTTATAACTATATACAAAGTATATAAAGAGTCCTAAGATAAGCCAAGATATAAATCTTACCCAATTTAACCATCCTAATCCTGTCATTAAATAAAAACAACTTAAAAGACCAAGCACAGGTATTAAAGATAATTTTTTCATAAAACTAAGTACTGTAATTATTATTGAAGTTATTATAAATAAGTACATAGGCAATTTTTCTTTAATAACATGAAATGAATCCAAATCAGGATTATTTGGATCAATAGTATTAAATAAATCAGTTATACTTTGTGGAAAATATGTTAATAAAGTTCCTATTATTCCTATAAATAAAACAGGTACAATAAATTGAGAATTAATATAAGGTACTCTAAATGCACCTTCTACTTTATGTTCTTTATCTAAAACTAAAACTCCGCCACATACTAAAACAAAAGCAAAAAGAGTTCCTATACTTGTTAAGTCTGTTACCTCTGTTAAATTTAAAAATAATGATGGGATTGCAACTAATAAACCTGTAACTATTGTTGCAAAAGATGGTGTTTTATACTTGGGGTGCACTCTTGAAAATGCTTTTGGTAATAAACCATCACGACTCATACTCATCCATATTCTAGGTTGTCCCATTTGAAAAACTAATAAAACACTTGCCATTGCTATTATTGCACTAAATGAAATAACACCACTAATCCAGTTAAGATTAACTTTTTCAAAGACAAAGGCAAGAGGATCTCCTACAGCTAACTCTGAATATTTAACCATTCCTGTTAAAACAGCAGATATTAAGACATAAAGAATCGTACATATAATTAATGAGTTAAAAATACCTCTTGGTAAATCTTTTTGAGGATTTTTACATTCTTCTGCTGTAGTTGATATAGCATCAAATCCGATATAAGCAAAAAATACAGAAGATACACCTTTCATAATTCCAGAAAAACCTTCAGGAGCAAAAGGACTCCAATTTTCAGGTTTTACATAAAAAGCACCTATAGCAATAACCATAACTATTATTAATAACTTAATAGCTACCATTAGATTACTTGCAGTTTTTGATTCTTTTATGCCTCTATATACAAGGTATGTAATTATAAAGACAATCATTAATGCTGGAATATCAGCAATTAAGTGTATTGAACCAATGGTAGGGGCACTCATCCAAGCATTATATGCATTTAATAAATTTTCAGGTACTTTATCTAATGTTTCACCTTTAGATAACATTTCAGTTACTTGTTGATAACCTCTTGAAGCACTAAGATAATCCATTGTTAAATAAGGAGCAATATGAATACCCATTCTAGATAAAAAAGAAGTGAAATAGTCAGACCAAGATATAGCAACTGCTATATTACCTATTGCATATTCTAATAATAAATCCCAACCAATTATCCAAGCAAATAATTCACCAAAAGCTGTATAAGCATAAGTATATGCACTACCAGCAACAGGAATTAAAGATGCAAATTGAGCATAACATAAACCAGAAAATCCACAAGCTATTGCTGTAAAAATAAATAATAATATTACAGCAGGACCTCCATTTGAGGCGGCAGTTCCAATAGTACTAAATATACCTGCTCCAATAATTGCTGCAATTCCAAAAGCTGTTAAATCAAAAACAGTTAGATTTTTATGCAATCCATGATCTTCTGCATCTGCTAAACCTTCATGATTTGCTTGATTAATGATATATTCAAGGCTTTTTTTTCTAAATACGCTTTTGCTCATTTATACTGTATCTTCTGAAATATTTTATATTAATGATTGGGTATTCTAACATATTCATTATTACTTTTGTGAGATAATAGAACACAGATTTAAAGGATTTAAAGGATTTACACAGATTTTTTTGTTTCAAGGTTTTTTAAAGATTATGAATATAAATAAGCAATTAAAAAAGAAACTTTTAATAAATAAAAGAATCATTAATGAATATAACAACAACATTTTAAATATTTTGCAAAAAATAGATAGTAATGCGTCTCTTGTAAGTCTTTCTGAAGCTAAATTGAGTAATAAATTAGTAAAAGATCTTAGATTTTTGTCTCTTGACTTAAAATATTATCATTACATAGAATTGAAAAATAATAACTTTCTCTTACCTAGTATGTTTGATATAAATTCTACAATAATACTTCATATTGATATAGATATGTGGGTATATAATTGCACCTTGAAATCGGCTTTAATTAGTTTTGAAAGTTTTATATCTAAAAATATCACTTGTAATATATGTATCTATGATAATTCCCTAAACTGGTGTATTGTTTTCAGTAGTTATTATTTTTATCCAATAAATCTTAAGAAAGAAAAGCCTGTTATCATTGAAATACCAAATCTAAAATTAAATTAAAGGGTAGGATTAGATGGATGACTCAATAGTAAAGATTGCAAATAATATAAAAACAAAAGAAGATTTTGATGAGTTTACATATCTTCTTTACGAATATTTTATTGAAAATAAAAATAATAAAGATGATAAAGATAAGTGGCAAAATGATACTTTAAACACTTATTTATTAGCATTACATGACTCTGCCTTGGATATTCATGTTTATTATAGAAATTGTAATAATATTGAAGTGGATATAGAAAAACCAACTTGGTCAATGTTTGCAGCAATTCTTTTAAGTGCCATTGTTCTTGATTAAAAATTTAATTAAATAATTTTTGTTAACATAAGTTTGAAGTTAAGATTAAGTTAAAGTAAAATTAAGTGTAGCTTAATATATTCAAAATCATAAATAAGGATACATATTAGACATGCAAGAAACAAATGAACAAAAACGTATTATAGGAATAATGGATCCAAATAGTTTTGCTTTAAGAGCTTCAATTGAAGGGCTTTTAGATTATTTAAAACTAAACATAAAGTACAAAAATGAAAACTATAAAATAGAACACAGAAGAATTATGTCAAGACCATATAATGTTCTTGGTGCTAAAACTACCTGTAATGCTATTCTTAATAGAGGTGCTCACTGGAATCCTCATCATAACAGCTTTTTTACAATGGTAATGCCAAAAACATATCTTATTAATGATATGGTTTCATTTAAAGCTATTGATAAAAATACAAGTTATGGACAAATGTATGAATTAGGTTTACATATTCCAAGAACTGTTGCAATTCCTCAAGAAGATTATTCAGAATTACTTGAATCATCAAGAATTGATGCTGATTTAATATTTCCTGAGCATGAATTATTTGATCTAAAAGAAATGGGAGACCATGTTGGTTATCCTGCTTTCTTAAAACCACAATCTGGTGGAGGATGGGTTGGAGTTGAAAAAGTAAACAACTATGAAGAATTATATAAAGCATATAAAAAATCAGGTGATAAACCTTTAAATCTTCAACAAGCAATAAATTATAAAGAATTTGTTAGAACAGTAGGTGTAGGGCCTCAAATGATGCCAATGCACTATAATGCGGCAGCTGAACACTCACATGATAGATATTTAAGAAGTGAAAACCAAGCAGTTCAACAAAATTTCTTAACAGCTGCTGAATATGATGAAGTTTGTGATAACAAAGTTATAAATGCATTTACATTAGGATGTAACTCATCATAGAAGCCTTAATCAGTAAAAGATGGTAATTTATCCAATAGATTTTGCTAATGCTTACCCAGATAGTAATATTGTAACATTTACTTCTTTTTCCCAGAACCAATTCAAATCAATGGTTAAATGGCTTGTTTATAATGCAGTTTCAGGAAGAACAAAACCTGTATTTGGTCGTGATTGGGATGATTATCATGCAATATTAGAAAAAGCTGATAAAGAAAATTGGGCTTATATGGATAAACTTAATGAATATGCTAAACTTGCTGATAAACACTTCTCAACAGAACAATTTCATGACTTCTGTGCAGAATCATTATCAAATTTTGAAAAAGACGCTTATGAATTTTTTGCAAGTGAAAAGTTTGATTCAATTATTGATGAAGCAGTTAGAAGATATTTCAAGATTGCTCATGAAGTACCTAAGAAAACAATGCATTATAAAGGTATCCATAGATACTGGCTTAGTTGTGAATCAGATAGATTAGGACTTAAGTAGAAATATTTTTTAGAAAAGCTCTTACTCATAAAAGTAAGAGCTTTTTTATTTATACTCAAGTAAAATTGCTTTATATTTTATGGAACAAAGATCTTTTTAAAAAAGGCAAACTATAAATTTCAAAGTATAGTTTTACTACATTAAACAAAAATTAACTTTATAATAATCTATAATTAAGTAAAGAAATTTATATTTAGTACTATAATTTTAATTAAAGTAGAGATAAACTGTTAAAAATACCTCAGAGGTTTTAGGTTTATGATGAACAAAAATTTAAAAAAAGCTTTATCACTAAGTGTAATTTCACTAAGTGTTTTTACTTATTCATGCAATAGAAAATCAGATCTTCTTGCTAATCCTCCTGAAGCTAAAATAGAAAAAGCTTCTGTTGAAACAACAGATAAAGAGTTCCTTGTAAAGAGGCGTGGTCTTTCACATCTTCAAGGAGATGCTGCTTTTGAATCAAAGTATGGAGCAAAAATAGTAAAAACAATTAAACCTCTTCTTATAGATGTAATAACTGTTGAAGATAAGGCTAATATTGATGAAATGTCAAAAGACAGTTCTATTGAATATGTAGAACCAAATTATATAAGAACAATGAAGATTAAAACATCTGACACATCAACTTCTGGTGTATCATCTTCTTCTGTTCAAACAGCAAGTATTATGAAAGCAAATTCAATTTATAAGGGTAAATCATTTACAAGTATTGCTGTTGTAAGTACAGGAGTTGATCTTAATCACCCTGATTTAAAAAATAAATTAGTAACAGGATATAGCACATTTAATGAAAATGATTCTGCACAAGATATAAATGGAGCAGGTACACATCAAGCAGGTTTGATTGTTGCTTCAAATGCAAGTGCAGGAGTTTATGGTGTTGCTCCTTCATGTAAAGTTATGCCAATTAAAGCAATGAATGAAGATGGACAAGCAAAAGATAGTAATTTAATAGATGGTATTGTTTGGGCAATTGATCATGGTGCTAGTGTTGTTACATTTACAGCAGATGGAGTTAAACCAAGCAAAGCTTTTGATGATGCAATAAAATATGCTTATACTAAAAAAGTTCCTTTAATTGTAGGTAGTGGCGATTTTGAAAACAATGAAAAATCATATCCTGCTGCTTCAAATGGTGTTATAGCTGTTAGTGCACTTGGAGATGGAGCTAAAGCCACATCAAATACTGGTGATTGGGTTTCTGTTTCTGCACCAGGTGTTGCTATTATGTCTACATCATCAACAAAAAACTCTAAGATTCCTTCTAATTATGCTGCACTTAGTGGAAGTAGTGTCGCAGCAGCTTATGTTGCAGGTCAAATGGCACTAATAAAGACTAAATATCCAACCCTTGATATGTTAGGTTTAAGAAAGCATTTAGAATTAACAACAGATGATTTAGGACAACCAGGACCAGATAATGAAACAGGTTTTGGAAAGATTAATGTTGTTAAATCTTTAAGTGTGGAGCCTCCTAAGAAAAAATAACTTTATTAAGAATATAGAATAAGTATGTATATTTTTTAAATAAAGTGTACATACTAAAACATATTATAAGTAATTTTACATAAACTAGATTAGTTTTATAAGATTATCATATAATAAATTTATATGTATTCGTAAACATTACTTTAGATATATTTCTCAATATAGTATTTAATGTTTATATTACATATTTTGATTACTCACAATTAGTTTTTAGATTATTTTATTACGAGGTTATTTTTATGGGTAAAAAAGCTCTTTGTTCTTTACTTGTTACTCTAAGTTTACCAATTAGTGCTTTTGCAAGTGATGATATGTCTGTTCCTGTTTCAATACAATCCGCTTTCTTTATGAAAATTTTATCTTATGATCGTAGTTTGCAATCAAAAAATGAAATAAAAATAGGTGTTTTGTCTGGTAAACAACAAGATGCAATAATATCAGATTTTACAGGTAAAAAAGTTGGTAATGTTTCGCTTTCAGTTTCTAAGGTTTCAGTTTCTAATAGTGATAATGTAGATGTATTATATGTACCACCTGGAAATAAAGATAATATAGATACTATATCTAAAAAAACACAAAATAAGTCTATTTTGACTATAACAGCTGTTCCTAGCTATGTTGAAGGTGGTTTATCAATTGGATTAGGTCTAAAATTAAAATTCAAAACCAGAAATTATAGTTAATCTTAACTCTGTTAAATCAAGCATGATATAATCTCAATTACTAAATTTCAGAATAATTAATTAGTCTTAAATAATAGTTTAGAATAGTATATAATCTAAACTATCTTAAAATGACTTTTTTTAATAAAATAAACTTTAAAAAAGAGTTTCTTTTATTTTTTAAAATATCATATAATTTATTTATTAGAGTAAACACCTCTAAGTCTATAGATAACTATAAAAAAGTCTAAAATTTATAGTTTTAAAATTTTATTTAGCAATTAAAGATTAAAATTTAGTAAAAAAGCTTAGTTATTTTAACATTTGTATTTTTTAATCTTTTGTTACCTAAATTCAAGAATAAAAGCATTTAATTAAATATGTACTAAAAAATATATTACAGATAAAGGAGAATTATTTTATGTTAAAAAACAATGCTTTAAAGTACTTATGTTCTATTTTACTTTTAAGTTCATTACCTGCTTATTCAGAAGAATCTGTTTCAGAATCTAAAGATCTGGATAATTTAAGTTTGGAAGAATTACTTGATATAAAGGTATCAACTGTTTCAAAATATCTTCAAAATGCAACAGATGCACCTGCAAGTATTATTGTTATTACAGAGGAACAAATTAAAGCAAGAGGATATCTTGATATAAAAGATATTTTCTTTGATTTACCTGGTTTTGATATTAGTGGTAATGCAGCAGGTGAAGTAAGAACATTAGTAATGCCTAGAGGTTTAACAGGTGATAATAAAGTTTTAGTTCTGCAAGATGGTCAGAGACTAAACTCTCCTACAGGTGAAAGATTCTTATTTGGAAACAATATTCCTTTAGCTAATGTAAAAAGAGTAGAAGTAATATATGGCCCTGCATCTGCTATGTACGGAGCAGACGCTTTTGGTGCTATTGTAAATATAATAACAAAATCAGGTGAAGAAATTAATGGTGTTTCAGCAAATCTTAATTATGGGAATCTTAATACATTATCTCCATCTATCTCTATTGGTAAAAAAATAAATGATTTAGATTTTATGTTATCTGGTCGTTTCTTTAAAAGTGATGGTCAAAATTTCGCTTCTGATTATAGAGAATTAAAACCAATACTTTCATATCAAAAAAATGGTTTTACATATCAACAACCAATATCAAGTTATGATATTTATGGTAAATTAAAGTTTCAAGAATTTTCACTTTTATTTGACTTTAATAATACATCAGAACCAAATGGCGAGAGTGAAATACCTAATAATTATATGTACATAAAAGATAATGTATGGGCACAAAGATTAAATAGAGTTATTGCAGAATATCGTAAATCTCTTTTTGAGGGAAAAGTTGAAAGTACAACAACTTTAAGTAATTATATATATGAAGTTTTACCAGAAACAAACTTTAATATAGCTCAAGAAAGAGATAAAGATAATATCCCAACAAAAGCAAAACCTGAATATAAGTATGCTTATAGTGCCACACAAAAGATTGAACAGCAAGTAACATACTTACCTCTTGAAAATTTGACTTTTATTGGTGGAGCAAGTTTTGAAAATCTTTTAAGTTTTCCAAAAACACAAAATCTAAAAGATGGTAAGTTTGATACATCTAATCTAGTTGATGATATGACAAAATTTATTGACCCAAATAATAAAAAAGTATTTGGAACTATAGAACAAACCGCATTTGGAGTTAGACCATATCAAAACTATGCAGCTTATCTACAAGGTGAGTATTTACCTATTTCTCAATTAAGACTTGTAGCTGGTGGGCGTTATGATTATAATACACTCTTTTTTGGAACATTTAACCCAAGAATGGGAGCTGTATATAAACCAATTGAACCATTAACATTAAAGCTACATTATGGAACCGCCTATATACAACCTTCAAATTATTATCGTTGGGAAAATTGGGCTAATCCATTTGCAATGCACGTTCCTAACCTAGATTTAAAACCAGAAAAAGTTGGAAGTATTACTTTTAGTTCAAATTATAAAATAAATAAGAATATGAGTATAGGTCTAGAACTTTTTAGAAATGATGTTGTTGATATTATAAAACCTGTTCCTATAGATCAAAATAAAGTTTATAATCCATTTTTGATAATTCCTCAAAAAGAAGCTTTTGCAGAAACAAATAAAAATTTTGGAAAACAATATACACAAGGTGCAGAAGTTAAATTTGATTATTTAATTAGTGAAAACAAGTTATTTGATTTAGTAGATTTTAAAGCTTTAGGATATGCTTATTATTCATTTTTAATGGGTGAAGATATAGCAGAAGATACAAATTCTAAAAATACAGAAATAGCAAAAATTTCTAATCATAAAGTAAGTTTTGGTGTTGATTTTGATATTTGGAAATTTAAAATATCTCCAAGATTTCGTTGGGTGAGCCCAATTTCAACATTACCATTTAACTCAGAATTTAAAGGTCAAAAATTTGATGGATATTTTGTTGCAAACTTAAACACAAGATTTGAAATATTTAAAAACTTATCTGCCTATGTAACTGTTAATAACCTATTTGATACTCCTTATTATGCTGCTGCTCCATTTGGTGAATCTGTTTGGATTTTACCACGCTCACCTCAAGCTAAAAGAACAATTCTCTTTGGTTTAAATTATGATTTTAATGGAAATTTATTAGATAACTAGATTATAATAAAATAGGATACAAATTCTAATATTTTAATAAGTTTAGAAAGATATTTTTTATAAATATACTCGAAATTTTATGATTTGTATTTTTAAAATACTTTAAGAAACTATTGTTCAAAGGTATCTTTGTTTCATAAAATGCAAATCAATTTTTTTGTATGTAATCTGAGTTTTGAAAATATAAATTAGTTAAAAAATGGAAAGATAAAAATGATTATTAACTATAGAACACTCAGTATTAGTGACTTTGAACAATACTCTTTATTAAGAGAATTGGCACTAGATACTTATCCTGAATCCTTTGCTTCAACTAATATCGAAGAGAAAGATAAAAGACAAGATGGATTTAATTCAATAATTCATAGTGAGTTTAATTTTTTTATGGGAGTTTTTGACAATGCTAATTTAATAGGCTCTGTTTTGTTTTCAAGAGAAATAAAAAATAAAATGAAACATAAAGGAAATATTTTTGCGATGTTTTTAAAAACTGAGTATCAAGGTAAAGGTATTGCAAATAAACTATTAAAAGAAACATTAAATAAAGCATTTAATATTGATGGAATAAATCAAATCAATTTAGCTGTAAATGCTTCTAACTCAAGTGCTATAAAATTATATGAGAAAAATGGATTTAAAACTTATGGTTTTGAAAAAAATTCTCTTTTTATAAATAATAAATACTTTGATGATTTGCTTATGGTTTTATTTAGAGAAAACTATCAAAATAAAGAGATTAGTAAAAAAGAAATTTAATTAAAAATAATTAGTACTTACTCTTTTATTTAAATTAATAATTTATGATTTGGTACTAAATTTTTTTCTTTTTATCAAATCTAAAAACTGATACTGTATTTTCAATGCCTCCAACAGCCACTAAGTTTTTATCACTACTAAATGAAATACAATTTACTACACCAACTTGAGGATTATATGAACCTAGATTTTCCCATGTTTTTGTATCCCATATTACTATAGTCTTGTCTGTACTTCCACTAGCCAAATACTTTCCATCACTACTAAAAGCAATTGCATTAACATTCCAACTATGACCTCTTAGTTCTTTTATTTCTTCTAAGTTTTTAGCCTTAAAAACTCTTACACTTTTATCTGACCCACCTGTTACAAGTAAATTACCATCTGGACTATAGCTTATTGAATTTAAAGAGCCAGAATCTATAGATTTATTTTGTAATTCTTCACCAGTTATAATATCCCAAATTCTTATTTTACTATTAGTTGTACTTTCAGCAAATTCTCTACCGTTTGGGTTAAGAGATAAGGATTTTGTTCTTATTTTTACTGTTTTATGAACTTGTATATCTTTATAAATATCAGTTGTTTTAGAATCCCATATCTTTATTGTTCTATCTTGACTTGCTGTAACAACTCTACCATCTGCTGTAAATAAAATATCTTCTATTCCTAACATATGTTCTTTAAAAGAAATTAATCTCTTTTTTGTCTTACTATCCCAAACTTTTGCTATACCATCATAACTAGCACTAACAAATTTATCTCCTTTTTTATTAAATGCTAAACCATATACACTATTTTTATGCCCTAAAAGAGTCGTTTTTAAAGTTCCATTTTTCATATCCCATACTTTAATTGTAGTGTCAGCACTACCACTTAATAGTTCATTTCCATCTGGACTAAAACTAAGTGACCAAATATCTTTACTATGACCTTTTAAAGTAAATATTGGATTAAAATCTAAACTAGATGATGATTTTGTACAAGAACTTAAAAGCATAAATGACAAAGTTATAAATAATTTTAAATACATAGTTTTTCCTTACTAAATAGATTATTTAATCTTTAAAACGAACTGTTTTAAAAAAAGTTACAATGTTATTAAAAATATTGAATTTTAATATCTTAATGAAAGTTAGAATTTATTAGTATTTTCAGATCTAAAAACTTATGTTAGAATAACCAAGTTAATCTTTATATAAATAAAAAGTTATTGTTTCATTAAGGTAATTTTTTATTGGTATTAGTAATACTTAAGATTGTTAATCTGCGGTTTTCCCAAATTATTGGGGTCTGGTTTATAACTAGAGTTAATACTAACAAGAATCCCTTTGGGATCTATTATAGATTTTAAAATAAAAATTTTTGAGAGGTTGATTTAAATTTAATGTTTTATAAAAATAAAATGGACAAAAGAAAAAAGAAAAGATGTTACTTTGTAACCAATGATATTAAATTAGTTGATTACAAAGATACTGAATTACTTAAAAAATTTGTTTCTGATAATGGTAAAATCTTACCTTGCAGATTAACAGGTACTTCAAGAAAATATCAAAAACTTGTTTCTAAAGCTGTTAAGAGAGCAAGACAAGCTGCTTTATTACCTTATTCTGGTGACATCCATTTTGGAACCTAATTTTTAGAGTAAATTTACCAATGAAAAATTTAAAAGCTAAGAGATTAATAAAAAAGTCTTTTAGCTTTGCTATTTGTTCAGTACTCTTTTTTCTAATCCATCATATGCAAATCCTGAAAAACTTCAGTCAGGACCAATGATTGGATATTCAGAAATGAGAGAAACCTTGTTACGGGTTCAAACCAAAAAAGAAGCTAAAGTTAAATTCATTTATTGGGATAAAAGCGAACCAAATAAAAAATTTGAAACGAAAGAAATAAGATCTAGAGAAAATAATGCTTTTATAGTAAAACTATTAGCTGACCAAGTTTTACCTGGAAAAAATTATCATTATGAATTATATATTGATAATATTAAGGTTGAGAGACCTTATCCAACAGATTTTAAAACTCCTCCTTTATGGCAATGGAGAACAGAACCACCAGAATTTAAAGTAGCTTTTGGAAGTTGTACTTATGTTAATCAAGAAGAATTTGACCGTCCTGGTCAACCTTATGGTGGAAATTATGAAATATTTACAAGTATTTTTCAAAAAAAACCAGATATTATGCTTTGGACAGGTGATAATGTTTACTTAAGAGAAGCAGATTGGTATTCAAAAACAGGTATATTTAATAGATATACTCATACTCGTTCTTTAGGAGAAATGCAACCTTTACTTGCTTCAACTGTTAATTATGCAATTCTTGATGATCATGACTTTGGGCCTAATGATAGTGACTCCTCTTATAGAGATAAAGATAATGCCATTGAAGCTTTTAAGTTATTTTGGGGAAATTCAACTTATGGGAATAATGGTTCAAGTGCATTTACAAAATTTGAGTGGGGAGATGTAGAGTTTTTTCTACTTGATAATAGAAGTTTTAGAGATGCAAATAAGAATAAAAGCACAGATAAAACTATGCTTGGTAGACAACAATTTAATTGGCTAATTAATGGTTTGATTAGTAGTCAAGCTACATTTAAGATCATAGTGATAGGTGGTCAAGTTTTAAACCCTGTATCTCAAACATTTATTGAAGATTATAGTTTATTCCCAGAAGAAAAAGATGAGCTTTTAAAGAAATTAGTAGAACAAGATATTAAAGGCGTAATGTTTTTAACAGGTGATAGACATCAAACAGAATTAACTATGTTAAAAAGAGATAAAACATACCCTTTATATGACCTGACAGTATCACCTTTAACTGCTACTGCTTATGATTCATCCAAAGAAAATAATTATTTAAGAGTTCCTAATACTATAGTTACTAAGAGAAACTTTGCAACTATGGATGTTCTAGGTGTTAAAAAGAATAGAAAGCTTGTATTTACCATATACGATACAGATGGAAAAGAACTCTGGAATAAAGAAATAAAAGAGTCAGAACTTAGATAGATTTAATCTTATGCTTTAATTTTTGATGATTTTGACTCAACTAATTTTACTAAGTCAAATCCTTTTATTTCCTCTGAAATAATATTTTTTATTTTAACTTCTTCTTTTACTTGTGTTTCCATAATAAACCTAATTTAAATAAAAATCTCTAACTAATATTTATTTTATCATATCAAAATATTCACTATAATAAAATTTAGTTAAACATTAGAATATTCAAATAATTTTAAATATAAAAATTTTTATCCTATCTAATATTGTTTAACTTATCAGGATTTACAATAATATAAAAACTAGACACTAAATTATCATTAATCTCTAAAACTACAACATTAATTATTTTATTATTTGAATAACCAATAAAAGCTATATTATTATTTATTTCTCTTATTTTAATATTATAATCTGATGGTGATTTTTGTCTTAAACCAATAAAAAATTTAGCTACTTTTTCAGCACCTACTAATGGATATTTAACAGCAATTGCTTTACCTCCACCATCAGATACTAAAACAATTTCATTGGACAATAGATTTATAAGACCTTCTAGATCTGCTTTATTACAAGCATCAAAAAATTTAGTTATTATATTAATTTGTTGTTCTTTTGTGGTATTAAATCTTTTTTTATCTTTAGAAATATGCTCATTTGCTCTATGTAAAATTTGCCTACAATTTGTCTCACTCTTTTCTATAATTTTACTTATTTCTAAATATGAGTAATCAAATAGTTCATGTAAAATAAATACAGCTCTTTCATAAGGTGATAATTTTTCCATTAATAATAAAAAAGCTGTAGAAACTGACTCTTTTTTTTCAATAATATATTCAGGAGCCTCATAGTTATCAGTAATTAATGGTTCTGGTAAATATATACCAATATATTCTTCTCTTTTATTTTTAGATGAGTTTAGATAATCAATACAAAGCCTAGTTACAATAGTGATTAGATATGATTTATGAGATTTTATTTCTTCAAGATTTATACTTTGCCATTTTAAATATGTTTCTTGTAAGATATCTTCTGAATCCATTACAGAACTAAGCATTCTATATGCTACATTGAATAGAATATTTTTGTACTTATTAAATAATTCTAAATGATTCATAATTTTATCTATAAATTAAAATTTTCTCTTTTATTATATTAGTAGCCTCTATAGAGCTTGATAATGATGCATCTGCTAGTAAACCTTTATTACCTACCCAATCGCCACAAATATAAATGTTACTTGTTCCTTCTAGTTTAACATTAGGTCTTTTACCAGAACTAGGATATATATTATTTGATACTATCATTTTAGGTAAAAATCTTTGTTTTATTATATATTTTTCCCAATCAGGTTGTACTATATCCATTAAATTTTCAAAATCTTTTAATGAGTTTTTGGCTTCATTATCATTTGATAAATATTTTATTAAGTGTACTATAGTTTTGTTATTCTTACTTAAAAAAGCATATTTTGAATGAACTGAATAATAAATATCTTTATCTATACCTAAAATAAATGATATATTTGGATTTGGAAGTTTTTCTAATGCTAAGTCTAAACAAGAAACTTTTATAGGTTTTACTTCATTAACATATTCTTTTATTTTTTCATTATCTAATAAACTTAAAATTTCATTAGGACTTATTGAGAAAATAATATAATCAAAGTTAAGAGATAAACTATTTTTAAAGATTATATTAGAATATTCTTTATCTTCTACTACTTTATCAATTTTAGAGCCTGTATTAATATCGACACCCAATTTTAAAGCAATTTCTTCTAGCTGTTTAATTAGACTTTGCCAACCATAGTCAATATATGTAACATTATCTTTTAATGCTTTTATAGCTTGTTGTAAAACAATATAAGCATTTTGAGTGTAATTATTACTATAAGTCCAAAGTCTAACTAAAGCATAAAATAGCTCTTTTACATCTTCACTTTTTATATTTTGGTCTATCCATTCTTCTATACTTATGTTTTTAGTATTATTTAAATCTATAAAAGGCAGACTCATTAATATTTTAGATAATTCAAACTTTGATCTGTAAGATTTAATTATTTTAGATGTAAATAAACTATATAAATTTGCAGGTAATAAATTTAATTCATTATTTTTTAATACATAACCACCAATCTCTGGCGAGGAGCCTTTTATATTAACACCTAGTTCAGTTAATATTTTTTTAGCTTCTCCTGCATTATATAAAGCATGAGCTCCAAGATTAAACATAATTCCATCATCATCGGTTGTTCTTGCTCTACCACCCAAAGTATTAGATTTTTCAAATAGGCTAACTTTAATTCCTGATTTAGCTAATAATATTGCTGAGCTTAAACCAGCTAAACCTCCACCAATAATAGCAACTTTATTTATTTTCATAAATACTCCTTATTTTTATAATCTAATAGTTAAGACGAAATAGAATTATTATTTGTGACAGATTTAAATTTATATTTAAAAATTTTTTTATGATTTTTAATTGTTTAAATAATTATGAATACCTGCATTAGTACATTAAATTTAATTTGACTATGAGTTAAAAAAGGTTTAAAATTATATAATCCCTTATTGTTTATGAAAGGCAAAGCAATAGTAATGAATAAGCCATTAAAATCAATTAGTTTAGCTCTAATATCAGCTTTTGCAGTATCAACATTTTATTCATGTTCTGCTGACAAAAACTTAAATAATAATCAACCAGCAGATTTAGTTCAATCATTATCTGCTAATAAAGGTTTTTTAGCTGCAAAAAACTTTAATGAAACAGGTCATACAATAATAAAAGTTTTTTATACAAACAGAAAACAAGTTTCAACCTTAAATGAACTTGGTATGGATGTTTGGATGGTTGAAGATAATTTTGTTATAGGTCAAGTTGCTGAAGGTTTACTTAATAGAGTTAAGAAAACAAATCTTAAAATAGAAATGCTTAGTCCTAAAGAAGGTTTTTCTGTATTGAATGAGTTTGATCCAGCTTATCATACTTATGATGAGTTAACAGCTGAATTAAAATCTATTTCTGCAAAATATCCAAACCTTGTAAAAATGGGTGAAATTGGTAAAACTTGGGAAACAATAAAAGGTAAAGCAAATCGCAGCCTTTGGTCAATGAGAATTACTGGTAAAGGTAATCCAGATTCAAAACCAGGTATTGTATTTTTTGGAAATCATCATGCAAGAGAACTTGTAACAGTTGAAATTCCATTAATGCTTATTAAACATCTTCTCGATAATTATGGTAAAGATGCTGATATTACAAATATGCTTGATAGTACAGATATTTGGATAATACCAATGGTTAATCCAGATGGACATACATTAGCTGAATTAGGCAATAACTGGAGAAAAAATAAAAATGATAATAAAGATGTTTCTCCAAATGCAGGTTTAGGAGTTGATCTTAATAGAAACTATGGTCACCAATGGAATACAGGTGGTTCAAGTGATGATACAAGATCTGATACATACCATGGTAAAGCTGCTTTCTCAGAGCCAGAAACACAAGCTGTAAGAGATTTTATGAAAGGTCAAAAGAACCTTAAAATAATGATGTCATATCATAGTTTTAGTAATCTTATTCTTTATCCTTGGGGATGGTCAAAAAGTCCTACACCAGATGCAGCTAAGTTTACAGCTATTGGTAAAAAGCTTGGTGCAATGAGTGGATATAAACCTGAACCAGCAGCAGATTTGTATATTGCTTCAGGTATTACTGATGATTATGCTTATGGTCAATTAAAAATGTTAGCTTTTACAAGTGAAATTGGCTCATGGGGTGATGGATTTGATCCTCCATATTCTAAAGTAGCACAATTCTGGAAAGAAAATTTACCAAATGCACTTTATTTAATTAAACTTGCTGGAGATCCTAATGCAACATTTGGGCCTGATATTGAGAAAGTTACAAAATCTGGAAATAATTATAATGTTTCATTTAATCAAAAGTATGAAAATAATGTTTCTAAAGTTGCATACTTTACAGATAAAAATACAAAATCAGGTGGAGGAACTATTATTGATGTTAATGGTCAGAAATCTGTTTCATTTACACTTGATACAAAATCAAATAATAATATGATTTATCTAAGAGCACAAAGCCCTGATGGAAAATGGGGAACAACAACTGCTGCATTTGTAAAATAAGTATTTAATAAAAAAAGAGCTATTTTTATATAGCTCTTTTTTTATGTCAAATTTTAAGCAATTCCATCTATTCTTTTCATACTCATAACTTGATATTTTTTAGGTAATAATAAACTTGTACTCTCATCAGGCTTTGGATTTACAGAACAAGTAACAGGTTTAACTTCAAAAGGTAATATATCCAATTTTTGTTGTAAATTATTAATATTTTGGCTAACAAAATTTTTAATGTTTAGATTATCAAGGTTTAGATGGACTTGTAAATCTTTTTTTAATGAGCTCATATCAACTCCAACTTTACCCATATTATGAGTTTGTATTGATAAATTTATTTTTAATGGAACATCTCCTATCTCAGCTTTTTTATTAGAGTTATCTTCTCTGTTAATCATTATTTCAGCTTCATACATTTTATTATTAAATGGTACACTTAAAGGAATACATAAACATTGTTGATTATTTGATAATATTTCTCTAGCTGTAATATTCCCTGTAATTGTTTTTGCTGTTTCTGTTAAACTTTTTAATAGTTCTGCTTCAAAATTAAGATTAGCTTGAGTTTTAGCTTTTGATTTTTTTATGTCCTTAGTACCATCATCAAAAACCATTTTTAATAAACTTGTAAAAAGATTTTCATCTTGTGATTCTAATTTTTGAACTTCTTCTTTAAGTTCTGGGAAACTACTTTCAAGTATTTCTTTGACTTCTTCTATATCTATCTCTAATTCTGCAAAGTGTTTTTTTAACATATTAATTTGTTGTGGAAAATTAGATGGATTTCTTAAAACATCAATACTTAATATATTATTCAATGTTGTATTTAGTTTTTGTGCTTTACTAACTAAATTATTAACTATTTGTTTTGTATCTTGGTTTATTAAATTATTTGGATGAACACCTTCATCAAAATCTAATAAATTAAACGCTTGACTTTGTGATTTTGAATCATCAACTTTAACTAAGCTTTTTTGACTAATTTGCTTTTGATTATTTTGATTAAAATTATTTGTGTTTTGCTCTTCATCTTGAATCTCATCTTGGAATGGATTTTTTTTAACTATACTTGATTCTTCTACTTTTTGGTTAAAATTTTGTGGTAACTGTTTTAAAGGTTTTATCCCCTCTTCTTTAATTGTATTATTTTGACTGCTAATATTATTTACATTTTCTTGTATATTATCTTGTTTAGTTTGTATTTTTGTTTCTAATCTTTTTATAAAATCTTTATCTTTAACATTATCAACTAATTTTTGTAAGTCTTTATTTAAGACCAATAAATTTTGAGTTAATGCCCCTCCTGTAAGCATTTGTTTTACTGATTCAACAGCTTTAGTACTTATAGGAATATTATTTATTAATAAAACTACACCTGCTTCTATACTTGATTGCCCCTGTTGCATTAAAGGGCCAAGAGAATTAGCAACTTGATTCATTGTATTTTTATTTATTGGTTGTCCATAATTAGCGAGAGTTTGAGCTAATTGATTATTCTGAGGTGTATTTGGAACTCCTATTTCTACTAATAAATTTTGAAATGACTGTGTATTCTTATTTATTACAGGTTTTGTCGGTGTATCTGGAACAGTAGGGTTTTGTTGTAAATTTCCTTTTTGTGCTTTATCATCTATTAAAGGTGGTAATTTTGAAGGTAATAAATCAGGAGCATTAACCTGATTTGGATTTAATCTTATAGGATTATTGCCACCAAGATTGGATATTTCCATTAAAAAATTCTCCTAAAAATAATTATTTTATAGTTAAACCAAATTTTCCTATAGATATATTTAATTTTTTACCAGGTTTATAATCTCTATATAATGATGTGAATAAATCAGTTAATTTAGATTTTTCAAGTTGTTGTTTAATACTAGAATTATGAATAAAACTTGTAGAGCTAAAAATTAAGATAATACTTAAAGAAGCTAATATAGTTTTCAAAGCTGTACTTATAAGACGATTTTTCTTATCTTGGTCTAAGGATAGCTTATCTAAACTATTTAATAGTGAATAAGAAGCAATTGCTGAAATTAAGAATAGTGATATATCAAGAACATAATAAACAGTAGAAGAAATCTTACTATTTTCAAATGAAGGAAAAATCATTTTTGCACTTAAAAATATAACAAAAATGCTTGTAAACATTAGAATATAAGAAAGAGGTTTAATTAATTTCTTTTTATGATAATCATAATAGCCACCCCAAATGATACCATTTAATATTAATATATCGAAAAAGTTAAAGACACTTATATATAATAAAAATAATGTTACTAAGGATAAAATTGTTGGAAAAACAAATTTCTTTAGGTTGGGATTGTTTTTATTGACTTTATTTGTTTTAGTTTTTTTCTCAGTCTTTGCATTTTCCAATGAACCTGTACTCTTTTCAAGTGAATCTGTTGCACTGGTTTTATCTAACTCTTCAGTTACTGGAGCCTTATTAATTATATTTGTAGTATTTATTTCTTTTGTTTTCTCTTGTACTAGATTACCAGTATTACCAGTTTTACTTACTTCCTCTATAGCTTTCAATGTTTCTTCTGGAAGCTTTTGACCACTTAAAGTTGTATATCCAGCCTTTTGAAAAGGATTTTTCATATTAACTGCAGTATTTAAACCAGGTTTAACCATTGGGGGTTGAGTAGGTTGAAGATCAACTCTAGCCTGATTTATATCATTCATTGTAAGTTTACCAGGTGGAATTGAATGTTTAAATATATCTTTTGACTGAACTTTACCAGGTGGAATTGAATCAACTTTATTATTATTTGGACTAAATAAAGTGTCATTACTTTTTTGACCAGCTAATAAATTAAAATCATTTTCTTCAAGTGCTTGTTTATATGTCATTAAGTCATTATACATATCCATAGCTGTTGCGTATCTTTGACTTAAATTTTTAGCCATAGCTTTTAAAATTATATTCTCAAGCATCTTATGGATTTTAGGATTTATTTGAGTTGGCTTAACAGGTTCTTTAGTTGCAATCTTAAGTAAGACACTAGCTATAGTATCACCTGTAAATGGTTTTTGACCTGTAACAAATTCATAAAGTACAACACCTAAAGAAAATATATCTGAACGACCATCAAGATCTCTAGAGTCTTGTTCAGGTGATGCATAAGCAATAGTTCCAACAAGAGAACCATCCATTGTCATTGTCATAGAGTTAAGATCTCTAGTTACCCCAAAATCTGTTAGTTTAACAACTCCATCAGATAAAATAACTATATTTGAAGGCTTAATATCTCTATGAACTATACTCCTTTTATGTATATAATCAAGAGCTAAACATACATCAGCTATAACAGAAACAGCCTCTAATAGAGGTAATATTCCTTTTTCATTAAGTTTTTCTTCAAGATTAGAACCATCAAGATATTCCATAATAATATATTGATTTTGTTCTTGTTCTACAATATCAAAAACTGAAACTATATTTTTATGATTTAATTGAGCAAGAATTTGAGCCTCTTTTTTAAATCTACGCATCATAGTATTATATGCTTCTGAATCTCTTCTTTTATGTTCATCTATCTTGAGTTCTTTAATAGCTACTTTTCTATTAAGTACTTCATCTATTGCTAGATAAACAGAACCCATACCACCTCTACCTATTTCGTTTACTACATTATATTTACCTATTTTTGTAGGTATTGGTTCTTGACTGCTAAGAGGTAGAAACTCATTTACTGGTGGTAAACTTGATGTTTTAATTCTTTGAAAATCTTCTAAAGAAGTCCATTCTGTAGAGCCTTCAGGACAAATTTTAGTAGCACTGTTGAGATTCATGGATTTTATATATTCCATATCATGAGGACCTTCAACAGATTCTCCTATATATATATAGTATTTTAATCCTTGACTCATAATTTTGAGTATATTTTACCGTTTATATAAGTTTACAACAATAAATAGTTCTAAATAAAAAATAAATATCAGAAACAATTACTTTATATAAAACAATTCATTTTTTTATATAAAGCTATAATTAACAATAATTATTTTAAATTGTCTAATTCTTATTTAAGAGCATTATAGCATAATTACTTCAATCATCTTATGGAAAGTTTTAATATTAAAATGATATAATAAGTTAAAAAGTATTAATTTATATAAAGGGCTTCCTATCTATGTGCATATCTATTAGTTCTTCTACAAGTGGTATGGTTAATACAAAGAATAGTACACAAACTAATCTTTTTAATAAAGCAACTGAAGCTGCTAAAGATGGTAAAATTACAGAATCTGAAATTAAAGAATTAGAAAAAATAGCTAGTTCTGATGGAAATTTAACAGGTGAAGAGCAGTTATTTTTACAAAGTCTTAAAGATACTTCTACTAGAAGCGAATTTGTAAAAGCGGCTAAAGATTCTAATTTTGACCCTAATGGTTTTAGTTTTAATGTAGGCTCAAAACTTGAGGTTAATAGTGGTTCTCATAAAATAAAGATTGAGTTTGCTGATAGCCCTCCACCAAGTAAACAAATGGTAGGTGATATTGCTTCTGCAAAAGATACACTTGCAAGAATAATCCCTGATAATAAAAAATCAGAATGGGATTCATTAAATAAGCATGATGTAAATTCAGTTAAAAAATTTCTTGACTCATTAAATCTTAATACAGACAATAAAGTTAAATTTGTTCAAGCATATATGACCGCAAATTTTAATCACCCAGGAATTGATATTAATTGGGGTGGGGCTAGTCTTCAAGAAGGTATCAATGCTGTTCCTAAAGATGCAAATGGTAGAAAATATCTTGATTGTGAGGCATTTGTAAAATTAAGTAGTACATTATTAGGTTCAAATAATGTAAAAGAATATGGATTGGCTTCAGGCTATAACGGAGATAAAAGAGACCATCAAGTAGCTATATTTAAAAGTGGTAATGATGCTTATGTAATAAGTAACAATGAGATTACAAAAGTAAAAAATTCAGATAATGCTGAATCTATGATTAAAGAAGCTCATCCAGATTTTAAAAATGTTACTGAGGATCTTAATGGAGCAATGAAAGCAGATACAGGTGCTTATAGTGTTGGTGATACTTTAGATACAAAAGATGGTGGAACAATTGATATAAAAACTATTAAAGATGCAACAACTATGATTGGTAAAATATCTTATCCTGATGGAAGTAATTATCATGTAAAATTAAAAATAGATGAAGACACAGGAGATTATTCATACCAAGCAGAACCACAAAAAGGCGATGTATTTGTAACTAATAATGGAACAGTTATAAATGTTGGTGATATGCCCAATGGTGTTGCAACTTTACCAAATGGAAATAAGGCTAATGTAAAAATACTTGTTGATTCGGATGGTAATGTAAATTTTCAATAAAAATTTTCATAAAAAAAGACTTGATGTTTTAATCAAGTCTTTTTTATTATTTCAATTTATTTTATTGTATTATTTAAACCATCTTGTTTAAATCATCTTGTACACCAAGAGTAACTTTTAAAGCGGATATTGTAGAAGGAAAGAATTTTTGCATAATTCCAAGATTTGTTAAACTTTCTACTGGATCTGAATTACTACGTTCAACATTTTGATCTTTAACTAAACCAAAACCATCACTATCAGGTGTTCCAAACTTTATAGCACCAGTATTAGAAGTGATTTCAAATAAACCTGAACCTTTATTTGAACTTGCCAAAGCTTGTGGATTTGGGACATCTGCTAGAGCAATTTGTTTTCCAGCTTTTACACCTTGGCTTATATTAAATAATATTCCATTTGGAGTGAAGTTTATTTCATCATCTGCATCCCCCCCACCTTGGAAAGTCTTTTTATCTATTTTTGTAAGCCTACCTGTCCCAGCTTCCAAACCAGCAACATATAAACCTCTGCTATTAACTAAAAAACCATCACTATTAAAATTAAAATCACCATCACGGGTTAAATATGTTTTTTGAAAACTTCTTACAGAACCAACAGGATTTGCACTTGTTATATAGTTAAGATTAAATGGTCCTGGTTGAGTTACAGATTGGTCTAATTGTGATGCTGAAATAAAATTAGATGTGCCATTCGCTACTGTTACTGTTGCTCCAGAAGTACCAGAATTATTCGTTAAAGTAACAGCATTTTGAACAGGATCATATTGAGCAGTTATAACTCCACCTGTTGCAGTACCAATTCTATTTAAAACATCATTAAAAGTATCTGTAGCTGTATTAACACTAATTGGCGTTCCATTAACAGTAAATGAGCCTGATGTTATAGGAGATGTAAATGTATTTTCACCATTTAAAGTTTGAATAGTTTTATTAGCATCAAATGAGGCTAAAGCTGTATCATCAAATAAAACAAAAAAACCTCTGCCTTGTAAAGCTAAATCACTGCTATCACCTGTAGGCTCAAGAGCACCTTGAGAATAATCTGTTTTTGTATAAAGATCGTTACCAATACTATCCGCACCATCACCACTTGAAGCCATATTAGCCGTTTTTTTCTTATAGCCATTAATATTTGCACCAGCTAGATTTGCCGCATCTGTGTTTATTATGTTTATTATGTTCTTAATTGCTCCAAGCATAAAAGAGACCTCACTATACAAAAATTAAGATTCATTTAGATCTATTATTACATATTAATTATAAATTTTAGCAAATAATATAATTAAATCTTTTAGCTTTTTTATTAAAAGAATATTTACTGATATTAAATAAACTAAAACTTAAAACTATTCAGTTATATTGTTTATTGATTTATCAAAATTCTTTTCTAAAATACTTAAAGGTAAAGCTCCATTTTTTAAAATTAAATCATGAAATTCTCTTATATCAAATTGTTTACCCTTTAAGATTTCCATTCTTTTCCTTAACTCAAGTATTTTTATTTCACCTATTTTATAAGTTGTGGCTTGAGCTGGCATAACTATATATCTATCAACCTCAACTTTACAAGCATCGTAGCTTTTACCTGTATAGTATTGTAAATATTCAATTGCTTTATCTCTTGTCCAGCCAAAAGCGTGTATTCCAGTATCTATAACGAGTCTACAAGCCCTCCATATTTCAAAGCTTAATTGACCAAACTTATAAAATGGATCTTTATAAAAACCCATTTCTTGTCCAAGTTTTTCTGAGTATAATCCCCATCCTTCAATATAACCAGTAAAACGGGCAGATTTTCTAAATTCAGGTAAATCATTTAGTTCTAAAGCTAAAGATAACTGTAAGTGATGACCAGGAACAGCTTCATGCAATGATAAAGCTTCAATTTCATATTTTGGTCTTGTTTCAAGTTGATAAGTATTAGCATAATAAATACCTGCTCTTGTCATATTCATATCAGAAGCCATGTAATAAGCGGTAGGGCTTGAAGGAGCTTGATAATCTGGAATTTTTTCAACCCCATAAGGTAATCTTGGTAAAGTTTTAAAAAAAGGAGGTAACTCTTTATCTATTCTTTTACATAAGTCACGATAAGTCATTAATAACTCATCTTCAGATTTAAAATAAAAGTCTGGATTTGTTCTTAAATACTCTAAAAATTTATTATAATCATCAAAGCCTGTTTTTTTCATAATATCTTTTATTTCAGAAAATATTCTTTCAACTTCTTTATTACCAATATCATGAATTTCCTTAGATGTTAAATTAGTTGTTGTTAACATTTTTAACTTAAAATTATAATAATTTTCACCATCTGGTAACTCACTTAAACCTATAGACTCTCTTGAATTTGGTATATATTCATCTTTAATATATTTCTCTAATTTTCTAAAAGGTTTATATACATTTTCTTCTATAGCTTTATGAATCTCTTTTTTTAAACTTTCTGAAACTATCTCTTTATTTAATGGTTCATAAAAACTACTTTTGGTTATATCATCTATTAATTGCCTAGAAATTTGATTTGGCACATCTTGCATAGCAATCTTAGGGACAGATAAAGCATTTTTTATACCATCTTTCATTAAATAAATTGTTTGATCTATGTATTTAGGAAATGCCTTTAATCTTGATAAATAATCAATATAATCTTTTTCTTGTTTAAATGGAGTCATTGAAATTAATCTTGCAAAAAAAGTATGTATACCATGCATTTGATTAATGGGCATTAAATACTCTTTATAATCATGACTTTTTATATGATTTTCTGTTTGTTCTATATATAAATCCAAACTAATTTTGTTTATTTCATTTAATTCATTAATATTAAAAGTTTTTAATTCTGTTAAGATATTTTTTTCATGATTATAATTCTTTTCTATTTCTTCAAAGGATAAATCACTTAATCTATCATTAAAATTATAATTTCCCATAAAAGTTGCGTATTCAGGGTGTTTAAAAAAACTGTCTTCCCATTCGCGTTTAAATAATTCTTCAAGTCTTAAATCTTCTTGTGTTTTAATCATTAATTTTCTTTCTATGATATTAATTTATTATGAAAATATATTTTATCAAAATAAACAATAAGTCCAAATAATTTATCTAGAATCTTAATTAAAGAGTCTTATAAATATTTTTTACTAAAATAAGATAATTAATTAGATAAAATCTGACATGATGATTCACTTCCAAGCATACAAGCTTTTTTTAAATATGCTTGAGCTTCAGATTTTCTACCTAATTTATTATAAGCTATTGATAAGTTTTCATGAGCATTTATATCTTGAGGATTAATTAAAATAGCTTCATTATATTCTTTTATAGACTCATTTACTTTACCCATAGCATAATAAACAATTCCTAAGTTATTATGTGTATTAGGATCATCATATTTTATCTTTAATGAGTTTTCTAATGCCTTTACAGCTTCCTCATGTTTATTCTGTTTATAATAAATAATACCAATATTACCAAGAGCAAGATAATTTTCTGGATTTGTTTTAAGTAATTCTGTATATTGAGCTAATGATTCTTTTAATTTACCTTGTTCACTATAAATCTGTGCAAGTTTGAATCTTGCTTGTTCAAACTTTGGATAAATATCTAAAGCTTCTTTAAACTGTGTTATTGCATCAGTATAATTTTTTTGAGCTATATATATATTTCCTATATTATATCTTGCATCAACATCATTATAATTTATACCTAATGCCACCCTAAATTCATTTAGAGCTAATTCAAGCTCACCTTTATCATAATAGTAGTATCCTAAAGCATTTCTTGCATAAAAATCATCTGGATTAATATCTATAGCTGTTTTAAATTCATTAAATGCATCATCTTTTTTACCTAAAGCAAAATATACATACCCTAAGCCTGTATGAGCTAAAGCATAATTAGGATTTGCTCTTAAAGATTTATCATACTCATTAAGAGACTCTTTTAAATTACCTTTTCTAAATAGAATAAATCCTAAACCTGCATGACCATCTGCTACCGATTTATTTAAACTAATTGCTTGTCTAAATGAATCTTCAGATTTATCATATTGTCCAAGACGTTCATAAGTATACCCTAAAGCAACATGAGCTAAAATAAACTTTGGATTTATCTTTATAACTTCATTATAAACATCAATTGCTTCTTGATATTTACTCTGCTTAAAATATGCGTAACCAATAGCAAAATGTTTTTTTACAATAAAAGGATTAATACTAACAGCTTTTTGAATCAGAGGATCTTCAAGGTTACTAGTACTATTAGCCCATAACAAATAGTATGCATCAGCATCATTTGGATTTAAATCTAGTGCTTTTTGGGCTTCCTTTTTCCCTTCTTCAAAATTACCTTGCATTTTATAGATAGTACTTAATGCTCTGTGTGCATCACCTAAATAACTCTGTTGAGATAAAGCTGTATTTGCATTATCAATGGCTTTTTCTAATATAGATTTATATGGTTTTGCATTAACTTCATATTCTGAAGCCAAAAGAGCTTGAGCCTCTGCTTTAGCTGCTAATGCTAAAGAGTAACTTTTATCAGTTTCAAGAGCTTTATCAAAATACTCTATTGCATCTTTATAACCACTAATATTTGATTTTAATAAATTATCTCTACCTTTAAGATAATAATTATAGGCATCAACATTTTGAGTTGCATTAATTACATTCTTAATTCTACTAATAATACCATCATTAGTAGCAACTTTTTGTTGAGAAATGATTTCTGATGCTAATTTGTCTTGCAATTCAAAAATATTAGTACCTGTTACTTGAACAGCTTTTATTATTTTACCTGTTTCAACTTCAGTCATTCTTGCTGTTATTCTATAATTCACTCCATCATTTTGTATAGAACCAACTATTAAGACTTCAGCGCCCAATATTTTCCCAACCTTAACAGCTTTTTCTGCATCTATAAAACCAGATTGTTGTGCCGCTTGTTCTCTTAAAACATTCTGTAATTGACTACGGTCAATCATAACAAAATCTTGAAAATTACTAAGTACTATATTAATAGTATCAGTAATACCAACCCCAAACTGTTTCATATCTGGTCTAGATTCAGGTACATCAAATGGTAATACAGCGATTCTTTTTTCTGCATAAGCATTACTTATACTTATTGCAAGAAAAAGTGATGTTGTTAATAATATTTTTTTTATATTTTTATACATACTAGAAATTATAATAATATTTTTAAAATTTCAAATACCTAAAGCGAAATATTAACTAATTCAAAAATGCATAATTTAAATGTACTTTAAAACTCATCTTATACTAGATAATAAGTGAAAGGAAAAAAGCGATTGTGTTAAAAGTCAATATGTAGAGATAAATATTTTTTGCAAACCAACTACTTTTAAGTATAAAAGAATTTGGAGTAAAAAATTAATAAAAAAATGAGCTATCATTAGTACCCATAAAAAAAATACCAAAACTTGTTAATTATATAACAATAGTTTTGGATTTAAGATAATGGAATTAATACTAACTATAATATTTACTTAAATTAGGTGTATCCTCCTTTTTAATATAAATTTTTAAATATATTGTTATTTATAATAATATCTTATGTAAGATAATCTGTCAATATTAAGTTGTAAAATTAAACAAAAAATATGATACATTTAAAAATATAAAAACTATAAAAACCTAAAAATTAATATATTTTTAATCTAAAAGTATTTATAAATTCAAATTTATACTAAATAGATATTTAATAACATCTTTATTTGACTTTATATGTCTTATACAATCATAATTTAATAGTTAATATTTTATTTTAGATTTTTAAATGAAGAAAAATATAGTTGTTATTGGTTCAGGTTTTTCAGGTTTATCAACAGCTGTTGAGTTAGCTGATAATGGAGCATATGTAACAGTAATAGAAAAGAATGATACTTTAGGTGGTAGAGCTAGACTATTTAAAGAAAAAGGTTTTACTTTTGATATGGGACCTAGTTGGTATTGGATGCCTGAAGTTTTTGAAAACTTTTTTGAAAAATATGGTAAAAAAGTTTCAGACTATTACAATCTAGTGCGTTTAGATCCTTCCTATAGAGTTATTTTTGGTAAAAATGATTATATAGATTTACCTGCAAACCTTGAGGAATTAAAAAAACTATTTGAGTCTTTAGAAGAAGGAAGTGCTGAAAATCTTGAGCTTTTTTTAGAACAAGCTAAATATAAATATGAAACAGGAATGAATAATTTTGTACATAAACCGAGTGTTTCATTAAAAGAGTTTATTGAACCTTCTGTTGTTTCAGGTTTATTTAAATTAGACTTATTAAGTTCTTTTCATAAGCATATAAGAAAATTTTTCAAAAATGATAAAATTATAAAAATAATGGAGTTTCCTATACTATTTTTAGGAGCTACACCACAAAAAACACCTGCAATGTATAGCCTTATGAATTATGCAGATATTGTTTTAGGTACTTGGTATCCATTGGGTGGAATGTTTAATATAATAGATTCTATGGTTAACTTAGCTAAAGATAAAGGTGTTGAATTTGTCACAAATACAGAAATTTCAGAATTAGAGATAAAAGATAACAATATTATTAAGATAAAAAGTAAGCATAAAGAGTTTAAACCAGATGTAGTTGTTGCAAGTGCTGATTATAATCATGTTGAAACAAAGTTATTACCAAAAGACTCTCAAAGTTATAGTGAAGAATACTGGAATAAAAGAATTATGTCGCCTTCTTCTTTATTATTTTATCTTGGCATAAATAAGAAGTTAAAGAATTTAGAACATCATAACTTATTTTTTGATACAGATTTTAGTATTCATGCAAAAGAAATTTATGAAACACCTGTTTGGCCATCTCAGCCTTTATTTTATGTTTCAGTACCATCAAAAACTGATTCTACAGTTGCACCAGAAAATAATGAAAATGTATTTATTTTAATTCCTGTAGCTCCTAATCTTGAAGATACAGAACAGATAAGAGAAAAATATTATAATATAGTAATGGATAGATTAGAAGATATAACAGGACAAAGAATAAGAGAAAATGTAATTTTTAAAAGAAGCTACGCACATAAAGACTTTAAAAAAGATTATAATGCCTTTAAAGGGAATGCTTATGGTTTAGCTAATACTTTAAATCAAACAGCTATTTTAAAACCATCAATAAAAAGTAAAAAAGTAAATAATCTTTTTTATACAGGTCAACTTACTGTACCTGGCCCAGGTGTACCTCCTTCTATAATCTCAGGGCAAGTTGTAGCAAAACAAGTAATATCAGAGTTTTTTAATTAAGAGGTAATTTATGCTGAGTTTATATGAAAATGTATCACTAGATTGTAGTAAAATTGTTACACAAAAATATAGTACATCATTTTCATTTGCAATAAAAACATTAGATAAGAGCTTACATAGTCCTATATTTGCTATTTATGGGTTTGTTAGATTAGCAGATGAAATAGTTGATACTTTCCATGATTTTGATAAAAAAGCATTATTAGAAAAACTAAGAAATGATACATATCAAGCTATAAAAGATAAAATAAGTACCAATCCAATAATACATTCTTTTCAAGCTGTAGTTAATAAATATGATATTGAAAAAGAATTAATTGATGCTTTTTTAAACAGTATGGAATATGATTTATATGAAAATAAATATAATGAAAAAGATTATAATGAATATATTTATGGTTCAGCAGAAGTTGTTGGCTTAATGTGCTTAAGAGTTTTTTGTAATGGTGATAAAGAGCTTTATGATAAATTAAAAGCACCTGCTCAAAGTTTAGGTTCTGCATTTCAAAAAGTAAACTTTTTAAGAGATATAAAAAGTGATTATAAAGATAGAGGTAGAGTTTATTTTCCTAATCTTGACCTTTATAACTTTGATATGAAAACCAAACTAGAAATTGAAAAAGATATACAAAGAGATTTTGATAAAGCTTATCAAGGAATATTAGGGTTACCAAAAACGTCTAAAACAGGTGTTTATTTAGCATATATATACTATATGTCACTATTTAGAAAAATACAAAACCTTTCAACGTCAAAGATACTAATAGAAAGAGTTAGAATTCCTAATCAAACCAAGTTATTATTAATGTTAAAAACTTATTTTATTTGTAAGTTTAATTATTTATAAAGAGATAAATTATGCCAAATAAAAACTATTCAGAAGAATATATATTAAAAGATGAAAGTTTAGTATCAGACAAACAAGTAGATGAGCAAAATATAATTAGCAAATCAAAAAAGAATATATTTAAGCCTCATAATTTACTATTAGCAATTATGGCTTTTGTTAATATATTTTCTATTGTTGGTTATTCAACTTTTACTTTAAATGCACAGCTTTTAATAAAATATAATGTATCTATGGAATTATTTAATGCAGCTTATTATTTTTCAGCAAGAATGCAGATAATAAGTTCATTTTTAGCTTTAGCTCTATTTTTACATCATCAAAAGAAATTTAAATGGCTTAAAGAGTTATCCTTTGTATTTGCTTTAAGTTTATTGATGGAATTTTTAGGAACTAGCTATGGATTCCCTTTTGGAAAATATGAATATACAGAATTATTAGGTTGGAAAATATTTAATAAAGTTCCTACATTAATTCCTACAAGTTGGTTTTTTATGTCTATGGCATCTTATTTTTCAGCAATAAAGCTTCAAGAATATATGAACTTAAAAAATAGTTTTGTTAAAGGTGCATTTAATATAATAATAGGTTCAACTCTTTTAACTGCTTGGGACTTAACACTTGATCCTGCAATGAGCAATTTAACTCCTTTTTGGGTTTGGGAAAGTAAAGGAATATATTTTGGAACTCCTATGGTTAATTTTGGTGGATGGTTTGTGACTTCTTGTTTAATCATGTTAGGTTATGAAATATTTAAAACAAAAGGACTTGTAAACCATAAAAATTATACATGGTTAGTATTATTTTATTTGGTTAATTTATCATTACCTTTAGGTCTTGTTATAGCTTCAGGAATGTTAATGCCTGTTGCACTAAGCGTTCTTACATATTCATCAATACTTACTTTTGTTTATGTAGTCTCTTTAATTAATAAAAAAAGAGTTTAGAAAATTTATCTTTCACTCAATTTATATTATATAATGAGTGAAAAGTGAAAAGACAAGAGTATTTCAGTAACAACGCTACGGATAAATATTTTTTGCAAACCAATTACTTTTAAGTATATTTAATTTTTTATCTAATATATTGAGTGTCAGGCTCTAACCTAAGTTTATTTGTACTTAAAGAAAGAATTTTAGCTCCATCTTTTAATAATTCACCTTTTTCATCTGTGCCATATATTTTATAACTTAGGTAGAACTCCTTATTTAATTTATTTACTCTATCCCCAGCAGGTTCATAAATAATATATCCTTTTATATTTTGTTTTTTCTTCATATTTTTATAAACTTTATTATCTAGACAAATTGAATGAATAGAGTTTTGAGATGTAAAAGGATTTTTTATCTCTTTCCAATAATTTTTCTTTTTTGCATGGTCAAATAAAATATCTATATTAAATGGATAATGGTTATCGTAGTTATTAGCAAATGTTTCAACTATAGCTTGAAAAGTATTCATATTATTTTGCACTATTAAAAGTTTTTGAGCTTGTTTTAAGTTTTGGGTTAATATTTGAGAATAGTTTTTATCAAGTTTGATTGCTTTATTATATTCTTCTATAGAATCTTTTATCTTACCTAAATTATAAAGAGCATTACCTAATTTATAGTGAACAAGTGCATTAGTATAGTCATACTCTAAGTACTCTTTATATTCAAACACTGATTCTTCAAATTTATTTTCTTTATAATATAAATTTGCTAAGTTATAATGTGCCTTTGAGTTGTTAGGATTATATTTGAGAACGTCTTTAAATTGTAGTATTGCTTCATGTACATTTCCTTGATTTGCGTAAGCTAAACCTAAGTTATAGTGAGCATCAACATTGTTAATATTTAATACTAAGGATTTTTCATAATCTTTAATGGATTCATCTATTTTACCTTTATCAAAATTAACCATTCCAATTCTATTATAAGCATCTGAATGTTTAGGATTTATTTTTATAACTTCTTCAAACTCTTTTATTGCTTCATTTAGCTTTCCTTGTTCATAATAAGCTTTTCCTAATTCATATCTAGATTCAAAATCATTAGGCTTTAATAAAATAGATTGTTCTAATTGAGTTATTGCCTCACTTAATTTACCTTGTTCATAATAGGACATTCCAAGATTAAACCTTGATTCATAATTATCTGGTTCAATTTTTATCGCTCTTTCTAATTCTGTAATTGCTGAAGAGTAATTTTCTTGCATATAATACGTATTACCAAGCTTTAATCTTGCTTTTGAACTTGAGGGATTAATCTTTAGAGCTTGTTTAAAAGAATTTTGAGCATCACCTATTTTATTTTTTTCAAGATAATAATTTCCTGCTCTGATATAACGTATTTCCATTAATGGTTTATACAACAGTAAAATAATTAGTGAAAAAGTAGCTAATATACCAATACTTAGCATAAAGGTATCTAGAATATCTCTTTTTTTTATGTCTTTATTAATCATAGTTACATAATACTTTACTATTTTGAGAATTATTAGGTAAGTATTAATAATTTTTTTATCAGTAAGTAAAAAGTGGATTCTCACACAAAAAAATCTTTAAAAAATAAACAAGATGCAAAATTAGCTGTGTTTAAATTTATTTAGTGCTTCTACAATAATAAATAAAATGTTTTTGATTTATAGTAATAATATAAATAAACACAAAATATTTGGGAGCCAAGCAGATATTAAAGGATTTATTATTCCTATACTTCCTAGAGCCGTAAAGCAAAATAAGCATATATAGTATAAAAAAATAAAAAATAAACTAAAAGTGTAAGCAAAAGATGTATTTTTACTTTTTTTATTTAAACCTAAATGAGTTCCTATAAAAAAGAAGACTAGTGATACAAATGGTATAGAAATTTTCTGATAAAGCTGAACTTCAATATGTGACGTTTTTTCACCTGTTTTTTTAAGAATATCTATATGTTCTTTTAATTCCTTATAATTCATCTCTTTAGGAGAACGTATTTCATTTGCTAATTTATTAAGACTTTGCATGAATGGGAAAGAATAGTTTTCAAATTTTAAAGAGCTTTTTATCTCTCCCTTTTCTAAGATGTATATATAACCTTTAGAAAATTTCCAAATATTACCTTCTAACTCTAATTTTTCAGAGCTTATTATTTTACTTAAGTTATTATTATCATATTCTTGAACCACTGGTCTATACATTGTATTATTTAAAAACCGATTAGCATAAAAAGTTCTTTTGAGATAACTATTATCAAATTCTTTATAAAAGATATTCTCTTTTTGGATTGGAATTGATTTTTTTGTATATGCTAAATAATTTGCTTTTGTTAATTCAAAATTTGCTTTACTTACAATAAAATAATTAAAAAAAATTGATAAAATTGTCAAAACAAAAACAAATAGAAATACTGGTAAAAAAAGTCTTTTATTACTAATACCACTATTTTGAAAGATTATTATTTCATTATCTCTATAAAGTCTACTAGAAAAAAGTATTGACGATAATAAAACAGACATCGGTATACTATATAAAAACATTTCAGGAATACTATATAAAAATAACTTTAAAACTAAATCTAAACCAAGACCATATTTAATCATCATATCAATAAGATTAAATATGACAAAACCAAAAACTGTTATTGATAAAAATAAACCTAAACTGAATATAAAAGGAAATAAAAACTCTAAAAAAATATACCTGTCAATTATATAATTAACAGGTAATTTCAAATTTATAAACCTATAATATTATTCTTCAAGCTGTCTAATAATAACTGAAAAACCTTTTTGTGATACCTCTTCAGCTAATGACAATGCTTTTTCTTGATCTCTAAAAGAACCTACTTGAACATAAGAACCTTCTGGTTCATCTATTACTGAAGTTTCATAACCTAAACTTTCAAGATCTTTTGCTTTCTTTTCTGCATCTCCTCTTGAATCAAAAGAACCAACTCTAACTTTAAAATATGATGTTTTATTTGGAGGAGGAGGTACAGAAACAGCTGCTTTAGTTGGTAAAGGAGAAACTGTTTTAACTGGGGTTGGAGATGGTGTCGAGGTAGACATTGGAGTTGGCTTTAGTGTTGGTGTTGCAATAACAGAAGGCTGTATACTATCAACTACACTTGGAATAGAGCTAGGTGTTGAAACAGGTTTAGCACTTACTCCCCCACTTGGCTCAGGGGTAATAGTTACACTCTCAGGATTAGGAGTTGGAGAACCACCCTGACCATTGCCTATAACTATAGTTTCTTCTATTGGCTTATCTTCTGGACTTGCAGAAACAACTATAGGTTTTGAAGTCTTAATTGACTTAGTTTCAACTTTTCCTGTGAGTTGATAAAATATAAAATACGAAGTAATAAATGAAAATATAGCTATTACTACCATTATTAACCAAAAAGGGTCTGATTTTTTTTTCTTTACTGCCATTACTATTCTCTAATTATCTTTAAAACTATTTATTTGCTCTCTTATCCCTCCTATGAGATACAGAGAACCACATATACAGATTAATATATCTTTTTTATTATAATTTCTATCAAGACTAATTTTACAAGCAAAATCTATTGTCTGCCTATAATCGTTTACAATTTTATGATCTTTGTTAATAGAATTTAGATATTCTGAAATTTCTTTTGGTTCTTTGGCTTTTATTTCTACATGGGATTTAGTTAGTATAATAGTTTCACTAACAGTAGATATAGAATCTATCATATTTTTATAATCTTTATCTTTATTACAAGCAAAAATCATTATTATACTTTTTTTATTTAATTCTTTTAATGATTCTGTAAAAGACTTCATTCCATTATCATTATGTGCACCATCTAAAATTAAATCAAAACCATTTACTTTAAATAATTCAAATCTACCAGCCCAAGTTGCCTTTTCTAAACCTAAAATACACTTATTTATATAATCACTTTTATCTTGATAGTTTAACTTTTCATATAATAGTTCTAAAGACTTTAAAACTAAACAAATATTTTCTTTTTGATACTTTGCAACAAATTTTGAGTAAAAAGGAATATTATAAAAAATTGATTCCTTATCATTAATTATGTACTTCCTTTTATTCGATTCAATACTAGATGATATTAAAATATCTGGGTTTATAAAATGTAAGTAGTGTTTATCAGATTTAATATTTTCTATTTCCTCAAAAAATATATCTTTCTCAGAATTAAAACTACTTGTAACTATATGAGTATTAGGTTTGATAATTCCTACTTTATGTTTAGTTATAGATTTTATATCTTTTCCTAATCTATCTACATGATCAAATGAAATATTTGTAATAATTGATAAAATAACATCTTCTAGAATATTTGTTGCATCGTAACGACCACCTAAACCTGCTTCTATAACAGCTATATCAACTTTTTTTTCACTAAAATAATAAAATGTTATAAGAGTTATAATTTCAAATTCTGTTGGTAAATCAAATTTATCAAGATCTAATTTATCAATAATGGGCAAAATTATTTCATTTAAGATATATAAAAACTCATTTTCTAGTATTTCATCATTATTAATCTTTATGCGTTCTGTAAATCTTTCTAGATGTGGAGATGTAAATAAACCTGTTTTAAATCCAAGTTCGCATAAAGAGCTATGAATCATAGAACTTACAGAACCTTTTCCATTTGTTCCTGCAATATGAATAGATTTAAAATTATTTTGTGGGTTATCTAAAATATTTAGTAAAAATTTTATTTTATCAAGACTAAAGCTCTTTCTTTCATTAAAAGGCTTTCTAAATCTTTGAAGTATATTATCTAAACTCATATTTTTTTCTAACTCTTTTACTTTACTTAATTCAAGTAAATCTTCTGTATCTTCACACATTTCTTTTTTTATTTAGTATTAGTAAATTATGCCCCCATGGAATTTCTGCGACAATTTGTCGCAGAATTGAATCATCTTTATATTCATCATAAAATCTTCTCATATCCCACAGATTTCTGGCTGAAAAACCATCTTTGTTTTCAAATTCTCTTTGTAAATCTCTTGATAAAATCTCAACAATAGATTTTCCCCAACCCTGTTTTTCTTGTCTTTCTTTAATCTCTTTTCCAATATTCCAGTAGAGTAATATAAGTTCTTTGTTTACAGATTTTGAAACAGATATTTTTGCAGATTGTATTTTAAGTTTTAAATCTGTTAAAAAAGTAAGGTAATCATTATTTCTTTCTATACTCATACCTTACCACCCATGATTTGTATTTCATCATCTGTCAAATCATGCAATTTATAGGCAAGTTGGTCAATTTGTTTTTCTAGGTTGAATTTATCAACATCTTTTTTTTGTTTGAAATCTAGTAAACTGTTTTTATAAAAAGAATTTTTGTTCATTTGTATAAATCTATCCAATATTTAATATTTTATTTAAAGCTTTATCAATTTGAGATTTATAAATATCTTCTAATATACCAATTTTGTTTAAAAGTCTTTCCTTTGAAATTGTCATAATATGTTCACATTTGACATAAGAAATGTCTTTTAATACATTATCTATAGATTTCTTTAATTCTATATGAAAAGAAACAGGTTTTCCTTTAGTACTAACAGAAAGAACAATAGTATTTGGGTATTTTTCGTTATGATTTGCTAAGTCATTTTGAATAACTAAAGCAGGTCTTATCCAAGATTGTTCTGAACCTCTACTTGGATTCCAATCAATATACCATAGTTCAAAATAACTAGGTTTTTTCATTAAAAATAACCTCTTTTTGAGCAATTAAAGAATATTCTATATCACTGTCACTATCTGAACCAACAATAGAAAATTCATTAAATAATTCTTGTTGTTCTCTTTCTTTAATTTTTTCAATAATTAAATTACAAATAAAGGTATTAAGGGAGGATTTCTCTTGTAAAGCTATATCCTTGGTTTTATTATATATATTCTCATCTATTCTCAAAGTTATTGCTTTTAATGTCATGTAAAAAACCTTTCAATGATTCAAATATTTTAAACTAAAATTCTCTAACTCACAGGAATTTTACTTATTATCTTATCTACCATTTCAGTTATTTGTTTTCTTGATAAAGTTCTATGTGGAATAATTCTATGAATTAAAACAAAAGGAGCTATAGATTTTACATCGTCTGGGCTGACATAATTTCTACCTTCAGTAAGAGCATAAGCTTTTGAACAAGTTAACATAGCGACAGAAGCTCTTGGACTTGCACCAAGCATAATATCATTATGATTTCTTGTTGCTGAATTAATTCTTACAATATAATCAAAAATTTCATTAGTTGCCTCAACTTTATTAACCATCTCTTGAACTTCTAATAATTGCTTAATATTTATTATAGTATCTACATTATCGACTAATGATTGTTGTTTATTATGTCTTGATAACATTTCAGACTCATAATTTGAATCTGGATATCCAACTGATAAAGAAATTAAAAATCTATCAACTTGTGAATCTGGTAAAGGAAATGTACCATGAGACTCTATTGGATTCTGAGTTCCTATAACAAAAAAAGGTTTTGGTAAAGCTCTTGTAACACCATCAACAGAAACTTGCAATTCTTCCATTGCTTCTAATAAACTTGATTGTGTTCTTGGTGTTCCTCTATTAATTTCATCTGCTAAAACAATATTTGCAAAAAGAGGGCCCTCAACATATTCAAACTCAGAATTTTTTTGATTATAAACTGAAACACCTATTATATCTGAAGGTAAAAGATCTGATGTAAACTGAACTCTCTTAAAAGAACCATCTATTGATTTTGCAATACTTTTTGCAATAAGAGTTTTTCCAACACCTGGTACATCTTCAAGTAAAACATGACCACCAGATATTAATGCTACTACTGTCATTTTTATAGCTTGAGGTTTACCAACAATTGCTTTTGCTATATTTTGTTCTAGTTTATCGGTAAGGTTTTTAGCTTTTGATATTTCTTCCAAATTTATACTCCAATCAATAATGTGTTTTAGTTAAATATTTATTATTCGGTAAGCTTAATTTAATAGTTTAATATATAAATATGATTTTAGATTAAATTTTAATCTCTAGAATTCTAATTTATTTTTCACAAATAAGAAGTAACAAAAATTTTAATCTTAATATATTAAATGTTATATTGATATAAAAGTTATCTTTAATTTTAGGTTTAATTTATGCTTCAAAATAATTCATCTAAAGTATTATCTAAAGATATAAGAGATATTAAACATGAACAAATGAAAGTAAAAGCCAATGAGTTTGTTGATAAGTTTAGATCTCTAGATGAAATATCAGATAAATCAAGTTCTGCAAAGTCCAGATTAATGGAATTAAGATATTCATCAAAAGATAATAAGTCTAATATATTTCAGAATAGTTTATCAGAGTTTGAGAATATGATGAAAGATAGAGATTTCTCAACTAAGGTAAAAGGAACATCTGGAAAAGAATTTTATATATTTTCTCCAGTTAAGATTAAAAAAGTTATTGATAATATAATAATTACAGATTTTATTCCATTAAATCAACTAAAAGATTCTATTAATGGAATCCCAATGAAAAAAATTGCAGATCTACAAGAGTATTTAAAAATAAATGTTACAGGATTTATTGATGAAATTTGTTTTAATAATTTATTAGATATTTATACAAAATCTCTATTTGCAGGGAATATTCAAAAAGTTGAGTTATTAGATAAATTGATAGCAAATCTTGCTTTTATAATAGGAACAGATATAAAGCTTGGAAATTATATAAAAGCTTTAATTGTAATAAAAACAATTCTTTTGGCAGGAGAAGAAAACAGATTTGGAAGCTTTGATAAGCTAAATCAAGTTATAGAAGAAAATTTAAATGAAATTATGAAAACAAAGTTTAAATTAAGGTTAAATTTTTTAAAAAAAAGATATACTGTGTTTTTAAAACAAGATATTAATAATGGTGAAAAATTAAATTCTTTTATTCAAGAAGAAAAGTCTAATATGTCTGTATATGATAAACTAAATTTTTTTAATGAAATTATTAATCATAAATCTTTAGATTTTATTCAAATAGATTATATATTTGAGTTTTTAAACTCTATTATTGGTCATACTCTTAATAAATCTCAAAAAGAAAATCTCTTAACAATTATGGATTTATTAATCAAAAGAACAAAATCTAAATTACAGGAAGAAGAATATAAGAGTATATATAATAGATTAAAAAGTAATTATTTTAATACTTTAACAAAATAGAATGAAAAACTTAAAATATATAATTCTTTTATCATCAGTTTTTTTATTCTATATCACGACTTATAAAGCTTATTCTAATGAAAGATATGTATTAAAAGACAGAGATATAAAAACTGTTGGTATATTACCATTTACATTTAAAGACTCAAAAATTTCATCTAAAGTTAGGATAAAATTTTTAAATATTCTTTCAGATAATTTATCAGGAATAAAATTTATTAACCTTGAAGAAATTAATAAAAATGTTGATTGTGTTTTAAGTGGTGATATAAAAGAATATACTTCAGAAATAAAATCTAATACTATTGCAGATGCATATAATTATGATATTTTAGAACAACAGGTGAAAATTTCTATAAATATTGAAATAAGAGATACTGAGAATAACGATTTAATATGGAGAAGACAATCCTCAAAGTATAGCACTCAAAGTTGGCTTGATTTTGTTCGTTCAAGAATAGGTGATAATAATGTTGTAGATTATTTTTTTGTACCAAATCAATTATCAACTGGTTTAAAGAAACAGTATAATGATGAAGATTTTATAGATAAGACTATTAATGATGTTGTTAAAGATTTAAGCTTTAATTTAGTAAAAATAAAATAATTAGCATAACTATTGTTAATTATTTAATCAAATTATGTTATCATTAACAATGAAACAATTATTAATTAAGTATAATATATTGTTTTGAAATAAAATATAAAAGTCATAAATATTATTCTTTGTGAAAGAGGTAGTCCATAAGTGAGTAAAGGGAAAATTTTAGTTGCCGATGACGAAGTCAGTATAAGACAAATTGTAGAAGCTAGACTTAAAATGGCTGGTTATGAAGTTGTTACAGCTGCTGATGGTGCTGAAGCTGTAGAACTAGTTAAAACAGAACAACCTAGTTTAATTGTTTTAGATATAATGATGCCTAAAATGGACGGTTTGCAAGTATGTAGAGAAGTTAGAAAAAACCTAACTACACCTATAATAATGTTAACAGCAAAAGGTGATGTAATAGATAGAATTCAAGCTCTTGAAATAGGTGCAGATGATTATGTTGTTAAGCCTTTTAGCCCAAGAGAATTAGAAGCAAGAATTAAAGCTGTTCTTAGAAGAATAGTTTCTGATAGTACAAAACAATCTATGATTAAAGTTGATACTTTACAAATAGATACTGGAAAGAGACAAGTTATAAGAGGAGATCAAAAAATTAAACTTACAGAAATGGAATTTAATTTACTTGAGCTTTTAGCGTCTAACCCTGGTAGAGCTTATTCAAGAAGTGAAATATTACATCAAGTTTGGGGATATAGAATTAATCAATATTCAGATACAAGAGTTGTTGATGTGCATGTAAGTAGATTAAGAAGTAAACTTGAAAAAGATCCTAGTGATCCTGAATTAATTCTTACTGCTAGAGGAACAGGCTATATGTTCCAAAATTATACATTAAATGGCGGCGTTATTGAGTAATATATAAAATAAAAAAGGAGGCTCAAAGCCTCCTTTTTTATTGTAAAAATTTATTAGAAATATTTACTCTTCAGTATCATCTGCAAACTCAGAGCCTTCTTTATCTGCATCTTCAATAACCTTAAGATTAACTCTTTGGTTTGTTTTTACTGCTGCAGCTTTCACTACAGTTCTAAGAGCATTTATTGTTTTACCTTGACGTCCAATAACTCTACCTCTGTCTTCAGGGTTTACATGAATATTTATTCTTACTTTTTCATGTTCGAGTTCTTCTGATGTAATTTGAACATCTTCAGGGTGTGTAACAAGTGACTCTACTATAGTTTTTACTGCATCTTTAATAGCCATCTTTTAATTTTACCCCGCCACAGCCTCACTAAATACGTTTGATTTTGTTAATAAACTCTTTGCAGTGTCTGTAGGTTGAGCTCCATTTTTAATCCATTTTTTAGCTGCTTCAACATCTACTCTAAGAGTTACTGGGTTTGAACGTGGATCATAAAATCCAATTTCATCAATACTACGTCCATCTCTTCTATCTTGAGATTTCATTACAACGATTCTATAAACAGGTTTCTTTTTAGAACCAAATCTTTTGAGTCTGATTTTTAACATTTAATACCTCAATAATATACCTAAACTATATTTATTTTTACTTGTTATGTAAAAAATAATAATCACTTTTACTTAATACACCCTAAACTTAAGGATGAATATCAAATATATCATATTTTAACAAAGGAAACAAGATATTAACGAATAGTTAAATTTACTTAACTTAAATATTATGTTACTTTAGAGATTTCAATTCAAGAAGATAAGATGTAAAAAGTGAAAAGATATTATTTTATTAAGAATCTGCATTAATATTTTCTATCTATATAATCTGTATTCTATTTCTAGAAAGAGAACTGAGAAGATAAAATTAAGAGTTCTAATTATTTAGAATGAATAGGATATATTAAATAATGACTTATTTAATAAAGAATCGGAGTGATAGGATTTGAACCTACGACCCCCTCGTCCCAAGCGAGGTGCGCTACCATCTGCGCTACACTCCGATATATATTTCTCTAATTTTAAGCTTTAGGCTTGTATCATTTTCGAAACAGATTATAATTTAACACAAGAATAAATTTTATGCAAGACTATATTAAATAATTAAGGTAAAAATAAATGAAAAAGAAAACAAGTATTATACTTGGAGCAACAATAGCAGCAGGTTTGGCGTATAAATATATGTACAATAGGAATTATAAAAAAGCTCAAAATTTTATAAAACCTTCTGAAGAACAGTTAAATAAAAGTGATGATTGGAATCATAAATATATTCATGCTAATAATTTAAATTTTCATTATGTTGAAGATGGTGATTATCATAATGATTTAGTAATTCTATTACATGGTTTTCCTGAACACTGGCATTCTTGGAGAAGCCAAATTCCTTTTTTATCTAGAAAATACCATGTAGTTGCAGTGGATATGAGAGGGTATAATCTTTCTGATAAGCCTAAAGATATTAAAGACTATAGACTTGAATTATTAGTAAATGATATTAAAGAAATAATACATGAATTAGGTTATGAAAAAGCACATATTATTGGTCATGACTGGGGTGGTGCTGTTGCTTGGGGATTTGCCTCAATGTATCCTGAAATGTTAAATAAACTAATTATCCTAAATTCACCACATCCTGCTGGTATGGTTAAAGCTATGAAAACTAGTCTACAATTATTACATAGTTGGTATATTTTATTTTTTCAACTTCCAGCATTACCAGAATTATCCTTATCAATAAATGATTATAAAAGGGCTGCTGAAAGTTTAAAAAAAAGTTCGGTGTACCCAGAAAAAGCTTTTAACTCTGAAGATATTGAAAGATATATTGAATCAATAAAAATCCCTAGTGCTTTAAGTTCAATGATTAATTACTATAGAGCCTTATTAAGATATGGAATAGGAGTTAGATTAAGAAAAATTGAAAATCCCACATTAATAATCTGGGGAGAAAAAGATATTTTCTTACTTAAAGATGTTAATCAAGATATAGATAACTATGTAAAAGATATAAAAATTGAATATATAGAAGATGCTAGTCATTGGGTTCATAGAGATCAACCACAAAAAGTTAATAAAATTATAGAAGATTTTTTATCTAATTAATGAAAACAATTATTTTATTGACCATATCAAATGTGTTTATGACTTTTGCTTGGTATGGTCATTTAAAATTTAAGGAAACAATTTTATGGAAGGTTATATTAATAAGTTGGCTTATTGCTTTCTTAGAATATTGTTTTCAGGTACCAGCAAATAGAATTGGAAGTTATCAGTTTACAGCAGTTCAATTAAAAACAATACAAGAGGTTATTTCTCTTACTGTATTTGCAATATTTTCTATATATTATTTAGGAGAAGAATTTAAATGGAATTATCTTATAGGCTTTTTAATGATAATAGGTGCAATTTTCTTTATTTTTAAGAAATAATTAATATAAGAAGTAAAAAGTGATGAGATAAGAAAATAAGGGTTATTAATCTCACTTCTTTTGCTATAAATAGAATACAGATTATACTGATATAAAAGATTGAAGAAGGTTTTTAATAGAATAGTTATTTTAACTTTTTACCTCTTGTTTTTTTTACATATTATAGAAAATATTATATGTTGTTCTTCTAAATCTAAATCCCTATTTAGTTTAATAAAAAGATATAATATGTTAAGAAATAATATTTTAGTAAAAGTAGTATAAAAATGTTGCGTAAATATAAGTATATATTAGGTTTGGCTCTTTTTAGCTTATTAAATTCACCAGCTAATGCTCATGATGAAGATAAACCTATAATTAGTTCTAGCTCTAATTCTGGGTTTGTGATTGGACGTTCACCAAATCATCCTGAGAGAAAATGGAAGATTTTAGAAACCGAACATTTTTTGATTCACTACTATGATGGTTTTGAACTACTATCAAAAGAAACTGCAAATCTTGCAGAAGAAGCATATTTTAAAGTAACAAAGGATCTTAAAGCATCTCCTAATGGAAAAGTTCCAATAATTTTAACTCAAGATGAGTTTTTAAATGGTTATGCAGAACCAATAAAAAATAGAATTGTTCTTGATCCTGTTCTTATGAGAAGTTCAATAATTGGTGCTAGAAGATTTATTACACATGAATTTACTCATATTATTACTTATGAGTCATTTAGTTCTGGTGTTAATATATCAAAACTCTATGGTCTTGGTAATGCTCCTACATGGTTTTTAGAAGGTGTTGCACAATACGAGGCTGAGTATTGGTATCCTGCTTATGATAGGATGTTGCGTTTACATACATTAGAAAGAAGTATTTTAAGTCCAACTGAGAGAGATGCTTTTACAATTTTGGGTGCAGACGAAGGAGCTGCTGGTTATAATGAAGGCTATGCAATAGTAAAATATATATTTGATACTTATGGTCATGATAAACTAGCAAAAGTATTAGAGGAAATAAAAGCAAATAATGTACCTTTAGTTTTAGCTATGGAAAGAGTTATAGGAAAATCTTTATTAATATTAGAAACTGAATGGCGTGAACAATTAGAAGAAAGATATAGAGAACAGATAAAAGGTAAAGACCAGACAGTAAAAGATTTTGAGGTTATAGTTAAAAAAGAGCAAAATGAAGCAAATATTAGACCAAAAGTTTCTCCAGATGGTAAAGTCTTTACTTATATGACTTCTCAAGGAAGGGCAGGATATGTAAATATCAGAGGAAAAATAATAGGTTTAATGCCTATAAGAGCAAGGCTCTTAGGTCAAGACGAAAAAGAAGAAAATAAAATAGCAGGTCAAAGACAAGATAAAGGCGTTTTTACAGAAAAAGACTCAAAAGGTACGTTACTTGCTGGTGGAGTCTTAGATTATGCTTGGTCACCTGATAGTGCTTTACTAGCTTATACAAAAATTGGTGGTGATGATGTTGGGCAACCTGACATTAACTTAGGTTTTACTCATATTAAAAAAGAAGGAGATAAACTAAAAGTAAAAGATCACTATACACATAATTATAGAATTTATTCTTCTGAAGATAAAGAATTTAAAAATCCTTTAAAATTAATAGACTATCCTACTTTTTCACCTAATGACAAGAAATTAGCTTTTGTTGCTAGTTATGGTGAAACAAGTAATATTTATATGATTGATTTAAAAGATCTAGATAAGAAGATAGATAAAGTTATTGCAAAGCAGATAACTAATACAAAGTTATACTTATATAAAGACTTATCATGGTCACCAGATGGAAAATATATAGCTACTTCAATTTACAAATCTGGTAATGGAGGTAACCTTGCTTTACTTGATGTGAATGATAATTCAGTAAAATATTTTACGAATGATGATGTTATTTATACCAATTCTGATCCTACATGGTCTAAAGACTCAAAGAAAATTTATTATTCATCTGACCGTTCAGATATTTCTAATCTTTATAGCTATAACTTAGAGAGTAATTTAACTGAAAGATTAAGCGATTCTTATGCAGGACTTGATTTTCCTTATGTACGTAATGATTACATTTATTATAGTAGTTACTTTGCAAAAGGAACTGATATTAAAAGAACAAAACTTGATAAATTAAAAACTTACCAAACAAATGAAACAAAATTAAAAATTTTTGCTGAAAAACCATTTATTGAAAATAATAAAGTAAAATATCATGTTAAAAATTATACTCCTTGGTTATCTCCAGATTTAATTTTACCAATGACAGGATTTGATGAAAGAGGAGATCAAATTGGAGTTAGAGGAAGTTTAGATGACATTTTACAACAACATTCTGTAAATGCTGCTTTAGCTTATGGTTTATTAAGTGGTAAATTTAGTTATGGTGTAAGTTATGTTAATAGAATGTTTGATCCGTTATTAGCTGTTCAAATAAGTGAGTTTCCTGGTATTGCTGCAACTCAAGATGGTAAAAGTTATTATTTCCAAAGAGTTCAAGGTTTTGATTTTATAGTTAGTAGACCATTTTTTAATGAGTTATCACAACAAATAAGTAATGTTGGTAATTTAGAACTATCTTTTAATAATTTAAATCCAATTCAAGATACTATTTCCAAAGATACAGATCAAAAACTTGTTAGATTTGGGTGGAATAATTTTATTGCTTTAGGTTTTAACTCTCAAGAAATTGGTGGAGGAGCTACAGCAGATATCCATCCTACCAATGGTTATAGATTTTCACTTAGAATAGAAAATGCAAATAAATTATTACAAAGTAAATATGAGTATACCCAGATATCAACAGATATAAGAAGATATTTTCCATTATGGTTTAATCATGTATTAGCATTAAGAGGTACAGGACAATTTATAACAGGGCAAAATACACCACTTTTATTAGGTGGACCTCCTGTAAATCTTAATTTTGGTATTCAAACTTTTGTCCCTATGAGGGGATACAATATAGCTCAATTAATTGGTGATAGATTAGGGCTAATAAGTGCTGAGTATAGATTTCCAATATTTACAAGATTAAATACAATTTTTAGTGGTGTATATGTTGACTCTATTTATGGAGCACTTTTTGCAGATGCTGGTGATGCTTGGTTTCAATCAGAAAGAAATCCTAGATTTAATCTTGGTGCAGGTTTTGAGTTAAGAGCAAGAGTTGCAGTAGGTAGTAGAAGTACTTTAGGAGCTTTTGTTGGAATTGGTAGAAACCTAACTCCGCAACCAAACCAAGTTATAGATAATCAATTATATTTTGGATTTGCTAACGCTTTCTAGTATTATATTATCTAGAAAGATTCTAAGTGAAAAGTAAAAAGTGAGAAGATAATTAAAGATTTTTAATGCATCTTATTAATTATTCTCTCAAATTAATTTTGTTTATATAAAATAAGTAATGAAAGATAAAAAATAAAATGAATTTTGAAGGTTCTGAAAAATATTATCTAAGTCCAGAACTTAGTTCAATTGTTAATATGGCAATTAAAATGGAAAAACCTCTTTTGTTAACAGGTGAACCAGGAACAGGTAAAACACAACTTGCATTTGAAATAAGTAAATCTATAGGTATGCCTTTAGAAATTATGAGAGCTAAATCTACAATAAAGGGAGAAGAATCTTGTTATGTTCAAGATACTGTTCTTAGACTTAATGATGCAAGATTTGGAACTACTACTACTAATAGAGATGTAAATAATTTTTTTGATTATGTTATTTGGGGGCCAATAGGACGTGCTTTTTTAAGTGAAGAAAGAGTTGTTTTATTACTTGATGAAATTGATAAAACAGAATCAGATGTTCAAGATAATTTACTTGATGTACTTGAGGATAGTGAGTTTACTATAAGGGAAGTAAACAAAATAATAAAAGCAAAACATAAACCTGTCATAATAATTACTTCTAATGCTAAAAGGGAATTATCAGATCCATTTTTAAGAAGGTGTTTTTGCCATCATATAGCTTTTCCAAAACCAGAAGAAATGGAGCAAATTGTAAAACTACATTTTCCAGAAGTAAATCAAAATTTATTAGAATCTGCTTTAAAGATTTTTTATGAATTAAGAAATAAAGGTTATGAAAAATCACCTGCTACTAGTGAATTACTAAATTGGATTCAAGCACTTGAAATATCTAAAGATTTAGACTTAAAAAATAAAGATGATATTCCATTTATTGGGATTCTTTTAAAGAGAACAGCAGATATACTATCTTTTAGAAATAAAAATAAAAGAAACTATTAAAATGCTAACAAATTTTGTATATACACTTATGGAATATAGGATTCCTATAAGTATGCAATATGTTATTGATTTTTATAATGGTATAGAAAAAGGCTTAGTACAAGATATTGATGATTTATTTATATTTTCTCGACTTTGTTTTGTAAAAAAAGTAGAACATATGGATTCTTTCCAAAGAGCTTTTGCATATTATTTTTTTAATATTCAACTTCCTGATGTTGTAGAAGGTGATTTTAATTTATTAGAGACGAAAGAATTTAAGCTCTGGCTTGAAAATGCAATAAAAAGAGGAGATATTCCTAAAAACTATTGGACTTTAGGTGCAAAAGAATTAATGCAAAAATTTTGGGAAACAGTAAGAGAGCAAATGGAAACTCATCATGGTGGTAATAAATGGGTAGGAACAGGAGGCTCATCTCCTTTTGGGCATTCAGGTCTAGCTCAGAAAGGAATAAGAGTTCATGGAGAATCATCAAATAAAAGTGCATTTAAAGTTATAGGCGATCGTAGATATATTGAGTATTCGGAGAAAGATACAATAAGTGGTGAAAATATAAGACAAGCATTAACAGCTTTAAAGCACATAAAAGCTAGTGGAGCTTATACAGATTTAGATATAGATGAAACAATAAGAAATACTTCTAAAAATGGTGGAGAAATTGAACTAATTTTTAAACGAGAAAAAATTGATAAATTAGAAATAATCCTTTTAATAGATAATGGTGGAAGTTCAATGACTCCTTATGTTAATTTAACAAGACTACTTTTTTCTAAGCTAAACTCTCATTTTCAAAGAATTACAACATATTATTTTCATAACACCATATATGATGAAGTTTACAAAGATCAAAGAAGAAGAGAGCCTTACTCAGTAACTAAGCTTTTAGAAAATAATTCAGATACAAGAATTATTATTTTAGGTGATGCAAGTATGGCTCCAGAGGAATTAATTGCAACTTATGGAGCAATATTTTGGACTGATAAAGAAGAGCCAAGTACTTATTGGTTAAATAAAATAAAAGAAAGATTTAAACATATTGTTTGGTTAAATCCTATTCCAAAAGAACAATGGCAAAATGCTTATGGGTCTTGGACTATTAATAGAATAGGTAATATATTCCATATGGAAGATTTTACTCTAAGTGGTCTTAAAAAAGCTGTTGAATTTTTGAATCAAAAAAATTAATGAAAAAACAAATAATACCAGATAGTAGTATTCAAAGTGAACTTGATACCTATAATAAACCTCAAGCTTATGAAGGGTTAGCTTATCCAATAAATGAATTAGTAGATAGACAATTTGAGATTTTACTTTATCACTTGTTTAAAAAACGGATTGAAAAAGGTGAATTTAAAAATCAGTTTGATTCAGTTAGTCTTATGCAAGGAACTGGTGAGAAGGGTAGAGATATTATCCTTTCTTTTAAAGGTAAACCTGTTGGTTTAATCCAGTGTAAGAAAAAAAATAAAAATTTAGTTGAAACCGAAGTTATAAAGGAAATACTGAAATTTATTTTAAATTATTTGGCTGATGAAACATTAATATCAGATATTAAAAATTTTACTTATTTCTTTGCTGTGTCTACAGGATTTACTGGAAATTGTAGGAGCTATTTAGAAGCCTTTAATAACAGAATATTAAATGAACAAAAATTACAAGAATGGTCTGAAAAGCTTATTAATGATTATGAAACTCTAAAACATCTCAAATACAATGATATTCAGAAAAGATTAAAAGAAGTTTTATCTTCCATAATTATAAAAAAATGTCTTCCAGAGGATATTATTTTATGTATAAGTAATAATAATGAAGTAATACAGAATTTTTTTACAATAAAGTTAGTTACAGATAACTCACATATTGTAGGAATTAAGAGTGATATAGCTGAAATTAAAAATGCAATTTTATCCTCTCCTATCTCAAAAACACAGCAAAAACTTAACTTAAGAAAAAAATTAAATGAGTCTGAAAATTTTGGTAAATTGTGGATAGATTTAGAAACTAAGTTTATTCCCTATCTGAATACAATTAATACTAATTTCAAGGAATATACAGACCATGACCATTCAAAATTAGAATCGAGAGAAAATACACTTGACCTTTTGATTTCTGAAAAAGTATATAGTCTTTTAAATCAAAAGGAAATATTTTGTACAATGTTTTGTCTTTGGGGTCTAGATATTGGTTTAGGGGCAAATAAGGAAATAATTGAATTGTTCTGTAAAAAAAATAACCTTAATCTCCCAGAAAATAAAATAAAATTTATTCTTAAATATCAAGATGAACTAAGAAACATAATTATAGTTGAAATTATTGATTCGTTTAATCATTCTGAGTTATCAAACCTAAAAGAATTAATAATTGATATTTTAAACGGACAAGAAGAACAAACCTTAGAAAATTTACCAATAACAGAATCAAATGGTCATGAAATTATAAATTTAGTATTTATTTCTGTTCTGGTTAAGCTTTCAGATATTTTACAGTTATCTCAGAGCAATATACCTGTTTCTATGTTAAATCTAAGGCGAATTTTGAAAATTTACCCTAATGAAATTCATTTTTTAAAAGATTCTAAATTAAATATTGTTTATAAACAAAATAGTTCATTAATAAATATGAAAGTTAATGCAAAAAACATTAATGCTTTTAAATTTTTAACTGATTATTTTGACTATACTAAAAAGGAATTTGATTTCTATGCATCCTTATTTACCAGAAGACATTTAGGTCAAAATGGTTTAACCCTTAACACTTTTCACATTATTCAAGAAATATCAAAAACTTCATTTATTCCTGAAGTGGTACTGGTTGATATTGATAAAAACTTAGCTATATCAGCCCTAACAGGAATACAAATTTATAATGATAGTTCTATTTTTATTAGAGAACTCATACAAAATAGCATTGATGCCTGTCATGTCAGGAAATCAAAAAAGGAATTTAGTTATAAACCAATAATAAAAGTAGAATACAACTCTGCAATAAAACAATTTAAAATTTTTGATAATGGCATTGGAATGACATTTAATGACTTAAAAGAAAGACTATTTCTATCATTTAGTAAAGGTTTTAGAGATTTAGATGATAATGATGATTTAATTTCTAAATTTGGTATTGGATTTTTAACTGTGTTTATTGTTTCAAAGGATATAAAAATTATAACTAAACATTTTAATTCCTCTACCAATGAAGCTTTTGAAGTAAATTTAAAAAATTATTCCCAGCCAATAGAAATTAACCAGATAAAACATAATGAAACTGGAACAATGATAATAGTTAACCTTGATGAAGACTTCAGTCTAACTAAAAAAAATATTTTAAAATGGCTAACTTTAGAAAATCAAGAATATTCAATTTCATTTTTTTATGATGATGAAGATTTATCCTTATATACAGAATCATTAAAACCAGTAACAAATAATCCAGAACTTAACTTTATAGAGAAAAAATTTTATTATGAGTGCGAGGAATATATAGTAATTTTAAGAGCATGGTCTTTATTTAGGTCAGGAAAATTTATTTCAACATGTGGATTATCTTTTCAAAGAAATGAATATATGCCAAGTGAAATCATAAATCTTCCTGATTTAAAGAAAAAAATCTACTACTATGGCGTTCCATTAAAGGAAAATAATGAAGAAGGTTCTGCATCCCGTTTTGCCACTGAGATATATAAACCTCTATTTATAGATTTATATTGTTCATTAACATTTAATATAAAAAAGCCCGGATTAATAGATTTAAATATTTCCAGAAATGAGTTTCTTAAAACAGAAAGAAATTCTTCTATCTTTAAAAAAACAGATAATGATATTCCGACCTTATTAAAAAATTATTATATTTGGTTAATCAAAGAACATAATATAACTCCTCATGATGCAGCTTCAAATGTAATAGGACAATATTGGTTGTGGAAAATTCCAGAACGAGCAATAATACCTGGTGATTTGAATACAGAAAAAGCATTTCCAGACTCTGTTTATTATGAACTTTCAGAAATTTGGAAAGGTATCAATTGTAAGTTACTTTGTAATAATGGTTTAGAAGAAATCAAACCCTTCAAAGAAATATATGAATCAAATCGCCCTATGATTTATATTGATGAAAATTATATTAAATGGATTAGAGAGCATCAGAGGATAAGTAGTGATTTATTAATTGAAGAAGTTAACAATATATTAGAAAAGCATTTTTCTCAAGGATATTTTATTGTTACTGGAATAGAAAATAATTATGAAAAAGGAATGTACAAAAAAAGCATTGAGCCATTTTCATTTTTTAAAGCATTAGCTGTGAACTGTGCATTTTTAGATTTATCCGAAACTACCTTAAAAACAACGCCTTTAGTTATGTACTCTTATCAAAAAAATATTCTACCAGAATCGAACTTTTATAAAATAGCTTTATATGGTAGTACAAAAACTATTGGAGGATTTGTAGATAGAGTTTTGGGTAATGGTAAAAGTTCAGGTAGCGGACTTTTTGATATTTTTTATAATGTGCTTAATGAATTTACAGATTTATCCTTTATTGAAAATAAATTTAGTAGTTTTGAGGAGCGTAGAGAGCTTACTTTAAATAAAGGTGCAAATCAAATGATTCAAACCAGACAAGCATTCTCTGAGTTTTTGAAAACTATAAATAATGGGAAAGAAATTGAGAAAAAATATCTAAGTCCTTGTCTAAGTGAAATTATAATGATAGTAAGCCCTGAATTTAAAGATTCTTATTATTAAATAAATTTAATCTCATTATAAATCCGTGTCAATATAAAATATCAAAATAATTTTTCTTTAAATAATGAAAATTTATTAATTATAGAGTTATTTGAATTAAGGACTTCATTAATAAGACCTTTCCAGCCTATATTTTTTAGTTTAGAAGACATTTTTCTATATCCATCTCCATAAATTGGATCAGGATCTTCAGACATATTTTTTAAAAATGAATTACCATTTGCTGTTCCATCTTTTTGATAAATTAGTGCAGCTCCAAGATTACAAAATCCTTCTATATCTTTTGAAGGCATTTTTATATCTCTTTCATTTAACCAAACATGAAGTAATTCATGAGCAAGAACAGCTTCAAATTTTAACCTTGGTAATCCATATAAAATAAAAATTGAATGTTCTATCAATACCTTAGACATGATTATACATGAATAAATCCTATGGAAGTAACATTTTCAATAGTTTTAGGTATATAAATATTAGTATTGAATTTCTGTAATAATTTTAAAGTTTCATTGAAATATTTAAGCCCCCGATAATGTGAAATTAAGTCTCTGATACCAGAGTTCTGATTTTTATTTGAAGTTCTAAATTTATCAAGAAGAATATTTGATAGATTAACCATAAACATAGATAAGTTAGCAGCATTATTTACAGTGATTTCTTTAACATTCATAAAATCTTCAAATCCCCAAAATTCCTTTGCATCTCTAAAATTAAACTCTATTTGAAACCTTGATGAATAATAATCTATTATTTTCTGATAATCTAATTCCAAATCTGTTGAAAAAAATATTACATGAGCAACCTTTTTATCTATAATTTTCTTAATAACTACTAAATTTAACTTATCATCAAAAGATTTACTTAATAAAGTCATATTGTAGATCATAGTAATTTCATTATCCTTAATTTCTTCTTTTACCATATATTCTGAAGGAAGATTCTTATAATCAAGTCTTTTTCCATATTTCTTAGGTCTTCCAACACCAGAATAAGGCTCAGTATTTTCAAAATACAATTCTGAGTTATGCTGTAATTTTGATATTAAGAGCATTTTGAATTTCTTACAAAGATTTGCACAAGTATTATTTCCATATTTACCATCACCAACAAAATGTTTTATCTTTAGATTTAAAACATTTTGTACCTTTGTCAATTGTTCTTGTAATAATCTGAAAGTAGGAGCTAGAACTTCATTTTTATTCTTATTATTTTTACTGCCTTTTGGACGACCTCTCTTATTACCTTTTGACTTTTTAGCTTTTTCTTTTTTGGCTTTAGAAATCTCTTTCTCTTCAGGTGTAAATATTAATTGACTCATTAGTAATGGATAACTTTTATTCTTTTCTGGTACTATTATTGATAAACCAGAAAAACATAAACTTTTTATTGGTTTTTGAATTATGCTACTGAAAAAATAATCTATTCCATAAGTCTTTTTACCTGATTTACTTGAAAGTGTTTCATCACTTGCAAGTATAAATGTTGAACTATTAACAAATTTACTAATTAAAAGCAAATTCATTTCAAGCCAAGGTATTACTCTATTGTAAAACCTCTCTATTGTTTTATAACATGCTTCATCTTTTGTATATCTAGAAATATTTAACATTGTCTTACTACCTGACATACTAAGCAAGGCAAATATTATTAACGAAAATGTATTAAAGTTTTTTGGAAAATATTTTCTTAAACAATTTATTATTAACAATATTTCTGGCATAATTAGTATTAAATCCTGTTATTTAATTCTTTTGCAAAATTAATTTTATTACAGGATTTATATTTTGGTAAATTCTCAAATGTCTAAGGTATTGTTCTATTGAAACTATTTTTTTATTCTCTCTTTTTATTATTGTTTTTGTATAGCCATGACTATTTTGTTCTAAACTAACACCTAATCTTTTATTTAAAGTATTCTTATCAGATAAACAAACACTAATATAATTTGGTATATAATCAAAACCAACATCATTTAAATAATTTATAACTCTTAGTTTACTGGTATTTATCTGTTCATCTGTAGTAATTTCAGTTATCCTACAAATTCCACAAACATAACGATTATCATCATATTTTACTCCACCATTTGAGGTTTTTATTGATATTATTCTTGAACATGAATGACATATATTTGTTTTATGACCATTGTGGCTTATATGTGATAAATTATTCCAATTATCTCTTAAATATTTACCATCTAATGGCAAAGAACAAACATTACAAGATGGAAGCTTTGATTTTTTAAAACACTCAGAATGATATTTACCTTCATCATCATAAGTATATTTATCAGTAATAACTAAACCACATATATTACACTTTGGAGCATAATTTTTAATATAACATTGTTCATGATATTTTTTATTTTCATGATTTACCCATGTTTCACTTAAAAAATTATTGCAATATGAACAAATAAGATTGTAACTTTTTTTATAACAATTTAAATGATAGAATTTACCATTTTTTTGGTTATATTGTGTATCTATCTTTTGTTTACAATAATAACAACAAAAACACTCAGGGTGGAAAAGATAAGAACCAACCTTAAGATATTTACTATTAATATTTTTTTTACAAAAAAAACAACTACTCATTAAATTTTTGCTCCAAAAAATATTATATAGCCTTTACTAATTTTTTTGTAATTTGGTAATTTTAGAAAAAATGGCTTATATTTTAATACTTACACACTCTCAAACTTATTAAAAATTAACAGTTTTTTTAGTGTTTCTTAAGGACAAAAAATATAATATGGTTTAATATACATAAATAAGGTTATTAAATTAACGTACAGAACTTATACTCAATATTTAGAGTTAATTAAAATATTTTAAATTTTTCCTGTACAAATAATATAACCCACAGTATAGAAAGTGAAAGACCAAAAGTCTTTCATTTTTTTTGTCTAAAATTAAGAGATTACTCTTGCCCAAGGTCTTACATATATCATTACTAATGTTAAGATAAGCATTAAACCTGTTATTCCATGTAACATTTTAAACATTTTTGGATTTTGTTTTTCTGTATTAGTACCTAACTCTTTTAATTTACCTTGTAATAAAGCTGTTACAACAACCATTATTCCAACAAATAATAACTTTGCATGCATCCAAGGTTGTTTCATATAAAATTCCATATTTGTTAAAAGCATATAAAAACCTGCTACTAATGTTAAAATTAATCCAGGTAAAGTAACAAATTTAAATATTCTATCTTCTATATAATGTAATCTTTTTTGAACTTCTGATTCTTCTTGCATATGAAATGAAACCATTCTAGTTAAATTCATCAATCCACCAGTCCATAAAATAATACCTAGTAAATGTATTGCTTTGATAAGCATTGAAAACTCCTTATAAATTCATATATTCAATTAATAAAATAAGTTATTTTATCAAATAAATTTGTATTATTTAGTGATTGATATGATTTATTTATAAAAAAATAATGTGATTTTCTAGTGTATATTTTATCTTTTTAAAAAACATGAGCTAAATATATTGTTGCTACTCCATTTTCAGGTGGTATTTTATGTTTTAATCCTAATTGTTTGGAAAAATGTAATGGATTTAGTGACTCTACATAATCAAATCCACATTCTCTTAAAAAAGATTCACCTTCTTCTGAATTATCTATATCCGAACGAAATTCTGTTCTTAAAAATTTTACAGCATAGCTCATTACTTTATTATTAAAAAAATTTCTTTTTAAGTCTTCCTCATGATATATATCTGTTATATATACTCCACCACCAGAGGCTTTAAGTAAATTACATATATTTTTGAAAATGGTCTTTAGATGCTCCATATCATAATAAATTGTTAATCCTTCTGTTATTACAACAGTTTTCTCATTTTTATTTAATAATGGTAAAAATTTTTCTTTTAAATTATCACTAAAAACATCTGATTCTATAAACTTATGATTATTTCTTTTTAATTTTTTATTCTTATATACTTCTTCAACTTTTACTTTTTTAGTATTTATAATATCTGGCAAATCTGATTCTATATAGGTAAATTCTGGGTTTTCAGCAAAGGTCATACCTCTTGGTGAGAAGCCACAAGCTAATTCTATAATCTGTTTATATGAAAACTTAGTAAGCATAAAGTAGTCAATAGCTCTATGCCTAGGTTCAAGCATAAAATAAACATAATCATTTTTTTTATTGATTAGATAAGGTAAACCGATAGAACGTATTAGATTAAAAATTAGTTTAAAATTAGGGTTCACAAAATATTGAGCATTAGAAATGCCTAGCATATCCCAAGCATGTGCAGTTATATTAGCTGTTGGGCTAATTCTAGCAGATTCAATTTTAGTCATTTAAATTTTTTATTTTTTCTTTTCTCTAGTTAAAATATCATTTACAACTCTTAAGGCTGAGTATACTGCTCCATCTGAATGAGAGCTTTCAGTAAAATCTCCAGCAAAGTATATATTACCTTGAGGTTTACGTATTGACTCTGATAATTTATCAAATCTTGATCTTCCAACAGGCCAAGAAGCTATAGCTCTTGGATGATATCTATAAAATTGATATTTTTTTATGTATTTTGCTGAACCTGCCCAGATTTTATTAAATTCATTATTAAGATCATTTCTAACGCTTTCAAAAAGAATAGCTCTATAATTAAATTTTTCTGCCGCTTCACCTGTAATTAAGAGATTTAATATAAAAGCATTATCTTTTTTGCTTTCTGTAGCTGAGTATATTACTCCTAATTGACTATCACTTAAAATTGGTAAATAACTTTCACCTTTTGGACTTGTCCAATATTTTTTTGCTTCTGGTGCCATAAAAACATGAGCTGTAAAGTATGAACCCCAAGTTTGAGTTGAAATTGCATCTTGTTTTTCTTGGCTTAATGTTGGATTAAATTGTAATTCAGCAAGTCTATATAAAGGAATAGCACTAACAGCATATTTTGCTTTATATTTATAATGTTTAAAATCGCTTGTATCCATTGCCTCAATTTCAACACCTTCTTTATTATTGTTGAATTTCATAACTTGCATATTTAAGCCGATATTTTCTTTACCTATTTTTTCTGCAAGTGCATTTGGTAAAGACTCATTACCATTTTCTAACTCATATGGTGTTTCACCCTTACCTAAAAATATATGCCATTCTGCTATTCCATCTAAAGCATATTTTATCCCACTCTGTACCTATTTCAACTTGAAGTGAAATTCTTATCCATTCTTTTGTTTTTTTTGAAAGTTTTGTTTTATTTATCCAGTCAGCAAATGATATATCTTGTAGAGATAAAAGATATTTATCCATTTTTTTAGATTTGACCTGATGATAATATTTCTCCATTTGTTTATTCCAAGACTGTAGGTTAGAATATTCATTTTTATTAAATAAATATCTTAAAAAATCATCATTTGTTGATTGAGTAAAAGGATATAATTTTTTATCAATCATAATACTAGAATATGTTAAAGATTCTCTATAAGGTAATTTTAATTCTTTTATTAATTGAAAAGCAGGGTTTGTTTCCCAAAACTCAGCTAAACCAGCTTCTACAATTGCATTATTATCATATTTAGCTGTTCTAGCTCTACCACCGACTCTTGGGCTAAGTTCTAAAACTCTACAACTAATTCCAGCCTGTTTTAATTTATATGCAGTTGTAAGTCCAGATAATCCCCCACCTACAACTATTACATCAGAGTAACTATTATCAGGAAAAGGTTCAGCATTTACATTAAAAACTGTAGAAAATGTAATTAAAGATGTAAGACTTAAAGAATATAATGTTTTTTTTAAGATACTTTTTTTCTGCATAATAGTTTACCTAGTTTTCCTCATAAATAATTAAAAAGGTCTGTTTAACTTGTATTTTGAGTTTATCATTTAGTAATTTTATTAGTTTAACAATAGTTTGGCAAGTAATACTTAAAGTTTATGTAAAAAATATCTCTATACTAGATAAAAAGTAAAAAGTAAAAAGAAAAAAGTGATAAGACAAGAGTATTTTAGTAACAATGCTACAGATAAATATTTTTTGCAAATCAATTACTTTTAAGTATAGATAATTAGAATTAATAATGTAAATGATATTTGATAAAGAATAAAATTTAGTTCCTTTATTGAAAAGAGTTATGATTTTATAATAACTCTTTTTTTTTGTAAAATATCTAGTAATTAAAATCTAATTTTTTGGGAGTTCTTAAATGTCAAAAAAAATAACATCTATATCTTTAATAGTTAATGACTATGACGAAGCTTTAGATTTTTATATAAATAAACTCAATTTTACATTAATTGAAGATACACAAATAAGTTTTGATAAAAGATGGGTTCTTATATGTCCAAATGAAAATAAAGACTTTTCTTTGTTACTTGCTAAAGCATCAAATGATGAGCAAAAATCTAGAATAGGAAATCAAACAGGAGGAAGAGTTTTTTTATTTTTAGAAACAGATAATTTTTATAGCGATTATCAAGATATGATAAATAAAGATATAAAATTCATTAGAGAGCCTGTAGAAGAAGAATATGGTATTGTAGCTGTTTTCTCAGATTTATATGGAAATTTATGGGATTTAATACAAAGAAAATGAGTAACTACAAAATATTTGTATTTTTAATTTGTATAATCTTTATTTCTGAATCAAAAAGTTTTGCTAATAATTTGATAAAAAGTAATGAAATAAAAGAGCAAAGTATTAGTAATAAGCTAAAAAAAGATATTATAGATGAAATTATATACAATGAAAATATTTTTAAATCAATTGAATTAATTAAAACTACTAATATTAATACAATAAACAAAAAAGGTAATAATGCTTTATTAGAATTAATTGAATCTAATTCTAGATATAGTTCTTCTATAACTAATAAAGATATGTTTATTATTGAAATGCTTATTAGTAAAGGTATAGATGTTAATAAAGTTAATAAAAACAAGTCTATTGCAATTATTGAATCAACAAAAAATAATGATACTAATTTAAGTGAGTTATTAATTAATAATGGAGCAGATATAACTTTTAAAGATAAATATGGTAATACAGCTTTAGATTATGCAGTTAGTAACGGAAATTTTAAAATTGCAAAGAGAATAATTAATATTATTAATACTATTGAATCAAAAGAAATTAATAATCTTTTTATAAAGTCTTTATACTCATTAAACTATGAACTTATAAAATTTTTTCTTGAAAAAGGAGCAGAAATAAATATTAAAGATAAAAGAGTTAATAGTTCATTATTTATAATAATTGAACATTTTGATTATAACTCAAACAATAAGAAAAAAAATGAAGAAAATAAAAAGAAAATAATAGATTTATTACTTAAATACGGTGCTGATATTAATGAAAAAGATAAAATGAATAGTAATATATTAATGATTGCATCTATATATTATTCTAGAGATTTTGTTAATTTTTTACTTGAAAAAGGGATGCCTATTAATCATAAAGATTCTAACTTAAATACAGCATTAAATTATGCATCTCGTTTTGATTCAGACGTGTTAAAACTTTTGATAGAAAAAGGAGCAAATGTTAATGAACCAAACCTTGAAGGTAATACTCCTTTAATTACTGCTTCTAAAAATTCTTATGAAGGGCATTTTAAAAATATGGCTATATTGATAAGAAATGGTGCAGAAATTAATTTTAAAAATAAAGAAGGTAAAACTGCTTTATTGGTCGCTATTGAGTCTGGAGGTTGTGGTGAAAGTACTTGTGAACTTTTTATAAAAAATGGTGCAGACTTAAATACAGAAGATAATTTTGGAAATACAGTTTTAAGTACTCTTATAAAACTAGGTTATTCAAGTGAAGATACTATTTATTATATTGATTTATTTCTAAAAAATGGAGCAGATATAAACCTAAAAAATAAATATGGTGAATCAGCCCTTATTATTTCATCTACTATTGGATACACAGAGCTAACTGAATACATAATTAAAAAAGGAGCCAATATTAATGAAAAAGATATTTATAGTAATTCTTCTCTAATTAAAGCTGTTAAATCAAAACATAAAAATATAGTAGAACTTTTACTAAGAAATGGAATTGATACTAAAATAAAAAATATTGCAGGAAAAACAGCCTTAGACTATTCTAAAGAATTACATCTTAAAGATATCGAAGCTTTAATAAAAAGATATAAAGATTAAAATGAGTTTTTTTTAATCAGTATTTTAATATAAATGCTTTAAATGTTAAAATTTAGCCACTGTATAATGCATTTCATTAAAGCTTAAACCTTCATCTAATTTTTCAACTAATTCAGGTGGTAAAGTTTTTCTCATTTCTTCATTTAGTTCAAATTTAACAGTTTTACTTTTTACAGATTTTTGTGTTTCTGGATCAGCATTGTTTACAAACTCAATATAAGCATTGATTGCTCTAAATAAACTTAAAGTATCATTGTTTATAGACGTTTCCTTAGGTACAATATATTCCCTTGCAAAAGGAGGAACATCTATTTCTCTATATGTTCCCATACCTGTTCTTACATCTGCTGTCCCACTAATTGTAAATGTATTTTCATCATTATTATAATTAGCTGATATCGATCTTTGTTCTTGTAATTCTGCAGGTGTATAATCCTTATTTTCATCAAATAATCTAGAACCATCAGCTTTTATAACTATTTGAACATCTGGTTTATCTTTTACTAGATTATCAAAAGTTTCATTTTCTTTTTTAGTCGCTTTTTTAAAGTCATCTTTACTTATAAGCTTCTCTTTTCCTGCTCCTTCAACAGCTTTAGGATTTGCTTCAATAGCAGTTAAGTTCATTTGGAAAAAATTTGGAAACTTAAATGAAAGTTCGTATTTTGGCTCTTCTTTAGGTTTTACTTCAAATATCTCACTAGTATTATTTACATAACTAGTTTTCTGCTTTTCTTTTTCACTAACACTATTCTTTACTATATCAACAGTTGGAACATTTATATCTCTTAAAGTATTTACAAATTCTGTTTGACCAACTCCACAACTATTACCATCTCCACTATAATTAAGTTTTTGTTTTCCAACAGTTACTTCTTTAGTAGCAAATTCAATAGATTTTCCTAAGTCTCCTCTTACAGAAATTGAGCCATTTAAAATATCTGTATTATTAGCTTCTTGGCTAGAGCCACCTTTTTGCTTAAAAGTTTTGTCAAATGATAAATTTATACTTTGTCCCAAATCCTTAGCATTTTTTATATCTTTTTCATCTGCACCATTTTCCCTAAGGAAATTTCTTAGGTTTTCATACTTTTCAGATTTTAAATCTTCCTTACTAGGATTTTCTGGATAAACTTTATCTAGTTTTCTATTTATTGCACTTGAAATATCAGATAAATATTTATTCTGTTTATTATCTCCAGTTATAGTACTCGCTTCAGCCCAAACATGCTCCATTATTTGTCCAAGTTCATCACTACTAATTCCATCATCAAAATTTATTCCAATTTCTTCAAAAGCTTTAATAATTGCATTATTTTTACTTAATGAATTTAATGAACCTAGTTTTTCATCATTAATAATTCCTGATAAGTTTAAACTTTTTGCATTAGTTGTAGCATCTTTTTTATTAAACATTATATTAGTTGGTATATTTTCTCCTGATTTCATTTTTTCAAGAGTTTTATTATCAACAGTCATTTCAAAAACTCTGCCATCTTTCTCAACATATAAAGTAGATTGAAAATCATTCTTTTTTGTAGCTGAATTTGCTAACTCTTTTTTATCAAAGTTACCAGACTCATCAATTTTTATAACTTTAGTATTCTCAGGTAATTTTGCTTTATCAACTTGATTTGCTTCAAGATCAATTTTCTTTAAATCTGCTGTATTTTCACCAACCTTAAAGCTTGTTTCAGTTGTCATATTTACAAAATGTCTAGGATTAAAAGAACTACCTTTAATTTCTTTTTGTGAAAGAATTTTACTTTTTAGATCTTCTAAAAAAGCAGCTCTATCTTCAGGTGGTATATGTTTTATAGATAAAAATGTATCTGTACTATTATATTTATTATCAACTTTTATATAATCAACAGTACTTAAATCTTGTTTCTGAATATCAGTTAGATTTGTTGCATCAAAAATATTATCTGTTGATTGAGCTTTTGTATTATTTGTTGTTGCATTTAATGTTGCTTTTAGATTATTAGTTGTAGCTCCAGATGGTAATACAACAGGTTTATATCCACCTATTTCTGACATAAATTCTAACTCCTTTTAATTTTTGACATAGAATTGTGTAAAGTATTATTTTTTAACTTATTTTTATTGTTTAATGAGGTTTTTCTTTTTTCTAATATTTGCTTATTTTTATACTCTTTTTCAATAGTTTTAATCATTTCATCTGCATTTGAGTCTAAAGGAGATATTTTTTTTACTGTCTTCAATAATGCTATTGCCTCATTATATTGACCTATTTTCCATGTAATATATGCTAAAGAAAGGTATGCTTCTGCTCTATTTGGTATTAAATCTATTGCTTGTTGATAGATGTCAATAATTTTTACTAGTTCTTTAGGAGCTGTTTTTTTCTTAGTAAAAAATTCTATAGTTAAATTTTTAGCAATTTTTATTTTCTCAAGATAATTTTCTTTTGTAATTTCATCAGGATTAATTCTCTTTATTCGAGTTATTTGCATTAATAGCCTCTTTTAAGGTTTTATATAAACTTTAAATTTACTTACAATTAAAATTAATACTAGCATTTTTATAAAAAATTTTGAATAGCTAAAAAGTATGATTTTATATAAAGAAAAAAAAGAGTTGTAAATAAAAACAACTCTTTTAGTAAAATGATAAATAGTAAAACTTATTTTACTGATGCTGATGAAACTTTATGTCCCATATAAGCTCCAAATGCTGCACCCGCTGCAACACCTATTAACCCTTGTGTTGTTCCTTGCTTAAACCCTGAAAGACCTAAAGCTCCTCCAATAACACCACCAACTAAAGCTCCCTTTTTAGGATCTCCATTTGCTAATTTTGAATAAACTGCTCCTTGAATTCCACCTTGTACAGCTCCTGTTGCTGCACCACCTATAACAGCAACAGCTGTAACTGTTCCTGCAACTGCTAGTCCAACTTTAGCAGAACCACCAAGTAATAAAGCTGCTGGTATTCCTAAAGCTGTACCAGCTACACCACCTACAACTAAACCTGTTAAAGCTCCCGCTTTTGCACTAGTTGCAGCTCCAACTTTAGCACCTTTTAAAACATCTACTTTTCTGCTTTCAGAACCAAGAACCTCAACTTTTTTAGGCCCTGTTTTTGTTTTATTTTCTACACTTACAGAATCTTGAGCTTTAAAAGCAGATGATTTTACTTCTGTACTATCGCTTGATTTTTGAGCAGGTTTTAATGAATTAAAATCAAAACTTGTATTTATAGATTTTACAGATGAAACAGTCATTTAATATATACCTCTAAATTTAATCTTATCTCTTAGCTTATAAAATTATTATTGCATATGTTATATTTTATTTCTATATAATTAAATAAAAATTACCTATAATATAACTATATCTTAACTTTTTTAGTATCTCTTAATTATCTTTACCTAGGAATTTATAAATATACTTAGCAAACATATCAACTTCTATATTAACCTCAGAACCTAGATTCAAATTACTTATAGTTGTTACCTGCCAAGTATGAGGGATTATAGAAACATATATAGTATTATCCTTAATATCAGCAATTGTTAAGGAAATTCCATCTATAGTTATTGAACCTTCCATGATACAGAATTTTGATAGTTCAGGGTTTAAGTTTACACCAATATACCAGTTCTCACCTCTATTAGATATATGAGAAATATTTGCTGTACCATTTACATGACCTTGAACAAAATGTCCTCCTAGTCTTGTTGTTGGTAATAAGGATCTCTCAAGGTTTACTTCTGTTCCTATCTTAAAATTTTTAAAATTTGTTTTATCTAATGTTTCTTTTATAGACTGAATTGTAAAGGTTTTATCTTCAATTTTGATAACAGTTTGACAAGCACCACTAACACAAATAGAATGATCAATTTTTAAATCTTCCATTACAAGATTAGCTTTAATAGTAAATTCTAAGCCACCATTAAAATCTTTAATATCAAGAATTTCACCTTTTTCTTCAACTAATCCTGTAAACATTTTCTATCCCCTTGAAAAACAATCTGATTATTTATTTTAAAATAATTTATATTATCAAACTCTAAAGATTTATTTATATCTCTAACATTAATGTCACCTATAGAACTTATTCCTTCACCAACAATTTTGGGAGCAATAAAGATCATTATTTCATCAAACAAATTTTCTCTAATGATTTGAGTTACAAGCTTTGAGCCACCTTCTACCATTACAGAATAAATCTTAAATTCATAAAGTTTATCAAATACTTCTTTTAATGAAATATAATTATTTTTAGATTGAAATTCTATTATATTTATTCCAATATCTTTGAGTTTTTTTACTTTTTCTTTATCTGCTTTTTCAGAAGTAAAAATATAGGTATTTTTTACCAACTCATCAGTAACTAATTGATAATCCATTGGTATTAATAAATTTGAATCAATTAAAACTCTTTTTGGATTTCTTCCTTTAAACAATCTTACATCTAATTTTGGATTATCTTCTAAAGCAGTGTTACTCCCAACCATTATAGAATCATATCTAGCTCTTAACTCATGAACAAATGTCCTAGCTTCTGAATCTGTAATCCATTTACTACTATGATTTATAGTTGCAATTTTACCATCAAGAGTTTGAGCCATTTTTAATAAAACATGAGTTTTCTTTTTTAGTATATTTGTTCTAAATATTTTATTTAAATTCTCACATTCTTTTTCTAAAACACCACAAATAACTTCTACTCCTGATTCTTCTAGTTGCTTAATTCCATTTCCTGATACTTTAGGATTTGGGTCTTTCATACCAATTACAACTTTTTTTATTCCAGATTTTATAATTTGTGGAACACAAGGAGGATTTATTTTTTCTGGTGAGTTATGAGAACAAGGTTCAAGATTACAGTATAAAACAGCTTTTGATAAATCAAGATTTTTACATTTATTTAAAGCATCAATTTCTGCATGAATATCTCCTATTTTATGATGATAACCAGATGAAATAATTTCACCCATTTCATCTGTTATGACACATCCTACTAATGGGTTAGGAGCAACAAAACCACTACCAAGTTTTGCAAGTGATAATGCTTTTTCTATAAAAATTTCATGATACATTATTGATGTTCTGCTCTTAATAAATCATTCACTGTTTTTACAGGGTTAAAAGTTATAAGAGGAACTTCTATAAATATAGTATTCCAATGAGCCATAGCTCCATTCCATAAACCCGGTAATTCAAGAGCTTTTAAATCTTTTCCATCTTTTGATTTTTGAGAAATAAAGCCTGTATTATGATCAATAAATTTTTCTAAATCAAAATTATTGCCTTTATAATCTTTAACTCCACATACTAAATCAACAGGATTAAAATGTGTTGCTTTATTTAATAAAGCTTTTTGTTGTTCTGATTTTAAATCAATCTGAGATGTTTCTACAATCTGTACTGATTCTCCATTTTCTGATTTTGTCCAGAAAGGGCCTCCCCCTGGCTCACCTTGATTTTTAACCATTCCACAAACTCTAATTGGTCTATTTAATTTATTAAAGACAAATTCTTTTTGTATATCTAAACTATTATTTTTAATATTTTCTGGAATATGTATAAATAAATCGTTTTCTAAGAAAGTAAATATATTAGTTAAATTGTCATTAACTATATTATTTTCATCTAAACTTCTTAGGTAATCAAAACATTTATTTTGTAAACTTATCAAATATCCTGCTAAAACTTTTTTATAAGTATAAGTTGTTTCTTTTATTTTATCAGGAACAACATTATCAATATTTTTTATAAAAATAATATCACCTTTTAAATCATTAAGATTTTCAATTAAAGCACCATGTCCAGCAGGTCTAAATAAAATTTTTCCTTCATCATAAAAAGGTTTATTTTCTAAATCTACAGCTATTGTATCTGTAGATTTTTTTGTATTGAAAAACTTACAGAGTATTTAACATCAAACCTTTTTTCATATTTATCTTTTACATCTTTAATATGTTGGTCTATATGCTCTAAATGTTCAGGCGAAACAGTAAAATGAATTTTTACTTGATTATTTTTATCTTTTGTATAAACTGCACCTTCAACTAAATGTTCTTCTATACTTGTTCTTACCTCATTATTATATTTATGAAATTTTAAAAGTCCTTTTGGTAAATCAGCATAATTTAAACCTTTTTCTGTAAGAAGGTAATTGATAATTTCTTTATACTCACCTTCTTCAATTAAGCTATTTATATCATGTTCATCTTTAGCTAAAGCATTTTTTAAATCATTGAAAAATGCAAAATTTTTAATTCCTTGAATAAATTTATATAATTCTTTAGCTTCTTTATCTCCTTGTTCTGCTAATACTTTTATATCTGTATCAGTGATTCTTTGAAAATTATTATTAAAATAGTTAAGAGTTTTAAACATTCTACTTGCAGCACCAGAAGCAGGAATAAACTTCATTAATCTTGACTCTTTAGACGCATTATCAGAAATTTCTATTAAGTTAGTAAATTTATTTTCATCTATCTTATTTAAACCATCATTTATAGTACATGGTCTTAATATTTCAGTAAAAGGAAAGCCTTTTTTAAAATTTTCAATATATTTATTTACTTTTTCAAGACTTATACCTATACTTTTAAAATATTGTAAATCATTATTACTAAATTCTTCCATTACTCAAACTCTCTTTTATAAATATACTTTTTATAATAAAATTGAAGATACATTATAGGATAACATAAGTAATCTAATAAAATGAAGTTAAAACCAGAGCTTATACCTAGTGAGGCTTTATATCATTAAATGAGAAAAGAATTAAAAATATTATTTTTTTTATCAATACTAATTTGGGGTTGTAGTACAAAAACTCAAACAATAAAAACAACAACAAATCCTACACCTCAAATAACTTGTATGCCATCATCTGTAACTTATACTTGTTTTCCTAAACCATCAGAAACACCATTTCCTGAAGAACAAACACCAGAACCTTCAGTAATACCTTCATTACTTCCTGAATTTTCAAGCTATGAAGAATATAAAAAACCAAGTAAATATGATTATTTAGGTAAAACAGTTTGTGTTCCATTAGATGAAAAGTCTATAAAACTTGAATTAAAATACCCTATTGACTTAGCTGTTAAGAGTGATGGTAGTGAAGTTTATGTTATTACTAGAAAGTGTTTTGATAGAAATTATAATATTGATAGTATTATTTATAAAGATTGTCAGTATTCAGTTGTTATGAATAGAAGATTCATTTATAAAGTAAAAAATCAATATCAAATTGAATTACTCAAAATAAATAATGAATATCCTTTAAGCTGTAATCTTGGAGAAGATATAGAAATAAATAAAAATGATGAAATATATTTTACAGATTCATTAAATAATATTTATAAATTGTCTAATAATGAACTGAGAAATATATCTAATTATAAGTATAAAGAAGTATTAAGTCGTAAAATAGAAGATTCTATAGGTAGAATAGGTTTATTTGTTAATAATAATGACGAAATTTATTTTTATAATACAAATTCTGGTGAATATAATAGTTATTCTTATAGTGTATTTAGTTTTTTAACTAATAATATTAATTATATAAATAGCATATACTCTAGAGCTTTTACTATCTACGATAATGAAATATTTACACCATACTATAAAAGTAATATTTCAAAAGTAAATAACAAAATTGATATAAAATTCCCTAAAAAGAATTAGATAAAACAATACTTAACAGATGGTGTTTCAGCAATAAGAATAAATTCAAAAGGGGAAATTTTTCTTGTTAGTGAATTATAATCACTACCTGGAAAGTTAATAAAGAACAAAAGATTGAGAGAATTGGCGGTAATGGTAAAGCAGGTTTTATAGATGGATTTAAAGAAAATGCTCAATTTAATTACCCAACAGCTTTAAGCTTTGATAAGTATGATAATCTATATGTAGCAGATCAAGGAAATCATGCAATAAGAAAAATAACCCCAGATGGTTATGTAAGTACTATTTATAAAGAAAAAGATTGATTTTTATATCTCAATGAGAAATTAATATTTATTCCATATTTTTGATAAAATGCTGATAAACATAACCCTAAAATCAATTGAGTAAAATAAAAATTATTTTTCTTACACACCTAAATCAACTCCACCAGCATTAATCCATTTATTTAATTTGGTTTGAACTGAAAAAATTAGGCAATTATTATTGTGTAAAATCTTCTGGTTTTACATTACTTTTTATATTATTAGATAAACAATATAGAACATAGTAAAATTTCATAAAAATAGATGATGTTGTATCTTTATCTGTAATTTTAATTGTGTGAATATAATCATCAAAATTACCTTCACCAGAAAAATTTATTATATCATGAATTTCAAATGTATTTTCGTCTAGTTCTTCAACTGGGCAATCACACCTAAACATTTCAAGCCAATAATCTTTAGCTAATTCTTTACTAAAATTATTTAATTCTGGTTTTAGATTTTGAGCTAATTCTTTATTAAAACCGTTTTCAAAAACATCAGAAAACCTTTTTAATAATTTTGAAAATATTTCTTTATTCTCTTTTTCTGTTAATTCATTCATTATTTTAATTTCCTATCTGACATATTAGTTTTAATTGGACCTAATTTTTTAGGCTTTCCTGCATTATCAGGTTTAGTGACTTTTATTTTACTTTCAAAATATCTAGCTGATTCATTAAACCCAATCTCTCTAAAAAAATTTACTAAGGTTGTTGTAATTACACTAAAATTAAGTTTTGCAAGATTTATTTCATAATGAACTTCATCTGGTTTGTCATTATAAGTATAAGCTTGAAAGAACTCCATAAGTAAAGCAAATGCAGATTCAAATAAAGGATCTTTCATATAACTACTCCAACTCCTTATAAGTGATTCAAATTCATAACCCCATTTTGTTCCTGCATCCTCTTTATCTTTTATTGAATTAGTTTCAAATATACTAACAATTCTAATATCAAAACTATTAAACCAAGCTCTATATAGTTTTATTTTTTCATCTTCATTTAATTTTTTTGTAATTTTAGGTATAGTAGTAACAACAACCTTTGAAGTATTAATAACCATACTTATTTTATTTCCTTCAGAAATATCAAGTAATTCAATTATACTTTTATCTTTATTTTCTTCTGTTCTATCAACAAATTTTATATAGTCACCTTCTTTTGCTACTTTTCTTAATGGTGACTCAGGATAAATATATATAATTAGAGGGAAATAATCTTTTTCTAACATAGAATAAGAAGGAGTTATTATTAATCCTAAATTTAATAATGGTTGTGCTGTTCTCCCAACTTTTAAAGATAAAGCAGCCATATTACTTAAAGAGTCTTTAGCATTTTGGTATAATTGATTTTCTGGATCTAAAGAAATTGCCTTATCTATTTCTGCATTTGCCAAATCTGACTGAAATTTACTTTCATAAAGCATTCCTAAAGCATAATGAGTTTGAGCATTATTAGGACTATATTTAAGCGACTTCCTATATTCTAATATAGCTAAACCATAATTTTTTAATTGACTGTAAGCATAAGCTAAATTTGCGTGTATAAAGGCTATTCCTTCATTACTGTTATTTAAGTTTAGAGAATTAACTAATTCCTCAATTCCCTTTTCATATTCTCCATTCATTACATAAGCTAAACCAAGATTTGGTTTAATCATTGTCTGCATTTGTCCTGATTCATCATCTTTTAATGCTTTTTGAAAATAGGTAACTGCATTAGTAAAGTTTTTTTGTTGCATTGAAGTTAAAGCAAGGTTATAGTGTGAAATAGCCTTATTATTATTTTTACCTGCAAGATTATAGAGATCATTTAATAAACGACTCATAATTTTTTACCTCATTTTACTTAAAACTTCAATTTTATTAAATTACCTATTTGTATAGATATATTCTCAATTAATTTTTCAACATTTATAATAGAATCTTCTAAACTCATTGGTTTATTACATATAGGAAAAGCTGATAATATACCCATTTCATTTATTTTATCAATATCATTAACACTTCCAGCAATAGCAATTACAGGAATACCATTAGATTTATTTAAGATTCCAGAAATAACTTTTCCATTAAGTGTCTGTCTATCTATACTACCTTCACCTGTAATTATAATATTAGCATTCTTAATCTTTTCAGAAAAGTTAACTATTTCTAGAATTTCTTCTATACCTGATTTTATTTCACAATCGAAAAAGCTTAAAATTCCTGCTCCTAAACCTCCTGCTGCTCCAGAGCCTTCAATATTAATAACATTTTTAGTATATTTAGATATTAAATTATAAAAATACTTCATATTAGCTTCTAGTAATACTAAATCATTCTCTTTTGCTCCCTTTTGTCTTGCATAAACATAGACAGAACCATTTTTACCAAGTAGTTTATTTTTAACATCTGAGAGTATTATAATTTTTACTCCTTGAATATTTTTATAAAAATGAGATGTATTAATTTTTTTTATTTGACTTAGTAACTCATTATTCATATATTCTTTAATTAAATTATTTTTTTTATCATAAAAATGAAGTCCTAAAGCTTGAAGCATACCTGCTCCACCATCAACAGTTGCAGAGCCTCCAATACATAGATATATTTTCTTTATTCCACTTTTTATAGAATTTAAGATTAGTTGACCTGTTCCATAACTTGTTGTTTTAAAAGGATTTTTTTGATTATCATTTATTAAAGTAAGCCCACTAGCTTGAGCCATTTCTATTACAGAGAAATCTTTAGCAACTAAATAAAAAGCATTTATTTTTTTTCCTATAGGATTAACAACTCTTACACTTTTATAATCAGCTTTTAATGATTCTTTTAAGCATTTTAGAGAACCTTCTCCACCATCTGCTATTGGTATCTTTATTATTTCTGCTTTAGGTATAGATTTTTTTAAACCTTTTTCAATAAAAAAACAGACTCTTTCAGAGGATAATGAACCTTTAAAAGAGTCTGGTGATAATACTATCTTCAATCTTCAATTATTTTTTATTATGTATAATTTTCTGATTCTCTTGGTATTTCTGATCACCTTCAGCAGTTCTTCTAGCGTTTAGCTCTTTATTAATCTGCTGTCTTGTATCATGAATATGTCTTATTTGCTTTTCATGGTACTTTTCTTGCTCACGTTTTTTATCTATGTTTTCATCCATAGCTTTTATTTCAATCTTTTTAGCTTGTTTTTGGATAAAGTTTTCATCTCCTGTGGAAAGTTTTTGCTTAGGAGATTCTTTTACAGAATTATCTGAATCAGAATTATTCTTATCTTTTTTATCTTTCTTAGCTTGAACATTTGTAGAAGAACTATTTGGCTCTACTTTATCCTTTGGTGGAGTGGTTAATCCTTTATCATAAGCTAATGAAATTTGTCCAGAAGCTCTTGCTAAAGTAAATAAAGCATCAGAACTAACAACATTATTTAAATCAACTCTCATTTGTTTAAGATCTTCTTTAGAGAGTTTTACTGGATTAGACTTATCATTAGCTTGATAGTAAAACTCTAATTTGCCATTTTCTTCAACAGCTTTTATCTTAAACTTAGATAATGTTTCAATATCTTGTGGAGATAAATCGCTTAATTTAGTTGCACTCGCCATTTTATCTAATATCTTATTTGTAGATGCTAAAAGCTTAACTCTAGCTCCTGTATCTGTAGAAAGCTTTTGAACTTCTTCAGGACTCATATTAGATGTTAACTTATAAATATCTTCAGATATAGATGCTAAAAAGTTTTGGCGAACATCTAAAGCTTGACCAGATATTTTTGCCTTAAGTGCTGTTTGCATTGCATCTTTTGTACTCTTTTCTGAAGCTGATAAATTATCAGAAAATTGAGCATAAACTTGATCTACTTGTTGCAATAATAATTCATTACCTTTTTGGTAGCTTTGCATCTCTTTTTGTTTTATATCAATCGTCGAAGAGATGCTTAATAATTGCTTTTTTTCAGTTTCAGTTAAAGGTTGTTTCTTTCCTTTCTCTATTAATGCTTCAGCTTGTGATTTAAGAGCAATAATTTGTGAAATACTATTATCTATTTTTTTGCTTTGATTTTCTGCTTCTGCAACTTTACTTTCATATTCTTTGATTTTTACTTCTAAATCTGCCTTTAATGGATTTGAAACAGTTTGGATATGTTTTTCTGTTTCTCCCATATCTTTAAAAACACTTAAAACAGATTCTTCTTGTGCTGCACTTAATTTAGGAGGTACAGAAGATGCCTTTAAGGAAGATGAAGCTAAAACACCAGCTACACTACCAGCATTGTTTATAGCTCTTTTTAATGTATTTTTTAAATTGTCTTTTATTGCATTAAAATCTTCAGGTTTAATTTCATTTCCATCACCATCTAAGATAGTTATTTTTCCATTTTGCATTGTAATATCAAAGCCAAGATTTAGTATCTCATTCATTACATCATCTGACTCATTAGATATACCATCATTAAGGTTAATATTTTCTAATGCAGTTAAAAAACTTTGTAACTGTTTTTTATCTCCTGAAAACTGATTTATTACTTTTTCAGCAGCAGAATTTTTATTATTTGTATCAAAAATAGAACCTGATGCAGGTATTTTTCCTTTATTGGAATTTACATTTGCACCATCATTATTAATTTGAGGTGTTGTATTTGTATTTTCTAAAGTTTTAGAAACATTATTTGTATTCTGTAATTCACCAATTGGAGATACAGGTTTTACATTTATTTTATTTAAGTCTGAACCTATTGAATCTAATGCCATAAGCTTTTTTCTCTTACTTTCAACAATTCCATTTAATTAAAAGGATTTAAATAATCAAGTGCTCTCTTAAAGTTATCTGGTGTCATTATTGCACTTAAGTAATCTTTTGTCTTAGCCATAACACCTTTATCTTTTTCTTGAGCCGCTGCAAATAATGCTTCCATTCTTAAGTAACCATTTTTACAGTTACCCATTTCATTTATGTTTACAGAACCAAAAGTATTTGTTAATTCTGTTATTACGTTATTGTATGCTTTAAGTGCCTCATCTCTTGAAAGAACCGCATCTTTTTTTGCTGTTGCCATTTGTGAGGTTCTTGTAATTACTTTTGAAGGATCTGAACTTCCTGTTTCTTTTTGCTTTTTAATTTCTGCATCAAGAATACCTATTTTTCTATTCCATGTTTCTATTTTTTCTATAGCAGAATTAATTTTATCGTTAACCTTGTTAATTTTAGACACATTATTTGTAGAACTTGTACTAACTGTTGAATATGATACTGGAACAGATAAATTACCGATTGCTTGATTTTGAGGTTTAATATTTGAAGAAGATGATGCCATTAAACCTGTTAACACTGCATTACCTGAACCGCTATTTTTTTGAGGAGCTTTCGAACTAGGTCTTAAATTAGATAAAGCATTAAATGTAGAATTACCATTTGATTTCTTAGTTTGAACTGCTAACTGCTGCCCACTCATTTCATCAGGAGCCATTAACTGTATAGGTACACTACCCCTAGAATTAGTAGAACTTGATTGAGATAACCTTAATGAGTCAAGAGCACTAAGCGTCTGAGCACCTTGCTGTTCTTCTTCTTGTGCATCAAGTTGTAATCCTTTAAGTATAGAATTACTAGTATTAACATTAGATGTATTAGATACTGAGGATCTGCTATCTGGAAGCATTAAACCTCTAAGAATTACGTCTGACATCTTTATCAATTCCCTTTAAAAATTAAAATCAAGCTTTACTTACACTTAAACAAAAATGTTTTGAGAAAACTAATTGACTAAACTCATTAAAATTTATTCATTCAACATTCATGTTTCGTCATTTAATTATCACTAAGCATAAATATCTTATCGTATATGCTAAAAAAAACTTGCTATTCTATAGGCTTTCATAACTTAGTTTTAACCTAAAGATTACCTTTTAAAATATTTCTTTGCCTTAAAACTTCATAAAGAATAATACTTGTTGCAATTGAAGTATTCAACGATTCAACATTACCCATCATAGGTATTTTAACCCCTTTGTATTTATTTAAAAGTTCTTTAGATAAACCTTGTCCTTCATTACCCATAAAAATGATAGTTTTATCTTTATAATCAATATCATAAAAATTATTATCAGAATATGGCGTTGTCATAACTATTTGAAAATCTTGTAAATCGTTAATAATATCTAAAATCTTATCTACATAAATAATCTTCTGTCTAAATATAGAACCCATAGAACTTCTAACTACTTTAGGGTTATATAAGTCAACAGTTCCTTTAGTTGCTATTATATAATTAACTCCTGTTGCTTCTGCTGTTCTTATTATAGTTCCAAAATTACCAGGATCTTGCAATTCACTTACCACAAGGATTAAATTAGATTTTTTTATATTATTTATTTTAGTTTCTTGTATTTCAGCAATAGCAAGAAAAGGAGGTGCAGAGTCTGTAGTGGATATATATTCCATTAAATTTTCAGGGATTTCAAATATTTCAGTGTTTTGGGGAATATTAAAGTTATTTGTAGACTTTGACTTTAAAAACAAATATTTAATATTTAATTTCTCTTTTAAAGCCTCTTTTATAAGCTTTTCTCCTTCGATTATAAAAAGATTATTATCTTTTCTTTCTTTTCTTTGATGGAGTTTTTTTACAAGCTTAATAAGCTTATTATCTTTACTAGTTATTGTATTCATATTTATTTCTTGTATATTCTTGACTATTTACTTTTTAAAAAATGATTTAAATCTGCTCGTTATTGAAGCTTGTTCCCTTACGCTCATTTTTTCTTCAGGCTTTTTCTCAGGTGCTTTATAATTTTCTAATGCTATTTTATCTTTTGGATCAAAATGTAATGCAACTTTAAACTCAGCTTGTGCATAACCATGCCAACCTTTTTCTAACATAGCTAAGCCTAGATAACTATGATATTCTGCTACTTTACTAAATCTTTCAGTTAATTCTCTAAGTATATTAATTGCATGATCATAATCTTTGTTTTGGAATAGTTTTTTCGCTTCATTAAATTTTGAATCTGCTATTTCTCTATCTTTAGCTTCTTTTTCAGCTTTAATTTTATCAAGGTCAACAGATTCAAACTTATTAAATGTAAATCCCCCTTCTTTAACCCTTGGATCTTTATAAGGTGTATTTGCTTGAGTTTTAATTTCAGGAACATTTATTTTAACTTGACTTTTAGAATTTTGAAGCGAGAGCTCACTATCATAAGCTTTTTTCTTATCTAAATCTTTTAACTCGTTAAAAACATGACCTACTTTTTGAAAAACTTGATTTATCTCTTTTTTTTCTTGATCTGTTGCCGTAGGATACATATCAGGATGCAATTTTTTTGCAAGAGAGCGATATTCTTTAGTTATTTCTTCTAAAGAACTGAAATCTTTTAAGCCTAAAACCTTATAATAGTTTGTTTCATTTATAAGATTAAGATACTTTTTGTATTCTTTTGATTCACACATATTTTACATTGTATAATTTTATTAAATGATTTTCAAACATTTTTTTATTAGAAATTGAGTTTAATTAATTGAGATAATTTATAAATGAATTTATTGCATTTATAAATTATCTCAATAAGATATTTTTTAGTGTATATATTATATATTAAAAGAATTTATTTTAAGAGTTAAAGATTTATGAGAAATAATAAAAAAATTAGATTTTTTTTACTTAGTCTTTTTTCAACAACAGTACTTTTTACTAGTAGTTGTGGAATGTCAAAAGATGAGATTATTGCAAGAGCATTGCAAGGTGTAATAACAGGAACAGTAGCATATTTTAAACCTATTAGTCCAATGCAAGAAAATCAAATAGGTCAAGAAATGACAAGACAAATTTTTTTACAGTATAAAGAGTATACAGCAAATCAGGATTTGATAAATTATGTTAGAAGTATTGGGGATAAAGTAATACAACAAGCAACAAGAAAAAATGAATTAAATTACAAAGTTTATATCCTAGATAGTAACGAAATTAATGCTTTTACTATTCCAGGTGGTTCAATATTTGTTACAACCGAATTACTAAAATATTTAAATAATGAAGCTGAATTAGTTGCTGTACTTGGTCATGAACTTGGACATAACGAAAATAGACATCCAACTGAAACAATTAAAAGGGCTATGGCGGCTCAAGGGGTAGCTCAAGGGGCTTTATCTGGAAATGATACAACTATTTTAAGGTTATTAGCCCAAGTCTCTTTAGACTTAATTCTAAAGGGATTTAATAGAGCTCAGGAAAAAGAATCAGATGAAACAGGAACTTTGATTTTATCAAAATTAAATTATAATACCGAATCTCTTTCAGGTTTTTTAAGAACTTTATTGAGTTTATCAAAAGATCCTAATGCTTTAATAAAACTATTTTCAACTCATCCAGGTTCTCAAGAAAGAATAGATAATTTAGATAAATTTTTAGTATCAAAAAATATAAAAAATAATAATGGATTAATAAATGAAGATATCTATAAGAAATTTATATCAGTATTACCAGCTAAAACACCTATAAAATAATTTTTCTTGAATTATACTTCTTATAAAAATTAAAAAGCGTTATAATCACACCTAGAGAACTTTTTAATATAAACGGTTAATCAATTGTTTGCAAAATATTTTTTAATGGCTTTTGAAGCTATTACTCTTAATAAAGTAAGAGCTTTTTTGACTACTTTAGGAATTATAATAGGTGTTTTTTCTGTAATTGTAATGATTAGCTTAGGTCAAGCATCTCAAGAATATATAACAGACCAAGTTAAGGGTTTGGGAGCAGGTGTTTTAATAATAACACCAGGTAATCCTAAAACTCAAAGCTTTGGGCCACCAGGTATCAATACCACAAAAACAATAACAATTGATGATGCAAAAATTATAGAATCTATAAATGGTGTACTATATGTATCTCCTAATGTTTTTATTCAATCAATAATGTCTTTTAATAAAAATACAACACCTGCAACAATTATAGGTACTAATCCTAATGTTATACAAGCTAGAGGTTTTTCTATTTCAAAAGGAAGATTTTATACAGATCAAGAAACAAGATCTGGGGCGAAGGTAATAGTTTTAGGAACAAAACTTTCAAGTGAATTATTTAAAAAATCACTTTCTGAACCAATAAACTCTAAAGTTAAAATAAATGATCAAAGATATAGAGTTATAGGTGTTTTGCAAGAACAAGGCTCTGGATTGTTTGGTTCAGTAGATGATCAATCTTTTATGCCTACAACAACATTTCAACAAACAGTTAAAAGTGGGGATGGGCTTAACTCTATATTTGTTAAAGTACAATCAGAAGATTTATTGCCTATAGTTCAGCAAAAAATACAAACTATTTTAAGGTATCGTCATGCAATAAGAGCAGATGAAGATGATGACTTTAAAATTCAAACACAAGCAGAATTACTAAAAACTGTAGGTGTTGTAACTCAAGTATTTACATTTTTATTAGCAGGTATTGCCGCAATATCTCTTGTAGTTGGTGGTATTGGTATTATGAATATTATGCTAGTTTCTGTAACAGAGAGAACAAGAGAAATAGGTGTTAGAAAGGCAGTAGGAGCAAAAAGAAAAGATATTTTAATTCAATTTTTGATAGAGTCAGCTTCTATTAGTCTAGTTGGTGGTACTATAGGAATAATATTCGGATTAGGATTAACAAAAATAATAACAAATTTTGCTAAATTACCATTTGTAGTTTCACTAACTGCTGTTATAGGTGCATTTCTTTTCTCAGCAGGTGTAGGGATATTTTTTGGATTATATCCTGCAAATAAAGCATCAAAGTTAGACCCTGTTGATGCTTTGAGATATGAATAAAAGTTCAAACAAAAAAGAGAGGCGTCCCTCTCTCTTTTTCTATATATTTTTTGCTAATTGTAACGGTCATCATCGATTAACTTTTAATGAAAAGTGAGGAATAAACTCAAATTTACTCTTCACACTTCACTTAATTTCTTAAGCTTAATATTAGTTTACAATAAATATTACAACAAATAGTTTGTAACAAAAAAATTAATATTTTTTAAAATATTTTTTATAAATCTCTAATTGAAATTAAAGAAGCTTGGTTTAATAAAAAAATAAAGCCTTAAAGAAAGATAACTTCTTTAGAGCTTTTATAATTCTGTGTATTTTTAATTATTTAGCTTCAGGATTTGCTTTAGGTGAGTCAACTTGAGCATAGTTTAAAAGTAATGCTTGAAGATTACCAAGGTTATTTTCTACTTTTGGGTTAAGAGGTTCATCATCATCTTCTGCTGAACCAGGTGTAGGAGCAACTTCTGCAACTTTTTTAGGAGCAGCATCTGCTGACTTTTTAAAGGAATCTATACCATTATCAACTTCTTTACTTCCACCTGTAATAACTTCACTAGCAGGTTTTGTTTTAAGTTCAGTTTTAACTTCTTTTTCAGCTTTTTCAACAGGAGCTTCTTTTTTACTAGGAATATACTTGTCATCTGTTTGAATAGCATTTTCTTTATTATCTTTTTTTTGTGTTTTCTTCTCCACAACTTTTTGAAAATTGTCAGCAACTTCAGCTTTACGATTTTCAAATAACTTAGAATTTAGATCATAACCAAAACTTTCAATTGACATATATATTAACCTCAAAAAAATAACACATATTGATAGTTCTAAATATATAATAAAATATGTAAATTGTGTCATTTTTTAATATAATCTTATAAAGATTTCATCTACTTTTAACAATAGAAATATTTATATTATATTTGGTTTATCTTGTAATTTTATGACTTTATTATTTTTTCAACTTATTTAACCTTGTATAATGTTCTTAATATTAGAATTTAATATACTAGGTAAGAAATGTTAAGTGAAAAGTGATATGAAATGATTTAAAAATATAATTTTTTTCTAAAAGAATAAGTTAGTATTTAAATTAAAGTTAATAATATTTCTTGATTGCTTTTCCAAAATCAATTCTGTTTAAGTATAGTAATGAATTATAAATTAGAACTTTTTAATAAATTATGACAAACACAAAAAATATAATGATAGTTGATGATGAACCTATCAGCACTAAAGTTTTAGAAAAATATTTAACTAATGAAGGTTATGAGGTAACTTATTTTCATTCAGCTATTAAGGGAATAGAGGAATTAAAAAAAATTTTTTACCCTATGGTTATTACTGACATAAGTATGCCAGATATGGGAGGTTTGGCTTTTTTAAAGTGGATAAATGAAAATACTCCAAAAACTGATGTAATTTTAATGACAGGTTTTGGGACTCAGCAAATAAAAGAAGCTGCTAGACAAAGAGGTGCAGTCAATTTCTTTGAAAAACCTGTAGATTTAAAAAAATTAGCACAGTTTATAAAATATAAATTTAATAACCAGCATTTCACAGGTAATATTACAGAATTAAGCTTATCTGAGTTTATTCAAATGTTTTTGGTATCTAATAAAAAAAGACGTATTGTAATACATGATGCTCAAACAAATGAAGAAGGTGTTATATATGTATTTGAGGGTAATATCGTTGAAGCTAAAATAGGAGATCTAACAGGTGAAGAAGCCTTTTATCAGATTACATTATTAAGTAATGGATCTTTTCGTGATGAAGAATGGGAACAACCTGATTTATTTACTATTAATAAATCAGTTCAATATTTATTTAGTGAAGCAGCAAAAAGAAGAAATAATAGAAAAATACATCTAATTGATACAAATAACAAAGACATATCAAAAGTAAAATCAAATAAAAAAATACTTGTTGTTGATGATGATCAGCTAACTAGATTAATTATAGAAAAATATCTTAAACAACATGGATATAATGTAATAACTGTTTCTTCAGCATTAGAAGGATTACAATTATTAACACAACAACATTTTGATTTGGTTCTTACTGATATTAATATGCCTGAACTAAATGGTATTGAATTTATGTTATGGATAAGAACAAATTTTTCAAAAGTTAAAGTTATAGTTATGACTGCTTTTTCATCTGAAAGCCTAAAAAATGTAGTTAGCAAAAATGGTGCTGTTGCTTATCTTGAGAAACCTTTAGATCTTCAAGAACTTGATGCTTATATATTTCAGCAAGTAATTGAAAATAATTTTTCTGGTTATGTTAGAGATATAGCTTTATTAGATTATATAAAAATACTTAGCTTTGGAAAATCAACAAGAAAAGTATATATAAATGATGTTGTTATAAGTGCTAACGCGTATATATACATAAAAGATGGAAATATAATTCATGCTGAATACGACAATGTTTCAGGAGAAGAAGCATTTTATAAAATACTTAAAATGGAATATGGCATATTTAGTGATGTTGAGTGGGAAGAACCAAATCATATTTCTATTAATCAACCTTTTGATAAATTAATTGTTGAAGGAGAAATAATTAATAAGGGTGAAGAAATAAATAAAAAGCTTAGAGTAAAAGAAGAAATTAAAAAAGCTGAGTTTATACCTAAAGTACAAGAGGAAATTAAAAAAGCAAAATATGATTTAGTTATTGATGATAAAAAAATGGGCGTTTTTGGCTTATATATAGGTAAATCAACAAAAGAAGATTTTATTAATCTAATATCTAGCCATAGTAATTCTGATATACAATCACAAATAAATAATCAATTAATAACATTAGATGATATATCTCTAAATGTTCTTTTTAATGAAAATAATATCATTGAGGAGTTTAATTTTGGAGAGCTTTTTAAAGGTTCTACTTATTCAGGTTTATCTATAGGTGATTCTATTCAAGATGCAATTAAAATTTATGGAAAACCTATTACTGGAACAATAAAAGGGGCTGTATGGAAACATTTAGCTTGTTTTAGTAAGCAAGGGGATAATATAACATCTATGCGTTTAAGAGGTGCTAATTTTTTTGATAATACATCTACAAGCGAAACTAAACTTTCTGATTCAGAAAAGAAAGTTCTTGAAATGGTAAGAAATAAAACGTACACAGAAATTGTTCCAAATCTTGATTATACAATTAATGAAAATAATGCAATGGAAATATATGTTGGTAAAACAAGTAGAGAACAGGTTAAAGAAATAATGTTGAAATATAGTAATGGTTTCAATGATATAAGATCTAATTCAACTAAATATATATATGATGATATAAGTGTTATAATTAACTTTGATTCAGAAGGTATTGTAAATGAGTTAAGTTTTGGTTTGCTATATAAAGGAAAAACTGATAAAAGTTTAGCTATAGGAGATTCTTTAGAAAGTGCAATTAAAATTTATGGTGAGCCTAAATTAAAAAATATTAATAATTCTATTTGGAATAAATTATCTGTTTTTTGCGACAAAGCTAATATAATAGAATCTATAAGAATTAAGATTTAGACTATTTACTAAACTTTAACCATTTCTTATATGTGAGTTAATATAAATTTGGCAAGATTATATAAGATATTTCGATAAGTAAAATGATAGAGATTAGAGATATTAGGACTAATTGGAGATTATAATAATGAGTTTTAAAAAAGTTTTATCTACATTATTTATATTAGGTTTAACTGCAAATCAACTTTCTGCTTGTGGTGGTAGTAAGACTTCACCATATTTACCTCCTAATTATCAAAATCCTGGAAGTATTAATAACCCTTATAATCCAAATAATCCTAATGGTATAAGTGCTCCTGTAAGTGGTTTAGGTTCTGTTATGGGTAGAGTTGTTGATTCAACTGGTAGAGGTATGCCAAATGTAACTTTAAGTATTGGAAATGTAAGTACTACATCTTCAATAACAGGTGATTTTCAACTTAATAATGTTCCAGCAGGTCAAAAAACAATACTTTTAAAATATGGTAATAGACAATTAAGTATTAATGTTAATGTTGTGGCTGATAGTGCAGTTTCACCAGATATAAACCCAATTCAATTTGGTAATAATGGCACAGGTGGTTCTGGTGTCGCAAATACACAATTAAAAAGTTTTAATGTAGATCAAGACTTCTTTAATCAATGGCAAGCAAAAGGTGTTGCAGCTTCAAGTGGAACTGTATATGTAACAGTTGCTGATAATACAAGTCTTTTTAAAAAAGGCTCTATTATAAGAATGGATACAGAATCTGGTAAAAACTGGAAAAATATTGGCTCTGCTTGGCTTGGTTTAAGATACCCATTAGATAAAACAATACAAGGAATTGCAATAAATGGAACAAATTTAGTTGCAATTGATACTAAAGGTTCATTTTATAGTGTAGAGAATAAACAAAAAGTAAAATCATCTAAGTCTGCTTCAGGTACAGATGTTGCAGTCGGAGCAGGTTCTATATTTATATCTAATGGCTCAAGTGTTGATAAAGCCGATTCATCAGGACAAGGAAGAACTGCTATTTCTGGTTTAACTGTTACAGGTGGAATAGGTACAGATGAACAAGGAAATTTATATGCAGTTAGTGGAAGTGGAGTCAAAAAAGTTGACACTAAGTTAAATGTAACTGATATTACAAGGCAAGGTGTTGAAAATGGTGTAGATGTTGCTGTTGATACTAAAAACGGTTTTATTTATGTATTAGAAAATTCTCAAATAAAAAGATTTACAATGGATGGAGTTTTATCTTCAACATTTGGTAATGGAGCTATTAAGGCAGTAAGTATTGCGACAGATGAATTGGGTAATGTTTATGTAGCAGATGAAGGAAAAGACCATAAAACATCTAAAATAATTAAGTTTGGTCCTGGAAGTGGTGTAATACCTGCTTTTGAAAACTCTGATACAGTTAAAGCTTTATCTGCTCAACAAAACTTTGATGGTGTTGGAGATGGAACATCAACAGCAGAATTCTAGGATTTTATTTCCTTTTAGGGATTCATTTTAAATAATGTAAAAAGAGTGAAAATGCTTTAATTTTCACTCTTTTTCTATATCTAATATTTCATATACATTATTTTTTATATTATTACATATTCTGTCTAAAGGAAGATCATCAGAGTCATATCCAAAAGGATTTTCAATTTCCTCTCCTATAAGCTCTAATCCTACCATTGCATAAAAGATCATCATAACAGCAGGAACAGACAAATACCTTAGATCATGAACTAAACCCCAAGGTAAAGTAGCTACATAGAAAAAAATATACTTTTTTAAATGTAAATTATATGAATATGGTATAGGAGTATTTTTTATTCTTTCACAAGCTCCTGTTATATCTGTAAATGATGCTATATGTTTGTCTAAGATAATGAGTTCTTCACCAGAAATTTTGTTTAATTTATATAAGCCATGGACATCTTGAAAAATCTTACCTGCTACTGCATTTGGGATATGTAATTTATTTGAAAAATCATGATAATTTTCTTTTACGTGACTTAAATTAACTTCATCCCTTAAGTGTTTCTTTAGCATAAAACAAAAGAAAGAAATATCTTGTGCTAAAACTTTTTTATCATCTTTTTCTTTTAAAATGATATTCAACTTTAATGCAAGGTTTCTACTATCATTTACTAGTGAGCCCCAGAGTTTACGACCTTCCCACCATCTGTCATAAGCTGTATTGGTTCTAAAAACTAAAAGTAAACCCAATACTATACCTAATAATGAATGAACAACAGTTGTACCAGAAAATTTTGTTTCTATATGAGTCATTATATATATTATTAATGTAGTATAAAGACCCATAATAATAACACTAGGAAATAAAACTTTTAAAACATGAGTTTTATGTGAGCTAAAGACAGCTAATAGCCAATTTTTTGTATTGTAATCTATCATAATAAAAAATAAATATACTTGCTTATATAAATTACATATTTTACAAGTAATATTTATTTTTTAATTAAAAAGTTATAATTTTTTATTAGTATTAAAAATACTTAGGATTTTTAAATTAGCCTCAAATTTTTTGGGTGAAATCAGGATTAAAAATCCTAAGTTAATACTAACAAGGTTCCATTTTAGTGATTTATTAATAAAGAAACACTTAATTAGTGAGGACTTTTTGCCTCATAAACTTTATGCTTTGGTCTAGCTTCAAGCATATCAACACTCATATTTTGTACTTCTTTAAATGCTGATGAGCCCATAAAAGCTCTAAAATCTTCATTTGTTTCCCATTCTGAGTATATAAGGTATGAGTTAGGTTTTTCTACATTAGAATATAATACAGTGTTAACATGACCTTTAAATGACGGCATAGCAGCTAAAGCACCTCTAGCAACCTTTAAAAAATCTTCTGTATACTCCTGTTTTACATCATAGTTTAATCCAAATGTGAGCATTATAATCTCCTAAAAAAATTTATTAACGGATAAATTATATCAGATAATATTAAGCAATAGACACATTAATTTTTTCATCTATAAGATTTTCTAAAGCTAATAAAGCTAGACCATAAACAGAAGTTGCTGTCCATAAATTACTATGTTTATCTTCTGTTATTGTTATTATCTGTTCTCTTTCAAAACCACAACTCATCAAAGAAGGTATTATAAATGCTTCTTGTCCTAACCCTGCTGCTAATACTTTTAAACTATTAAAGTCTTTATAATTCATATTAGCTAATATATTTCTGATATTGTCAGATAGTTTACGTACCATTTGAAAATATATATCTTTTGCTATCTCATAAAGTTCTTCTTGTGAAATTGAATAAATATCAAGACCAATAGTTTCAGCTAACTTCATATAATCCATTTCAAGTTCAGATATTTTACTAGACTCATTTACATGGATATTAACTACATTTGCTTCAACAATACCTAATATATTACATAATGTATTTGTAGAACAGCTTCTTAAAATAAGGTTATAATTAGATTTTCTTGTTCTAGCTATATTAGTGATATGAATTAATGATGTATGCATAACGCCAAACCAAATATGTTTACCTGTAGTGTATCTATGAAGCATATATCCTTTGGGATTATATGAAGCAATAGGATCTATTTTATTGTTCATAATAGGAATAATGCTTGTTGAAATAGTACCCATATCTATTGCTAAACCATCACTAAAGTTTTTCATTGCAAGTAGTGAGGTTCCTAAATAATTTGTACATCCAAAAGCTGAGGCTTCTGAATTATCTAATTCAAAAATATCATCAATATTTATTAATTCCCCATCAACTCTAATAAAAGAAACTTTTTGTTTAGGAAATATCATTTTAATAATACTGGCTGTATATCGCATACCATCTCCAAAAGAAGGAGCCATATAATATCCACCACCTGTACAAAAGATAATACTTTTTATTTCTTCTGCTCTTGTATTATGATGATCTAAAAAAGCCTCTATTGCTATACTTAAACCTTCTAAATAATCATATTGTTTCTCTGAAACATATTGAAAATTAACAGGTAAAGATGACCATCCTCCACCAATTTTCTTTGTTTCTTTATCATAAATTAATAAGCAAAGTTTTACTTTACCAATACTTAAATCTATACCAAGAGTTTTTATGGCTTTATTAATTTCTTTTTTAGGCTTTTTGTTCTCTTTTGTCTCTCTTTTTGTGGGCATATTTTATCACCTATGATAAGTATTTTGTTTATTAATTTTACCACCTAAAATAGTTTTAATTTGATTAAATCTGATTTAATAGTAAAGAATAAAGAAAGTTTTTAAATTATATATATTAATTTTTTTATGCTTGATATAAAAGTTTAAAATTAATTATGCAAGATATAACAAATAATTACTATAATAATTAAATCATATAAGGTGAGGGATTTTTTAATGTGTAATATTTCTAATTTAGGTGCAACAGCATTACTTCAGATACAATCTAGAGTTCAAGGTGCTAAAAATTTATTAGCAAATGATTTAAAATCAATAAATACAAATGGTGATAAAACAATAAGCTTAGAAGAAATGAAAGTTGCAGTTGCTAATGCTAAAGGTGTTAAACCTGAAGAAATAGTTTTTAGTGAACAAGACATTAAAGATTTAACAGAAGATGCAAAAGATCTTACGAGTTTTATTAGGAGAGGCGGAGAACTTTCAGCAACAACAATAGACAATGTTAACGTATTTAGTTTTAAACCACAAGAAAAATTAAATGATATAAGGGTTATACTTAAAACAACAAATGAAGAAAATCCAATAACCTTATCAAAAGGTCAAAGTGATCCAGCTGTAAGACAACTCAAAATCTTAATAAATAACTTAAATGTTAATAATCCAAATTTCGTTAAATTCTCTATAGATCCTAAAGATCCAAACTCAAATAAATTTGATGATAGATTATTTGAAATGGTTAAAAAATTTCAATCTAACCCTAATAATGAACTATTAGGCAAGGTTACAGAAGGGGTTGTTGATAAAGCAACATTAGATAAATTAATAGATGAAACAAATAATATTATTAAAGATGATGTTTTTGTTCCATTTGTTCCTAGAAATGAACCTATTGTCCCTATTTCACAAAAAGAGAAGGCAATTAATGAAGTAAGAGAAAAAATATATACTCAATTAATTGCTAAACTTAAAACTATTCCTGAGTTTAAAGATATGACTGATGAACAATTAAAGCAAATAATACAGGAAAAAATTCTTCCAATAGGAAAAAATCTCTATAATCAAAATGATATGGTTATTACTGAAGCTGAAGGGAAAACAGGATGGACTTCTAATGGTTATTGTGCTTCTGGTGTAAAAGAAGCTATGGAAAGAGAGCTAAATATACCTTATTTAGATGGAAACGCTACGGATTTAGACACTGTTTTAAGAAAGAATTTTGGAGACGTTTTTGCAGAATTAAAACTTAGTAAAGAAGATATTATGAATTTACCTCCTGAAATGGGTGTTGTAGTTGTTCATGAAAAAGGTGGTAAAAGTAAATATGGACATATAGGAGTTTATACATCAGTTGAATCACCAAAAGGAAGCGGTAACTTTATTCCATCTCAGTTAAGTGATAAAGAAAGAGGTGGTTTCTCATATCCTACAAATAAATTTAGTGTTTTTATACCACTTAAAACTTTAGGACAAGGAGATAGTAGGTTTGTAAGTGATAACAAATCATTTGAGAATAATAGCTTAGAAGGAAATATTAGAAGTAAAAAACATGAAGGTATGAAAAGATTAACTAAAGAACAGATCGCTGAAAGGAAAGAAAGGCTACAAGGCTATAATCCAGCTACTCCTATTAAATAACTTAAATTTTTAGATTGTAAAAAAGCTAGAGGATAAATTTTTATCTTCTAGCTTTTTACATTTAAGCCTTAAGACTTAAACTATATATTGACCAACCGTTACACCAAACTTATATAATATATATTTCGATATTACTTATTAATACTATTTAAGCAATAGTTCTTCTTCCTGTTGCAAGTCTATAAACTCCAAGTAAAATCATTGCACCAATCACAGCTCCTATAAAACCAGCAGACTCACCAGCTCTATAGATTCCTAATGTTTGACCTAAAAAACCAGCAACAACAGAACCAACAATTCCAAGAAGTGTGGTTACAATAAATCCAGCTGCATCTCTACCTGGCATAAGAAATCTAGCTACTAAACCAACAATAAAACCAATAATAATCATCCATATAATTGACATAATAAATATTCTCCTAATTTAAATCTTAATTTTAATAATTTTTTTGTAACTCATATCTTTTATTTGTTACATTTCTTAATTAATATGATACTGATTTTGTAAATAAATGTAAATACTTTTTAAAAGATTTTTTTAAGTTTTTTTAAGTTTTTAGTATAAATATATAAATTGACTAATCTTTAGTAGCATAATTCTATGGTTTAATATTTATATATTAGATAGTATTAAAGAGGAAATTAAAAGTGTTAGTTGAAAAATTACATAAGACTATTAGTGGAGATACAAATCTTGATGTATTACTTTATTTACCAGACGGTAATAAACAATTTCCAGCAATTTTAATTTCTCACGGTTTTTTATCTGCAAAAGAAGAGTTTGCAGATTTACCAGAAAACTTAGCTAAAGATGGTTATGTTGTACTTACTTATGATTTTAGTGGTCATGGAAAGAGTACTGGAGATAGAGGTTATATAAGAGGAGATATTCATCTTAAAGATGCTGAAAGAGCATTAAAGCTTTTATTGGAACAAGTAAAAACAGACCCAAATAGGATTGCTGTTTTAGGTCATAGTCTAGGAACAGTTGCTACAACAAGACTTATTACAGAGAGTGAATTAGGTAAAAAAGTAAAAACAGCTATTCTTTTATCACCTCCAAAAAAAATGTCTGATAGTGTAAGTGCTCTAGAACTCAAAGCTTATAAAATTGCTTATAATTTTTCTTGGCCTATTCTACTATTAACAGGTAAACACATTTATTTACCTTATAAATTTAAAGCAAAAGATATTTATTTTAGTAATCAAGCTATTAAAAGAGCAGATGAACTTAATTTTTTACAAAAGCATATGCCTATAAATAATTATAGTTATATGATAGGACAAATAGATAATGAAAGATTTGCTTCTAAAATTGAAATACCTGTATTAGTTGGAGTTGCTAAAGATGATAAATTAGTTCCTAATAGTGGATCTAAAAAAGTTTATGATGCAATAAAAACCGAAAAGAAATGGTTTGAAATATCTAATAGTGGACATTCAATGATGGCTGATAATAGTGCTTCTGATTTAGAAAAAGAAATCTTATCTTGGCTTAAAGAAAAATTATAATATCTTTTAAAGTATAAATATACTTAAATAAAATTTTTCTGAGGAAATTAATTAATCAAAAACATTGAAATATCTTATTCTTTTCTCATTACTTCTTACTTAGTATAGTAATATTACAACTTAGACAAGAACTTGTATTCTGTACATTAAGTTATGTCAAATTTAAGAACACGTAAACAAAATTAATAGGAATTAGAATTATTCTATGTTATACTTCGTTTAAATTTTTTTAAAGATTTAGGTAAAACTATAAATGGTTGACGCATTTTCAATGCTTGCAACTGTAGTAGTAAGCTTTTTCTTAGGTGTTAACTTAGATAAGGTTTTTCATACAAGTCCAGTGCTTACTATTACATTAACGTTTCTTGGTTTAGGAACTATCATTTATGGTGTTTTAAAAAGAAAATAATTTACCTAATACATAGTAAATATATAGAAAGGAGTGAAAGATAATGTTTCAGATAGCCAGTGCTTCAGAGCATGGCAGTGCGGTTGCTGAACATGCTGCCGAGCATAGTCACGGTTTAGGAGTTGTTCCTGAACACTTTGAGCTACACTTAGGCGGATTTGAATTTCATGCCGATACAATATTAGCTACATGGTTAGCAATGTTAGTAGTAATTGTTCTTGTATCAATGTTTACTAAAGCTTTACAAAGTAAACCAGATGGAAAACAAACAGTTGCAGAAGCTGTAATTGAGTTTGTAGAAGGTTTATTAAAAGGTCAAATGGGTGAAAATAATAAAGAAGTAATTATGTATATACCATTAATTGGTTCAATATTTTTATTTGTTTTATTTTGTAACTGGATTGGTTTATTACCTTGGAGATTATTACATCTTGCTGGTGTACCTCTAGAAATAGCATCACCTACAAATGATTTAAATACAACAGCAGCTTTAGCATTGGTTTCAGTTATATCTTATTTTTATTACGGAATTAAGAAAAAGGGATTGGGTTATTTCAAACACTACTTTACCCCTCATCCTGCGTTTTTCTTCTTTAACTTTTTAGAAGATTTTACCAGACCTCTTTCACTAGCATTCCGTTTATTTGGAAATATAATTGGTGGGGAAATTCTCCTTGGAATATTGTTATTCCTTGTTCCTTGGTTTGTACCTTTACCAATCTTCGCATTTGAAGTTTTCGTTGGTTTTATACAAGCTTTTGTATTTGCTGTTTTAACTGCTTCATATATAGCATTTTCAGTTGCAGATCATGGGCATGATGAACACCACGATGAGCACCACGCACACGCAAAAAGTTAAAATTATTTGACGAAATTAATAATAAAATTTAAATTTACAATTTTGAAAGGAGACTTATAAATTATGGCAGTAGAATTATTTGCAAATTCAGCACTAGGAGCAGGTTTATCAATTGGTTTAGGTTCAATAGGTGTTGGTTTAGGTATCGGTGTTGCAGCTAGTAAAGCAATGGAAGGTATCGCAAGACAACCTGATGCAGAACCAAAAATATCAAGAAACCTTCTTATTTCAATAGTATTTATGGAAGCTGTTGCTATTTATTGTTTGGTTGTTTCACTTATTCTTTTATTTGCAAACCCATTACCAAACCAAATGAAAACAATATTCCCAAGTACTGATTCAGCTGCAGTTATGCAACACAATCCGTAATTTTAAAGATTTAAAGGCAGTTCGTATAGCGAATTGCCTTTTTTTATGTATTTTAAGCTATGTATTTTAATTTATGTTTAGATTTATAATTCCATTATTTTTAATATTTTTATTTTCATGCTCAAGCTCCTCTGATTTATCTCCTAATGATAATTATACTGAGGCAAGAGTTATTGAAATATTATCTAGTCTTACTGTACAAGATAACTCTAGTGGTATAGAAAATCAGGTAGCAAGAATAAAAGTTAAAATAATTTCTGGTATAGATGAAGGAAAAGAAGTTGAAATATCTCAGCAACTCTATCCAAAAATTAATGATTTACCAATCCCAGATGTTGGAGATTCTGTTGTTTTGGCTGAAACTGTTTTAAATACTGGTAATACAGGATTACAAATCATTGATACAAAAAGAAAAGGGACTGCTATATTTTCAATATTTTTACTTTTTGCAGTAATGGCAATAATTGGACAGGTTAAAGGTATTGTTTTTGCATTAATATTATTAGGAATATTTTTCTCTATAAATTATTTATTATTTCCTTTAATATCTTTAGGGATTAGTTCAATTTTTCTAAGTTTTTTAGTATGTAATTTATTAGGTTCTTTATTTGTATTTTTAATACATCCAAGAGAAAAGGTAAAACCTGCAATTTTTAATAATTTTATAAGTTTGTTTATTGTAAGCGTATTGTCATATTTATTTTCAAAATATGCTGCTTTAGGTTCGTTACTTTCAAGAAATAACATAAGTATAGTGAATCAAGATATAAATATATCTAGTATTATGAGTTCATCTATACTTTTTGCAAGTCTTGGAGTAATTATTAGTATGAATGTATTTGTTTTTAATTTATCAAAAGATTTGAAAAAAATAAAGTCTGATTCAGATGATTCATTTACTCAAATAATAAAATCTGTCAGACCAACAATGTTTATTAATATTTTATTTGTATTCTTAATATATTTAGGTTTAGGATTCCCGATCTTATATACCAAATACCTAAATAACTCATTAAACTCTGCTTTAAATACAGATATTATAAGTTTTTATATTATTTCCACTTCTATTAGTGGTATAGGGATAATTTCTTCAGCAATAATAAGTGTTTTTCTTAGTTTTTATATACAAAAAAATGAAAGTATAAAAAAACTAAGAAATATTAAATCTATACAAGGAAATTAATACTAGAATTCATCTATATTTGTTGTTGTACCATTATTTAAATTGTTGTAATTACAAAAAATCTTAATTTTATAATAAACTTGAGTTTTTACAATTGTATAAAACCACATTGTTCAGAGCTTTTTCTTCTTAAAAAAATCAAAACAGTTTATTTTGATTATAAGTTATTTCTTTAAATAACTATTCACTAAAGTATAAAAAAACTAAATATAACTTATTAAAGTTAAATATCTTTAGGTATTTTAAATTTAAATTGACTTCCTTTACCTATTTCACTCTCAACCCATATTTTACCTTTATGTTTATCAATAAATTCTTTACATATAATCAATCCAAAGCCAGAACCTTTTTCACCTTTAGTTCCTTCTTTACTAAATTTTTTAACATCTATTTCAAATAAAGTATCTATAGAACTTTGTGGCATACCAATACCTGTATCTGATACAGTTATTTCTACAGAATCATGATTTTCTTTGGAGGAAACACTGATCTCACCATTTTCAGAGGTATATTTAATTGCATTATTGATAAGATTGCGAATAACTGTATTTATCATATTATAATCAAATATAGATTCTAAATTTTCAGGTGTATTATTTTTTAGTGTTATTTGCTTATTTTCGGCAGATTGTTTGAATAATTGAATATTAGAATAAACTAAATTATGTAAATTATTTAATTGTGGTTTAAATTCTATTGTACCTTTTTGAGATGATGCCCAAGTAAGTAAACTTTCTAGTAGCTCAAATGTAGATTTAGATACATTTTTTAATAATGTAAATTCTTGAGCTAATTCTTTATTTCCCATACTCTCAATATCATCAGTCATAAAATTAAGAAATTGATGTATATTGCCAATAGGTCCTCTTAAATCATGAGCTATTATAGAGAAAAACTTATCTTTTGTTGCATTTGTTTTTTCAAGTTGTTTATTTAGTTGAGCTAATTTTTCTTTATTCTGTTGTAATTCTATATGAGTTTTTATTCTCATTTTTAATTCTGTATTATTAAATGGCTTTGTTATATAATCTACTCCACCAACTTCAAAGCCTTTTATTATATCTTCTTTTTCACTCTTAGCAGTTAAAAATATTATAGGAATATCTTTTAAAGTGTCATTTTGTTTTATTTTTTGACAAACCTCATAGCCATTCATTTCTGGCATCATAATATCAAGTAATATTAATGCTGGAATATTTTCCTCAAGAAAATCTAATGCTTGTTGACCATTCATAGCAAAGCCTGTTTCATAGTTTGACTCACTTATTACAGCAGCCAAAACTTGAATATTATGTGGGTTATCATCTACTATTAAGATTAAATTATTTGTTTCATCTGTCATTCATGCTACCTTCTAGAATAAGACCTAAGATCTCTTTAATATTAGCTTTAATTTTCACAATATCAAAACTTGATGCATTTTTAGATAATTCTTCACCTTTTGATACTATTATTGAAGAATTATACTCTTTACCTTTAGAAATTAAAATCTGTGCAACCTTATTTACTTTATCTATAGTTAAAGCTTTATCTAACTTTTCAATTAAAGGTTTTAAATTTTCTGATAGATACAATAATAAGTTGTGATCTATTACAATATTATCAAATTCAACTTTCTCTTCTGAGACTTCTAAGACTTTATTCGGAATAAATCTAGATATTTCTTTTAAAAGCTTTTCAAAAATAACAGGCTTTGTTAAAAAACCATCAAAATTCTTATCAGAAAAATTATTTTCAGAAATAGAAGCTGTTAATGCTATCACTGGAATATGTGAAGTCTCCTTTCCTTCCTTTATTTTTTTTGTTGCTTCATGTCCATCCATTACAGGCATCATTAAATCCATTATAACCAAATCGGGTTTAATATCATTAACAATTTTTACTGCTTCAAAACCATTTTCAGCATTAAGAACGTTTAAACCAACTTTTAATAATAACACTTTTAAAAGTAAGCGATTTGATTGTACATCATCTACAACTAAAATATTTTTAGAGTCAAAAGAATATTTTGTGAAATCAAAAGATGTCTCCTCTTTTTGAACAACTTCTAAAGCTGGTTTATCTATATTAAATAACTCTACAAAAAAAGTACTTCCTTTATCAGGAATGCTTTTTATATAAATTTTACCATTCATCATTTCTATTAATTTTTTAGTTATAGCAAGACCAAGACCTGTTCCACCATATTTTTTTTCATCTTGGCCTGATTTTTGCCTAAAAGATTCAAATATTAATTCTTGTTCATTTTCTGGTATACCAACTCCAGTATCTTCTACAGCCATTGTTATATTGATTTTACTTAAATCACTAGGATCAAAGTTTTCATATTTAACAGATAACCTTATATATCCTTTGTCTGTAAATTTTATTGCATTACCAACTAAGTTCAATAAAATTTGTCTAATTCTTATTTCATCAATTAATATATGTTTTGGAAAATCTTTAGATATATCTATTATAAAATCTACATTTTTACTTTCGAATTTTTGTTTAAATATTTTTCCTATCTCGTCAAAGATCTTATATAAATTAACTGGTTTATAATTTATTTCTAATTTACCAGCCTCAATTTTTGATAAGTCTAAAACATCATTAATTAAGGTTAAAAGACTGTTACTTGCAAGGTTTACAGTTTCTACATAGCTTCTATATTTTTCATCTTTTAACATACTCATTAAAAGTTCACTAAAACCTATAACAGCATTAAGAGGGGTTCTAAGTTCATGACTCATATTTGCTAAAAACTCACTTTTTGCTTTATTGGCAATTTCTGCTTGTTCTTTTGATTTTCTTAAATCAATATTTGTTATTTCTAATTGATTTGTTCTTTCTAAGACTTTAGTCTCTAATTCTTCATTCGCTTTTATAACTTTTCTCTCTGCTTTTAATCTGTAAGCTCGATTAATTAATAGAAATAAAATAAGTATTCCTTGAACTATTATAAAAACTATTGCAGATATTATATATAAGTAATATTGTTCCCAAAAACTGTATTCTATATTAATTACTATTGCTTCTTCAGGTAATAACTCTTCATCTATTTTGAATTTTTTTAATTCATGCCAATCAAAAACATAATAATTAGTTGAAACAACCTTTAAAGGTATATTTGTTTTATCTATACTATTTATTAAATTTATACAGGCTTCAGCTGTTTTTTTACCAAAAATTTCATTATCATGAACATAACCACCAATTGCCCCCATTTCAATAAAATCGTAAAAACTTGTGTAAACAGGTATTGGAGAAGTTTCTGTAATTTGACTTATAATATCATCAGATAAATATTGATTACCATCTATATCCTTACTAAAACTATAAAAAAGAACAGCTGAATTCCTAGGAGCACTTTTAATTCTATCAATCATATCAGGTATATTTTTATTATTTAAAATCTCAAAATCTATTTTATTCATATAATTTCTTAAAATTTTTCTTGTATTATCTAAAATTTTTTTTTCAATATCTGTATTTCCAATGACAAAGTATATTTTTCTCAGGGAAGGTTGAGCTTTAAGCATTAGATCAAATGAAGGTTTTAAATCTATTTTATTAAAAACCCCAGTATAATTACTTGGTAGTTTCATTTTCATAAAATTATCAAACTCATTAGCCCCAGTTAATAAAACAGGAACATTAGGAAATATATCTTTATATTTAAGAAAGTAATTTGAATAACTAGGATCTGGATAATCGCTTAATTGATGAACAATAAGGTCTGGCATATTATCTGTATACTTTTCTTTTAAAAATCTTGTAAGATTATCTAGATAATTTTTTTGACCTATATTTCTTGAAAACTCGTTATATTCAAACATATAATCAACAACAAAATCATTTTGAGAATTCATCGCATCTTTAAAACCTTTTGAAAATTTAAGACCATCTACAGTTTCAGGTGATGAACTATAAATCATAAGTATCTTCTTTATGGGTAAATCATCTTCTGCAAACGAATTGTTTGGGAAGATAAAAATTATAAATATAATAAGGGTAAATTTAATTATATTTAAACTATTATTCACTTATATCTCAATTAAAACTTTAAAACATTATTTACAATATTGTAAATCATAAAAAAGAAAAATTATTTAAAATGATACATTTAGCTATATATTTTTGTAAGTAATTTGTAAGTGACAAATATTATAATCAAATTATAAAAATTAAGTTTATAAAGTTTTAAAAGGAAAACAAAATGCAAGACACAAATACAATGTTTCAATTACCTGTAAAATTAGGTGAAGTTATGGTAGAAACAATGAAAAAGAATACAGAGTTATCATTAAATTTTTTAAAAGAAGTTGAAAAAAATCAACGTGAAGCAATGAAATCTGTTTATGAAGCAATGAATATCGATATGCCATTTGATGCAAAAATATGGGATACACAGATAAATATGGTAGAACAAACTATGAAAGCTTGTGACACAATGTATGAAAAAATGGCATCTGTTTGGAAAAAATAAGGGAAAATTTAAATATTATGAAACTAAAAGGAAAAGTTGTTGTTTTAACAGGTGCAGCTCAAGGAATAGGAGCTTCAATAGCTAAAGTATTTTCAAGTCAAGGAGCTAGTTTAGCTCTAATTGATAAGCAAGAAGAACTCTTAAAAAAATTTGCTGATGATTTAAAGAAAACTAATGAAAATATCTCATATTTTAGTTTTGATATAACTGATAAAGAGTCAGTAAAAGATGCAATATCTAAAATAAAAGAACAATATGGAAGAATTGATGTTTTAGTTAATAATGCTGGAGTAACAAGAGATTCAATGTCATATAAAATGACTGAAGAAAATTGGGATTTAGTAATGGATATAAACTTAAAAGCACCATTTTTATTAATTCAAGAAGTTTTTCCTATTATGAAAGAACAAAAAGATGGTGTTATTTTAAATGCTTCTTCTGTAAGTTCTCAAGGTAATGTTGGACAAGCTAATTATTCAGCAAGTAAAGCTGGTTTAATTGGTATGACAAAGTCATTAGCTCTTGAGTTTGCAAGATACAATGTAAGAGTTAATTGTATTGCTCCAGGATTTACAGAAACAGAAATGATAAAAACAATTCCTGATGAAGTAAAAAGTAAAATTGTTGAAAGAGTTCCAATGAAAAGACTTGCTCAACCAGAAGAGATTGCTGATGCTTATTTGTTTTTAGCTAGTGATAATGCAAAATTTATTACAGGTCAAACACTTTTTGTAGATGGTGGTTTAACTTGTGGGTTTTAATATTTTATTGATATTTTTAGACAATATCTAATAATTTATACATAGATATTAAATTTTTAAGGGAAATAAAATGAAAAGAGATAATTATTTTGATAAATTAGTTACAACATATTTTGATAACTTATGGGAAAGCCCTGCTTATCTTGATATGATGAGTAATTACATGAATTCTTTATATAAAATGAGAACTCAATGGAATAAAAATATGGAAAATTTTCTTTCAATAATGCAATTACCAAATCAAGAACTTCAACAAAAAACACTTCATACTGTTAATACATTACTTTACGAGTGGAGATTTGAGCAAGATGAATTAAAATCTAAAATAGAAAAGATCGAGGAAGATATTCAAAATCTTAAATCTGAACAATCAGAAATAAAAAAGAATGATGAGCTATTAGTAAGATTACAAAATATAGAAGAACAATTGAAAAGTTTGAAAGGTAAGGCTAAGTCATGATAATGAGTCCTTTAGTTGAAAAAACTTTAAATTATAAAAGAGAAGATGTATCAAGTTTTATTCCTGTTTATCAGGAAAATAAATTGACTGTTTGGAAAGTTAATAAACCAGTTCAGGAGGGTAAATCTCCTATTTTAATGATTCCAGCTATGATAAATCGTTATTATATTATGGATATTTCTAATGAAAATAGTTTATGTAAATCATTAAGTGATAGTGGTTATCCTGTTTATATAATAGATTGGGGTGAAGCAACACCAGAAGATCGTTGGCAAACCTTTACAGATGTATTTTTGGGGACTTTAAGACGTGCTGTTTCAAAAGTTACAAAAGATGCAAAAGAAAAACCTGTTTTATTTGGTTATTGTATGGGGGGAGCTATATCAGCAATATATGCCTCTATCTTTACAGACCAAGTTAAAGGCTTAATTGGTTTAACCGTTCCTGTTGATTTTTCTAAAGCTGGAGTAATGGCAAAATGGACAAGTAAAAAATATTTAGATCCAGAACAAGTTGTAAATGCTTTAGGTAATCTACCACCTGAGATGGTACAAAGTGGTTTTCTATCTTTATTACCTGCTAAATGGTATAGAAAATGGGAAACAGTTTGGAAAAGACAAGATAATGATAAATTTATGAATAATTTTTTAACCATTGAAAATTGGGTTAATGATAATGTTCCATTTGCTGGCGGAATTTGGCAAGAATATATTAAATGGTTATATCAAGAAAATAGACTTTTTAATGATGATTTATTTATTGGTAAATATAAAGCTAGTTTAAAAAATATTAGTTGTCCAATGCTTACAATTATTGCTGATGATGATCATATTGTTCCAAAAGAAAGTGCTGAACCTTTACATACACTTGCAGGAAGTAATGATAAAACTGTAAAATATTTTGCAGGTGGTCATGTAGGAATAATAACAAGTCCAAAATTATTTCCACAACTATCTGAAACACTACATAATTGGTTAAAGGAAAAAATAGACATTGATTAATCTTATTAATTTATTAAAAGATCAAATTTCTATAAGATTAAAATACGGACCAGAGTTCATAGGTGATCCAGAAAAAATTTCTGTAGGATTAACACCTAGAACTCTTGTTTATTCTGAAGGTTCAAAAAAATTATATCTCTATAAAGGAATAAGTGAAGAAAATAAGCCTTTGCTTCTCGTATATTCTTTAATTAATCGTCCTTATATTTTTGATCTTAGACCAAAAAGAAGTATGATTGAGTTTCTTATAAATAATGGTTTTGATATTTATTTACTTGATTGGGGAGATCCTCAAGTTGAAGATATACATAGTAATTTAGATGAGTTTATAAATGGTACTTTAAATAGAGTTGTTAATTTTATAAATAAAAAATATTCTCAAGAAAAACTTGATATATTAGGTTATTGTATGGGAGGAACGTTTGCTTCTTTATATACATCAATGTATCCAGAAAAAGTAAATAAATTAACTCTTTTAACTACTCCACTTAGTCAATCAGAAGGTGGTTTATTACAAAGAATCGGTAAAAAGCTTGATATAAAAAAAGCAATTGAATCAAGTGGTTTAATATCAGGTAGAGACCTTAAGATGTTTTTTAATTCTGTAAAACCAGCTAGTTTGATAAAAAAAGAAAGAGATTTTTGGCAAAATAGCCAAGAAGAAAAGTTTTTAGATAATTTTTTGCCTGTTGAAAAATGGTCAAATGATACACCAAATGTTCCTGCCAAAGTTTTTTCAGAATTTATTGATATTTGTTTTAATCATGACTTATCTAAAGAAAAAATATGTATAGGTAATAAATTAGTAAATTTTAAAAATATTAAATCTAATGTTTTTTCAATAGCAGCAGAGCATGATTGGATAATTGCTAAAAGTGCTATTGATACAGTAAAAAATGTAATGCCAAATGCAAATCATGAAACATATTTATTGTCAGGTGGACATATTGGTTTAGTTATAGGTAAACCTGCTCTTGAAATATGGACTAAAATAAAAGATTTTAATAAATAAATTAAATGAATATAAAATTCCTTAAAATGAGTAAACTTTTATAAAAGTCTACTCATTATATTAATATTTATAGCGATTTACTCACCAAATAACGTACCTAATTTATCAATATTTGATTTATAATTAGAAGAACTTTTTAATAAATTTTTAGTTTCTTCAAATGTCAAATTAATAGAAAGAATTGAACTAGTAGTTCCTGAAATGCTAATAGTGGATGTACCATCTTTGCTTAAATACATAACTAAAAATCCACGAGTTCCAAGCTGAGGATTACTTTCTTCTGGATCAGAAGGCATCGAACTTTTTGAAAACCTAATTTCATATAAGAAATTTTTATCTGGTTCTAAGTCAAAGTCTTTACGTCGATCATTAAAATATGATTCTTTTAAAATTAATATTTTATCGTTTGTAAGAAACTTAATTGCTTTTTCTTTTATTATTACTGTACGCATAGATTTGAAATCAAAATAGGCAATTGTATTTATTGGTTCACTAGATAATATTTTAGAGTTCACATTAGAATTTTTTTGATCTTTAGAAATGTCAATTGAATTAATATTTACATTTTCTGCACATGAAGTTGCAAATAGCAAAATTATAATAGATATTATATTTTTCATAATTAATGTACCTTTAAAGTTTTTAATAAAATAATTTTATATAGTTTAATAATATAGAAAATCTCTAATTACCAAATAACTTACCTAACTTATCAATATTTGATTTATAGTTTTTAGCTCCTCTTAATAAACTTTTAGTTTCTTCAAAGCTTAATTTTGTTCTTTTTATACTATTAGTATTAGAATTTAGAGTTAATTCTGATTCACCTGTTTTCTTTAAAATCATAACAACTAACCCCTCTATAATACCATCTACAGATCCTATATTACCTTTTTTAAATCTGATTTCGTATAAATCGGTTAGTGAATCAAGATAATTTGTTCTTAGAAGTAATATTTGATCATTTTTAAAATATTTAATTGCTGAATCTTTATTTATGATAGCAACTTTTTTATCATTAATAGAAATCACATTATCTTCATTATCTATATAGTCTGGATTATTTTTTATTTCTTTATTATTAATCTCATTTTTGCTTATAGATTTATTTGAATTTATACTAGACTTCTCTTGAATTTGAGTATTAATCGTACTTTGATTAGAACAAGAAAATAGGATTCCTGAAGTAATAATTAATAATATTATTTTATTCATATTATATTCCTTGAATATTTTTATATAGTATAGTTGTTATAGATAAATTTTTATAAAAAGAACTTAAAATTATTTTCATACTATAATTAGCTTATAAATTTTATTTTTAGATATAACTCATTTATTTATCATAAATGCCATATATTAGTTCTTTTCGTATAATACTTACTTACAACAACTTTATTTTTTATTATATTTAAAACTACAACACAATACAATAACACTTTGGGTGATTTTTAATAATTACTCTAAATAAAAACTTAAAGTAATATTTACACATATTATAAATATTACTTTAAGTTACTAAATTTATACATAATAAATTAATTACTGTATATAGTGCTATTTTTGCAAGTAAATATGAGTTTTTGATATATTTAAAATTATTTACTCTTTTATTGGGAATTCTTTTGCATATTCTACATCAACACCTAATTTAAAGTATGCTCCTCCATTTGGTCCTGTTTTTGTTTTAGCATCAGCCTTTGCTGTGAAGCCTATTTGTAAATCTATTTCCTCTTTACCATCTTGATCCCTTGAAACAGAAATTGCAATTGTTGCTTTAAATTCTTCTTCAACATCTAAACCTGCTTTTTTAACTGCATTTCCTGCTTTTTCCATAAGTTCTTTGGCTTTATGTATTTTAGTAACTAACTCTGTATCAAGCATAGCTTCTTTTATTGTATCCATTGCCATCTTAAATAAAAGATCTTTATTATATGTTGGAAATCTTTTTTCCAACTGCTCAACAACATAAGTAACAACTTTATGATTTATATGTTCAAGTTTTCCTTTTACAACACTATCATACATTTTTATAAACACATCAGCAGGTAAATTTATTTTAAATGTGTGGCTTTCTTTTTTAGCTGTAGGTTTATCAGTTTTATTAGAAGAGTTTTTAGATGTTATTGTTTCATGAGAATATTCAATACCATAATCTTCTATTTCTTTAAAACCTTTTTGAGAAGATGTTTTAACAGTTACACTCTCAGGAGGATTTTTTACTTTACCTTCAGAATCTAAACTTGGATAAGTTGCTTCAGAACTTTCAATCTCACCACCCATTTTAAGTGTAGGATCTTCATCTTTTGAGTCCCATTTAACACCAACTTCAAGTTCTGCTTTTTTAGTAATAGCATCATCATATTTAAATGGTTCAACAAACTCTTTTAACTTATTCCATTTACTTTTTGCGTCACTAATATGTCCGCCTTTTAGATCTTTATAAATTCCAGATAATAAGTCTGAGAAGGTCTTAACTTGTTCTGGAGTATCAAATGCTAAACCTGCTAAAGTTGCCTGAATTGAAGCTGAACCGTGAGATTCAACTAATCCCCATAATACATCCACATTATACCCAGCTTCTAATTTTCCATCTAGATGTAATAAGTATTTATCACCATTACCAATATCTTTTTTCTCTCCAATAAAATGGAGTGTCCCCTCGGCATAAACATTGTTTTTACTTGAGCCAAGTCTAGCACCAGCTCCAATATAAAGATCTATTTTACTTCCTGCAGCTGCAGTTGAAAGGAAGTTTGTAATATTAAGACCTTTTGTTGCTTCATTTTGGGCTTCATCAGCTTTCATATTAGCTTTTTCTTGTTCAATTTTTATTTTTTTAATATCAATTCCAATTCTTTCATGAGCTTGTTTTGCGGCTTCAAATGTTGATATATCAGTATCAGAATATTCTTTTACTTTGCCATCTAAATTTTCGAGTGCTTTTGTTTCTTTTGGATTAATAGCAGATTCAGGAAGTTTTTTAAGTGTTTCTATTGTAGATTTTCTAATATCTTCTAAAAACTTTATCATGTCTTTAGGACCCATAATACTAGCTTTTGCTAATTCTTCATCTTTTAAAGTAGGTGAAGGAATATTTAAATTTTTTACTGTATCAAGTTGTTGTTTTAAAAGATCTATTGCTTTGTCAACACCTGCTGGTTTAGGTTTAATTGATTCAAATTTTGTAATTAAATCTTCTAATCCTTTTGCCACTTTATCTTGGATTTTAATTACTTGATTTTGTAATTCGATAATTTGTTCTTGTTTTATTTCATTTTCTTTTAATTCTTTTTCATCAGGAGGCAAATTATCATATTCAGGAAGATAAAGATTAGAATTTTCTATTCCTTCTATAGATGAACTAATATTATTTAAATCTGAAATTGCTTCACCTAAGCTAGAATTCACTAAAGATATACCTTCTAATCTTTCACCTGTAGCTTTTTGATTTGAAATTTTTATTTGTAAAAGATCTTCAATAACCTTCATTCCTTTTAATCTAGCATCACCTAATTCAGATCTTTTAGATGCTAATTCATTATAATTTGTTAGAGCATCATCTTTTGCAATAATTAATTCTCTCATTTTTGGATTAGCGTTCACTTTTGACATTAACTCTCTATCTGAGTTATAAGCAGTCAAAGCGTCATCTATATTAGTTTTACCAGTTAATTCAATTAATAATTTATTAAATTCTTCTATTGATTTATCTAACTTTGCTTTAGCTTCAGGAATAAGCTTTTTATCTAAATTATCATATTCTTTTGATATAGCTTTAACAGTTCCTTCGATTCTTGCAATACTTCTTCCGCCTTTTACTGTATTTTTATCTTGAGTATATGTTGTGCCATCTTCTTTTATGGACATTTTCATATCATTAATTGCAGAATCACTTCTACTAAAAACTTGTTCTTTTTCAGACATTTCAGGGATTTGAACATCAGAATTAGCAAATTTATTACAAATATCATATAGATTTTTTACATCATTTAAAGTAAAACCACCTTTATTAGAATCTCTTAATTTATCCATTATAGATTTAAATATAACTTTTTCATCTAGGCTAAGTAAACCAAGTTTTTCTAAAACGACCATATTCTGAACAAGCATTTTTCCTGCTGTTTGAATACTATATTTGTTTTTTGTAAAATCATACTGTTTACCACTTCCAATAATAGATAAATCAGATTTTATTGCACTTTTTGCTTCATCAACTGTTGTAATTTTATCTCTCTCAATAGCTCTATTATATGTTGTAGAGTTAGCTTTAATTTTATTAAATTCAGGTCTTTCCTGAATAACTAAACCTGTATTATTTATAAAGTCTATAGATTTAAAGCTATCTTTTATTTGACCTTGATTTATACATTCTTTTTTTAAAGTTTCAACTAATTTCTTTAAGTCTGATTTGGATAAACTATAAAATTGATTACCTACTTTTATTGCTGAAACATTAGAAGTATCTTGGTTTAATATCTCATTTTCAATATTTTTTGTATCTCCTGATAAATCTAAAACTTGATCCTTTATGGAGTTATTTGAGTCTATTTTTACAGGTTTTTCTAATAATGAGTATTTATTTGAGGAAATATTTATTGAAGACATTATACTACCTTATTATTTAAATATTGACTAGTAAATTATATGATATTAACTATTTAAATATTCTTAATAAAATGAATAATAAATATTTTTTTAATACTTTATTAATAAATTATTTTTTTATAGAATTAATAAAAGTTTCTTTTGCTTGAATTGTTACTTTAGTTCTATTTGGTAAATCTTGAATTGTAAAGTTCTCTTTGTTCATTTTCTGAATAGAATCCATAAATGATTTTTTATCTATTACTTCTATAATTTCTTTTTTAGTTTCTAGTGGTCTAGATGGTTTATCTTTAAATGCTTTGATTTTTTGTAATATATTTTGAGCTTTTTTATTAAAAGGCTCTATATTTAAGGCTGTGTGTATAAACTTTTCAGATAGTTCTATATTACCCATTTCAAATGAAATATAAGATAATGCAATATAAGGTTCTGATAAATCTGAATAATTTTCAATAGACTCATAATACAAGTCTATAGCTTGATTTAATAAACTAATATCTTTTAAATCTATAGCTTTAACAACTAATGATGAAGCTTTAGATAATAAATCTTTTGCTATTAATTCAGACATTAACTTATACCCTAAAATAATTTACTTTTAAAGAAAATATACCTAAGTTAAAATATTATCAATGATTTTAATATAAACAATTAAAACATAGATACTAAAGTTATAAAAGAGTGTGTTACTAGAAAATTTTTATAAAATCTTTTAATTAAATTAGATTATTTATCTTTTATTATTGTAATTCCTTGAGATTGAACAAAACCATCAACAATATTTACAGCCTTATATTTATTACCTTTTTCATCACTAAAACTAATAGTTACACTTGGTCTTTCATAATGTGAACCTGTTATTTTAGCATTTGGGAATAACTCTTTTATTTTAGCCTCATCACTCATATTATTAAAATCAGAATGTTTAATAAAAACTTTACCTTTTTCATTTAATTTGTTTAATATAGAGTTTTTATCGACACTAATTGGTTCATCTGAAGAATTTTTATCAATATATATAGGTTTTAATTCAGGTTGATACTCCATTTTAGGTTCTTTAGGATTTTCAGGTAACTTTAAACCCTCTAAAATTGAACCTTTTTCTTGTGGTTTATTTTTTTCAGGGAGCTTTAAACCTTCTAATATTGTGTTTTTTTCTTTATCTGGAGCAATTTTATTTATTTTAATACCGCTAGTAAAACAACCACTAAAAGATGTTACACTAAATTTACCAAATTCTTTTGATACATAAGTACTTTCACTTGAATGATATGTACTATAATTTTCTTCAAATTTTTTACTTAAATCACCTGCTGTTATTACTTCTTTGGCATCAGGAAATAATTTTTTTATAAGTTGATCTTTTGACATATTTGGAAAAGTAATAGTAACATTTTCACCTGCTAAAATCTTTTTTCTGAGATCATCAATATTAATATCATTATCAAATAAATTGAGAACTAGAGTATTATCACTTTTATTAGAGTTTTCTATTTTAGCCTCATCACCTTTAGTTTTTACATTTGTTTCATTATTAGAATTTTCTGGTGTTTTTTCAACTTTTTGAGAAATAGTTGTTTTTTGTGTAGCTAAAGTTTTTGCTAATTCTTCTGCTCTACTATTAGATATAAATGTCATATTATAAATACCTTTTAAAAAATAACTTCCTTAAGTTTTAATATATGATAAATTGAATGATTTCTTTCTTAAGATAAAGTTATCTTTAGTTTAATTTTACTAATCATTATTATCTACATAAAGTCTTGGTAATCTATTACCAAAACCACAGAGAACTTCATAAGGTATTTTATAAGACTTTTTTGCCCATTCTTCAACCTTTATTTCATCATTATCAGATTTTCCAATTAAAATAACTTCTTGACCTATTTTAACTTCAGAGCAATCTGTTAAATCAATAAGGCTTTGATCCATTGAAATATTACCAACAATAGGGTATCTTTTGCCATTAATTAATACATCTTGATTATTAGATAAAACTCTTGGAAAACCATCTGCATAACCTACAGGTATTATTCCAATAATGCTATCACGCTTTGTAAAAAAACTTCTTCCATAACCTAAAGAATTTCCTTTAGGAATATTTTTTAAACTTACAATTTTAGATTTTAGACTTAAAACAGGTATTAAGTTTTTATCAGGAGGGTCACCAACACCATACATTGCTAAACCCTCTCTAGTCATATCAAAATAAGTTTCTGGGTGAATTAAAGTTGCACTACTATTAGCACAATGTATAATAAAATCTTTAAATCCATAAATTTTTACTTTTTCAATACATTCTTTAAAAACTCTTGTTTGTTGATTGGTAAAAGTAAAATCATTATTTTCAGATTCTGCAAAGTGTGTCATAATACCTACTAATTCTAAATTAGTTGATTTTGTTAGTTCTAAAAGTAATTCATCTAATTTTTCTGGTCTAACCCCTACTCTCCCCATACCAGAATCAATCTTTATATGTACTTTTCCTTTTATATTATTTTCAAAAGCTATTTTTTCTGCATCAATAACATTCTGTTTATTTGTTAAAATAGTTTCAATGTCATACTTAAAAGCATAAATTAATTGATGTGGAAATACAGTTCCTAAAACTAAAATAGGTATATTTATCCCTGCTTGTCTTAAGATTTTTGCTTCAGCGACATTTGCGACACCAAGATAATTAGCAAGTTCTGATTTTTGTGTTTCTAATGCAATTTCAATAAAACCATGACCATAAGCATCTGCTTTAACTACAGCCATTAATTTTGTTTTGTTTGAACTAAGAGATTTTAAATAATTTAAGTTATTGTGTAAAGCATTTAAATCTATTTCTAATCTTGAATTAATAAGTTCTGGTTCAAGTTCATTTAAAAAAGGTATATTATTTGCATAATGATGTGCCATATTTGGCTGAAATGATTTTTTGGTCAACTATAAAAACTCTCAAAAGATAAACACAATAAAAATTATAAAATAAGCTTATTTGATCTATAAAAAATAAATAATATAGTTAATCTTATTTAACAAAAAACATTTTACTTTAAATATACTTAGGTAACTAATATAAAAATAACACTTAAATTTATAAAAGGAATAAAAAATAACAAAGCTAATAGTTATAATATAAAAATATGATAGTAATTTTAATAGTATATTGAAAATAATGAGAGAAGTAAGAAAATTAACTTTTAATAATTCTCAACCTAAATTTTATATTGATGGTCATGAAATTTTTCCTGCTATTATAAATTTGATACGTTCTGCAAAAAAAACTCTCTATATTGAAACCTTTATTTTTCATTTTGATGAAACAGGTAAAAAAGTTGCTAAAGAGATTATTGATAAAAAAAATGAAGGTGTTGAAGTAAAAGTAATAATAGACTCAATTGGTTTAATGTTTAGAAGTGGAGACTATGAAATTGTAAATTACTTAATGGCAAATCAGGTTGATGTTCTTGTTTATAATAAATATCTTATATCCACAGATGGTGTAAATATAACTCATAGAAAAATGATTATTGTAGATGGAGAAAGAGCTATTGTTGGTGGTGCTAATTTTGGAGAAGAATACGAAAATACTTGGCATGACACAATGACAGAACTTGAAGGTGAAATAGTTCAAGAAATTCAAGATGAGTTCTTTTATGGTTGGCATTTATCAGGTGGTATCATACCCGAAAATAAAATAAAACTTCCACAAGGAAAAAAATATGGGCATATTCCTATGAAAGTTACTTTTACGGATGGAACTGCTGATAACAAATTAAATGATTTTGAAAAATTTCTTATAAGTTGTATTTTTATGGCAGAACATAAAATTAAGATAGCAAATCCTTATTTTTCAGATATTAATATTGTAAATGCCTTAATAGAAGCAAAAAATAGAGATGTTGAAATAGATATTGTCATTCCAAAAGAAAATGATACTTTGTTTTTCTCCGCTCTTAACTTTGGTACAGCTAAAAAATTAGTAGATAATGAAATTAATGTACATTTTTATAATGAAAGATTTTCACATACTAAAGCTTATATTATTGATGATATAGTTATAGTTGGTTCATCAAATCTTGATCCTAGAAGTTTAAAAGAAAATCAAGAATTAAGTGTAATTATATATAATCATGACTTTATGACAGAATTAGAAGAAAGATTATTTAATAAAGATATAAAAAATTCAGAGCTACAAACACTTGAAACTTTAAAATTAGATTCAACACAAGATGTATTATTAAAGACATTAGATATTATAGATTACTATTTTTATTTTTAAGAATTGTTTAATAAGAGGCTAATATAAGATTTAAATATTGGCAAAAATTTTGATATATGTTAACTTTAATCTATTATGGCATTTTATGCCTACGCATATTTCATGGTAAATAAGTAATTATATGTTTTATATAATTCACCTGATGTAGCGACCTGTTATATTAAGTTATTGAAAGGAGTTTTATTAGTGTACGCAATAATCAAAACAGGCGGAAAGCAATATAAAGTAGAAGAAGGTAAATGGGTTGACGTTGAGCTTTTACCACAAGGTGAAGGTGAAGCAGTTGAATTTACTGAAGTTTTACTTGTTTCAAATGGTGATGATACAAAAGTTGGTTCACCAACAATATCAGGTTCAAAAGTTAGTGGAAAAGTTGTAAAACATGACAGACATAAAAAAGTAATTGTTTATAAAATGAGACCTAAGAAGCACTACAGAAGAAAAAATGGTCATCGTCAATACTTCACCAGAGTTATGGTTGAAAAGATTGAAGCTTAAGATTAATACTTAAGAATAATAATTACTTGATTTTAAGGAGATAAAAGAAAATGGCTCATAAAAAAGGTGTCGGTAGTACACGTAACGGTAGAGATAGTAATGCAAAAAGACTTGGGACTAAAGTTTATGGTGGACAAGTTATACCAGCAGGCAGCATTATAGTTCGTCAAAGAGGATCAGAAATTCATCCTGGAAATAATGTAGGAATGGGTAGAGATTATACTCTTTTTGCATTAGTTGATGGAAAAGTAACTTTTGAACGTAAAGGTCATAACAGAAAGAAAGTTAGCGTTTACGCTGTTTAAAAATTAACAAAAAAGCCACTTAAAAAAGTGGCTTTTTTTATGGATAATTACAAAAAATAGAGCTAAATTATTTAGCTCTATTTTTACTTTTTTTAACTTATTAGTTTTTCTTTCTTAACTGATAGAAATAATTGTAATCTGCTGGTATTTTTACTACTGTACCAGATTTAATATTTCCTTCAAGTTTAGGGTTAAGGTAACTTATTTCATTTTCTCTAACTTCGTTATCTAAATAAACATCTGCAATATCTTTTGCTGTCATATCTTTTTCTAAAACAACTGCTAATGTATTTGGAATAGAGGTCGGTTTATATGGTTTTTCAACAGCTGTAAACTTACCCTTAAGAGCTAATTTAACTCCATCAATTACCTTTTTAGTTGAGAAGTTATCAGAAGTATCTGTTTTTCTTCCTGCTGGAATTGCTACATCTCTATGTCTAGTAATATTAGCTAATGGCACATTATATGTTTTTACTAAATAAGAAACAAGTTTTATAACTGCATTATATTGTGCTTCAGGATAAGCCTCTATATTATCTCCAACATTACAAATTTCAATGCCAATTGAAAAAACATTTACATTAGCTACACCATTAAATTCACTTTTTCCTGCATGCCATGATGCTTCTGCATCACTAACTGATTGAACAATATAACCTGTTCTATCAACAGTATAATGAGCACTAACTTTTGATGCAGGATCTTGAAAGAATTTACCAGTTGACTTAGCTTCTGCTTTACTTGCTGTATGATGTAAAACTATTGTGTTTATTTGTGAGCCTTCAGGTCTAGGATTTTTATTTGGTGAAGGCATATCAATAACTTCAGGTTTTGTTATTTTCACTGCAAAAGATGACACTTCATCTTTTGGTATATCTGTAACCAACTGGTTATTAATATTTTGAGAGCATGAATAAATAACTAAACTACTTAGAGTTAAAGCTAAAACTTTTTTACAGACACTTTTAAATTACCTCTACAAAATTTCTATTTAATTTTAACATATAGTTAAACTAAAATATAACTAAAATTAATTTTTTTATAGATAAAAGAATATTTTTCTATCTTCTACAACACATAATAAAGTTATAGTAAATTTTTTTTTATTCTTGTTTATGCTATAGTTAATTAAAGAATAAGTTTTGTTTAATATATTTCTATTAATCCTACTTCTTTTCTATTATAGAATAATAATGTGAGCATAATATAGGTATTTTTTCTAAGATTTCACATATAATAATTGAATTTTTAGCAATTTCTCTAACAATAACAGGATTTAATGTTAGAGAATTTGATTTTATCTTACAATTTTCAAATAAATATTTTAATTCATTCTTGTCAATTTTGATAACATTTTTATTCCAAGGATTATTAAACTTTAGATCATAAAAAAATATTTTACCATTAGGTTTTAATACTCTGAGTATTTCATTTGATAGTAGTTTTCTTGAGTTTTTATCTAATATAGATGAAAAAACAGTAGATTGTATGACTAAATCAAAATTTTCGCTTTCAAAAGGAATATTAAACCCACTATTAAGCTTTAAGTTAGCATTTGGAATTATATTCTTTAGGTTATTAAATCTTTCTTCTATTACTTCAACACCATATATATTTTTAATATTAAAACCTGATTTTATAAGTGTAAAAATATCAATTCCAGATCCAAAACCTAGATCTAAAACCTTTAAATTTTCAAAATTTGTTCCAAAATATTTTAAAAGAGAAATTATAAACATCTTTTCTCTTGAATTAAGTAAATAATAATTTTCAGGCAAAACAGGGTTATAACTTATTTTTAAGTTTTTCCTATCAATATATACCTGTTTTAATCTATCTAACTCATTAGTCATATTTTTCCTTATGTAAAAAAGAGAAGAATTGAGAAGACAAGAGAATATTTAGAACCTTAAATATCATTTCCTATTTATTAAAAATCTGTGTTTATACTTTTTATCCATGTAATCTATGTTCTAAAATTTTTTATAAAATAATAGCATAAGTATTGACGTTACTAACTCTTACCTTTTTATCTCATCACTTTTTACTTCTTATCTTCCTCTTTTTTTCATCTCTTACTTAGTATACTATTTTATTTATTAAAAATCTGTGCTTATACTTTTTATCCATGTAATCTGTGTTCTGTTTGGTAATATTTAAGATTTTATTCTCATTTAGTAATTTTTAATAATTTGAATCAAGATATATATTATTGTATAATCCATGAAAAATATTTTATTATAGTTTTTGAGGCTTCATGTTATCTGATTTTATTAAATATGATTCTGATGATCTTTTAAAGATAACAGATTCATTACCTGAAGATTCAGAACAAGCCTTAATTAATTCTATAAAATATTCAGAAAATTATGAAAATATTAGTAATATCGTAATTTTTGGTATGGGTGGTTCTTGTATTAGTGGAGATCTTTTTAAATCTTATTTATACAGTAAATCTGAAATTCCAATAATAGTTAATCGAAACGATATTTTACCTAATTTTGTTAATGAAAAATCTTTATGCATCTTTTTAAGTTACTCTGGTAATACTTATGAAACGCTTAGTTGTTACAAACAAGCTATTGAAAAAAAATCAAATTACATAGTTATAACAAGAGGTGGAGATTTAGAAAAAATAGCTTTAGAAAATAATCATAAAATAATAAAAATATCTGGAACTTTAAAGATGCCTAGGGCTGCTATAGGAGATTTATTTTATTCTTTAATAGGTGTTTTATCCAAAATAGAGCTTTTAAATATAAATTTGGATGAAGTAAAAGCTTCTTTTAAATTCTTGAAAAAAATCAGAGATAATGAAAATTATAAAAATAATTCTAAAATGCTAGAATTAGCACAAAAAATAAAAAATAAAAATTTAATAATATTTGGAACAAGTCCTTTAACAGAATTTATAGCTCTTAGATGGAAAAATCAATTAAATGAAAACTCTAAAGTTACAGCTATCTTTAATTCATTTCCAGAGTTAACTCATAATGAAATAGTTAATTTAACACAAACTGATTTAAAAAATTCCTTTATTATAGTACTTAGAGATAAATCTGAAAGTGATTTTATAAAAAAGCAAGTAGATGTAACATTAAATATGTTTAATGAAACAACTATAGAAAATATATTTGTTGATAGAGAATCATTTTTTGAAAGACAAATAGCTTTGGTTTATCTTGGTGATTATTTTAGCATTTATCATGCTTTAATTAATGGTATAAATCCAACACCAATAAAAGCGATAATAACATTAAAAGAAAAAATGAAAGAATGAAGGTATGGATAAGATAAGCTTTTCACATAATGGCTGGGCAGGAGTGATTTCTGAAGATTTTACTTACGATAGATTAAAAGTTTTAACTCAAGCTATTTGTAATTATTTTAGAAGAGAACAAAATTATATTGATAATTTTCCTCCTAGATTAGCTATTGGTTTTGATACAAGATTTTTAGGAAGTAAATATGCAGAAGAAGTTTCAGAAATTATTATAAAAAATGGATTTGATGTTTATATTGCTGATAGACCAGCTCCAACAGCTGCTATATTCTGGGTGGTTAAAACTTTAAACCTTACAGGCGGTATTGTAATAACAGCAGGTGATGCTCCTTATGAATATAGTGGAGTAAAAATTTGTAATGCTCAAGGTTCTTTACTTAGAGATCATATGACAAATGAAATAGAAGAAGAGATAAAAAAACTTGTTGAAGCAGGTTTACCAGATTTTCCTATAACTCCAGGTCAAATAAATGAATTTAATCCAAAGCATTATTATTTCCATCAGATTAATAATGTAGTTAATCTTAGTAAAATTGCTAAAGCAGGAATCGATATAACTGTTGATTCTATGAATGGTTCTGCATCATCTTATATAAAAGATTTATTATTTAATCATGATTGTATGATTAGAGAGCTTAATAATAACCCAAGCTTTGATTTTGGAGGTATTGTCCCAAATCTTAATAAAAAGAATTTAATAAATTTACAACAAACTGTTATATCACCAAGAACGAATTTACAAGTTGGTTTTGCACTTGATGGTGATGGTAGTAAAGTTAAAGCAATTGATATTTCTGGATCTATTGTTTCAGATGAAGCAATTTTTGCTATTTTGGTAAAACATACTGTGGAGAATAAAGGAATTAAAAAAGGTATAGTAAAGCCTGTAGGAGAAGGAAAATTAATTGAAAAACTTTGTGAAAAATATGAAATACCTTTCTTTGATGCTAAATCAAGAGATAGTAGACATATAAGTGAAGTTATGAGGACAAATGGTTGTGTCTTAGGCAGTTCACTTGATGGTGACTATCATATAAATATTAATCATATTGTAGAAAAGGATGGAGTTGCATCTATATTTTTAATACTAGAAGCAATGGCGTTTTATAAACAAAATCTAAACCTTATGTATAGTAAAATTTGTGATGAAATAGCTTAAATATGATTAAAATAAATTGGGATATAGCTAGTCAAAAAAGCCAAAAACTGCTTCTTCTCGATTTTTTCATGTTATTTATTGCAATACTAAATTTGTGTATTTTTTCGTTTGATTTTACATATTTAAAGTTTAGAAATTTTTATTTTCATTATATTCCTATACTTACAGAATATGATAAAGTAAAAGGAATTAGACCTCATAACACAACTGTTAATTATATAAATCAAGCTCAATTATTTTTTAACTCTATTAAATCAAATCAACCTAATAAGACTGAACTAGCTTTGCAAATGGTTAAGCTTTCAGATCAATTAATAGATGAACAACCATTTAGCCGTGCTAATAAAGAGGGCGAATTTGAGCTTGTAAAAGAAAGAATGAGAAAACACTTAAACGTAAATTCTTCAAGACAAGCTTTTAATATTTTCTGGACTACAACAACAAATATTAATGTTCAAGAAAATGAAACTTTTTTTGATAATAAGATAAAACGTATTATAGAAACAAATTATTGGCGTGGAATTGACTATTCTGGAAATTATATAGATTATTTCTTTTATATTGATAGCTTTTTTGTAATAATATTTTTAATTGAATTTTTATCTATGTGGTCTTATGCGATAAGAACTAGAGGAGAAGAAGAGAAGGTTTTATATCCTATTTATCATTTATACGATCTTTTAGGGTGTATTCCGTTAGATTCATTTAGAGTTTTAAGGTTATTGAGAGTTATTTTCATATTTAGAAGATTGGTAAAAGAAGGTATTATTTCTAGAGATAGTTTATTATATAGCAGTATTGCAAATAGAATCAGAAAAGTAAAAGAAGTTTTAGATGCAGATACTTCAAATCGTATTTCAGCAGATATTTTAAATGATATTAAGGAAGATATCAAAGCTGGAGTTAACAAAGATTTAGCTCAACAAGTTTTAGAAAAGCATAATCCAAGACTTCAAAAAGTAATAGTAGAAAATATAAAAAAAATTGAAATACGTATAGTTAATGAAAATCGTAAAATAATAGTTGATTTTTTATCTCATGTTATAGAAGACACAATAGATGATTTACCACAATATAAAACATTAATGAAGATTCCTTATGTTAAAGATAAGGTAGCTGAATTATTGTCAGAGGAAAGTATTAATAAGTTTTTAGATCGTTCAACTATTAGTTTTGCAACATCCTTAAGAGCAGCACTTAATTCTGAATTAGGAGATTCTCTTTTAAACAACATAATTGCTGATATATTAGATGAAATTCTTATAATATTAAAAGAACCAGAAATAAGTGATTTAATGCAAGATATAAATGCAAATATAGTAGAACGATTGGAAGCAGGAGTAGAAGAAAAAAGACTAAAGCAAAAAGAGAGATTTTTATTTGGATAATAATATTTGTATTATTAAGTGATAAAAATTGTTTTGATAAAATTAATGTACATAGGTATTGAAATTATTAAACATTATCTTCTTCTTTTCCTGTCTTTTAACTTTTTGTCTTTTTTCTCAATATAATCTTATTTAAAGCTAGAGAAATAATTAAAATTCCTATTGAATCAATTAATACATCTTCATACGTTCCAACCCTACCAACTATAAAGGTTTGATGATATTCGTCAGTGATGGCATAAAATATAGAGAATAATGATGACATAATTATATTTTTTTCATTATTAATATTATAATTTTTAGACAATCCAAAATATATGCTTAAACTTAGTAACGCATACTCTGTTATATGAGCCATTTTTCTTATAAAAAAACTTAAACCCATTTCTTGAGAATATGTATGTTGTGTATTTAATATTTCATCTAATATCTTAAATATAAATTTTGTAATAAAATCAGATTTTTCTCCAGATGCTGGGTCATTTGAAGCTAAAAAAATTAAAACCATAATAGTTATAGAAGGTAGAAAGTAGATTATTTTTTTCATTATTATTTCAAGAATCATATTTTAATTAACAAACAAATATTGTACATAAAATAAATCAAGAATTTTAGTGTATGAAAATCTATGAATTAAATTTTTACCAACTAGGTTCAAAACTTTCCCTATCATCACTAATTTTAATTAAATTAGTTCCATCTATATTCACTATATAAACTTGTCTTTTTTCCGCCTTAGTTGATGTAAAAGCAATCTTTGTCTTATCTGGAGATAATGCAACTTCTTTTATAAATCCATCTTCTAATATTTTTTTATTATTTTCATAATTAGAGTTACTAATCCATAAGCCAAATATATTTGAGTAAACTATTACATCATCTCTCATATCGAAAGAAGCTATATCATTTAATGTCGTTATTTGTTTGATATCGTTACCATTTACATCTATAGTAAATATATTTCCACTAAAATTATTATTTGAGCTTAAAAAAGCAATTTTATTATTATTAACCCATTTAGGTTGAGAAATTTTATTATCTGATTTACTAATTTGATAAATTGAATTATCTGTTTCTATCATATAAAGTTGATTATTAAAAACATATAATAATCTATTTTGTTCTGAAATTTTGGGATAAGAAACTTTTTGTGCTAAATTTGTTAGTCTTTCTAATTTTGTTCCATCTATATTTGATTTATATATATCATTTGAGTTATCAACCAGTGTATTTACAAAAAATATTTTTGTACCATCTAAAGAAAATGAAGGCATATTTTGATTTTTTAATTCTAAACTTACTTTTTTTCTATCACTTCCATCTTTATTAATAGAATAGATTTGATTAATATTATTATTATCAATTAATGTATAAACTAATCTATCTCCTTTATTTATTTTCATTAAAGGAATTTCAGATGGTCTTGTAATAGGAGAAGGCATTGATATACTAGGTGTCAAAGTAATAACATCATTTTTAAGATTATGAATATTATCAGGAACAGGAGTTGCAACTATAATACTAGGTTTTGGAACTGGAACCCCATCTAAAAGTATCTGTCCGCTGTCTTTTGATAATGATGTTGCTTGTGGTGTTGGTAATAAAGATTCTGTATTATTTTTAATGGGTTCTGTTGTCTTATTTGGAATAGGGCTAACAATTGGACTTATAGTTATTATTGGAGATTTAGTAGGTTCAACAATTAAATCCTTTTTTTGATTAACTTGATAAGAACTACAACTATTCAGAATACTAAAGCTTAATAAAACAAATAATTGTAATTTTTTTAATAAATTTATTTTTAACATTAACTTCTTGTTATATTAGCTGGAATTTCGTATAAAAACCTTAAAGTATTTAAATCTCTATTACTAACATTATAATTTTTAGGTGCGAAAAAATCTAAACTAGGATACATTAAATCATCTTGATTACTCTGAGGATGAGTATTACCTGTATTAAGACTATCAAAAATAGCTAATCCAAGAGCATGACCAATCTCATGAGCAGCTAAAGATGTCATTCCTATATCATTTATTTTAGTATTGGTACTGTCATAAGTTGCTAAACTTACTGAGGCTCTATATGAATTATTATAAGGCATTGTAGAAAAATTAGGAAAGAAAGACGTTGAACCTGGTGGAACTGTGGATGTTGCTGTATTTGGGAATGGGTATGTTACTCCTATTGCTCCACCAGAAAGATTTTTTAACCATTCAATATAAATATCAGATTCATTTTTTTTCTGAGTTAAATTAGGATCTGTATCTAATACATCAGGTAATATTGTAAATGCTATTTTATCAGAAGCAAAGTTTTGCCAATTATTTATTGCTTTAACAATTGCATCTTTATGAGCTTGGGTATAACCCATATTTGTTGCATTAGCACCTGTTGGAATTATAATTTGCATTTTAATATTTCTCGTTGTAGGAAATCTCATAACTCCAAAGGAGTTGCTTATACTAAACTCTATGTAATGTTGCTTTAAAGGATTAAAATTAATATTTGAAGCTCCTGAAGAAACATTTGTAACAATATTTTCATCATAATAATCAACTAAAGCCTTCACATTATAACCACTTCCAGGTGTAACTCCATTAATTGTATAGTTCCCATCTATATCTGTAACAACAGTTATGTTTGATGCAGGATCATCACAAACAACCTTTGCTGATGGTCTACGCTTAACAGGAACTTGATTTTCTGCAACAATATTATATGTAATACCATTTATTTTTCCTGTTATAGTTTGGGGTGTTAATCTATAATTACTTGCTTGTGTACTATCATTAACAACTGGTAAAGTACCAGAATTATTATTAATATAATCTCCAATGGAATTAGAGTTAACTAAACTAGGATGAACATCATCAGTTGTTATATTTATTGTTGTATTATTTACTATTTTATCAACTATATTTTGAATTTGTATATAATCAACTGTTGATGCATATTGAGAGTTTAGAGATATTAATCGTTCTATAACTTTTGCAGTTGGTGTTGTTCTCCAGCTTACTTCAGCTTCATTAGCATATGAAGAACTAACATTTGTTACACCCATTATTGTTACATGACTACCTAAAGAGTTTAAACTTTTATCAAGACCATTAACTTTAATTATTCTGTTATTACCAACAGGTATAGAATTTGAATTAAAATAGATAGGAAAATTAGATTTACCATCTGGCAATCTTATAGGATTTGCTACAGCATTTGTTATAGGAGCAACAATTCCAGAACCATATACAGATAAATTACCATTAAAAACATCTGTGGAATCTATATATTTAACTCTAAATTTTCCAAAATTAGATATAGACTTACTTGGATTATATAATTTTATTTTAACTTCACCAAATCCTTTATTACTCATATTTATTTCTGGAGATGTAGAAACACTACAAGAACTTATTAAAGCTATCGAAAGTGATGATAAAATAAGACTTGATTTATTTGAAAAATTCATTTTATATTCCCCAAAATTTTTGTTAAAAGATATTTTTATTGATTTCATAATTTTTTACCCTATTGAACCTGAAATACCAGTAGTTATATTAAATCGATGTTTTCTTTTAACAACACCATTTTGTCTAGCATTTATTATTATATATCCAGTACTTAGACCTGATGAATAGAATGTAGGTAAAATTGAGAATGTTCTTTTATCAGCAGATAACTGATAATTATAACCACTTATATAATGTGATGAATTAGCCCCACTAAAACCACCTACATAAATATCATAGTTATCCATTTGTGATGATGGTATATTTGTAGATATTCCAGAGCCACTCAAATTTATATTTCTTTCATAAGCAACAGTTAGTTGAGAAGGTAAAACCCAATCTTTATTATCATCACTAAAAACTGTTGAGAAATTAGTTGATATAGTTCCAGAAGATAAATTTAGATTTGATATAGTATTTGTATTACTAGGGAATGTAAGTGTATTATCATTAGGAAGTATTGATTCTATTTTAGGATCTACATCAAGAACATTGATATTAATTGATGCAGTTTTTCCTGTTAATTTAGATTTTGCAGTAATTGTTATGTTACCAGATGTACCAGCACCTGTAAATTTAGCTATATTTGTTCCATCATAATCTAAAAATCCTCTAAAAGGAGTTAGAGGTGATGCACTCCAAGTCCATTTATCATTTGAGTTAGAGTCAAGTATTTGAGTACCTAAATTATTAAAAGCTTTAGCTGTTAATGTAATTGTTGAGTTAGGAGCTACTTGGTTTGATGTAGATGTAATTTCAACATATTTTGAGGATGTATTATTTGAATTTCCGAAGTTTATATTATTTCCTGATTTATCTCCATAGAGAACATAATTTAAAGCATTAAGATATACAATTTGTGTTAATCTACCTTCATTTATTCCATTATTTATATAATGAGTATAACCATTAGGAATAAACCCATACTTAACAGCATTTGCTATATCTGGATATGCTAACAAATAAGCATCCTCTTTGAATTTACTATTATTCAAAGTTTGTTTAGCATTCAAATAAGATGTTTGAGTTAGTCTTCCTTCAGAGTATCCATTTGATTTAAAATGAGCATATCCATTAGGTAAACTTCCATACTTAACTGCATTATCTATATCAGGAAAAGCTAATAAATAGGCTTTTTCACTAAAAGAGTCGACAGCTTTTTTTGCATTCAAATATGTTATTTGTGTCAATCTACCCTCATTTATCCCATTTGATTTATAATGAGTATAACCATTTGGTAAACTTCCAAATTTAACAGCATTAGCTATATCAGGGAATGCTAATAAATAAGCGTCCTCATTATACTCTACTGATTTTGTATTAAATGATGATTTATTTGAAACATTGCTAATCTGATTAGGTGAAGCACAAGAAAAACTTATTAAACTAATAGATATTAACATTGCAAGTTTTGAATAAGTTTTCATAACTAGACCTCTAGAAACATAATATAATTTGAAAAATATACTAAAAATAATATCATATTAAACACTTACTCAACAATGTAATAAACAAAATTAATCATATATTTAAAAAATTAATAATTAAAAATTAATAATAAGGTAAACTGTATAAATCATTTTAGGTTTAGGTATTTGTAATGATTGAAATAAATAAAAATAAGGATAAAGAAGAAAATAGACAAATTTTAAATGACCCTAATTGGGTTAAGTCACTAAGAGATAAATATCTAGCTGGTGAAGGTATTATGTTTATTTTACATTCTAATGTATTAGATTTAGTTCCCTATGAAGATAAGTTTGTTTCATTAAAAGAGTTTTTGATAAAAGGCTTATTGAGTAAAAATAAAGATATAGCTCTTTACTATGATTCTAGTGAAGGAATTAGTTTTCCAAGTGCAGAAATAAAAAAAAGTTTTTTAAAATCAATGAATGCTAAATTAAGTTTATTAGGTGAAAATACTTTAGGAGATAATTTACCAACACATACACAAAGTGTATTACCATTATTAGAAAAATTTTTAAAAATACCTTCTATATCTTCTGGAGTTGTTTTGGGATATGCAGAAACTATAGCACAAGCAGCTGAAATTAATTTTTTAACACCAGATGAGAGAGCTAATCTTGTTACATTTCAGAGATGGGCATCTGATCCAAATTTATTAAATTCAGATAATTTAATTTTATTAGTAACTGAAAATTTAGCTGATATAAACCAAAGGATTGTTAGAAACCCTCAAATACACTCAATTGAAATCCCAATGCCTGATTATGATGAAAGATTAGAGTTTATAAACTATACCTTAAAAACTCAAAAAGTCGATTTAGAAATGAGTATTGAACAATTAGCAATTCTAACAGCAGGTTTAAGAAGAATTCAGATTGAAAGTTTATTTAGACAAGCATTAAAAACAAATCAAAAAATATCATATAACCTAATAAAAGATAAGAAAAAAGCAATAATAGAGGGGGAATGTTTTGGTTTAGTTGAATTAGTAGAACCTGTTCATAATCTTGATACTGTTGGTGGTATGTTTGAAGTTAAAAGTTATCTTAGAAGAATAATAAAAAACATTAAAGATGCTAATTATAGGCGTGTACCAATGGGAATATTTTTTGTAGGCCCTATGGGAACAGGTAAAACATTTGTTGCTGAAGCATTTGCTGGTGAATGTGGTTTAACTTGTTTAAAATTAAAAAACTTTAGAGATAAATGGGTTGGAACAACAGAAGCAAATCTTGAAAAAATATTAAATATGGTAAAAGCTTTAGGTTCGGTTTTAATAATAATGGATGAGGTTGATAGAGCATTAGGTGGAGGGAATGATGAAGGTGATAGTGGGACATCTAGTAGGGTTTATGCAAGAATAAAAGCTTTTATGAGCGATACAACAAATAGAGGTAAAATTTTATGGTTAATAATGTCAAATAGACCTGATAAACTTGACATAGATTTAAAAAGACCAGGTAGATTTGATAGTAAAATTCCTTTCTTTTATCCTCAAACACATGAAGAAACAGAAGGCGTTATAAAAGCTTTATTTTCAAAGAGTAAAATAAATTATGATATAGCTGATTTTTCAAAAATAAATGAAAAGATATTAGGTTATTCTGGAGCTGATATAGAGGCGATAATTTTGATAGCAGATGGTTTTGCAGCAGATAATAATAATGAAAAAATATTAGAAGAAGATATGCTAAGAGCTATAGATGACTTTATACCAAATAGAGATTCAAGAATGATAGAGTTTATGGAATATCTTGCTGTATTTGAAAGTTCCTCAAGAAATATGTTACCAGATAGATTTAAAGCTTTATCAAATGAAGAAATAAATGAAAGATTAAATGAATTAAAATCAACATTGAATATATAAAGAGGTAATATGAAATTAACAACAACAGAGGCAATATATTTTAATAATTTATATACTAGATTTTTAATGAATGCTAATGATGAATTAAATATCTTTGAAAAGATAGATAAACCTAGTGAATTTAAATATATAGATTCATCTAAACAGTTAGAATTAAGAACTAAAATATATCAAAATATGGAATATTTTATTGATTCATATTTAGAAAAAGGTAATTTATCAGAAGAAGATAAAGAACTAGTAAAAAATTGGAAATTATATGTTCATAGTATTTTTATTATATATAAACATCTGAAAAATCATACTGTATTTATTGATGCTAAAACAGCTAAAGCTTATGGTGTTTTAGGTTTATTAGACTATTTAAGTGATGTAATACCAGATGATTATTTACCACAATTTGTTAAGGCTACATTATTACCATTCAAAGGAAAAATTATTTATGATGGAATGTTTGAGGGATATAATAATGAAGTAGAACTAATGGATAATGTTGCTTTAGAGGTAGGTTATCAAGGATTAAAAGAAGCAAATGAAATGACAGTAACATTTCATGAGAAATACTTTGATAAAGAATATTCTTATGATGAGAAAATAAATATATGGGAAGAAAATAAATATCAATATATTGATGGAAATATTGTTAGAGTTTCTGAAAAAATAGGTAGAAATGACCCTTGCACTTGTGGAAGCGGTAAAAAATATAAAAAGTGTTGTGGAAAATAAAATTGTAATGATTAAAGAAATAATAAATTCAGCTCTTGAAATTTCAAAAAAAATGGGAGCAACTTATTGTGATATTCGTATAGAAGATTTAAAGCAAGAGCATATATTAGTAAGAAATAAAAAAGTTGAAAACTTAAATTATTCTGAAAGTGTTGGTTTTGGAGTCAGAGTTATTTATAAAGGTTCTTGGGGATTTGCTTCTAGTTCTGATTTAAGTCTAAATGAAGTTAAAAATGTTGTTGAAAAAGCAATAAAAATCGCAGAAGCTAGTTCATATACAAATAAATTTAGCTTAAATCTTTCTGAGCTTGAACCTGTACAAAAAAACTATATATCAGAATATAAAAAAGACCCATTTAAGATACCAGCTTCTGAAAAATTAGATTTATTAATAAAATCTTGTGAATTAATGCAAAAAAATCATAAGATAGAAATTGTAACTTCAGAAATGACCTTTTTTAAGCATAAAAAAATATTTGTAAGTTCTGAAGGTGCTTACATAGAACAAGAGTATATAAAAACAGGTGGTGGGATACAAGCTTATGCAATAGATGGAGATGAAATGCAAACTCGTTCATATCCTTGTAATTGTGGAGGTGATTTTAGAAATAGTGGTTATGAATTTATAGAAGAAATGGACTTTTTAAACCATGCAGAAAGAGTTGCAGATGAGGCTTTACAGTTATTAGAAGCTGAACAATGTCCTTCTAAAGAAACAACTTTAGTAATAGAAGGGAATCAAATGGCTATACAAATTCATGAGTCTATTGGACATCCAATTGAATATGATAGAGTTTTAGGTATGGAAGCTAGTTTTGCTGGAACAAGTTTTTTAACTCCTGATAAATTGAATAAACTTCAATATGGGTCTGAAATTATTAATGTTTATGCTGATGCAACTATTCCTTATGGCTTAGGTTCATTTGCTTTTGATGATGAAGGTGTTGAGGGGCAAAAGGTTTCAATTATTGATAAAGGACTATTTGTTGGTTACCTAACATCACGAGAAACGGCTCCTAGTTTAAATACAAGAAGTATGGGATCTGTAAGGGCAGAGAATTGGAATTTTTTACCAATAATTAGAATGACAAATATAAACTTAGAATCAGGGGATAAAACATTTGAACAATTAATTGAAGATGTTGAAGATGGAATTTATATGGCAACAAATAAAAGTTGGAGTATAGATGATAAAAGATGGAATTTTCAATTCGCAACAGAAATAGCTTGGGAAATAAAAGATGGAAAGCTTGGTAAAATGTTAAAAAATCCAACTTATACAGATAATACAGTCCATTTTTGGAACTCTTGTGATGCAATAGCAAATCAAGAATATTGGAGAATATGGGGAGTACCTAATTGTGGTAAAGGACAACCTATGCAAACAGGTCATGTAGGACATGGCTCATCCCCTGCAAGATTTAGAAATATCAAAGTTGGAGTTTTAGAATAAATTTTATGGGAGGTAATGCTCTAAAAAACTGTTTTACAAGAAGATACCAAAAAGATGAATATAATGATTTATCTAAAGAAGTAATTAATATATTAAAAAAATCAGAAAATATTTTAAACATTAATATACCATTCTCATATAGAAATAAAGAGTCTTTTGGTGATATGGATATTGTAATTAGTTTTAATAAAAACTTTGATATTGGAAATTACATAAAAAAGTCTTTTAATCCAAAACAGATAGTTTCAAATGGTGATTGTATAAGCTTTGAATATAAAGAATTTCAGATAGATTTAATTAAATCTAATGAGCATTATTATACAAATCTAGAATATCTTAATTGGAATGATCTAGGAAATATTATAGGTCGTGTGGCTCATAAATTTGGATTAAAGTATGGTCATAAAGGTTTAGCATATATTATAAAAAATGAATCAGGTTATAATCCAAGAGAATTAATGCTTACAGAAAATATTCTAGATATTTTGGATTTTTTAGGATTTGATTATGATAGATATACTTTTGGTTTTGATAATGTAAGTGATATATATGATTTTGTAATTGAATCTAAGTTCTTTAATCCTATTATATTTTCATTTGAAGAAATGAATCATATTAATAGAGTTAGAAATAAGAAAAGAATTACATATAAAGGTTTTTTAGAATATATAAATACAAAAGATTTAACTAATAAAACATATTTTCAATATAATTCTAATAAAGAAATTTATTTAGCTAGAATTAATTATTATTTTCCAGAAGCACATATATTTGATTTTATTGAAAATTATAAAAATGATATTGAAAAAAAAGAGTTTATAAAAAGTAAATTTAATGGTGACTTAGTTAGTCAAATTACAGGTCTATCTGATAAAAACTTAGGTGAATTTATAACATATTTTAAAAATAAATTTTATATTGAACATATTTCAAGTGATATAGCATTTGATGATTGGATTTTAGATAAAGACATAGATAATATAAAAATTTCTATATTAAATGCTTTTAATGCTTCAAAATTAATCAACAGAAAATATTAATAATATTATTTTTAAGATAATTTTCATTTAGATATTAAAAATTGTTCAGTTTTTTTGTTTGTTAGTCTATAAAAATATATAAAAATAATTTAGTTGAGTTTAGAAAATGACAGTAATAGGAATAAATAATTTATCTAATAATATAGTAATATCTTCTTTTAATGATACAAAAATATTAACTAAACCTAAACCAAAAGAAAGTAAATTAGATAACTTTTTAAATTTTTTTGATAGATTTACACTTGGAACAAAATTTAAAGAGGTAAGTAAAGTAAATTTTTCTTTTTTAGATGATAATAAAACTATAAATAAAAATACTAAAGTTCTTATTATAGGTGACTCTCAAACTGTTGGGTCTTATGGAGCTAACTTAGATAAACTTGTAAGAGGAACTAATGCAAAGGTTGTTACTTATGCAAGTTGGGGGTCATCACCTGAATGGTGGTTTTCTGGTAAATCAGCTACAGCAGGTTTTTGGTCTAAGGGAATAGATGGTAAAGAGTTTAGAACTAAAGAACATCAAACACCTAACATTGAAAAAATTCTTTCTAAAGAAAAACCTGACATAGTTATAGTAACTATGGGTGGAAATATGATGAAAAATGCTACACAAGCAAGTGTAAGTAAGCAAGTTGACAAACTAGGCAATGCAATAACAAATTCAGGTGCTAAATTATTTTGGGCAGGGCCTCCTAAATATGATCCTAAAAAAAGAACTCCTGAAGAGCTTAAAACATTTTATGGTTTTTTAGCTAAAGCTGTTTCAAGTCATGGAACATTCATAGATTCAAGAAAATTTATAAATGAATATCATGGCCAAGATGGTTTACATTATTCTGGTCGAAAAGGAAAAAAAGAAACAGAGAAATGGGCTAAAGGTGTATTTAAAGAAATACAAAGTGCTAATAGAAAATAAATTTAATTCTAGTTATGCCTATAAAAGATATTTAAATAGTTTAAATGTTTCTAAAACACAGTATTTTTTAGTTTGGTAATATAATAGGTTAAAAATTAACTCTAAGGAGCTAAAAAATAATAAATTCTAATATTTTTAATGGTTTTTTTAATCAATTTTATTTGAGTATAGTAATTACAGTTTTGTTGTTGTAAAATATGAGTAAATAATTTTAAGTAAGGTATTTAAAACTATGTCAAAATGGGAATATAAAGTTAGTCAATTACAATTTCAAAGCCCTCCTATAGATTTAACAAAACCCAAAAGTATTGAATCTATAGACACAATGCAAAAACTTGGTGATGAAGGTTGGGAATTAATTACAATGATTCAACAGAATGCTTTATTTACTTGTTTTTGGAAAAGAGAAAAGAAAAAAGCAGGAGATACTTGGACTATTTAACTTATTTATATATCTACAGATAAATTATAAAAATTATATTTGTAGGTATATAATACTATTTTGTCAATAATATACTCTGTAATTTTATTCTTTATAAATTTAATTTTTCTATTAATAGGGGCAGAGTTTTTAGGTTTTCTTATTAGTGGTTTTATATCTTTGTTTTTAGTAAAAACTATAAAAAAAGCTATATTATCTATATTTTTAAGCTTTATAATTGAGTTAATAATATCACTTATACCAATCATTGGTATCAATTTAGATAAAAATAATAATAATGTAATATATATTTGTCTATTAATAGTATTATATAATCTTATTTATTTAGTTAGTGGAAGTACAATAGGCTTAGGCTTAGCTATTTATTTTAGAAGGTTCTTAAAACAAGAATTTATTAATTAAAAATCATGGAAAATAAACATAATACAACAATTTTTATTAAAGATGAAGTTACAGAATTTAGTTTATATAATAATTCAGATTTAATACAACAAATTTATTTAAAAATTGGATATAAACAAATTGCTGAAAAATATTTTAAATCTTTTCTTACTAATGAATCAGAAATAGAATATTCAATTAATGTAATTGAAAATGAGATAATGAATAATAAAGAATTAAATAATTTCAATAATATATTATTTAGTAATGATATTAAGATAAAAGATATTATTTATAGCTTTAATAATGAGAGTATATTAACAATTCAAAATATTGAGTCTATTTTTACTGAATGTACTAAGCTAGTTATGAGTAATCCGAGATTAATAAAAAATGAATTCTCAGAACATGAAAATTATGCAATTATCTTGATACTTAGAGAAATTATGCACCATTTAAATTTTGAAAATCTTATTCTGATACAATAATATTTAATTCTATTGAGAATAATAGTTATATATGTTTAAATATATTGGTTTTTGTAAGTTAAAAAAGTAGAGAGTAATGCAAAACAAAAAACTTAAAGTTGCTTGGATTGGTAAAAAAGTTCCATTTTGTGGAAATGTAACTTATTCAAAAGAAATAACAAACATATTATCATCTAGAGGTCATGAAGTATTCTTTTTTCACTTTCATGATGAAAATATTTCAAATGAAGATAATGAAATAAATTTACCTTATCTTTATAAATCCCAAGCTTATACAATTCCTTCTCTAAGTTCTGAAAAAATTTTAACAGAATCACTTATGGAAATTAAACCTGATATTATTCATGTTTCTTTATGTTTATCACCTTTAGATTTTAAATTACCTGAAATTGCTCATAAACTTAATATACCAATAGTTTGTACATTTCACAATGCTTTTGATAAAAGACCTACATTTCATGGAAGTACTTCTTTTCTTGTGTATCAAATATATGCTTCTTCTTTAGCTCAATATGAAGGAGTTATAATTTTTTCTGATCTGCAAAAAGAAATTTTATCAAAAATGAATGTTCCTGAAGAAATAATAAAAGTTATACCAAATGGTGTAGATACAAATAAATTTACTCCAGATAAGTCAAGTTTTAAGGAAAGATTTCCTAATAAACAAATTTATACATATTTAGGAAGATTAAACCCAGAAAAGGGTATTGATGATTTGGTCAAAACATTTTTAAGAACTGAAGGTCTGAATGATACACAATTGGTTATAGTAGGTGGAGGAAGCCAAGAAGATGTTTTGAAATCTATTTATGGAGAAGAAGAAAATATTACTTGGACAGGAATAATAAAAGATGAAAATGAAAGAATTGATATATTAAGAAGTTCAGATGCTTTTATTTTACCTTCTCAGATTGAGGGATTATCCTTGTCTTTACTTGAAGCTATGGCTTGTGGAGCAGCAATAATAGCAACAGATGTCGGTTCAGATGGTGAGGTTTTATCTGATGGTGCAGGTATAATTATTGATCCAACAAAGTTAAAAAATCAATTAAGCTTTGCTTTAAAGTTAATTCATGATAGTAAAGACTATAGAGAATTATTATCTAGGAAAGCTAGAGAAAGAGTTGTTGAAAGATATTCACTTGATTCAAATGTATCTCAAGTAGAAGAATTATATTACTTATCTATAGAAAATTATAAAAAATAATTTTATCTAAATCTTTTTAATGGATAAAATTTTATCAAATTATTTAATAATATATTCTGCTTTATTTATATTTTGTTTTCTTTTATTATTTGTTTTATTTTATTCCAGTCTATATTAAACTCTTTTTTATTTGGTGGATTATGATATTTATTTTTTACAAGTTCATTTAACTCATCTATTCTTTGTTTTGTATTAGGATGAGTTGAGATAAAATCAGGAAGGTTTGAAATATCTTTTGTTATATTTTCAATCTTTTTAAAAAAATCTACCATACCTTGAGGATCTAAACCAGATTTATACATTAGTTCTAACCCTAGTTTATCAGCTTCACTCTCTTCATCTCTGCTAAATTTTAGACTTATTAGTTCTCCTCCAATTGCATCTACAACTCCACCAACATCACCTAAAAGCATCATTATTGTAAAACTTATTCCAAGTCTATTAATCATCTTTTTTAAACTATGCCTTTGATAAACGTGTTGTAGTTCATGTGCTAAAACACCTGCCACTTCTTGATAAGAATCAGATTTTTCTATTAATGCTGTATTTATAACAACATGACCACCAGGCAGAGCAAACGCATTAACTTCATCGCTTTTAACAACATAAAATTTGAAATCATAATTTTTATTTGTACTGTAAGATTCTAAATGTTTTCCTATTTGTGTTATTGAGTTATTTATTTGTTTATCAGAAACTCTTTTTGTTCCAATCATTTGACCTATTGCTAAGTCGCCAATCTTTTTTTCCCAAGATAGAGGAAAATTTTTACTTAAAAGAAAAGTTCCAAATGATAAAACGCCATAGATTAAACCTATAAAAATTATAGAAAAAATTAATAGATATAAAGGAGTAAGTTTTTTATTTTTTTTATTAGTTTCAAATTTATTTTTTAAGTCTTGTATTTCTTGTAACTTATTTTCGCTATTTAATAAATCATTAAAAATATCACTATCTTTTGTATAAATAGTTACATCTTTTCCACTAATAACAATAAAGCTATTTGATTCTCCACCTAAACTAAAACTTAACTCATTTATTGGCAAATCTATATTTTGATTATTAGAATATAATTTTATTAACTCATCTTCAACCCTAACACTAACTGGTTTTCCATCAGCTGAGTTTTTAAAGTAAAATAAGCCTTGATAATCTTTATTCATTACCAATCAGCATTAAAAGCATCATTTGTAACCATTCTGAGTGAATATGTTGATGGTTCATAGATCCATAATTCTGTTGGGTTTAAACTAGAATATCTTTGCTTATAATTACTTGAAAATAATATTCTTTGACCATCAGAAGACCAAATAGGGTTTGAAGCTCTAGTAGCTCCAGTATCTGTTAATCTTCTTTGACCTTTTCCGTTTTTATCCATAACCCAAACTTCTGCTGAACCAGATCTATTTGAAATGAAAATAATCTTTTTACCATCAGGAGACCAAGATGGATCATAATTATCCCCACTTTCTGTTAATTGCTTTTTACTTAAACCATTAGTATTCATTGTAAATATTTGGTTCTTAGGTGCTCCCATTTGTGTTGCATCATAAGTATTAACTACATTTGGAGAATTTGCTAAACTACTTGAGTAAGTTATCAAATCTTCATTTGGAGACCATCTTGGGTTAAAATCTCTAGCTAAACTATATCCTGATAGACTTTCTGTTTTACTATTTACAGTATTATATGAATACAAACCTATATTAGAGGCATTATCAGGATTTACCATAGAATAAATAAATCTATCACCTTTAGAGTTAGATGTTATACGAAAAGCTTTAGACTCAACATATGTAATTCTTTGATTTAGCTTCCCATTAGAATTCATCATCCAAACACCATTTTTTGTCCTAGCATTATTAGAATTATCATTCGCTAAATAAGCTATCTTTGTTTTATTATTAAACCAGATTGGTGAATTAAAATATAATGAGTTTGCATAATCAGGATTTGGATTTTGTTCTTTTATCTTTTCTGTTATATTTTGTTGATTAATACCATATTCATCTGTTATCCAAATATCTCCTGCTCTTTCAAAAACAATTTTATTTCCATTAACTTTAGTATTATCATTTGTTAAAGATAAATCTAAATATTTTATGCCAAAAGGTTCAATTCTAACTTTTCTTCTTATTGTCTGATGACCTTCAGATTTTATTTCAATAGTTGACCAACCTACAGGCAAATTTCTAAAAAGGAATTTACCATTTCTATCAGTATGTTCAATAGTTGATGTTTCTAAAACATTTATTTCAGCATTTGAAATAGGTCCATTTGTTACCAAAGAGAATATATGACCTTCTAAATCACTATACTTTTCTTTATCTACAGGAGCAAGTAAAGCACAAGCATTTATACATAATAAAACAGGTATTGTAAAAATAAACTTTTTATTCACTTAATTCTCCTAATTCTCAGCTTTTATCATTATAAACTCTTTATTCTCAACATCTGGTGCAAGAGTGATTTTTAAAATTTGGTCAAATTCTTTATCATAAATCTTAATTATACTAAGATTATTGTTATCAACTTTTAATCTATGAATACCTATAGTTTGACCTGTTTTTACATCTATGGAGCTAATAGTTTGATCTCCTTTATTTAGAACATATAAACTATTACCTTGTAGTGCTATTTCAGAAGGATCACTACCTGTTCTAAATTCATTTATAACTTTATTTGTAAATGTATCTATTGCATAAACACTATTTTTAGAAAAATCTGTTAAATAGATTAATTTACTATCAGAACTAATATCTATTCCACCTACTGTACTTCCAAAATTATTAAATCTGATTTTTCTAGATGGAGTTTTATCATTTTCATTTAGTTCTTCATAAAATAATTGATTATTTTTTAATGAATATCTTTTACCTGCAAGTTTTGCAATTTTAAATGTTTCTTTACCTCTATTAAGTGGAATTTCTACTACAGGATATGTATATCTTAATAAGTTATCTGTATCTATATAGCCTTCTTGAGAATTATCACTTTTTATATAAACTTTATTTGCATCAAGAACAAACGTATTAGTTGGATCTTTTAATCTTTCATCAATTATTCTCGCAAATACTGAATATTGTGTGTTATTATCTTGCCCAAGATCAATTATTGAAACTTGTCCTATTAGACGATGTAAAACAAGAGCTTTATTTAGTTGTGGTAACATCATAACTTCATCTATTTTAGAATCAAGAGGAACTATAGCTTCCATTTTTCCTGTTATTGTTGAGAATAAATAAAGAAAATCATTATTACGGCTATAAACTATAGTCATATCTTTTGATAATGAGATAGGTTTTATTTCTATATTAATATTTTGCTCTTTTGATGGTGAAATTATTGCTTGTGTATAGGCATTATTCAAAGTTAGAGAAGTATTTTCAATTGTAAAGTTTACTTGTTCACCACTTTTATTAATAGCCCCTATTATCATATTATTATCACTGAGTGAATTAACAGAGTTAAAATATCTAATATCATTAGGAATTATTGGTTCAAGAACTATGTCATTTTCTGTGCTAAATTTTTGCAATTTTCCTGATGCTACATATAAATTTTTACCATCATTTGATAATGCTATGTCTGATGGGTTCCAAGAAGTTGAATACTTTCTTATAACTTGGTTAATATTAGGATCTATTTCCCAAACTGAGCCAAAATATCCACCACATAAAACAAATAAGTGATTATCTTTATTTGATTTAATAATTTTTATAGCTTGTCTACCAATAGATATTCTTTTTATTTCATTATTTTTTATATCTGTAACAACAATATTAGAATTTAGACCATCATTAAAATTTTCTATAGTATAAGTTTTTATTCCTTCTTTAAAAAGAGAATTATTTACTTTAAATGGCTTAGATACAAAAAATGTTCCTTGCTTCATTTTTGTATTTCTGAGACTTTCAACTTCTGTAGATAAGATATAACCTGTTTTTTTATCAGCATTAATCATCTTTTCAACAATAAGTTGAGTCACATTATCTGCTCTAGCTATACCACCTAATAAAAAGGTAGATAGTAATATACTTGAGACAAAAAATTTTTTATTCATAATCTATTCTTTTGTTTTACTATAAATATTACTATTTTAAAGGTCTATTTCGCCTTTTAAGTTTATTTGATTTTATATTAGCTACTTTATTATTGATTATTTCATCATTCTCTGAAGAAGCTTTATATAATCTTTGTCTTTTAATTTTAAAAAAATTATCAAAAACTTTTAAATTTAAAGACCAGAAGATAATTCCACCAAAAATAAATGATAATATAGTTCCTTTCACTCTATTTTAACCCAAAGGAGAATTATTTATAAGCCATGTAGCAAAAGTTTCTGAGATTTTCCATGTTTTACCTATATATTTTCCTGGGAAACCTTTTACAAAACCTAAGAAAATTGCAATATCATCATTAGTAACATTTTCCATAACTTCTGAAATTGCTCTACCTTCATAAATACCACTTGCAGGTGGAGGCAGTTCTGCTGTAAACTCAGCACATTCCTTAATAGCCTCTATTGCCATACCACATATTAATTCTTCTTCCATTTTACTAAGTTTAAAACCTGCATTTTTAGGTTTATTATACAAAGCCTTTTTATAGTTATCTGTAAAAAATATATTTAATTCTATCATTTCATTAAAACTTGATGTTTTAATTTCTGGAGGAGCCTCTTGTATTTGCTCTTCTTGTCTTATTTCATTTGCATCTTTAGCTCCTAAAGCTTTTGCACTTTGCCCCATTTTATTTGATAAAGAAGAAATTCCATTATTTATAAGCTTTAAAGGAATATTTGCCATTTTTGCAGTTAAACCTGCTATTTTTCCAATAGGTTTCATAAGTGTAGATACACCTTTTAAAGAAGCAGCAAATAAAGTATTTTTAACATTTAAAAATAAACTAGAAACAGAGCTTTTTAATTCTCCTAATCTTTCACTAACTTCTTCTGCTGTAGGTTCACCACTAAATAAATCAACATCATCAGATGTATCATAAGATTTACCATTTTTATTTTTTAATGGACTAGTTGGTGTTGCATTTAAATTTTGAGTATTTCCACTTAAAGGCTTAGTACCTTTTGTTTGTTGCTTATTTACTGTCTTAGAAGGCTGAGGTTTAGGTGCAGGTGGTGGAGGAACTGGTTCACTAGCAGTGGGATCTACTTCAGATATTTGAAGAGATGAGGTGTTATCTACTTGATACTCATCATCCTTTAAATAACTAGAGTAAGCACGCTTAGCCTGTTGAGCTCCTGACTTTGGTGTATTTCCATCAAGAGATACAAGCTTAAAATTATCGTTATTCTGTTCTTCGTATGAGGACATTCTAACCTTATTCCAAATAAATTAATAGCATTGCTTATTAACAAAAATATTATATCATAGTACATAATAAATTATTTGATAGGTTTTCAAAACTTTTAAGATATGTTTTTATAATTATGAAATAACTACATTCTACCTTTTAACATTCCATTCCAATACATTTGAGGTAAAACATAAGCTTTTAACATATACATACTAAATCTTTCTTGTGATTGATCAAATGGAAAGCTTTCTGTTGGTTGACTATCATAATCAAATTCTGCAAGAATTAAACTTCCATAACCTGTAACTAAAGGACATGAGGAGTAACCATTATAATTTTCAGATGGGATTTTGCTTTCCATTACTGAGAGTAAATTACTAACCAAAACTGGTGCTTCTTTTCTTATTGCAGCTCCTGTTCTTGCTGTTGGTAGGTTTGTACAATCCCCTAGAGCAAAAATATTTGAATATTTAGTATGTTGCAATGTAAATTTATTAACATCAACAAAACCAGTTGCATCAACTAAAGAACTCTTTTTTATAAATTCATGTGTACTCATTGGTGGAACTACATGTAATAAGTCAAAGTTAATTCTTGTTTCTTCCTGAGTATCTACATTCTTAAAAACAGCTTCCTTTTTATCTCCAATTATTTCAACTAATTCATTTCTAAAATGAGATTCTATTTCTTTTCTTTTTAAAACTTTCTCTAAAGATTTTTTATATTTTGGTACACCAAATATACCAGCTAAACCACTAAAAAATACTAATCTTGTTTTATCTCTTACTTTTGATTTAGTTCTAAAATAATCTTCTGATAAATATAAAGCTTTTTGAGGTGCTCCTCCACATTTTATAGGTGTACTTGGTTGTGTAAATACAGCTGTTCCTCCTTTAAAATTTTGAACAAATTGCCATGTATAATCTACTGTTTCATAAGAATAATTGCTACAAACACCATTTTTACCTAAATTTTCTTTTAAACCTTTAACTTTATCCCAGTTTAGTTCCATTCCTGTTGATATAACTAAATACTCATAACTAAGTTCTTTACCTTCTTTAGTCTTTATTTTATTTGATTCAGGGGAAAAACTATCAACGTGCTCTTGAATCCATTCAACTCCTTCTGGTATATAATCAGATTCATTTCTCTCTGTTTCTTCTTTATTAAATACCCCTCCACCAACTAAAGTCCAAAGTGGTTGGTAATAATGCTTCTTAGATGGTTCAATTAATGCAATCTCAAGGTTGGGATCTATATTTTTTAATCTAGCTGCAACAGTTATTCCACCTGTACCTCCTCCAACAATAATAATTTTATAACTATTTTTTGTTTCCATTTTATTCTCCTTAAAATTTGATTATTATTTTTCTATACTTATAAAACTTTATTGCCTATATTTTTCATTATTGAGAGTGCAATAAATATTTCTTTTCTTATATGTGGATCATTTAAAGTTTTTAAAATATCTAATATTCCTATATTTTCTGGACTAGAATTAATAGATTTATTTATATCTTGTTTTAAATCTATTAAATTATTTTTTAATAAATTAAGCTTAGAGTTATCTTTTAATAGTTTGGCATATTCATCAAAAGTATCAACAGACATATTTATAATAGAAGGAATATTTTCTGATATAGAAATTAAATTTAAAATATTGTCTTTATTTTCCAATAACTTATTTAATAAATCAAATGTTTTTGTATCTGTTAATGATGGTAATATTTTAAGTAAATTATTTAGAAAGCTTGAAATATCGACTCCTGAATCTTTTAGATTTTTAAAAAAATCATCAAAGCTATCTATAAAAAAAGATATGAAATCTGTTTTTTCAGCTAATGAACTAAATTCTTCAATCTTATTCAAAAGGATGAGCATTTTGTCTAGAGAATCTTCAGAGCTTATTTTTTTTAAAATTGATAAAATTGTTTCAAGTCTTTTATTAATACTGCTATCAGTTAATATCGAATCAAAAGTATCAACAGATGTCGCTACTATATTTTTACCTTCCATTAGTAAAAACTCTGTTCTTGCAACTCTTTCTTCTATAGAAGATAACTTTTGATAAATAGCTTGTAGCATTGATTCATTATTATTTAAAAGTTCATTTTGCATTAATTATTTACCTACAGCTATATAATATACTATACACCCTATAGTATATTAATTAAATTAATATGTCTAGTGTTTTTTTATAAACATTTAGACAAAACATTTTCTCTTATCTATTTTTTTTTAGTCTCTTAGAATATAATTAGATGAATAAAAGCTATATTTTCAATAGGATAATTTTTATGTTAAAAAAACTTCTTGTAATATCATCTGTTTTATCTTTGACATCTTGTGGAACAAATAATAACAACTTAAATCAACAAATAATTAATGAACAACAAGCAGAAATTAATGCCTCAAAAGATAAAAATTCTTTATTTGGTCATAATATAGATTATGGAACTGCAACTTTTGTATTTAATAAAAGTTCTGGAGAAAAATATTTAACAACAAATCCTTCTTCTATTGATTTAAGGGTTAAGAAGTTTGGTATTAATGTAGGTAAATTTAATACAGCTATGTTAAAAATGCCTAATAAAGAAATAAGTGGTTATAGTTATATATCTAATGATGGAAATGTTTATTTAAATGTATATTCTACAAAAGATTATTATAAAGTTGGTACTTGGTCAACAAAAGATAAATTTAAAGGAAAGGGATATATAAATTTAAATGGTGATATACCTGAATCATTATATTTTCAAAAATTTGATATTAAAATAGACTCTTCAATAAAAGACATAAAAGCAATAATACCTTTAAACCCTATGTCTGATAGAAGTTTAATGTTAATTTCAACCGTTGATGTAAAACCTGTAATAAAAGAACAAAAAGATTTTGACTTATCAAAGTTTATAGCTACTAAATAATATTAAAAGTATTAAATAAAAAAGTAAGAGGTAAACTTATATTAGATAATAAGTAAAAAGAAATAAGTGAGAAGACAGTAGTGTTGCAGTAACAACATTGTGGATAAATATTTTTTGCAAACCAATTACTTTTAAGTATCAATAAGATTGTTTTGAGAAAATTAAAATTACTGACTCTTAACTTATTTTCTCATTACTTTTTACTTATTTTCTTTTTAGAAATAGAATACAGATTATACAAATAAAAATGATATACAGAGATTTTTAGTGAATAAACAGTATCTTTTACTTTTTAATAATCACTTCTTATCTTCTTATCTTTTTACATGGTATTTTAATTATCACTTGGTAAATACATTATAGAATTTTTAGGTTCTACACTAACTCTATTTATTTCATCATGTTTATTTTTAAGAACAGGTTCTCTATATTCTTCAACTTTATTTAGAGTTTTTATAATTAACATACTGAGTTTATTATCTCTATTAAATTCTTTCTCAAAATTTTCTTTTAATTTTTCTATATCATTATTATCTTTATTTGAAAAAACTCTTATTGCTGTTAAGCCTATTGAATGTGTTGTAATATAACTTATAGTAAAACAGGTTGGTAAACCTATTATTGGAATATATTTAGTAATAGACCTAGCTAATGTTTTTGCTAATAAGCCCTTGATTAAAGTTGAAACTATTTCTTTAAAAACTTTTTTATCAATATCTTTATTATATACTTTAGCAATTTTTAAAACTAAGCTAACTTGTATAGGTGTTAATATAAAACTATCAGCAAATGGTAAAGGTTGCATTGCTACAGCTCCACTAAGTTTAGAAACTGTGTTTATTAAATTATGACAAGCCTTTTCTTTTTCTTCATCAGTAACAAAACTATTATTGTTAATATTAAAATTTTCTATTGTTTCTAAAATTTGGTTTTTGATATTAAATAACCCAAAATACTTTTTAAAATTCATTCTAAAAAACCTACTTTTAAATATAAGAATTAGTTAATAGAAGAAGTTAAAATTTAACCCCTATATTTGTTTATATCTAAATTAATAGATAATTTAAAGCTTTTGATGTCAAATTTTACATAAGTTAAATCTTTAAGTATACTATTGACAAACTCTAAATTTAGAATTATTCTAATATTATAGTTTATAAAAAAGGAGAACAAATAATGTTAAAGAATATTGAAGGTCAAAAAATTCCTAGTGTAAAGTTTAGAGCTCGTGAAAATAATACTTGGAAAGATATTACAACAGATGAAATTTTTAATAATAAAAATGTTGTTGTTTTTTCTTTACCTGGAGCATTTACCCCAACTTGTTCAAGTTCTCATGTTCCAAGATTTAATGATTTATTTGAATCATTTAAAGAAAGTGGAATTGACTCTATTGTTTGTGTTTCTGTAAATGATGGATTTGTAATGAGTGAATGGCAAAAAGATCAACATGCTGAAAATATTCAATTTATTCCAGATGGAAATGGTGAATTTACAGATAAAATGGGAATGCTTGTTGATAAAAGTAATTTAGGTTTTGGAAAAAGATCTTGGAGATACTCTATGTATGTAAAAAATGGAGTAATTGATAAAATGTTTATTGAGCCTGAAGTTGAAGGAGATCCATTTGAAGTTTCAGATGCTGATACAATGCTTAATTATTTAAATCCAAATGCAAAGAAACCAGAATATATAACTATGTTTAGTAAAAAAGGTTGTCCTTTCTGTCATAAAGCAAAAGAATTATTAAAATCTAAAAATCTAAAATTTGAAGATATAGAGTTAAATAGTGACATAACAACAAGAAGTCTAATGGCTGTTAGTGGTAAAAATTCAACACCTCAAGTTTTTATAGGTGGAAAATTGATTGGTGGTTCTGAAGACTTAGAAAAATATTTAAATAATATGTAATGTTTATTATGTACTGTCTTAAAACCAATTTTACTTACTAGATTACTTGTTCAATTTTTATATGTTAAGTATTTTTGAGGCAGTACTTAATTTTTGTATAACAAATAGATTTTTAAATTTGTAAAAATTACAAATAGAGGTTATTAATTATCAAATGAAAAAAATAAATGTAGATGTAGCTGTAATAGGTGCTGGAACAGCAGGTTTAGCTGCTTATAGAAAAGCTAAAAAATATGATAAAAAAGTATTACTTATAGAGGGTGGAGCATACGGAACAACTTGTGCAAGGGTTGGTTGTATGCCTAGTAAATTGTTAATAGCAGCAGCAGAATCTGCTCATTCTCTAGAAATAGCTGATAAGTTTGGAATTGAACTTAATTCAGGCTTTAAAGTTAATGGAAAAAGAGTTATGGAAAGAGTTAGAAAAGAAAGAGATAGATTTGTTGGTTTTGTTTTAGAATCAGTTGATAATATACCTGAAGAAGATAAAATAAAAGGATACGCAAAGTTTATTAATGATAATACTTTAGAAATTGATAATCATACTATAGTTGAAGTACAAACAATCGTTATTGCAACAGGTTCAAGTCCTTTTATTCCTCCTATGTTTAAAGAAATAGGTGATAGATTAATAATAAATGATGATGTTTTTAGTTGGGGAGATTTACCTAAATCTGTTGCTGTTTTTGGAGCTGGAGTAATAGGTGTAGAAATTGGACAAGCATTACATAGACTTGGTGTTAAAGTAAAAATATTTGGAAAAAGTGGAACAATTGGTGCTTTAAGTGACCCTGAAATAAAAAGATATGCTGAAGAAACTTTTAATTCTGAATTTGAATTATATTCAAATGCTCAAGATGTTTCATTATTAAAACAAGATAATCAAGTAAAAATATCTTATAGAAATAAAAAAGGGGAAATAGAAGAAGATAATTTTGAATATATTTTAGTTGCAACAGGTAGAAAACCTAATTTATTACATCTTGGTTTAGAAAATACTTCAATATGTAATTATCATTTAGGAATACCTGTTTTTGATAATGAAACAATGCAAATTGAAAATACAAATATATTTATTGCTGGTGATGCTAATAATGAAATTCCTTTATTACATGAAGCTTCAGATCAAGGTCACATAGCAGGTATGAATGCAGCATTATTTCCTAGAGTTGAAAAAGGTAAAAGAAGGGTGAAACTTGGAATAGTTTTTACAGATCCACAAATTGCGACTATAGGTAATTCATTTAAAGAATTAGAAAAATTTAATTATGTAATAGGTAAGGTATCTTTTGAAAATCAGGGTAGAAGTAGAGTTATGCTAAAAAATAAAGGTTTACTTCATATTTATGCAGAAAAAGAAACAAATAAGTTTTTAGGAGCAGAAATTTTTGGACCACAAGCAGAACATTTAGGACATCTTTTATCATGGGCTTATCAAAATAATATGACAATTCCTCAAATGTTGGATATGCCTTTTTATCACCCTGTAATAGAAGAAGGTTTAAGAACAGCTTTAAGAGATGCTATGCAAAAATTATAATAAATATGCTTTATAAAGGTTTATATTAATTCTTATGTTTAGTATAAGTAATTTATACTAGATAAGAAGTGAAAAGAAAAAAGTGAGAAGACAATAGCGTTGCAGTAACAATATTGTGGATAAATATTTTTTGCAAACCAATTAATTTTAAGTATATTAATAGAGACTTGTATTTTTAATCCTTGATTTCTATAAACTCTTTTGAATTACCTTTTAGAGTTTTATTTAGTTTTTAGTTTTTCTTCAATTAACTCTTTATACTTTGTTCTACTTAGAAAACTTATAGTACATGGTTTAATTGCTTTAGCTGTTCCTTTATATATTGTGTTTTGTACAAATGAATTAACTCCAAAAGCTGTAACAGGATTTATTTTTTCAGAGTATTTTTTATAGTTTATTTCTACTGTACCATCTTTTAGAATATATAAACCATAAGGTTCATGATCCTTATAAAAAATAATTTGTCCTGCTTTAAACAAGATAGTTGATGTATATTTATCAATATCATCCAAATTATCTAATATAAATTTTGTATTATCATAACCTAATTTCATTTTACAAACCCGATAATAAAACATAATTTTTTTTAATTAGAACTCACTAATTAGATTCTTATTATCTAGCTGTAAAGTTCTTAACTAATAATCAGGTACAAGAGATTTTAAACCATCTAAATCATTTATATATATATATTTACTTTTCATAGTTATAAGTTTTTTTTCTTTTAACCATGTAAGTAAACGTACAGTTGTTTCTGTAGTTGTACCTATAAGACTTGCCAAGTCATCTCTTGAAAGTTGTATATCTACCTTAATACTATTTTCATCTTTTTGACCATATACATCATTTAAAGAAAGAATAGTTTCTACAATCCTCTCTTGTGATGACTTATATGCCATATCACGTGAGTTTTCTTCTGCACATTTTATGTCATGTCCCATCATAGCAAGTAATTTAAGGCTGAATGGAGGGTATTTTCTTATCAAATCAAAAAATTTGTCTTTATCAATAAAACAAACCATTGAATCTTCTAACACTTCCGCAGTTGAAGAATAAAGTTCATTTGTAAAAAAGGCTCTATAACCCAATAGATCACCCTGTTTAGCTATTTTTACAATAAAGTTTTTACCATCTGGTGCATGTTTTACAAGTTTAACTTTCCCACTTGTCATACAATAAACACCATAAGGTCTATTTCCTTCATAAAAAATAGTTTGACCTTTTTTATAAATATTTGTTACCCTTGTTTTATTTAATTCGTCAAGTACATCTAAAGGTATATCCGATAGTGCACTCCTTTCTCTTGACTTACAAGTCATACAACTAAATAATGCGGTATTCATTCACCTTAACCCTATAATAAAAAATAATCAAATAAACATAAATGACTTTTATCAGTATAAAAATTGACTTTTATCATCTTTTTCATAATAGTTATTTTATCTTGTTAAATTTCATATGAAAAATAATTTATTATAATTAAGCTTTTACAAAATATTTAGTTAATTATAAATTTATACTCAAAATTATTAATAATTAAAAAATTAAACACTAAGAAAACTTAATAAATAATATGATAAAGATCAAATTATATAAATATAATTTTAATATCAAGTTTAGAATTTAGAAAGTCAAGTTAAAGTAACTTATTCAAAGTTTTTACATAATTTTTGTTTAAAATAAATTTATGATTTATAACTAATTCTATAAACCATAGATGCCGCATCATCAGAAACTAATAAAGAACCATCAGGCATATTAAGTATATCTACTGGTCTTCCAGATGTTGAGGAACCATTTAACCAACCTTCTGCAAATACTTTATAATTACTAGCTTTATCGTTTTCTATATCTAGCATAGTTATTCTATAGCCTATAGGTTTGCTTCTATTCCAAGAACCATGTTCAGCAATAAAAACTTTGTTTTGATATTCCTTAGGAAACATATTACCTTTATAAAATTTTATACCTAAAGATGCTACATGAGCACCCAATTTAGCAACTGGAGAAACAAATTCAGAACATTTTTTTTCAGAACCAAATTCAGGATCTGAAATATATCCACCATGACAGAATGGATAACCGAAGTGTAAGCCTTTTTTATTTGCCATATTTAATTCATCTGGAGGCATATCATCTCCTAACATATCACGTCCATTATCTGTAAAAAACATAGAGTTAGTTTTGGGATTCCAATCAAAACCAACAGAATTTCTTACACCATGAACATACACCTCTTTATCTGTTCCATCTTTATTCATCCTTGTTATACTCGCAAATCTTGGATCTTCAGATTTACAAATATTGCATGGCGCTCCAACAGGAATATATAATTTTCCATCAGGTCCAAAAGAGATATATTTCCAACCATGATGTTTTTCTTTTGGAAAATCATCTGCAATTATAATAGGTTTTGGAATGTTCTCTAATCTATTTTCAATATCAGGATATTTTAGTATTCTATTAATTTCAGCAACATATAAATCCCCATCTTTAAAAGCGACTCCGTTTGGCATATTTAATCCACTTGCAATAGTTATCACTTTTTCAGCTTTATTATCATTATTTTTATCTATTAGTGCATATACAGAATCACTTCTAGTTCCTATAAAAATAGTTCCTTTAGTACCTCTAGCTAGAGAACGAGCATTATTAATATTTTGTGCGAAAATATCTATTTTAAAACCTTTAGGTAATTTAATTTTTTTACTTAATTCTGATTCAGATTTTGAAACAACAACACTAGGAGTACAAAAGTTTATAAAATTCATACTAATAACTAAAGGGATAAAAGTAAGTATTTTTTTCATATTTTATAAACTTAGTCCTTTTATAAAAATAATTAAACTTTGATTGTATCTATAAGTTTTACTTTATAATCTTTAGAGATTTCTCTATATGAAAGAACAGCAATACTAGGAAAATTTCTTTCAATCATTTCTCTTAAAAACTTTCTTATCTCATGATCGCATATTATAACTGAAGCATTAGAATTTTTATTTATATCAATTAAACTTTTCATAAAATCTTTAGATTTATTAGAATCTATATGTATTATTTTTGAACCATATATATCAGTTTTTATATTTTCTTTTAGATACTTTTCAAGACTTTCATCTAAACCTATTACATTAATAATTCCATCTTTAGATACAGAATTACAAATCTGTCTTGATAAAGACTCTCTAACCTTTTCATTTATCTGCTCAATATCAGCAGTAAAAGGAATTACATCTGCTATTGATTCTAAAATTAGTCTCATATTTCTTATAGAAACTTGTTCTCTTAAAAGTGATTTAAGTATTTTTGTTAGTTGACCTATATTTATTTTATTCTTATCATTTGAATCATAGCCTAAAACATCTTCTACAATTACAGGATATGTTTTTCTAAGTTTTTCAATAATAACAAATACTTCTTCTCTTGAGATTATTTCATGAGCATACTTTTTTATGATTAGTTCTGATTTATTAAATATTTCATCTAAAGAATCTACACTATCTTTATATATCTCAATTCCTTGTAATAAAATTCTGAACTCTTTATCATTTAAATTAATATCATCTGAAAATTTTATTCCAGGGCAAATAAATCCCATATCTAATGTTATCTTTTCTCTAAGATTTTCAGATTTTATATGAAAATCATCTATACTCTCCTCAACAAGATTTGCTAATTTAATATTCACTTTGATTTCTAAAGGTTTTATATCTAATAAATTTACAAGATTAATTGGTTTATTTTGATTTTCTTGCTCATAAATATCATTATTAGAATCTATTCTAACTCCGCTAAGATAATTTAAAGCATCTATTCCTCTAATTCTATATTGACCTTGTATTTTAAATGATGGTAATTCTCCAGATTTTAATAGTCTTTGTGTTGTTCTAAGGCTAACATTTAGATATTCTGTTATTTCTTCACTTGTATACATTTTTTCTGATTCAATTTGATTTATTCTCATTTTTTAGCTCCTTATTTTTTATATATTTTTATCTTAAAATAATAAGACAATAAGGTCAACGACAATATAATGTGTTATTTGTATATAAATACGACATTGACGACAAAATAAAAGAATTGTTTTAAATTTATATTCAAACAAAATTGGATTGAGAAAATTAATCTAACAGAAGTATTGAAGTTACTAACTCTTTTCTTCCTGCCTTTTCACTTTAAACCCCAGTTATTACTAATAAACCAAGCTTTAACTTTATCTATATTATTACCTTGAATTTCAATATTTCCATTATTAACAGTTCCACCTGTTCCACATGATGTCTTAATAGATTTAGCTAAATCATTTAAATCTTTTTCTGATAAAACTAAATTGCTAATTAAAGTAACAACTTTACCTTTATTTCTTTTCTCAATAGAAATTTTGATTTTTTGATTTTCTCTTGGTTTTGATACTATCTCTTTTATTTCTTCGATTGGTTCTGCTGGAATAATTCTCCATCCCTCCCCAGAAGTTAACTTTTTAGACATTATAGATAGATTCCTTTAATATTATTGATAAAGTACAGAACGCATCGAACCTGAACGGAACGATAATCCTTCTATTGGAAAAGAGATTTTATCTTTTTCATCTTGTAATCCTAGTATATATAATAATGGAAAATAATGATCAGGTGTTGGTATTGATAAAAGAGCATCTTGACCTAAGTTTTCATAGTTAATTAAGGAATTATGGTTGTTAGATAATATTAAATCTCTTGATACTAAATCAAATCTCTTACACCAATCATAAGGCTCTAAAGTTTCACTAAGATCTGCTAATCTCAGGTTATGTATAATATTTCCACTTCCAATTATCATTACACCTTTATCTCTTAAAAAAGATAACTCTTTACCTAAATTATAATGAAATTGAGCGTTTTTACTATAATCTATACTAAGTTGTATTACAGGGATATCAGCATTTGGATACATCTTACATAATATAGACCAAGTTCCATGATCTAAACCCCATTCTTTTTCATCAAGTAATATATTAGTACTTTTTATATTTTCTTTTATATATTTTGCAAGTTCTGGACTTCCAGAAGCAGGGTATTGAACATCAAATAAAGCTTTTGGAAAGCCTCCAAAGTCATGAATGGTTCTAGGTTTTTCCATTGCAGTTATAGCTGTAACACCTTTTGTAAGCCAATGTGCTGAAATGCATAAAATTGAATCAGGTTTTGGTAGTTCTTTACCTAGTTTTTCCCATTCTATAGAGTATTTATTTTCTTCTATAGCATTCATAGGATTTCCATGACCTAAGAATAATATAGGCATTCTTTTATTTATTTTTTCATTCCATTTCATAAATTATAAAACCTTTAAAGATATTAATAAATAATTTATCATAAAACTAAGTTTTAAAAATGTATTTTTACATTATGTACAAGATAATTAATAGAGATTATGATAAAAAAAAGAAGTAGAAAGTTATCAATAAAGCGTTTATTGTAAACCACATATTAAAGATTTGAGTTATTTTATAATACTTTAAGCATTAAATTTTATTTTTATTCTATAATAATAAAAATACTATTTTTTAGGAGTTAATTATGTTTAATAAGGTTGGTTCTAATTCTAATAATATTGTAATAAAAGAAGCTAATCTTACAAGACTTAATCCTGATAATAATCCACAACAAGAAATAGTAAAAGAGAACAATCAAATAGATACAAATGATAAGACAAAATTTAATAAAGAATTGACTAAACAACCAAGTTTTGACCCTGAAAAATCTAATATTAGTTTTGATAAAAGTGAACAAAAAGAAGAGCAAGACGTAACAGGAAAAGCTGTTGCTGCTATTATAAGTTTTTTTATGTATCTAGCATCAGGTGATGCTTCTCCTGAAGGGTTTTCTGTTGTTCAACAAAAGTTATCAGAAGCTAATGCCATTTTACAAAAAACAGGTGTGCCTAGTGAAAGCGTAAAGATGGCATCTTCACAAGAATCTGAATCTGATAGATTTAAAAAGATGTCTAAAGAAGATATTAAGTAAAACTTTTATATTAATTACTCCAAAAATCTTACAAAATAAGTTTTTAAAACTTATTTTATCTAAGTATCATTGAATTAAATATCTAATAAAGCTTATTATCATCTAAAGCTTTAATATGTACATGATCAACTGCATCTGGCATTAAGTATAATATTTTAGCCATTTTATTATTTTTTACAGCATTGGTAATTAATTCTCTTGCTTCTTGATTTTTTATAAGCTTTAAATCTGTATCAATAGAGCCTGTTGGCGATACTTCATTTTGATTTAGATTTGTTACAGGTAAGAAGAAATCTTTATCTGGAGCAATAAGTTGCCCACCACCTGGACGTGGAAGCCCTATATTATATCTGCCTTCAGGCATATTATTTATTATTCTAACTATACCTTTAAGAGCATCATTAGGGTTATTCATATTTATTCTAAAACCTGAATATATATCAATGTCAACAGCTCTACAAACTACAATTCCATCTTTTTCTAATGCTCCGTGATTACGTCCCTTTCTAAATAAACTAAGTATTGAAAGAGGGTTATCTTTAGTTATTTGTTTTGAGTTTATTAAAGAGTATAATAAATCAATTAAAGGTTTGCTTAAGTAAGCTTTAGAACCATTGAAATTAACATATCCATAATTTGATAAATTTGTAATATAGTTTTTTATATATTCAGGAACTATAACTTTATTTTGTTTAATTGCAAAAAGAAGTTTTTGACCAATATATTTATTGTAATAATCCAAATCCTCATTAAATGATATAGACTGAGCTTTAGAGATTTTTTTATAATCTTTAAAATTTGATTTACTATAAGAGCTTTCTGAATAAAAGCTAAAAGAAATTGTTAAAATACTAACTAAAATAATATTTATTTTTTTCATATATTTCCTATATAAAGTTATATTTGTTTTATTAGTATTCTTAATACTAATATGATTAATTTTAAGTACTTATTTAAAATATAAATAAATTATACTTATAAACTTTAAATCATTCTAATATGTGTCATCTTTTCTCTATTTTTTTATTTAATTTTTAATTACAAGAATTCTAAAATTGTAAGTTTTTTGTAAGTCAATAAATGTATAATCAAGTAAATCATATTTTAGGAGTTTTAATCAATGAGTTCACAAACTTCAGAAGTTGTAAAAAATGATATAAAAGGGAATAATTCAGCTCTTATAGCTATTGTTATATTTGGTATGTATGCTAGTTTTGGTATGAGTTGGATGAGTGTTGTTCCTCTTATTCAAGATATAGAAACAGCTTTATCAATTAGCCATTCTGAGTTTTCTTGGATTATCTCAATAATATCCTTAGCAAAAAGTTTTTTTCCAATAGTTGCAGGTATTTTAGCTGCTAGAATAGGTTTAACTTCAACCTTAAAAATTAGTGGGTTACTGATATTTCTTGGGATACTTATTCCTTGGATTCCTAATTACGCAGGATGGTTAATAAGTAGGTTTTTATTTGGCGTTGGTGGTGCAATGTGGGTAACTCTTATGGGTGCTGTAACAATGAAGATATTTCCTCCAGAAAAAAGACCTCTTATTAATTCACTTAATGGTGTTGCTGTAAATCTAGGTGTTACTTTAGCATTATGGTATACAATTCCTCTAATGAGTGCACTAGGTTGGAAAACTGCAATGTCACTTTATAGTATTTTAAGTGGTATATTTTTTGTTCTTTTACTTGTAAGTGGTGGAATAAAAGAAGATATTTCTAATACATCAAAAACTTCAAATTCAGATATACTAAAAGGTTATGTTTCAACTTTAAAGATGCCTGTAACTTGGATTGTATCTTTAGCTTTTACAGGCCCACTCGCTTTATATTTAGTTTTTAATACATGGTTACCTGTTTATTATCAAGAAACTTTAAAATTAGCTAAACCAGAAGTAATGAGCCTTATGGGCACTATGAATTTATTTGGTATACCCGCTTCTATAGTAACAGGAATTCTACTTCAAAAATTTAAAAACTGTAAAATATTTATTTTAATAGCTTCAATTTTCTTACCAATAGTGTCATATTTTGCTGTAAGGTCAACAGATGTTTCATCTATCAAATTATTATTACCTTTAGTTGGGGTGGGAATGTTTTTAAGTGTATCTCCTCTTATTACACTTTTACAAAATCAACCTAATATGAGTCCTGCTATTGTTGGAATGATATTAGGAACTATGTTTAGTGTTACTTATATTGTATCTTCTTTAGTTCCAGGGGCTGTTGGATATGGATATAATGCTCAAATACCTTTAAACTCATTATTGGTAATGTGTTGTATAATGGCATTCTCCCCAGCTATTGGATTAATATTAAAAGAGAAATAGGGTTTTGAAGGTTACTATAGTTTCTGTTGGAAAAATAAAAGAAGATTATTTTAAAGATTCTATTGAAGAATATTGTAAAAGGTTAAAAAGTTATTGTAATCTCAATAGAATTGAAATAAATGATGAAAAAATAATAGAATCAAAACCTGATTATTTAATAAAAAATAAAGAGGGGGAAAAAATTTCTAAATCATTAAATGAAAAAAGCTATAAGATAGCAATGACAGAAAAAGGAAAAAACTTTAGTTCTGAAGAATTAGCAAATTTCATTGAAAATATAAAAAATAGTGGCATTTCAGAAATAAGCTTTATAATTGGTGGAGCCTTAGGCTTAAGTGATGATATATTAAAAAATGTAGATTTTAAACTCTCTCTCTCAAAGATGACTTTACCACATCAAATGGCTTATTTATTTTTAACAGAGCAGATTTATCGTTCATTTAAAATAATTCAAAATGAACCTTATCATAAATAATGTAAGATTTTAATGAAAAAATAAGAATAGAATTATTTTAGTAGATATAAAATTATATTATTGTGGTAAAAAGGAATTTTGATGGAAATTAAAATATCAACTAAAGTAAATAAAGATTATGAATCTGTATATAATGGCTTTACTAGAGAGCTTTTAGAGAAATTAACACCACCTTTAATAAATTTTGAATTATTAAAATTTGATGGTTCTAGAACAGGTGATGATGTTCATATATTACTTAATATATTAGGTCTTGAACAATTATGGATTACACATATTGTTGAAGATAACCATGACTCAGAAGAAATTTATTTTGTAGATCAAAGCTCAAAACTTCCTTTTTTTATTAAATATTGGAAACATAAGCATAGGATTTTGAAAGTAAAAAATGGCTCTAAAATAATAGATGAAATAAGTTATAAAACCCCTTTTATTTTATTAGATTATTTATCTTACCCTATAATGTTCCTACAGTTTTACTATAGGAAGCATATTTATAAAAGAGAGTTTAGATAATATAATTTAATTGAGTTTTTTTTGACCTATTTTACATCGCCTACCTTTTAAAATATTATTTAGATAATAAGTAATACTATAAGTTTAGAATATTGTTAATTTATTGAATCTAACCAATAATAAATGAATTTTAAATTATTTCCTCAAGTTTATCTAGTTTTTAATAAGTTATTATATTTTTTTTATTAATTTGATATTTAATTAAATTTCTTTTTTTATTATTTTTATAACTAGATTTCTAGAATTATTTAACTGTCCTTTTGTAATGATAATAAAAAAGTCTTGTTAACTGCTATGAATTTTTATATATCTAACAATCTCCAAAGGTAAGACCTCGAATAGAGAAGGTAATAATGCCATCATGAAAAGGTTGAATTATGTATGAATAGATGTATTCATAAGACCAAGCCAAACATCTAGTAGATTTAGAAATCTCAAAATTTATAAAATGTTTATTAATCCAGAAGTTGATGACATAGGTAATAAAAATTATTATCCAAGTTATATGTTTGAATAAATAAGTTTTTTTAATGACCTATTCTACTAAATTTATTCATATCATTAATTTTATGTAAGCCATACTTTCTTTAGAGCCTAACCTAAAATATAATGAGTTATTTTTAAATAGATAAAAAATGTAATAGAAAGTGTAAAATTTAATGTTTTTAGAAAAAATATTGGAAGCTGAAAAAGAATTAAAAGAAACAGTTTTCAAAAGACTTGATGAAATAGAATTCAAAAATCAAAAGAAAGTTTTAGATGCTTTTATTGAAAATAGAGTGGCAGAGCATCACTTAAAAGGTACAACAGGTTATGGACATAATGATATTGGTAGAGAGGCACTAGAAGGTGTTTATTCTTCAATTTTTCATACAGAATCTTCTCTTGTAAGACCTCATTTTGCTTCAGGAACTCATGCTATAGCAGCTGGTTTATTTGGTTGTCTTTCACCAAATGATGAGTTATTAGCTGTTGCTGGAAAACCTTATGACACAATGGAAGAAGTGATAGGTTTAAGAGGTGAGAATCAAGGTTCGTTAATGGATTGGGGTGTTGTGTATAAACAATTAGACTTAAATGAAAATAAAGAAATTGATATAGATAATATTCATACTCTTGTTACAAGTAAAACTAAAGTTGCTTTTATTCAAAGATCCAGAGGTTACGATTGGAGACCATCTGTAACAATGGAAAAATTGGAATCTACTTGTAAAAAACTTAGAGAATTAAAAGAAGACATAATAATAGTTACAGATAATTGTTATGGAGAATTTACTGATGATAGAGAACCAACTGATGTTGGAGCAGATTTAATGATTGGTTCTTTAATTAAAAATCCTGGTGGTGGTATTGTTCCTTGTGGTGCATACATTACAGGTAAAGCAAAACTTGTTGAGAGAGCTGCTTGTCGCCTTTATGCCCCTGGAATTGGTAGAGAAGGTGGAGCAACATTAGACTTTTTAAGATTAGCTTATCAAGGTTTATTTATTGCTCCTAATGTTGTAAATCAAGCTGTAAAAGGATCTGTTTTAGCAGCAAAAGTTTTTTCTGACTTAGGATTTGAAATATCACCTTCTATTGATTCAAAAAGATCTGATATTATTCAATCAATAAAATTTGGTAATCAAAAAATGTTAGAAGCTTTTTGTAAAGCTATTCAAGAAATGTCACCTGTTGATTCTTATGTAAGTCCTATTCCTGATGTTGTTCCTGGTTATGAGAGTAATGTAATTATGGCTGCTGGTAACTTTATTGAAGGTTCTACAATAGAATTAAGTGTAGATGCACCTATAAGAGAACCTTTTATCGGTTATTTACAAGGTGGTTTAACATATAATCATTGTAAATTAGCTTTAGCTCATGCTTTAGATAAGATATCAAAGTTTTTATAAATTTTTAAATATGTATATAACAATAAAGAATCTACTTGATAAAGTTTTTAGTTTAATACTATTGATAATTTTAATACCATTATTTTTAGTAGTTTCTTTATTGATGAAAATTTTAGATCCAGGCCCTATATTTTATAAGCAACAAAGAGTTGGAAAAGATGAAAAAATATTTTTAATATATAAATTTAGAACAATGATTGTTAATGCTGATAAAGTAGGACCTGTTTTAACTCAAGATAATGATCCTAGGATTACAAAATTAGGAAAGTTTTTAAGACATTCAAGTATAGATGAATTACCACAACTAATAAATGTTTTAAAAGGTGAAATGAGTATAATAGGGCCTCGTCCTGAAGTTCCGTCTATTGTTGAGACATATAATGATATACAAAGACAAGTATTTAAAGTCAAACCAGGGATCACTGGTTGGGCACAAGTACATGGAAGAGACTCTTTAAGTATAGAAGAAAAATCTGTTTATGATATTGAGTATATAAATAAAATTTCTTTTATTTTAGACTTTAAAATATTCTTATTAACTTTCCCAGCACTTATTTCTAGAGAAGGAATTAATTAAATTAACAATAAATTAACACTTCTTTTCAAAATAATGTTGTATAATGATGTAGTACTATAATGTAGATGTGCTCACAATCTCTGTGTGTGAGAAGTCACAGCAAAACATTATCTTATAAATGTATTATGATATAGACTTTGAATAGTGCTTGAAAAGAAAAAATAAAACTTGTGATAGATGCAAATTTATATAAAAGTATTTTAGTACTTATAACAGGTTGTCTAACAGGAAGTTTTTTAAATGTAGTAATCTATAGATTACCTAGAGAAAAATCTCTTGTTTTACCAGGTTCTAAATGCCCTGGATGTGATAACCCTATTGCATTTTATGATAATATACCTGTTCTTAGCTGGTTATTATTATCAGGTAAATGTAGAAACTGTAAAGAAAAAATAAGTATTAGATATCCTTTAGTTGAATTGATCACAGGAATTTTATTTCTTTTACTTTATTATTCATTTAATATAGGTTACAATTGGATATTTTTATCTTATTTTGTTAGCCTAATGGTTGTTATCACATGGATAGATATTGATTTTATGCTAATATTGCATAGTATTACCTATCCAGCTATAGTTGTAGGTTTTGTTTATAGTTATATTAACAATATGTTACCTCAATCTATACTTGGTTTTATAATAGGTACTACCTTATTTTATCTGATAGCAAAAATAAGTCTTTTAATAATGAAAAAAGAAGGAATGGGCATGGGAGATGTCGCTTTAGTTGCATTATTAGGAGCATGGCTTGGATTAAATAATTTAATGGGAGCTTTGTTTATAAGTTTCATATTAGGTTCTTTTATAGGGATTGTTTTTTTGATGTTAAAGGGAAAGAGTGAACATTTTCCTTTTGGACCGTCATTAGCAATTGGAGCTTTAATAACACTAATGACAAATAACTATTTGTTTAATTGGTATATGAATAATTTTTTATAGTTCAGGTAAATTAAAATATGAATATTAATGATGTAATAGAAAAAATTACTGGTAAGAAAAAATCAGAACCAGTAGTTGGTATTGACATCACAAATGAAGCAATAATTATTTCACAACTAAAAAAATCTAAAACAGGTATTGAACTTGAAAAAATTGCCTCTGCAAGTACGCCACAAAATGCAATTAGAGATGGTGAAATAATTGACACAGGTAGTATTGCTCAAGTAATCCAAGAAATCATGGAAAAAAATCAAATTGTTGCAACTAGAGCAATCACAACTGTTTCAGGTCAAGCAGTAATAATAAGAACAATTCAATTTCCTTCTATGTCTGAAAAAGAATTAAAAGAAGTTGTTTTACATGAAGCAGAAAGATATATACCTTTTGCAATGGAAGATGTTAATATTGACTTTCAAAAACTTGAAGAAATCGAAGATGAAGGTATAAGTAAAGTAGAAGTTCTTTTAGTAGCTGCTCAAAAGCAGTTTATAAATTCATATGTTGAAACCTTTGTTATAGCAGGTCTTAAATTACTTAGTGTTGATGTTGCTTCTTTTGCTGTTGCGAGAGCATTATCAACATCTGAAACTGCTTTAGGTAGCGGAGAACCTGTAGTTTTAGTTTTAATAAGAGGCGAAACTACAGATATAAATGTATTCCAAAATGGTGTTCCTAAATTTTCAAGAAGTATTCCTATAGGAAGTACAACATTTATTGAAACTATTGCGACTAACTTGAGTGTTAGTTTAGAGGAAGCTATTCAAATATTTGATAAAGTTGTTGTTCCTTTAGCTGGGCAAAATGTAAGTGATGATCAAATGGTTGAATTAGCTAGTAATGAAATTAGAACCACATTAAGAGAATTAACAACAGAAATTCAAAGATCTCTTGACTATTATCAATCTCAAGGATCAGAAAAAGTTCAACAACTTGTTTTATGTGGTAGAGGAGCAAAGATTAAAAATTTAGATAAACATCTATCTATGAATCTTGGATTAGATGTAGAAATTAGTAACCCTGTTAGTAATATACAATTTGACGAACAAAATTATTCAGCAGAATATTTAATGGAAAATGCCCCTATATTTGTTACATCAATTGGATTAGCAAAAAGAGGAGTTGAGGAGTTCTAAAAGTGGCTGGAATCAATCTAGAAAAAGACAGTGAAGAAACTATAATTAGTGAAGAAGGAGAAAAACAGGTATCTTCTAGACCACCTGTTACTTTAAATGTTAATCTTCTTGGATATGAGGTAAGAGAAGAATTAGCTAAAAGTAGTGCAGGTTTGAAATTAAGTAAACCTGTAATAATATCTCTATCTTTATTATTACTTGCTTTACTTATTAATATAATAAGTTATTTTGTAGTTGTTAGTTTAAGAGATGAACAAGTTGCAAGAAAAGAAGAGCTTGAAAGAAGAAAAGCAGAACTTGAAGCAAAAAATAAAGAGTTAACAGAAAAAACAACTCAAAGAGATATACTTGTACAAAAGAAAAATATTCTTCTTTGGGCTTCTGGAAACAGTTTTAAATGGTCTAATCTTTTAGAAGAAATTAGAGATAGAACACCAAGTAATCTATGGATAACTAAGATAGATGTAACAGAAGATTTAAAATTAAATTTAGGTGGAGAAACATTTGATCATAAGACAGTGGCTTTATTCTTAGCTAATCTTCAAGATTCTCCTAAATTTAGGAATGTAGTATTAGACTATACTAGAAAAACTCCTAAAATTAAAATAAGACAAATAGAATCAGATCCTACAGTAAGCGAAGTTGATAGGTCTATAACATCTGATACTAAGTTTAATATAAGAGCAGAAATTGTTACTGAAGCTAAATAGTTTTTAAGTAATAAATTAAAAGGTGAAAAATGGCTGAAACAAAAATATTTGGGGTAACTGTTAATACTGATGTATTAACTAATATGCCTGATATGTATAAAATTGGTATTGGGAGCTTTTTAGCTGCTACAGTTTTATTTATTGGTGGTTATTATTTTGTTTATCCTGTTTATCAAGAATATCAAACATTATTTGAGCAAAATGAAACATTAGCAAATGAAAATACATCTTCTGAAACTAAATTAGGTTATGATCCTAATAGTAAAAAATATAAGAAAATTGATGAGATTGATGCTGAGATGTTAGTTTTACAAGATGAAATAAAAGTTGTTCAAGAAAGAATACCAAGTAAAGAAAACTTACCAACACTTTTATATGATTTAGAAAAGTTTGTAGAAGTTAATAATAAGTCAGATTTATTGGATATGACCCCTAGTGCAATGACATCAGTGGTTTTACCACCAAGTTTACAAAGCTCAAAACCTACAGGGCTAGATTTAAAGCAAATTGGTATAGCAACTAGTATAGAATCAAATTATACTTCTCTTATAAGCCTATTTAAAGATTTTGAGAGATATCAAAGAGCGATTGCTAATTCAAATTTATCTCTTACTCCTATTGATGCTAAAAATGGAAGTAGTGCTTTAAAAGTTACATTGAGTTTGAAAGCTTTTGTTCTTCCTGAAGGAGGAAAATAATGAATAAACATGCAATAATATTGCCTATGATACTAACTTCAGCTATCTCACTTCATGCTTTATCTTTTTATATAGAAGAACCTGAAGAAATAGTTGAAAACCCAACTCCTATAAATACACCTGTTGAACCTAATCAGTCACCTGTTACAACAGAGTCAAATGGTGTTCAAGTTGCTACCAATCCTTCTTCAACGACACAAGTTAATGTTAATGTACAAACTAGTGCTGCTCCTAACACAACTGTTAAAACTACTGAAACTAAAACTACAGTTGCTACAAATACTCAAACACAAGCTACAAATGCACCACAGAATAATACAACATCTACAGCAAACACTACAACTACGACGACGACTACTACTACTACAGAGAGTCCTGCTCCTGAAAATACAATACAGGTTGCAGCTGCTTTAATACCAACAAAAAATTATGATGATATGGTAAAAGAAGCAAAGCAAATTGGGGGTAGAGTAGATCCATTTGTTTCAATGAAGCCACCTGAGGCGGAACCTATACCAGAATTACCAGAAGTAGAAAAAACAACAACTACTACTAAAGTTGCAAGTATTCCTAAAATGCCAACATTTGCAAATAAGGTTCCAGCTTTTATACCTGAACCACCAATAAGGAATAATACAGTAGTTAGTAAACCACCTAAAGTTAATAAAGTAAAACCAAATACATCAAAAATAACTATTGCTAAGAATACCACAACAACTAATAAGACGGTTAAAACATCTGATGGTAAGACTATTGTACTAAAACCTAATGAAGCATTAGTTAAAAATCCTAATGGAACTACAACTACTACTACAATAAATACCACAGAAACAATAGTTACAGAACCAATTGTAAGAATTGATGAAGGTTTAGAGTTAAATGGTATTATTACAGGAAATAAAAAGTTAGCTTTGATAAAAGTTGATGATGATAATAGAGTTTTTGGCGTTGGTGAATTTATAAGAAAAGAAGATGGTATAAAAATTGTATCTATAGACTATGAAAATGATACAGTTACTATATCTGATTCAAAAAATAGACGTGCTAGATTGGAAATAAAATAATATAGTTATACTTAGTGAGAAATGGGAAGTGAGAATACAAAACTAAGAGAATTCAATAAGTTTGAATAATTAGTTTTCTCATAAGAATTTTATTTAAGTATATATAGAAAGTTTTTTAATTGTAATGATAAGGAGTAACATTATGTTATCTAAAAAAGTTTATCTGCTATCAATGTGTTTAGTAATGGCACAGTTAGTTGAAACTGCATCTGTATTTGCAGCAGATAAGCCTACACCTGTTGTGACAAATCAAACAGGTATTCAACCACTTATAAAATTTGAAACAGATCCATTAGTTAATATAAATCTTAGTAATGCTATGGTTTCTGATGTGTTAAAAGCTTTAACAGATCAAGTAGGATATAACATGATTATAAGCTCTACTTCTAAAGTTTCTGATGATGTTATTCCAAGAATTGAATTTAATAATATAAAACTAAGTGAAGCTTTAAGCTTTATTTTAAGATTAAAAAAATTATCTGTTAGAAAATTAGGTAAAACATTATTTATTGTTGATGAAACACAAATGAATTCTTTCGGTGTTAATGATTCTATAGTAAAAACATATAAAGTTAGTAATATAAAACCTTCAGAAGCTATAGCAAAATTACAAGAGTTTTATGTAGCTCCTACTTTACCTCCAAAATTGGTGGCAAATGATTTAACAAATACAATAAGTGCAATACTTAGACCAACAGAGGTTGAGTTTTTAGATTCAATAATGAAGATTACTGATACAGCAGTTCCTCAAGTTATGATTGAAATAAAGTTAATAGAGTTGTCAGAACAAGCAAGTAAAAGTCTTGGTATGAATTATTCATTTGGACAAAGACAATTTGGAGGTGCTTTTAATAATACAGGTTTTATACCTTCAACTATTCCTGGAACTCCGCAAGTGGCAAGTGGTAGTTTATCATTAAGTTTTGAATCATTAAGGAATTTTACATCAAATTTTAATGCTCAATTAAACGCATTAGTACAAAATAGTAAAGCTAAAATTTTATCAAGCCCAAGAATTGCTACTCAAAATGGTAAAGCTGCAACGTTTCAATCAACTGAGTCTGTTCCAATAGTTCAGTCAACACAAACAGCAGCAGGTTTAACTCAAACAATATCACAGTTACCAATAGGTGAGAATATAGCTGTAACTCCTACACTAATAGATCCTGTAGCAGGTTTTGTGACTCTTGACTTAACTCCATCTATAAGTGCAAGAGGTAAAGATGTTGTTGTTAATGGTAATCCTGTTCCAGAAACTTTAATAAGATCCGTTAAAACTACAATGAAAGTAAAAAGTGGAGAAGCAATAGTAATTGGTGGTTTAAAAAGAAAGAATAATTCAACTGCATCAAATAGAATCCCTGTTCTTGGAGATATTCCAATATTAGGAGCTTTATTTGGAGCTAATGCATGGTCTGATAATGAAGCTGAGTTGATAATTATGGTAACCCCATATATACTTGATGAAGGTGGTAATAACCCTAATAAGGTAGATGTTAGTACAAATTAAGTGAGATAATATGGATTTTAAAAAAGCTTTTTTAACAAGTTTTTCATCGTTTCTCTTACCATTTTCAGCTTTAGCTGGTAATTTAGAAGATGGTATTTCATTATATAAATCTGGAGAGTATGAAAAAGCAATAGAAAAATTTAACAAAGCTGTTAAAGAAGACTCTGAAAATCCAGAACCTCATTTATGGCTTTCTAAATCTTACGAAGCTTTACTTCAAGTAGAAAATGTTTTTCCTGAAAAGAAACTTTATGATGCTTTAAGAGCTAAAAAGCTTTTAAAACAACAACAGGAAGCTGAAAAAAAAGAACAAGAAGAAGCAAAAAAGAAAGAAGAAGAAGAAAATAAAATTATAGAAGTAGTTAATGAATTTAAAATTATTCCATTAAATATCTCTTATTTACCTAATATATTTTCAAAGAGAAACCCTGAAGATCAAGTAAAAAACTTGAAATTTTTAGATTTTAAAACATTAAAAGAGCTTTTTAACTCTGCTTTATCTGATTCTGAATCATTAAAAAAACTTTTAAAAGAAATTGAAATTAAAAAACACTATGGTTTTGCAACTCCAACAGAGATAATATCTATGTATAAAGCTAAAGCAGATCTTATTTCTTATGATATAGATGTAAAAAAACTTGATTATGAACAAGAAACAGAGCTAGAAAATAAAAAATTAAAAAAATTAGAGCTAGAAAAGCTTGTAAAAGAATATAATAATAATCTTGATTTAGCAGAAAAAACTATTAACCAAGTAATATATGTTGACGCAGAACCTACAAGTTATGATTATTTTGTTGCTTCAGAAACTCCTGCTGATATTTTTATCCAAACACTTGAAGATAAAAGAACTGTTCTTAAACCTATATTAACCTCAATGAGTACAGATATTAGTAATCTTAAAAAAGCAATTCAGAGTCAAGAAAAAGATTTAATAGATAAAAGTAAAGGGATTGATTCTTCACTATTAGATGCAGATATAAGAACACTTGAAGGCTCTCAAAAAGAAAAAGTTTCTTTATATCAAAGTGTAAGAGACAAGCTTAATGGAGATAGAACTAAATTAAATAATATTATTTTAGAAAATGATATTATAGTTAGTTTTTATAATAAAATTCCAGAAACTATAAAAAAAATCAACCCTAATTATGTATCTAAAACAAAATAAAATTTGAAATAAAAAAAGAGCTATAACAAATAGCTCTTTTTTACTATTTTTACTTACATGGGTTTTGTTGAATATTAAAATATATAGATGGTGACAAAATAAAAGATTTTCTATCTGTTACCATAAAACCTATTGAATGAGAACCTAAACCAAACGAACTTGCTGATCTAGAAAGATTAGAACCTCTTTCATCAAGAAGTTGCATTTTATAAATATTATCTATTAAAGAGTTTTGCCCCCAAAAATAATTAATTTTATCATTATCTTCATCACTAGCCTTAAGATTTACCCTTATATTATCTGATATTGAAACACATAATGGTATAAACCTATTAAAAGAAGGATTAACACTTTTATCATTTATAAGTAACTCTATATTTTCAACTTTTGGAGTTTTATTATTTTTAAAATCAATCTTTATAGTATCAATTGTTTTTTGAAATTGGACTGGAGTAATACTACTTGCATCAAAATCTGATATTTTGGGTAAAGATATACTTTCTAAACTTATATCTTCTGAATTTGATTTTGAGGTATCAATAGTTTTATTTATATTATACATAGGTGTTGAATCATCAGCATAAGCAGTTATTTTCACTTTTAATTCACCTGCTTCTATATCTTTTAATTCAATCTCATCAGATTTTAATTCTTCTTGTATTGTCTTATTTTTAGTTTTAAACTCTGCCAATACATAAGGTGTACTAGATGAAAAGTTAGTTATTTTTACTTTAAAATTTTTAAGCAGCTCTTCTAACTCCATTGTAACTCTATTAAGTTCACCTGCTTTAATATCAACTTCTTTTTCTGCTTGAGCTAAAGTTTTTCCAGAGTTATCTAAAGCCTTTACATTAACTTTTTTTATTCCAACAGGTATTTCCTGAACTAACACTTTATCAGAGTTATCATTTTTAGTGATTTTTTTTTCTATGGGATTAGTTAAACCGTTACCAGTAATTTTAATTTGAAATGCTTCTGTATTACTTGGTATAGCCTTAATAGAAAAACCAGATTTTTCTGGAAATTTAAAACCTATCTTTATAGTTCCAGAATTATTAGTATTAGGCATTGAACAAGATACTAGTAATAATGAGAATAAACTTATAACTTTTTTATTCATAATTTCTCCTAAAAACTTGAAAACTTATTAATTTTCAAAGACTCTGTGTTAATTCTAACAGAAAATAAATTTTAATAATGTGCTCTACTTCAAATAAAATAAAATAAGGCTAAATTTTTTTATAAGTCTAGTCTTACAATAAATTAGAATGTTTTGAAGCACAGATAACTGTTAAGATTAAAATATAAAACATAGAATTTACAAGTTTTCACAGATTTTTCATAAAAATTCTATAAATTATTTTTTTACTTTACTTAAATTGTTTACAAGTTTTATCTTATAAGAATCAAAAAATATCTTAATACAAATTAAATTAAAAAAGATATATAGTGGTGTCATAAATTATTGTATAATAGCTTTTTTGTGCTAACATAATAAATCTAAATTTTAAAAATTTTGAATTTAAGTGTATTTTTTATGAGGCAGATAAGTTGTACAAAGTTAAAAGTTTTTTTAGTATATATTTACTCATTTTTCTTATAGCTTTATTTTCTGTTCCTCCAGATGCAAATGCAAAAGAAGATGCATGGGATAAGATACAAAGAACAAAAGTATTTAAATGGGGAACTGATGCAGAAGGTGGAGCTCCATTTGTCTTTTATAATCCAGAAAACCCAACTCAAATTACAGGTTTTGAAGTTGATATTATCAATAATATATCTAAAAAGCTTGGTGCTAAAAGTGTAATGATTCAAAATGATTGGGATGGATTAGTCCCAGCACTCAAAAGAGAAACATTTGATATGGCAACAAATGGTATTGAGATAACCGAAGCCAGAAAACAAGAAGTAAACTTTACAAGACCTTATTATATATATACACAACAAATAGTTGTTCAAAAAAATAATACTGATATTCATAAACCTGAAGATTTAAAAGGAAAAAAAGTTGGAACCTTATCTGCTTCTGCTGCTATGAATGCTCTTTTAAGTTTAGGTTTAAAAGTAGGTGATGAAATAAAAATTTATCCAACAGTTGTGGGACCTTATACAGACTTAGAAAACGGCAGAATTGATGCAGTTGTTTTAGACTATATAATTGCTGTCTACTATGCCAAAAATAATAAAGCTCTAAAATTTGTGGGTGAACCTTTTGCAAAAGGTTATTATGGATTTTGTATTAGAAAAGAAGATAAAAAACTATTAGCTAAAGCTAATGATGTTATTCTTGAAATGTTTAAATCAGGTGAAATTGAAGCTCTATATAAAAAATGGGGTATTTGGACAGAAGAACAAAGAAAATTAATTGATTATCATGAAAATCAGGAAATGAAAGGTTTACAAAAGAAAACTACTTTTGAAAGACTACCAAAAGAACTTCCACTATTACTTAAATCAGCAGGTGTAACAATAATCCTTTGTGTCATTTCAATGACATTTGCTATTCTATTGGGCTTAACTATTGCTGTATTTAGAATGTATGGTCCGAAACCAATTTCTTATTTACTTACTGCTTATGTAGAAATAATAAGAGGGACACCTCTTTTAATACAACTATATATAATTTATTATGGATTACCTGAAATATCTGAACATTTGATGCTAGAACCATTTCCAGCTGCAATTATAGGCCTATCATTAAATTACGCTGCTTATGAATCTGAAATATATAGAGCAGGTATAAAATCTATTCATAAAGGACAGATGGAAGCTGCATTAGCATTAGGTATGACAAAAGTTATGGCATTAAGAAAAGTTATAATACCTCAAGCTGTAAGAGTTGTTATCCCACCTGTTACAAATGATTTTATAGCTATGTTTAAAGACTCTTCCTTAGTATCTGTTATAACAATGGTTGAGTTAACAAAACAATATAATTACTTAGCTTCTACAAACTATGATTATGTAGGTTTAGGTTTAACTACTGCTACCATATATTTTCTTATGAGTTATCCTGCTTCAGTTTTTGCAAAAAAAATTGAAAAGAAACTTGCAAATGAAAGATAAGAGGAAAATTAATGATTATTGTTGAAAATCTAAAAAAAAGTTTTGGAGAACAAGAAATTCTAAAGGGAATTAATTGGAGTCAAAAAAAAGGAGATCTTGCTGTAATAATAGGCCCTAGTGGTTGTGGTAAAAGTACATTTTTAAGATGTTTAAATCAATTAGAAACATTTGATACAGGTAAAATATCAATTGGTGATATAACTTTAAATCATACATTTAAAGGTGAACATAAAGAAGAAAGAAAAACAGTTCTAGAACTTAGAAGAAGTGTAGGAATGGTATTTCAAAGTTTTAATTTATTCCCCCATATGACTGTTTTAAAAAATATTACTGAAGCACCTATGATAATAAAAAAAATATCTAAAGACGAAGTAGAATCAATAGCATATGATTTATTAAAAAAAGTGGGGCTAGAGTCAAAAGCTAAATTTTATCCTCACGAATTATCAGGTGGGCAGCAACAGAGAGTTGCTATAGCAAGAGCTTTAGCAATGAAACCTAAAGTAATGTTATTTGATGAACCGACTTCTGCACTTGATCCTCAATTAGTTGATGAAGTTTTAAATGTAATGAAAGAATTAGCTGAAGAAGGAATGACAATGATGGTTGTAACACATGAAATGTCATTTGCAAGAGATGTTAGTGATCATGTATTATTTTTTTATGGTGGTATTATAGAAGAATCAGGACCTCCTGAAAAAATATTTTCATCTCCTGATAGTCCTAAAACAAGGGAATTTTTGAAAAAACATTTAAAATAATGGCAAAAGTAAGATTTGTTGGTGAATCTTTAAATAGACAAGTAGAAATCAAAGTTGGTGATTTGATTTTAGAAGGTGCTGAAAAATGTGGTTTAGAAATTCCTTTTGGCTGTAGGTATGGCTCTTGTTATGCTTGTGCAGTTGATGTGTTAAAAGGTATTGAAAATATAGAGAGTCCAAATATAAAGAATCCAAAATTATCTAAACAGACAATTTTAACTTGTATAAGTAAAATTAAAAAAAATGGTGATATTACTTTAAAATTATAAACATAATATAATGAGTATAGTTAAAGAAACTTGATTCGCATTATATAAAATAAATAAGACTTAGAGGAATGTTGTTTTAAACCATTTTAAAAATAAAAATTATAAAATTTTAAGTATAAACAAGATTTTAAAAAAATATAAAAAAGTATTTTTACTTTTTCTTTAATAAAATATAAATAATCAAGATTTAAATTTATTCTTTTAAAATTAATTATCGTCTATAATGTTTTATTTGTAAAAACTATGATAGTTTAAAGTATAGGCGTTGTAATAATGGATAAAAAAGAATCTCAAAGAAGAGAATTAGCTTTGCAAGTTAGAAAACAGAGTGTTTATGATTTATATAATAAATTTGTAGAGAATAATATATATCGTGCATTTATTGTATTTGAAAATGGTGAATTTACCTTATCTCATCCTAAAATATTAAAACCAATTCAATCATTTTTTGAGTTGTCACAAGATTTTGCAGATCATGAAGGTGTTTTTATTGGTAGAGAAAATGGACTTGAAACTCTATTCTTTGCTTTTATCCATGATACAAGGAGAGGACTTGCTCAAGGAGGTCTTAGATTCTCAAAATATAATACTTTAGCAGATTTACTTGTAGATGGTCTAAGATTATCACAAGGAATGACAAGAAAAAATGCTTTAGCTGGTTTATGGTGGGGTGGAGGTAAAGGTATAATGGCTTTTCCTCCAGATATAAATAGTACAGAAGATCTAAAGACAGGTACAGAAACTAGAAGAAAATTTTTTGAGGCTTATGGTAGATTTATTGCAAGTCTTGGTGGTGTTTATTATACAGCAGAAGATGTTGGAACTAATACAGATGATATGAATGCACTATTAAGCCAAAATCGTTTTACAACTTGCATTTCTTCTACCAATGGAGGAAGTGGAAATCCCTCACCTTTTACAGCAAGAGGTGTTTTTAGAGCAATGCAGGCAGCTTGGAAAGTAATCTCAGGAACAGATGATTTAAAAGGAGTAAAAGTTGCTGTTCAAGGTGCTGGTAATGTTGGATATCCATTAATAAAGTATCTTTATGAAGTAGGTGCAAAAATTTGGTTTTGCGAGTTTAGTCAAACTAGAATTGAACAAGCACTACAAGAAATGCCCGAACTTACACTTGTAAAATCAGAAGAAATTTTTGATTTAGATGTTGACGTGTTCGCTCCTTGTGCAATAGGTGCTCAAGTAAATTCTCAAACTATACCTAGATTAAAAGTAAAACTAGTTTGTGGTGCTGCAAACAATATATTAAAAGAACCTGATTCAGATTCACTCTCACTTAAAGAGAAAGGTATAGCTTTTGTTCCTGATTTTGTTTGTAATCGTATGGGAATTATTAATTGTGCTGATGAGTGGTACGGATATTTATCAGAAGATATAAGAGTTGCTGCAGAAAAAGTTTATCCTGATACTCTAAGAGTTTTTAAATATGCAAAAAATAGATCTGTAACTACAATGAAAGCAGCTATTGACCTTGCTGATATTGCTGCAAGTGAGTTACATCCTTTAATACTTCATAGAGGAAGAAGAATTATAGATCATTTAATAAATTCAGGCTGGCATAAAAATCAAAAAAACAAAGAATTTAATCAAGACTTAGCATTTGTACCTGTATTAGATGAAACAAATATTAGAGTAGGTTGGGAAAGAGAAAATTTCTTTAGAGGAAATGAATTAAGCATTGCTGCATCTCCTGTTCCTGCATCATTTACACCTGATTTATCATCATTTGTATCACCATTATTAATGGATGTTAGAGCAAGATCCGTTGAAATGCTTACAGGAAAAAGAGCAAAAAGAGTTATAGGTTCTAATCATGGTGGTTTATCTTTACAAATATCAATTGAACAACAAATTCCATATGAAAGAGAAGAAGTTGGCAAACCTAGATTTATAGAGCTTTGTCATGATGTACATAAGGCAAATGATGAAGAAATAAGAAAACAAATGCATAAAATAGGTATTGGTTTTGATCATAATAATTGGTTAAGTCCAATGAATGAATCTGGCAAAAATGCAGTAAATAATTTATATAATTATTTAAATGATTCTGGATTAATAATAAAACAAAATAGATTATTAGATTATTGTCCAAGATGCCATACTGTCTTAGTTTCATCTGATGTTAACCGCGGAGAACTTAAAGTTGAAAACCGTTATAAACTAAATTTTAAAACAAAAGATAATGAGGTAATTGAAACTAATGTATTTTTTCCTGAATATGTTTTAGGAGCTGTCGCAATAGCTGTGAATAAAGATGGTAAATATTCACACCTTGAAGGAAAAGAAGTTTTAAATCCAGCAACAGAAAAATATCTACCAATAATAGTTGTAGATACAATTAATACTGAAGCTGAGTTCATAACACCTTTACATAGTTATGATGATCAAAGAATAGCAAAAGATAATGGTTTTAATGAATTGCCTGAAATATTTGATGAAAATGGAAATATCTCCTTTATAAAATATAGAGGTTTAACTAGAGAAGAAGTAAGACCTTTAATACTTGATACTTTTAATGAAAATAAAAATATAAGCAAAGGAAATTGGAGTGCTGATGTACTATTATGTGGTAGATGTGATACATTAGTAATTTCAAAATACTCTGATCAATTATATGTAAGATTAGACGAAGCAAAAGAATTATTATATAAAGCAATTGAAGATGGAGATATAAAATTTTCACATAATAATTGGAAAAATATAGCTCTTAATTATTTATCAAATATTGATACTTGGTGTATTTCAAGACAATACTGGTGGGGAAATGAAATTCCAAATAATAATAAAGAAGTTTTTTCAACATGGTTTTCATTAACAGCTTTATCATTACTTGGGGCAGGATGGAATAAAAATCCTAAACCACAGTCAATTGATGAAGTGTTTGTAAACCCTGATTATTTAATTAGATGGGTTATACCTTCTCAATTAATGTCTTTACTTGTAACAGGCAGACCATCTTTCTCTAATATATATATTCATGGTTCACTTCATATAGTAGAAAGACAATTAAAGGAAATTGAAGGAGTGGATAAAAACTCACATGATGAAGATAGATTTGTTTTTAAAACGATAAAAAAACCTATGCAAAAAAGATTAGGAAATGTTGTTGAACCGACAACTTTAATAAGAAGATTTGGTGCAGACACATTAAGACTTGCATATTTATTATCATTAGGAAATGGATATCAACAACAAGTCACAGCATCTCAAGATCATATAAATCAAGCTAGATATTCACTTAATAGATTGGTAACTAAAGTAACAAATATAACTAATATGATTAAAAAATTTCCAAAAGGTGATATTAATGATAATGATAAAAATATATTAGATATTTGTGACAAAATATGTGAAGATACAAGAAATGCTTATCATGAAGTTCGTTTTTATTATGCAGCAAAGTACTTAGTTAAAATGAATAATAATTTTTCAGATTATTGTAATAAAATAGCTGATAATTGCCATAATAATTCTAATAGTGGCAATGCACAAGAAACACTAAAAACTCTCTTACATAAAATGAAAGAAGTATTTAGTCCTATTTGTCCTTATCAATATGAAAAATTATCACGATGGATAGACTCTAAGTATTAGAAATACAATTATTTTTATGTAATCACTTATGTAATCATATTACATTAATATATTTAATATAAAGTTTAGGTTTGAAAAGGAGATTAAATTATGAAAAACATGATAAGTTTAACACTTTTTATTAATGCAGGAATAATAACTATAGAATAATAATTCTATATAAATGACTAAATAGTTAAATGTTTAAAAACAAAGATTAAAAATTATAATTAATCTTTAAAGTTAAAAAAAATCAAAAAATAATACCTGTAAAAACATTTCAAAACCTATATCTTAGGACTTTCCAAAACGAGTCCTATTTTTTTTTGCGTAATTTTAAAAATAGTAACAAAGAGCTTTCAAAAATGGAAGATAGAAAATATTATCATAATATCAAAACTCCAGCCAGATATGATTTAGTTATTTCTTATAACTTATTAAAACTTTTTATAAAAAATATTCTGAATATTAACTAAATTATTGTAAAAATCATAATTTATCTATATCAAAACTATTAAATTTTATTTACTATTTAATAGTTAAAGTGAATTTAGTAAATCTAAGAAAGTATTTTTTATGGAATATATTTATAAAATTAATGATCTAAAGGTAATGAGTGAAACTCTCAATGATGAAGCTATATTGATAAATCTTGAGAATGGTAATTATTACACATTAAATAAAACAGGTACTATTATTTGGCAAAGTATAGAAAAGAATTATTCTAGACAACAAATTATAATAGATTTAAATAATAGGTTTGTAAATGATTCTAATCTAATTGAAGATGAAGCCTTAAAATTTATAAACACTTTAATTAGTGAACAAATTATTATAGAAGAAAACTCTACTAATACTTTAAATATAGAAGATTTAAACAGTGCAGAAAAAAAAGAGTTATTTATAATACCTTCTATAGAAAAATATGATGATATGCAGGCAATGTTATTGGCTGATCCTATACATGATGTTGAAGAAGAAGGTTGGCCTTTAGTTAAATAATAAATATGAATACTCCATTAATATCTGTAATAATACCTTTATTTAATTGTGAGAAGTATATTTGTGAATCTATAGGATCTATATTAAATCAGAATTATCCAGATCTAGAAATTATTATTGTTAATGATGGTTCTACAGATAATTATTTAGAACAAATAGAAAATTTTAAAAATATAAAGCTTTTATCTCAGGAGAATAAAGGGGTTTCAGCTGCAAGAAATAGAGGGATTCAAGAGGCTAAAGGAGATATAATTGGTTTTTTAGATGCAGATGATTTATGGTCAGATAATTATATTAGTTCTTTACTAAAATATTTAATTAATGATGACAATTACCAAATATCAAGAGGAAGAACAAAAATGATAAAATTAATAAATAATAATGAGTTTAAAGAAATAAATACTTTATTTCATCCGTTTTTAGTTGGTTCTGCATTATATAAAAAATCTGTTTTCTATGATGTTGGTTTTTTTGATGAATTAATAAAATCAGGAGAAGATATAGATTTAGTTAATAGAATTAAAATACATAGTAATATCAAAGAAAAAGCTATTGAAGATATTTGTTTAATTTATAGAAGGCATGAAACCAACATGACAAAATCTCCAGATGATATAAAGAAAGCAATTTTTGATGTTATAAGAAAGAATATTCAACGTAAATAATGGAGTATAAATCTAAAATAATAACAAAAAATTTTATAACATTAAAAAAACAATATTTTGATGAAGTTGTAAAACCTGTTTTTAATAATATTTCAGAGTCTATAAGTCCTATTATTAAAACATATATAATTGCTAATAAAGCTATTAAAATAAATTTTTATAGTAGGTCATTTTACGAAAAATTATTTAAATCTATATCTCATCTTGAAAGTAATAATTATGAATTTGATTTAATAGTTAATATTTGGGATTCTTATTCACATCAACACATTTACAATCACCTTGGACTAATGAAAATTATATTTATGATCCTGAAACTAATTCTAGTAAAATATTTCTGATAATTTTTGGTGCTTATATTGCTGGAGAACAAACATTAAATTTTTATGATAAAGTAAGTAAAGAGGCATATTTTTGGTCAAGTAATGCGAATAATTTATCAGATTGGTTAACAGCTGCACCAATTAGAACTATATTAAATTGGTTTTTGTCAGTTATATGCCATCTTATTCATGGTGCTGGAATGGATACCGTAAATTCTGTTTACTTAGTGCAAAAATTGGAGTCAGGTAAATCAACAACTGCATTATCTTGCATTTTTAGAGGGAATGGATTATTTTATCTTATTGATTATGTTAGGTGAAATAAAAGAAAAAAGTATATTCTTATAACTTATATAGTTCAGGGAAGTTAGTACCAGATTTTTTAGAAACTTTTCCTGAGCTAAAAGAAAAAGTTTCTAATAATGATAAATTAGATAAAGAGAAAGCAATTATATTATTATCTGATATATTTCCAAATCAAATAAAAAAAGATAGTTTATTAAAAGCTATTTTAATTCCTGTTATAAAAAATAATTATAAAACAAAGATAATTCCTGCAAATAAAATAGAAGCTCTTAAAGCATTAATTCCCACTACAGTTTTTCAACTACCTTTAACAAATAACTCTAAACTTGAGTTTATTAAAAGTTTGGTTAATTTATTACCATGCTATTTTATTGAATTAGGCTCAACTGTTAAGGAAATTCCTCACGCAATAATAGATTTTATTAAACAATTAGATTAAGTATTTATGTTATTTAGTAATCATTTTTCTAATAAAATATATTATTTCAAATATTTATCATATTATAAAGAACATAAAAAAAACATTTTATTTAGTTTTATCTTAAGTTTAATTCAAGTTTTTAGTTTATTTCCTATTTCGTTACTAATTCAAAATATTTTTGATAATATTTTACCTAATAAGAATTACTCAGAATTATTTCTTGAACTATTTTCTATATTTATACTATTTACTATTAATAGCTTTTCAATATTATGGAATAGAGACTTAATTCTTAGGGTTGTGAAAAGTGTTATTTATAATATAAGAAATGACTTAATTTTAAACTTCTTGTCTTTAGATAAGAAGTTTTATGTTAATCAAGATATTGATAAAATTCATTCAAAAATAGTTAATGATTCAGAAAAAATCGACTATATGAGTTCTGCAATAATGGCTTATATAATACCCAGTATTTTTATTATAATTGTATTAACAATATTTCTATCATATATAAACTTTTTACTATTCATTATAGTTATAAGTATTTTATCTTTATTATCATTACTTATAATTTTCTTTCAAAAGAACTTTTCAAATAAGGTTAAAATATCTCATAGTAGTTATGAAAATTTTAGTAAGGGTATATCATTTATTTTAAGATACAATGACTTAATAAAAGTTTCTGCTAATGAAAAACGAGAATATCAAACTCAAGAAAAAATTATTGACGATTTAAAAATATCAAGTAGAAATATGGCTTTGTCATTAGCTATTTATACAGTTTTACAAAATAATCTTTTAACCTTAAGTGGAGTTATTGTTTTATTAATAGGTGGTTTACAAGTAATTAAAGGTTCAATTACGAGTGGTCAATTATTATCTTTTTATGTGGCATTAAGTTTTTTAGGAAATAATGCTAAAAACATTATAAATAATGTTTCATTAATGATTGAAGGTAAAGAGTCTTTGATAACTGTAATGTCTTTATTTGAAGATAATAAAATAATAGAAGGCAAAAGCTCAAAATCTGAATTACTATATAAAACTATAGAGCTAAAAAACTTATTTTTTAGCTATGATAATAATTTTAGTCTAGATAATATCAACTTAAAAATAGCTAATGGTGAAGTTATTGGCTTATTAGGTACATCTGGCTCAGGTAAATCCACAATAATAAATTTAATTTTAGGTTTTTATAATCCAAGTAAAGGATTTATAAAAGTTGATAATATAGATATTAAATCCATACCTTTAAATGAGTATAGAAGAAACATAGGTGTTTTACTTCAAGATCCTTTAATATTCTCAGCTACAATAAAAGAAAATTTAACTTATGGCTTAGAAGTTATAAATGAAGGTGAAATTGAGGAAATTTGTAAAATGTGTGATATCCACTCGTTTATAATTAATCTTGATAAAGGTTATGAAACATGGATTGGTGAAAAAGGTGTTAAGATATCTGGAGGTCAAAAACAACGTATAGCAATTGCAAGATTATTACTAAGAAAACCTAAATTAATAATACTTGATGAGCCTGATAATAATTTAGATGAAGAGATAATTATAAATATGGTAAAAAAAATTAAAAAATTAAAAATTAATACTATTATTGTTACTCATAATCAAAAACTTTATAGATGTTTTGATCGTTTATATGAATTTAATAATAAAAATTTATTAGAAATTACAAATTAGTAAAATTATATATATGAAAAAAAATTTATATTTCAGTGGACTTGATGGTATTAGGGCAATTGCTGCTATAGCTGTACTTTTTTCTCATACTACAGTTAGTCTTTCTTCATTTGGTTTAAAGTCTCACATTTTTGGAATCAATCAAAATGGAGATACTGTAACAACTCAATTAGCTGGTTTTGGGGTATCTATTTTCTTTACTCTTAGTGGCTTTCTTATTACATATCTTTTATTAGAGGAGAAGAAATTAAGTGAAATAAATATAAAATATTTTTATATTAGAAGAATATTAAGAATATGGCCTCTTTATTATCTATACTTTATATTAAGTATAATAACTCTTTTAGTATTTAATTTACAGTTTAATATCTCTTGGTTACCATTTTATTTATTATTATTAGCTAATATTCCTTTTGTATTTGGTTGTAGTATAGATTTTTTTCTTTGTCATTATTGGTCTTTAGGAGTAGAAGAACAATTCTATTCTATATGGCCTTGGATTATAAAAAAGTCTAAATCACTTTTAAAATCTACACTTGTAATAGTTTTTATATTTATATTTTTAAAATTTCTCTTGCATTATCTAAACCATAATATAAATAATAATTATACATCTTTTTTATATAGGTTGATTCATCTAACAAGATTTCAATGTATGCTTTTTGGAGCAATAGGTTCTATTCTTTATTTTGAAAAAAATACTTTTTTTATAAAATTCAGTAATAATATAATTACTCAAATTATTTCATGGTCTATTATTTTCATAAGTACAATAAATAGATTTAATTATTTATCATTAATTAGCCATGAAATTATATCTATAATTACAGTTTTTTTAATAATAGGACAAATTAATCAAAATAATAATATCTTAAACTTAAATACAAGTTTCTTTAATTTTATTGGAAAAATTTCCTATGGTATATATGTTTTACACCCTATAGTAATATTTTATTTATCCAAACTTATTATTTTTAATAATAAGGAATATGTATTAAACTATATGATTGTTTACTTATCAGTATTTTTTATTACAATACTTTTATCTTATATATCTTATGATTTATTTGAAAAAAGATTTTTATTAATAAAAGATATGTATTCTGTAAAAACAATACAGTGTACATAAATAATAAATTTAATTATGATACTAATCCAATTGTGAGCATGTCTTTGTAAGCATCAGCCATTTTTTAGAATTTAGGTCAATATCAAACTTATGAATAAATAATTTAAGCATTTGATTATTGAAGTAATCTTGATAATTTAGCATAGAAAAAGTTCTTTGGCCAATTACCCTTTTGTTATTCTATCTTATTACTTTAGCCATATTTACAGCAAAAAAAGACATATTGAAATGAGTATCTAAAATATTTTTATTTGTAGATTGACAATCTTCTAAACCAGTAAAAGTTTACTATCTCTAAATAAAAACTCTATTTGAAATCTACTTGAATAAAATTCAAAAATATCTAAAGCAGATAATTCAGGAGTCACTTGAGTAAAATATATGACGCTTATCTTTATTTGTAAGTAGTAAAACTATTTTTATATTTCTTTTCAAAGATAAACTGTAAACAACTTTTTGTTATAATTTTTCCCCCTCAAGTAAAGTAATTACATAATCTAACTTGTGGTGTTAAAATCAACTTTACCATCATATTTTCTAGGAGCACCCTTTTTATTTGTTCTTTCACCTTGATAAAGATAATTCAAATTAGCATCTGACCTTAATTTACAAGTATATGCTTTTGTTGTTTAATTATTCCATCTACAAACTCTTTTTTGAATGAAAGCCATCAAAAGCAATATATTTTATCTCTTTAAAATATTTGTTGTTATTTTCAATATGTTTCAGGTAAAAATCCATTCTATTTTCACAATTAGAATCTGTTTGAAGTACTTATTGGATAAGCTGTGTTATATTCTGTATCTATCATTGCTAATAGAGATAACTCTAAACCTTTATTTGCTTTTGAGTTCTTGCCATCCAAAATTTACCTAAACCTTCTGTTTTGTTTCCACTTTTTTTTTATAAATGAAGCATCAAAAGCTAATATATTTTATTATTTTCTTTATAGACTTCTTTGATTCCCAGATATGTTCATTTCTACTATATTTGAATGATTAGCCTTTATATATTCTTGAGATTGTCTTTTCATTCAAATCTATATATCTACTTATATTTCTAAAGTTTTTTTCTAGTGTACAAAAATTCCATTACTTACTTTTTCTATAAATCTTTTTGAACTTTCTTTTAAATCATACATTTTTGATAATACTTTTTGTTATAATTCTCATCAGATAATTACCTCTTTATTATTTTTATTTTAGTCTTTAAAAGTATAATAGGTTTTTATCTAATTTTTTATATCATTTTAAAAATGTCCACTGTATTGTAAAAAGATAAATTTAGTAAAATTATTAAAACTACCACTTTTTATTAAATTTTAAGATTATTAGATTATAGTTATTATTTTATCGGTCTTTATAGGTTTATCATATGAGTAAAAATAAATTAATCAGCGTTATATTACCTGTATATAATACAGAAAAATATCTTCATGAATCAATTGAAAGTATTTTAAATCAAACATATAAAAATATTGAACTAATATGTGTTAATGATGTTTCAACAGATGATTCACTTAAGATATTAGAATCTTATGGTAAAAAATTATTAATTATAAACAATGAGAAGAATTTAGGAACAGGTGGAGCGAGAAATATTGGAATAAGAGTTGCAAAAGGAGAACTTTTAGCTTTTATGGATGCAGATGATATATGGATTAAGAATAAATTAGAATTACAATTAAATCATTTAGAAAAAAATAAAGAACTTGATATTTGTTTTTCATATATGAAATGCTTTTTAAGTCCTGAGTTAAATAATGAGATAAAAAATAAGAGATTTTGCCCTCCAGATCCGATGGAAGGTTATGTTTCTGTAACAGCATTAGTAAAGACAGGATCTTTTAAAAAAGTTGGTGAGTTTAATCCTTCCTTAAGACTTGGTGATTTTATAGATTGGTTTAATAGAGCTAAAGAATTAGGAATCAAATTTGATATGTTAAATGATATATTACTTCTTAGAAGAATTCATGATACAAATACAGGAGTTACTAATAGAGATTCAAGAGGGGATTATTTAAGACTAGTAAAAGAAGCTTTACAAAGGAAAAAAATTAACTCAAAATGCCCATAAATTTGCCATATCCTCAAAGCTTTCCAAATGAAAATGAAGAATTATTTTTAAAAATGCTTCTTTGTAATGAAAATGAATTTATAAATTTTTGGGAGCAATGGAATAAAGAAGTTATTTTTGATGATATTGAGAACTCTATAACAAGATTATTGCCTTTACTTTATTTAAGGTTAAAAAACTTTGATATAAGTAATGAAATTACAGGTAGAATAAAAGGAGTTTATAAATTATCATGGTTTAAAAATCAGCTTTTAATAGAAGAAACAAAAAAAGTGATTGATTTATTTAATAAAAATAATATTCCAACAATCTTATTAAAAGGAGTTCCTTTATTACTAGATGTGTATAAAGACAGAGGGGTACGAATTTTAAGTGATGTAGATATATTGATTGAACCTAAGAATGTTTTAAAAGCTGTAAATCTATTAATCTCTAATGAATGGTTTTATGCAGAAAAAAATATTATCCATATTGATGAATATATTAATAAAGAAACGATAGATTATCTTAATGTTTTAAGTTATGAAACATTATTTACTAATAAGAAAAAAGTTGAACTGGATTTACATTGGAGTATATTTAATTTAAATAGACAATGGACAATTTTTAAACTTTTAACTTTAAGGAAATTTAAACCTATAATATTTAATGACTTACATTGGAAAAATTGTGTAGAAATAAATGTAAATGGAGTATATTCAAATAGACTATCTAATGAAGATATGTTAATTCATGTAATAGTTCATGGGGCTGCTAAAAATCCTCATAGACCTTTAAGATGGGTTATTGATTCATTATATATATTAAATAATTTATCAATAAATTGGGATTTGTTTTTTAAAAATGTAGAAATATGTAATTATGAAGTAGAAGTCTATATAGCATTAAATTATTTAATAGAAAAGTTTAATCTTAAATTAGATGATTCTATAATTTATAGAATTAAAGATCTTAAGTTAAATAAAAAAAATATAAAAAACTATTATAAAACTTCAAATAATATATTTTCTTTATTTGGGAATAATATTCCTTATGTTTGGTATAGATACTGGGTATTTGACAGGAAAAAATACATTCCTTTGAATTTATATGATTTTATAAATTACTTAGTTAAATACTTTAGATTTGATAGTAGAAAACAGTTATTAAAATACTTTTTTAATAAATATAAGAAGATTTTTAAAAATAAGATATAAAATTAAGGTTTTAGTGAGAGATAATGCTTTTTAATTCAATAGAATTTCTAATATTTTTTCCAATAGTTACAATTTTATATTATAACATTGACTATAAATACAGATGGTTTTTATTGTTAATTGCTAGTTGTATTTTTTATATGGCATTTATTCCACAATATATACTAATACTATTTTTTACTATTTTAATTGATTATTTTGCTGGGATTTTAATTGAGGATACTAATAAAAAAGAAATAAAGAAAAAATATCTTATTATAAGTATAATATCAACTTGTATAGTACTTTTTATATTTAAATATTTTAATTTCTTTAACTCAAATTTTTCTTATATTGCTAATTTCTTTAATCTAAATTATCCTATCCCAATGCTTAATATAATATTACCTATTGGTCTTTCGTTTCATACTTTCCAAAGCTTAAGTTATGTTATAGAAGTTTATAGAGGAAATCAAAAAGCAGAAAGAAATTTTGGTATATATTCTTTATATGTAATGTTTTATCCTCAACTAGTGGCAGGTCCAATTGAAAGACCACAAAATCTATTGCATCAATTTTATGAAAAACATGATTTTAATTATAAAGATATCACAGATGGTTTAAAATTAATGGCATGGGGAGCTTTTAAAAAAATAGTTATAGCAGACAAAATTTCTCAGATTATTAATCCAGTATATGAAAACCCTACTAATTATACAGGCTTATCATTAATAGTTTCCACCTTTTTATTTTCATATCAAATATATTGTGATTTTTCTGGTTACTCAGATATAGCTAGAGGTTCAGCACAAGTTATGGGTTTTAGATTAATGAAGAATTTCAATAAACCTTATTTTTCAAAATCTATATCAGAATTTTGGACAAGATGGCATATATCTCTTTCAACTTGGTTTAAAGATTATTTATATATTCCTTTAGGTGGTAACAAAGTTTCTAAATCAAGGTGGATACTAAATTTGTTTTTAACATTTTTAATTAGTGGGTTGTGGCATGGGGCTAATTGGACTTATATAATTTGGGGAGCATTAAATGGATTCTATTTATCTTCTTCAATAATAACTATTAATATTAGGAATAAGCTTTTAGAATTATTTAAAATAGATAAATTCCACAAAATACATAATTTTTTTAGAGTTTTTATAACATTTTCATTAATATCTTTCTCTTGGATATTTTTTAGAGCTGAAAGTATTGAAGACTCATTTTATATAATTTCTCATCTTTTTAAAGATTGGGATAATAATTTTAATATTTATAGTTATATAAGGACTTTAGATTCTGACTTAGGGAAGTCTAAAATATTTATATGTATTTTACTAATATTATTTTTAGAGTTTATACATATAGTTCAAGAGAAAAAAGGAAGTATAAGAGATATTATTTCTCAGAAACCAACATTGTTTAGATGGGCTATATATTACATTTTTATGTTTGTATTTCTATTCTTAGGTGAATTTAACAGTACTGATTTTATTTATTTTAATTTTTAGGTGTATTTATAGTGTTAAATTCAAAAAGTGTATTATTATTTAAAGTTTTTATACTTCTCTTACCATTTTTTAGCATTTATATATTAGTTTTCTCTATGGATCCTTTTAAAATTTTTAGTCAAAATGAAGATTATTATACTAGAAATTTTGTTGGTTCAAATAGAGAATTAGTATGCTTTAAAACTTTTGAAAAAAATAAAGATAAGTATAAATATAATTCCTTTATATTAGGTAGTTCAAGAAGTTTAGCATTTAAAGTTACTAATTGGGCTCAATATCTACCAAAAAGTGCATCAGGCTTTCATTTTGATGCATCAGGAGAAGGTATTTATGGTATAAACAATAAATTAATATATTTTGAGAAAAATAATATTAAAATAAATAATGTTTTAATTATTTTAGATGAAAAATGTATAACTGTTACTAAAATTAGAAAAGGTTTTATTCATGTATCTATTCCAGAATTATCTAATGAATCTAAATGGAGTTTCTACAAAAATTTTTTATTAGCTAATCTGTCATTAAGATTTTCAATCTCTTATCTAGATTATAAGTTTTTTGGAGAATTTAGAAGATATATGAAAGGATTCATTAACCCATTAAAAAAGTATGATAGTTTATATAATGCCGTAACAGGCGACTTTTATTATAGCTATGATAAAGAAATAAAAGAAAATAAAGAATTATTTTATAATAAATTAATAAAAGATGGTATTTTCTATAATAGAAAAGAACATTTTAAAAAAGATAGAAGAAAAGTTATTACACTAGAAGAAATAAATATACTAAAAAGTATTAATGATATTCTAAAGAGAAACAATACAAATTATAAAATAGTTATTTCTCCTTTATACGATCAAATTGTTTTTGATAAAGAAAGATTAAAATTCTTAAATAATTTATTTGGTAAAGAAAATGTATATGATTTTTCTGGTGAGAATAAATATACAAGATCAATTTATAATTACTATGAAACTAGTCATTATAGAACACATGTAGCAGATGACATTATGAAAAGGATTTATAGAAAATAGTTAATAAAATATTAATGAAAAATATAATTATAGGTAAAGAAAGTAATCTTTCAAATCAAATTTTCAGTAATCTTAACAATTCTATTATTATTTCTTCTAGAAATATATTAGGTGAATTAAAACTAATTGATAATGAAAAAAATTATAAATTAAATATAATAATAAATTCATTCCAACCTAGTACAAGTCTAAATGATTTATCAAACCCTATAGATTATATTAATAATTCAATATTAGTTAGTTCAATTATATTAAACAAAATTAAAAACTTTAAAATAAATAAAGTTCTTTATACGAGTAGTTCTTCAGTTTATGGTAATAATAAATTGTGTAATGAAAATGATCAAGTAAAACCAGATAACTTACACTCATCTTTAAAACTAGCTAATGAAAAATTGATTGAATCATTCTGTATAAAAAATAATATTGATTATACAATAGCAAGAATTTTCAATATGTATGGAGCTAATGATAAATTTTCTATTATTTCAAAATTAATATCATCAGTAAAAGATGGAAATATAATAAATTTGATTAATAATGGTCAGTCAGTTAGAGATTATATTTTTATTGAAGATGTTGTAAAGATATATAAAATTCTATTAGAAAGAAATGATATAAAAACTATTAACATAGGTTCAGGAATAGGACATTCAGTTTTGGATATTATTAGAATTATAAAAAAGTATGGGTTTAATATACAAACAAAGAATATATATGCAGATGAAATTAAAATATCTATAGCTGCGATAGAAAAATTATCTACTATTATAGATACAAGTAAGTTTCTCAAACTTGATACTTACATTAAAGATACACTTAAATAATAGAATAAATATCTTACCGCACTTAAAAGATTTATATGCTTCTTTAAATTCTTTATACTTTATGCTCTCTTTCATCCACTCTGAATCTGACATAAGCTTTATATATTCTATGTCTTTATTATATTTACTAAATGCAGAACTATCTAAAGAAAAACTGAAATTTCTTATACAAGTTAAAATATTTATAATTTCTTGCTTAGATACAGGAGCTATTCCTAATACTTCACATGAACTTAAAAGTATAAATAATGAGAGTATTATGATATTATTTTTCATCTTATTACCTAACTAAATTAAAATTTAACTTAAATCTAAAACTTACCAAGTACGATTAAAATGCTTATCAATATCAGACTTTGGCATTCTATGAATAACAGGTCTTCCATGAGGACAAGTATAAGGTTGTCTAGTTTTAGCCCAATTTTTTATAAGTATTTTTATTTCTTCCATATCAAGGTATTTACCTGCTTTTATAGCAGCTTTACAAGCTATAGTCTTTTTTATATGTGTTAGTTTATCAAGGGCTTTTTTTCGACCTTCTTCATTAATCATTTCTTGAAGTACTTGCCTAAAAACAGTTTCAGCTTCACCAACTTCCAAAACACTTGGTATTGCCCTTAAGATAATTGTCTTAGTTCCAAAATCTTGTATTTCATATCCATATTGTTCAAAAAGAGATTTATTTTCACTATAGTTTTCCCACTCGGGATCGCTTAATTGTATCATTATTGTGGTTAATAACTCTTGTTTACTTTTAACATCAAGTTCTAATTGTTCATACAGGTATCTTTCATGAGCTAAATGTTGATCTATAAAACATAAATCATTACCTAAATAACCAATAATATATATTTCATAAATTCTACCTATAGGCTTAATTGATTCTAAATCTTCTCTATTATCTTCATGTGTTCTATAATCTCTCAATTCATCATAAAATGAAAATTGTTTAACTTGATAAGTACCTTCTTTTGGTGGAGTTGTATATCTAGAAGAACTTGATACAGGCTGAGGCTTATAATTATCACTAACTCTCATTGGGTAAACAGGTGTTATTGTTACAGGCTCGTCTGGTTTAACATATTCTATAGAAACAACAATGCCATCATCATTATTATCTTCAGTATCATTTGTGGTTATATTGCTTCTTGATGGATATAAAGAATTAATAATAGAACGATAAACTAGTTCATAAACACTTGAATAATTTTGAAATCTTACTTCTTTTTTAGTTGGATGAACATTTACATCAAGTTCTGAAGCTGGAATTTCAATATTTAAAACGGCTATAGGATGCCTATGTGATGGTAATAAATCTGAATAAATTTCATCAAGCATTTTAGTAATAAATGGAACTTTTACCCATCTATTATTAATAAAAAAGACTTGATTTTTTTTATCCCCTCTTGAATACGTTTGTTTACTTACGATACCTCTTACTTTTCCATAAGAATTTGAAAAATCTACACTAGCAATATTATCACTAACTTCTTTACCATAGATAATTCTTACAGTATCCTCAATTTCACTATTTCCATTAGTTCTTATTACTTCACGACTTTTATTTATTACGGAGAATGAAATATTACTATAAGATAAAGCATAAGCATTTAAAAGTTCTATTATGTGATTTACTTCTGTACTATCACTTTTTAAAAACTTTAATCTTGCAGGTGTGTTATAAAAAAGTTCTTCTATTGAAATAGTTGTACCATAAGCTGTTCCAACAGGTTCAATTGTTTGTATTACATTTCCATGAATTACTATTTTTGTCCCTTGTGAGTCCTCTTGTCTACGAGTTTTCATCTCTACTTTAGCTATTGATGCAATACTTGCTAGAGCCTCACCACGAAAACCCATTGTTGATAAATTCCATAGATCCGATTCTGTTTTTATTTTACTTGTTGCAAAACGTCTAAATGCTAGTTGAACTTGGTCAGGTGCTATACCTTTTCCATTATCAGTAATAATTAGGTTTCTTCCACCATTTTGAATATCAACAATAATTTCTGTAGCTCCTGCATCAATTGAGTTCTCAATTAATTCTTTTACAACAGATGAAGGTCTTTCAACTACTTCACCTGCTGCAATTTGATTTGCTACATCTTCTGGTAAAAGTTGTATTTGATTATTTGTTCTTGAGGTGGCTTTCACTTGATAAACCTTTTGCTGTACTTTCTACCTGCCCTCTCATACCTAAAGAAAGACCTTTTGAAACAACTATCAATCCTAAGATAATAACAGACATAATAATTGCATATTCAACCATAGATTGACCTTTTGGTCTTTTCTTTAGTTTCATTTTTTACTTAAGGGGTTGTTGGCGTTGTTGGGGCAGTAGGTGCTGATGCTGTACCCCCTGGAACAAATACAATAGCTACATTAGCAGTTAATTCTGTTGGCCAACCAGCATCATCTGAACCACTTAAAGTAACTTTGGCTGTAATATTAGACGCATTTTGTCTTTTTCCATAATCAATTACTTTAGGACTTATAATAGGTAATTCAGCAGAACCACCATCAACAATAACATTTCCATTATTATCTCTAAAGTGTGAAGAGTCGACTCTAACTGTTACTTCTGTTTTTGATGCTGTAATATCTGGTGTATTATATGAAATATCCATTTGATTAAAAGTTACTCCAACACTACCTGGTTCACCTTTTATAACAAGTCTTGGAAGATTTACAACAACACCTGACCCTGTTGCTCCTGATGGAGGATATGAGACTGTAGCAACTAGATTAGAGTTTCCAGCTATATGATATTGAGCAGGAAAATTTGTAAATTGACCACAAGCACTTATTGTCATTGATGATAATGCTACTAAAGACAATAAAATTTTTTTCATCAGACCTCCGAGTACGATTAATATTTTTATATTATTTGAATTATACCATTAGATGACAAATATAAATTATAGTTTTATAATCATCTCTTTTATTTTTAATTGTACTAACTTTTTATTTATTTACTTAATCTCAGAATAGGTATTTTGGGGAAATAATTTATTATATTTACTCAAAAACTCACTTTCATTTATTTTATTATATTCTTCTATAAAAATAATCCTAAGAGTTCCATTAGGTGAATAATAAAATTTTTTTACATTTAATTTATTCTCATCTTCTGTATCTTTGGAAATTACTTTAGATTTATCAGGAAGAAATGATTCAGACTCCCATTTTTGCCATTTCCATTTCTCACCAAATAATTTACCTGTGCCATGAAAAGCATTATTCATTTCTGTTTCTTCAAAAGTATTATCACTATTAAGTTTGAAAGTAACAAAAAACTCTTGTGGCTTCTTTTTTGGTATTATAGATATTACTTGCTCAATAACTGTTTTTGCATTAGGATCAGTAATACGTTTAATTAATCCATTACTAGAGCCAATATATTTACCTATCTCATTATTCTCATTTGGAAGATACATTTTACTTTCACCATAATAATAATTAATTCTTTTCTCTTCATTACAAGAATTAATTATTATAGTAATAAAAGCTATAGTTAAGAATTTACAAGAGTTTTTAAACATTATTTTTATTTCCTGATTTTAAATAATTTGGTATCTATGAGCATTATAGAATTTTACCAATTTTCACAATAATGATAATGCTATATAATGTGATTTTATAATATTTATAATACCAACCTTTGTCAAGGCATAAACTTTATTTTCTTTAATAGGTTTTAAAATTATTGCAATCTACATTTTATAGATATAAAAATATAGCTTATAAGAGTCTTACATCAATATATTAATATTTTTTTATTTAAATGATAAAAAATCATGTTAAATAAAAGTTAGATTTTTGATTATTTTGATTTAATTCAATAATAATATAATAATATATAGTGAAAATTAGTTTATTACAAGGTTTAGACCCTCATGATGTAATGTTAGTTTACCAACTATATTGTTTATACTACCTTGTACAAAATTAGGCTTTCCTCCACCTTTACCACTAAAAGTTTTAAAAACTTCTGATAAATAAGTATTCATGTTAAATTCAAGATTTGGATTACAACAAAATATTAAATTTGTTTTATCTCCAATATTAGAGTATAGAAAAGCTATAGTATTATCAAATTCAACTAATTCTTGAGCAATTAATTTTAAGAAAAATATATCTTCTGTGACAATCTCTTTTGAAATTATTTTTAAATCATTAAAATTATCAGCATTTTCAATTAATTCTTTTGCTTTATAAAAAGCTAATTCTTTTTTTATATTAGATAATTCTTTTAGATTTTCCTTTGTATCATTTATAGATTTATATATAATTTCTTCAATTTGTTTATCTTTAGCAGAAAACTTAGTTGATATGTTCTTTATAGCAATATTTTTGAATCTATAATCTCTTAAAGCTCTTAAACCACACATAAAGTCAACTTTTATATTTCCTTTATATTTTTCCCAACCTATTATTTTTATTAAACCTAATTCACCTGTACTTTTTGCATGTGTACCACCACAAGCTGATATATCAAATCCTTCTATATCAATAACTCTTATTCCATCTTGCCCTTTTTTCTTAGGTGGTTTTCTTAAATTTAATTCATTTATTTCAGATTCATCAACATAATACATATTTATTGGTCTATTTTGATAAATAATATTATTTGCTAATTCTTCAACCTGATTAACTTCTTCTTGATTTAATTCTTTTTTTACTATTTCAATATTACAAATATCATCTCCTAAATGAATTGAAATAGTTGGTGCTTTTAAAGCTTGTATGAATGCTTGAGAAAGAAGATGTTGCCCTGTATGATGTTGCATATTTTCTAATCTTCTTTCATAATCTATTTTAGAGTCAACAATACCTTTTGGTATTTCTTTTTCTAAAACATGAATTATTTTTCCATCTTTTTCAAAGACATCTATAACCTTAATATCATTTATATACCCAGTGTCAAAGCTTTGACCTCCAGATGTAGGATAAAAATATGTTTTATCTAGAATTGCATGATATTTATCACCAAACTTCGTAATATCAATTAATTCTGACTTAAAATCTAATTTATGTGAGTCGTTATAATAAAGTTTTTCTGTCAATTTATTTACCTGTACTAAATTTTAAAGATATTATCTCATATGGTTTTATATCCCCTGAGTAAGAATTTGAGTTATCTCTTGTAAGTTTTGAAATAGTTTTTTCATTAAAATCAACAAAACTAACATCACTAAAGTCAAAAAACTCAGAAGGTTTAATTTTAAATATTTGAGATGAAGGCATAGGATTATAAAACCTTAAAATAATTCCATCTTGTTCCTCAGAAACTTTTAAAGCACTTCTAATTAATTTATCTGGATTAAGATTTAGAAGATTATTCCCAATACTTATATTAGATTTTTCTTCAGGTTTATATTGAATATATTTTATACCTATAGAATATTGAGTAACTTTATTTATAACATCAGATTTTATAACAGAGTTTTTATGAGTATATAAAGCATATTCAAAAGAATTTAAACCAAGACATTGTGCATCAGGAGTTGGCATTGCAGGGCCTGCTCCTCCACCTCTTGTTCTTAAATCATCTCTAGATAACCAACCAACTGAACGTAAAAGAGTTGAAGATAATTGATAATATTTATCTTTTGTTATCTCAGTTTCCGGTATTCCATTTGTTATTAAGGTTATACCAGATTTTTCTGTACTTAGATCAGCAAAATTTTGAATAGCAAATGTTTCTTCAACTCTTTCTTTATACTTTTCCATATCATAAGGATAATCATTTTCTTTAACATCTTTTTCCAATAAGCCAAATTGAGTATCATAAATACATCTTAAATCTTTATGGTTTTGATTAACTCCAGATGAAAAACTTACAATAGTTTTATGATCTGAAGCTTTATTATCAATATCTGTTTTAAAATACACTATAGGATTATTTGCTTTAATTGTAATAAAAGATGTTATTTTATTTATAACTTTTTCATCTTTCATTGATTTTCTATCATCATTAATAGAAATAGGTAAAGACATTTCATAATCAACTTTTAAAATACTTTCTAAATCATTTTTAAAATAAATAGATGAATTAATTATTTTAGCTTCAGATATTAAATCTTCTTGAGGTGGTGAATAATTATATTCATCTCCTGCATCTCCCATACTTTTAAAGTTATTTATTAAAAATCTTTCATCATTTATCTTATCTTCAAGAACCAAATTATTATTTTCAATAAACACTTTAACAAAAGAGTTTTCTATAAAGCTCTTCTCAATATTAACTTGTTTTTGAATACTTGTTTTTTGTTCTTCATTTACTTGAACCTTTAAATAATTAAAACCTAATGATTTTATTTTATTTAATTCTAAAATAATTTCAAATCTTCTTATCTCAATCCAATCAGGCAAAACATCTATTTCAGATACAAATTTTTTCATATCTGTTTTACTTAAAAGTTGATAAGGTATTTCATTATTATCTTCATCTATTAATTTAAAAGTTTCTACATTTTCTGATTTCAAGAAGTCAATTGTAACTCTTTGAACATTTGTATAATCCCAATCACTTGTATTAAATAAAATAATATAGTAATTATCTTTTTGAAGTGGAAGAGATTTTGATATATTTTCCATTGCTTTTTTTATTAATTTAGTACAAATCTGTTCACCTGAGTCATATCTTGGAATCATCTCTCTATGAACTTGATCAGTACTACATCCACAAATACTATCATGAGGTTGATTTTGTAAAAGATATTTCCAAGCTAAATTAACAAAACCCTTATTATATTCATTTCCTAAAACAGTGCTAATTACAGATAAAGGTTCAACCCAATTAGTAAGTAAATTTTGTAAATTATAGTTTCTCTGTTTTAAATAATTTCTTGCTGAAAATACAGCAGGTAAAATATATGCTCTTTCAGGATCTCTTAATTCTCCAACTATTGTTTCTAAATCAACATTATCAGTTTTTATATTATTAAAATACTCCTCTAGTGTACTCTGAATAAATTTATAATCAGGAAAATTTTTATTTATATCATCAATTACTTCTTTTAAATCTTGAGGTGGAGCAAGATGATCCCCTCCATTTGGAAATAAAATAATATTATCAAAAGCATGAGGTTTTAATTTATTAAGTTGAGTTTCTAAGTCTTTCTTTTGATTTTCATAATTGATTAAAAATGTATTGTAATATCCATCAGATAAGTGAGATGTTAGTACAGTGCTTTTATCTAAACCTTGCCATTTAAATATAGTTTTCTTAGGATTTACACCTCTCCAAACAATAGCTTTATCTATATTAAAACCTTTTAAAATTTGTGGCATTTGTGCTATATGTCCAAACATATCAGGTAAATATCCAATTGTTTGACATTTACCAAAATCATTGGCTATTTGAATTCCTATAAGTAAATTACGTATTAAAGATTCACCACTTACTAAAAACTCATCTGGTAAGATATACCAAGGGCCAACAATAAGCTTACCTTTTTTTATCCATTTTGCAAGTTTTTCTTTTAAATCAGGTCTTATTTCTAGATAATCCTCTAGAACAATAGTTTGACCATCTAAAATAAAATAATCATATTCACCTGCTTGTAATAAATTTAAAATTTGATCTATTACTTCAACTAAACCAAATCTAAATTCTTGAAATGTTCTATACCATTCACGATCCCAATGTGTATGAGAAAAAAGCAATACTTTTGTTTGCATTAAAAAACCTTTTTGATAATTTATAATCTTTAGAAATTATACAAAAAAAATTTATTTCAAACACTAGTTTTTCAATAGACAAAATATCTTTTATGCTTCTCATTTATATACTAAATATAAGTTTAATATATTTATCCTTTAACTCCACCAGCTGTTAACCCTGATATTAAGAACTTTTGAGATATAAAGAAGAAAATTAATACAGGTAAACTAACAATAATTGCTCCTGCTGCCATATAATGCCAATCTGTATTAAACTCAAAGACAAATGTTCTTAAACCTACAGGTAAAGTGTAGTGTTCTGAAGTACTCATAAAAGTAAGAGCAAACATAAATTCATTCCAAGCTGTTATAAATGAAAAGAAAGCGGTAACTGATAATCCAGGTAAAGATAAAGGTAAAATTATTTTCCAGAATGTACCAAAGCTTGTTAAACCGTCAATCATTGCCGCTTCTTCTAAACTTTTTGGAATAGTATCAAAAAAGCTCTTTAACATCCAAACACAAAATGGTAAAGATATTGTAGAATAAGCAATCAAAAGCCCTGTATAAGAGTTAAGTAAACCCATATTTTTAATTATATTATACAAAGGAACAATTAAAATTGCACCAGGGAACATCTGAGTTAATAAATAACTAAAAAGTAAAAACTTCTTACCCTTAAACTCAAATCTTGAAAAAGCATAAGCAGTTGTTGAAGCCAAGAATAAACCTATAATAGTAGTAACAATTGCAATCATAACACTATTTCCAAGCCACTTCCAAAATATAAAATTATCCATACTTAGAACGTGTTCATAATTTGATAATGTTGGATTAGAAGGTATAAGCTCAATCCCTGGTTTTAGAACATCTTCTTTAAACTTAAAAGAAGTTGAAAGAATCCAGATTATTGGAAATACAGATATTATACTTGCAAATATAAGTATTAAATGTGTTCCTAAATTAAGGCTTTTCTTTTCCATTTATTTTGGTACTCGCTTATTTTACATTTCGCTTAAGATTTTAAATGAGTTATCAATAGCATCTATTGTTTTATCTAGGTCACTATCACTATGAGCTAGAGATATAAATAAAGCTTCAAATTGTGATGGTGCAAGATAAATACCTTGTTTATTCATATTCCAGAAAAAGCTATTAAACATATCTAAATTAGATGTTTTTGCAATATCATAATTTAAAACAGGTTGATTTGTAAAAAAGGCACACATCATTGAACCTAAACCAGTTAGGCATAAAGGAATTTTATATTTATCAGCAGCTTTTTCAAATCCTTGAGCAAGTTTTTTAGCTTTTCTATCAAGTTGTTCATAAACACTTTTATCTTGAAGTATTTTAAGAGTTGCTATACCTGCTGTCATTGCTAAAGGATTTCCACTTAATGTTCCTGCTTGATAAATTGAACCAGAAGGAGCTACTTTTTCCATAATATCTTTTCTTCCACCGTAAGCCCCAACAGGTAATCCACCACCAATTATTTTTCCTAAACAGGTTAAATCTGGTTTTATATTATATACACTTTGTGCACCACCATAAGCAACTCTAAAACCTGTCATAACTTCATCAAATATAAGTAATGAATCGTATTTATCGCATAATTCTCTTACTTTTTCTAAGTATCCATCAAGAGGCATTACAACTCCCATATTTCCTGTAACGGGTTCAATAATTACACAAGCAATATCATAAGGATAAGCTTCAAATACTTGTTCTAACTCTGAAATATCATTAAATGAAACAGTTAAAGTATCTTGTGCAACACTTTTTGTTACCCCAGGTGAGTCTGGTAAACCTAAAGTTGCGACACCTGAACCGGCAGATGAGAGGAGCATATCACCATGCCCATGATAACAACCTTTAAATTTAATTATTTTATTTTTCCCTGTAAAACCTCTAGCAACTCTAATTGCACTCATTGTTGCTTCTGTTCCAGAGTTAACCATTCTAACCATTTCAATACTTGGCATAGCAGATGTAATTATTTCTGCCATTTCAACTTCAAGTTTTGTTGGTGCTCCGTAGCTTGTACCAATATCTAGTTGCTTATGTATTGCTTCTAAAACTTCAGGGTGACCATGTCCTAATATCATAGGTCCCCATGAACCTATATAATCTATATAAGTATTTCCATCTTCATCATATAATTTAGAACCTTTTGCTTTTTTTATAAATGGAGGATTACCGCCAACAGACTTAAATGCCCTTACTGGGCTATTAACTCCACCAGGTATTATTTTTTTTGCTTTTTCTAATAATTTTACAGATTTTTGATTCTTTAATTCTTTTATCATTATGATTTAAAAACTATTCCTTTAAAATTTTTATGACTTAAAAGTTTTTATAATTGTATTGCTTCATATAAAACTAATACATTATAAAGTATTTTTTGAATCTAAATAAGTATATTTATAGTAAATAAGTGAAAAGTAAAAAATGATAAGAGAAGGCTAAGAAGTTTCAGCATTTCTGCTTTAATATATTTCTTATAGAAATTTTGTTTAAGTATAATTTAAATTTAGTCTTTTGCTATAATAACACTATCATCATTACCATTTTCTGTACTACTACATTTTCTATTCTCATAAGGAGGCAAGTTTTTATTAGTTAAAGAAGAGTTTTTTAATTTTCCATACTCATCATTATAGTATTGAGCAAGTCTATATGAATCTATAATTAAAGTATTCTCATTATTATTTTGTTCTGCATTTTTACTAAAATTATATGAACCAGTAATTATTATATGATCATCAATAATAAACACTTTATTATGTAAAATTGCTTGATTTCCATCAATATAAACAGGTATTTTATTTTCAATAAAACTTTGATATAAAGAGTATTTACTCAACATACATCCATCAAAGATACCTTCTACTTTTACACCACTTTTTGATTTACTCAAAATTGTTTCATAAATATTCTTATCTGTTAATGAAAAAGTCATAAATTTAATACTTTTCCTAGCTTTACTTAATTCTTTTAAGATTGCTTCCATTGTTCCACCTTTTGGTGAAAAATACACAGTAAGTTTTGCACCTTCAATATTAACCTGCTTATAAGGAATTTTATGATCATTGGGACCAAACATTTTTTCTGTAAACATTCTTTCAAATTCAGCTTTATAACTTTGGGCTAATTGCTTTGAACGTATTCTTATTGCATTATTATTATCTCTATACATAGAATTAATACTAAGATTTAATGAGCCTGTAATAACAATCTCTTCATCAATAATAGCAAATTTATGATGCATAAAAGCATTTCTTCTATCATCAACTATTGGTATACCTGCTGCTTTCATATCTTCTATTACTTTTCTTGGCTGACTATTTTTTTTCTTTTCATTAAGATTATCTGAATCAGTAACTATTCTTACCTTAACACCTCTATTATGGGCATCAATTAATGACTGGCAAGAATTTGGCTCTTCCATATCAAAAATTGCAACATCAATACTTCTTTTAGCTTCATTGACCATTCTTACGAAAATTTTATCTGGATTATTTGGATCATTTCTAGCAATTTTTTCATTCTCTTCATATAAACCCTTATAAGCATTGTTAAATTTAACACCTATAGCTGAGTTACTAAAATCATAAGATAAATTTGAATTTGCATTATAAATATCATTATTTTTTACATCTGATATATTAGTTTCTGAACAAGAAAAAGAACTAAACAATAAAATTATTGAAGAAAAAGCAGTTAAAATTTTTTTTGATGTCATTTTTTTATTCTTTTACACTCTCTATGCTAATAATAATATTGTAGATAAATAAAGTTAAAACTTGTTTATTTTTTATATAAAAAAAGTTTAATTAAAAAAGAACCTAAAATTAATTTTAGGTTCTTTTTCTCTCTCTATTTATCTACGCTAAGGTTTTTATTTTATTCTCTATCTATCTACACTAAGGTTAAAAATTACTTACTTAAATTTGTATTACTCTTTTTTAATAAATAAAGTAAGTTTGGTTTTAGTTTTGACCACATTCCTTCAACTTCTTGATATGTAGGTCTAAAACTTTGTCCTATCTCCATTCCAAGACCAAGAGCTTTATGTTTTACATAAGCATAATCATCTGTTGTTCCTGTGGTTGGATAAAGTAATGACATACTTGTTCCACCTTGATAACCTATATTTTTAAATGAACTATTATACATATCTTTAAAAAGAGCTACTTCAGGAATATCTTTATCACTATATCCTACAGGCCAGAAGAACATTTCACCATAAGAATGCATATCTAAAACCATATTTAGTTTTTTAGTATTATAGAAATTTTGAACTGCTTGAACTTCTGGTTCTGAAGCTGCTGAAGGTCCACTATAGGTTTCTGAACTTGGACTTGCATCTCCACCAATCCAGCTTGAAGGAACATTTAATCCTTGATAATTCCAGTGACTATCAAAGTTACGATTTAAATCAACACCTGAACCATGTGTGTTTTTACGTTGCCAGTTATTACCTTTTTCAACTTGAATCCTACCATCAACATTAACCATAGGAATTATATTAATATCTCTTGTATCAACAAGTTCTGTAATAGCTGCATCTTTACCATAATTTGTAATAAGTGTTTCAGCTAATTTAAACATAATTTCAGGTGGAGCAAGTTCACGAGCGTGCATACCACCAATGAACATACTTGCAGGTTTAGCACTTTTATTTTTGTCTTTATTAGTAATTGTCATACACCAAATATCGTTATTAGGAGCTTTACCTTGTGTTTTTTCCCATGTATCACCAATATCATTTAAAGAAGCAATCTTAGGATTAGCTTGAGCTAAAGCTTTTAATTTTGTGACCATTTCTGAGTATGTCATATATCCAGGAAGAACACCTTTAGCGGACATATTTTTTTCTGGCATTACTTTATAAGTAAGGCTTAAATCTTTAAGAGATTTCTCTTCATCTTGAGATACTCTTGCTCTAACTGTTTTAGAACCATTATTAAAACCAAATAAATCAAATCCTTTTGTACTGAGATTGATTAAATCATCTCTAGTTTTCTTAAGTTTAATTTCTACTACTTTTTCACCACGAACTGAACTTGCATTAATTTGTTCTGTTACTTGTGGTACATCGATTTGATTTGATGAGTTACTTGTACATGCAGACATTACTAGAAGTCCACTTACTAATACCATTAAAGACTTATTTAACTTCACCGGCTTGACCTCATTCCTATTATGTTATAAATGTATTATATTAAGGTTTAGATAAAACTTGCTTAATTTTTTTATAATTTACATAACTTTATCTTAACTTTTTTCTAAAGAGAAAAACTTACACTTGTAAGACATTAATACTTACGTTAATAATAACCTTTAGGTAATATAATGTAAATAGACTAATGCTAAGTTTTACTTAAGAATTTCTATAGAAAAACTAAGCTAAAACTAAGGTTTAAGATATACTTTAAACTTTGGTTAAAAACATTTAACAAAAAATTATCAAAAAGAATATTTATATTTAACAATTTAACTTTATTTATCTAAGCTTAACCTTTCTAATATTAAGTGTGATAAATCATCAACTCCATTTCCTGAGTTTGATAAAACAATTACACCAACTTTTTTATTTTTTAGAAAACCTAAAAAACTTCTGAAGCCACCTGTCCCGCCATTATGCCAAATAAGATAGTCGCTTTTTAGTTTATTTTTATGCCAACCTAAGCCAACTTCTACGACATTACTTTTAAATTTTGTCTCTTGTGCCAATTCCATAGAATTTTTTAAAGTTGAATTATCTAAATAAATATTAGATTTAAGAAATTTTAGCATATCAGGTATATTAGATTTTATTGCCCCTGCTCCTTCTAATGTTTTAAATGTCCACATTGAAACAGGTTCACCTTTTTCATCATGTGGAGTAGCCATATTAAATATTTGAGTACGACTTAAGTTAATTGAAGTATTATTCATATTCAATGGTTTTAATATTTCATCTTTTATTAATGTTTCATAGTCTTTTTTTTCTTTAGTTGCCAAAATATCTCCAAGAATACCCATAGCAAAATTAGAGTATTCATAAACAGTATTAGGTTTTTTTGATAGTTTATAATCACCCAAAGCTTTATACATTTCATCTCTTGTATATTCAGAGTATGGGTTTAGTGGATCAACTTTATCAAGATTTAAGTTCTCTGGTAATCTAGGTAATCCTGAAGTATGTGTTGCTAGGTCTTGTAGCTTTATTTTTGTGTTTTCAAAATTTGGAGATTTAGTATACTTATCAATATCATCTGTTAAATTAACTTTTTTATCTAAAGCCATTTTTGCAAATGTAGTAGTTGTAAAAACTTTAGTGATAGAACCTATTTCAAATAACGTGTTGGAATCAGGCTTTGACTTATTTTTAGCTTTTCTACCATAATAATATTCATTAATTTTTCCATTTGAGTCTATTGTTCCAATTGCTAGACCCATATTTTCTTTATGTCCGATATAAGCATTAGCAATTTCATCAATTGTTGTTTTATCTGTTATTTTTGGATATTGAATTAATAATGAAGGTTCTTTAAATAAAATACCCGAAAGCTTTTTATTTTTGTCAAATGATAGGACTAAGTTTAAGCTCCCTTTTGCAAAGGTTAAAGGATATACTATTGTTGATGAGTCTAAAACTATAAGTTCACCAACTTTAGAAATTTCTCCTAAATCAGATTTAAAATAGTCAATTACTTGTTTTACCTTACTTTCTTTTAGAGCTTCGGATAAATCTTTATTAAAATCTTTAGAAAATTTCCTATAATCTTTATTCTTATAAGATTCAATTACAGATTCACCAACTTTTTTATAAGTATCAAGGTCATTTTCTTGAGCTAAAGAGATATTATTAAAACCTATACTTGATAAAGTAATAAAAGAAATAATTATTTTTTTCATATTTTTTCTCCTAGTTAATATTCTATATATTATAAAATCAAAGTTAGAAATTTATTAAAAATTACTTGTAATAAAATTTTGTGATTTAGAATGTATGTATTATTCATTTTTAAATTTAAAATACATAGAAAGTTTTTAAAAAAGATATAGGTATATGGTACAAATAGCTAGAATTAGTAGAATAAAACATGAAACTTATAATGTTGAATCAGCAAGTGAAATATTTAAAGAAGCCACTAAAACTTTGAAAAAAGCAAGTGAGAATCATGATATGTTGCTTTATAGTAAAGCAATTTCACTTTATTATGAATCTATAACTCATTATTCTAATTTCACTGATTCATATATAGCATTAGCTTATATTTCATGGAAAATGAATGAATATGAAAAATCTATAGAATTGATTAAATCTGCTCTTGCAATAGAACCTAATAATATAAAAGCCAAAAAATTATTAGATGATATAAGTTATGAATTTAAAAATAATCAAATTTCAAAAGTTATTTCAAAACATTCTAATAATGCTTTGGATAGTAGTTCAGGAACTTTAAAACCTAAAGTCAATATAAGCCAAAACTTATCTAATAATAAAAATAATTATAATCCAACTAATAAAGCAAGTATTACAAGCTCTAACTCAATCTTGAGTAAACTTGCTGAAGCTAAAAAGAATATTAAAATAGTAGCTAGTAACAGCTTTCTAGATAAATTAAATAAAGTATAAGGAGTAAATATTATATGTGTATTTCAGGATTCAGTAATAGATTAAATAGTTCTTATCAAGGTAAAATTTTACAATCCAAAGATGCGAATATCAAAGATACAAATTCTGTAAATGATAATGTATTAGACTTAACAGGTGACAAACAAAAAATATCAAATGAAATTAACTCTTCAAATGAGCTTTTAGCTAAAGATATTAATTCAATAAAAGCTGTTAAAATTGATGGAAAATTAATAAAAATGAATCCTGAACAACTAAAAAGCTTAGTAAATGAGTTACAAGAAAAATGTTTAAACCCTGATAACTCATTAAAAGATAATTTTAAATTTGCTTACTTTGAAAAAGGTACAGGTATTTCTTTATTTGAAACTGAACTTGATATATCTCTAGTAAAAGACGTTAAAAATTTAACCAATGACACAAATCAAATTTTGAATGAAATATCTAGTACAAAGATAAATGGATATAAGCAATCTTTAACAGATACTCCTGTTTATGATGATGTAAATTCTATAGGTTCACAACATGAACAAAAATCTTTGGAATTGGGTAAGAAAATTGTAAATATTGAATCTCATATAAATAAATTGAATAATGAAATAATTAACCTTAAAACTATTTCTGGTTCAGAATCAGAGATTCAGTCTTTACAAGCTCAAATCAAAGTTTTAAGTTCTGCAAAAGATTTATTAAAGGCTCATCAACAAGTACAAAATACCCTTTCAAAAACAACAGGTATGAACCCAACTCAACCTGTTATGATAGCTAATTTAAGTAAAGTTAATCTACAACTAGAAGAAAAAACCTATGAATTTAAATCAGTTTTAGAAGAAAATTCAAAATCTATTTTAGATGATAATACTAAAAAAGGTTTTGAAAACATTTTAAATACTAGTCTAAAATCAGTAAAAATAAACGCTGATGTTATAAAATTATCTAAAAACAATAATCTTACAAATGTTTTAAGAATGTCTAATGATCCTCAATCTGCTTCTGTAATAATGTTGAAATATAACTATTATTGTAAAGGGGTAGAAGATAATAAGTTAAAAAGTGAATATAATACCGCAGATCCTGAAGGTTTTACAAGAACTTGTATTAAACACCTTGAAAACGATAAAGTATGGGCTAAAAGATTTGATGATATAAGCAAAAAAGTTGAAAGTGGAGAATATAAAAATAAACCTGAACAATTAAAGCTTGAACTAGATAAAATGTTTAAGGACAATAATAATAGATATTTTATATCATCTACAAAAGTTCAAAAAATAATTACTTTATATGATAATATGAACCAAGCAGTAAGATTAAATAAAGATGTCAAAGGTTTACTTGGTCTTATTGATAAAGAGTTAAATGCTCAAGTTCACTCACAAATACTTTTAACAGATGATAGATATTTCCAAATAAAAAATAATCCTGCTGATATAAAAATTTCTGGGTTTGGAGAAAAAACAAAAGGAGAATTTAAAGAAGCAAAAGATATAACAGATAGACTCCTTGATGAAACAAAAGGAGACATGGTTATTTTAGATGAAAAACTAGCTGCAAAAGAAAAAGAAAAAAGAGATAAAATGACAACCACAGGTGAAGGGGTTGCAGAATTTTTAGAAGAAACTCTAGGTTATGACAGTAAAGTTAGCTTTAAAATCGGTGCTGCTGTTGGTGCAGAAGCTTCTTTACTAGGTGATTTAGCATCTGGACGAGTTGAAGCTGGTATAGGTGCATCATTTACAGTAGAAAAAACATTTGGTCATGAATACAATTATACTGCTCATATAGATTTTCATTTTGATGCAAAAGCTGAAGGCACAATAGGTTTTATTCTTAGTGGAAGTACTGAATATAAATATGATAAAGTTTTGTTTGGTGTAGGGTTTAAGACTCCTGATGAGATAGAAGTTTTTTCAAAAAAAATTGCACACCTTAATGAATTATGCCAACAGGAAAAAGTTGAAGAAGCACAAAATCTAGCAAAAGAAATTTTTGATGAATTAGCAAAAAGAACTTATGACTCTAGTTCACATACAGTAAAAGTTGATGATAATGCATTGGAAATGCTTGGAGTTGAAACATTTGATGAAACAACTAAGAAAACCACTTTACAAGGTAATCCTCCTATAAATGTTGTAACAGAAACAGAAAGAAGCGAAATTGAAGATGAAGATTTTAAGATTACAAGTAAAAAAGAAACCTCAACTATGGTTAAGGATTTTGATACAAAAACTCCAATTGCAGCTTCAAAAGAAAATCCTTTTCCTATAATTTCAAGAACTAACATTGAAATAGAAATCGATCTTGAAGATTTATTCGATGGAACAGATATGTCATATGGAGATGAGAAATTTGATTATGAAAAACTAGCTAAAGTTCTTGTTAAAAATAATCCTGATTTAGAAGCTCTAGGTGAAAAAGAATTAGCGAATAAATTAAAAGAATGTCTTTCAAATCTAGAGAATATACCTGCATATCAAGAAATTTCTGCATTAGTTGATTTAAGCACAACAGGTAAATCAATAGAAGATATAAAGAGTACATATAAAGATGCAAAGACAAATTCACTAAAATCATTAGAATCTTTAGCATATAGTGATTTAAGAGCATTTACTGAAGATGACCTAGGTAAGAAAGATAAAGACAGTAATAAACTTAAACCTGATTCAAAAGATACTTATAGAGGATGGGCTAATTCTGATAAAGAAGAAGATGAGGAAGAAGAAGAATCGCCATTAAAAATTAAAACAAAAATTGTTATTGATATTTCTGATGATGCAAAAACAGGTAATAAAGATTTAAGAATTGGTTTAGCTGTAAATGGTAAATATGAAGTTTCTACAGATGATGTAACTTTGGCAGGAAAAATGCTAGGGACAGACTCTTGGTATCAAACAGGTGCAAGAGTTACAGGTAGATTAGATGCTTCAGTTGAGTTAAATGCAGTAGGGATTATGAGTAAAACTACTATTGCTAAAAAAACTGAGGAAGAAAAACCTAAAACATCGCCTGTAGTACCTCAAATTAGAGCTTAAGGAAAATAATATGGAAATAAGTTTTAGACTAACAGGCAAAATAATTATTTTAAGTAATAAGCAAGAAATAAAATTTAATAAAGTAACAATTTCTATAATTAAAGATGATATTGAATTAATACCTAAAAGTCTTAATTTGTACTGTCTAGCAAATATTGAGCAAATTAAAGATTTAGAAAAAAGTTTTAAACTTAAAAGTAATAGTGAAGAAGAAGTATTAATTTTTTCTCTTAAGGATAAATTTTTATCTGAGCATTTATTGGAAATAGCAAATTCTAAAACAGTTAATCAATTAATGCAAATAGGAGATTTAGATTTGCTGAATCTTGATAACTATGAATATACGGGATTACACTTATCAAAGTAATAGGTAATAAAAACTTGTTTTATAAATAAACAAGTTTTTATTACCTATTACTATAAATTAATTATTGATAATTTGCTTGAGGTTTTTTATGAATATTGGCAATACACCAAATATTAATGGAAATATTCCAGAAATAAAAAATGATAAAAAAACAGAACAAAAAACTATAAAAGAAACAAAGGTTGATAAAGAACCTAATACTATTTCATCAAAGGATGATTTAAGTGTATCTAAATTACCTTCTGGAAAGCAAAAAATTATTACTAATATTGATATATCAGATAATTCTATGTCTAAAAATGATAAAGCTGATATGTACATAAGTAAAATAAATGATGTATTAACAAGAAAAAATCCTACTTTAGAGTTAAAAGATAAAGAAGAGATAATAGGAATATTAAAACAAAGCTTAAATGATAAAAGTCTTGAAAAATTAGTAAAAAGATTAGATAAGGATAATGCTTTAAAACCTCTTTATCAAGACTTAGGGACACTTGTTAATCAGGGTACTGCTGGTGGTGCTGTTTCTGGTGTTTTAGCATTATTTACTCTTGGGGCATCATTAGTTTCAGAAGCAAATCAAAATCGTGCGTTTGAAATGAAACGTATACTACAAGAAGGAAAAATTGACTCTGAATTAATTAATAATCTTGATAAATAAAATACTAATTACTCTTTGTTTATTATTTTATTTTTTTAGTCTTAGTTATTCAAAAACTCCTCCAAATGACTACTATCTAAAGCAGGGAGATTTTTTATTTAAAAATAATTGTTATTCTTGTCATACTAATAATATTAGTTTCATTAAAATAAATAAAAAAACTTCAATTGAGACACTAAATAAATTTATCAAAAATCATAAGAAAGTTAAACTTACAAAAGAACAAAGCTTAAAAATATCTATTTATGTTTATAAATTTTTAAATAACCACTAAAATAGGTAAAAAGTAAAAAGTGAAGAAAACAAGGATTAGTAACTTCAATACTTTTATTATATTATTTTACTCAAACACTTTTTTTAACTAGACACTAAAAATAGTATGATGACATATATAATAATCTATTAAACTATTTATCTTTTTTACCAGTATTAGTAGGAGTAGGCTTAGGTGTTTCAGGAGTTGTATTATTTATATTATTAGGGTTACTACTCTGAGTACTAGTATTTGAAGTACTGTTTTGAGTAGAACTATTATTTGTACTTGAAGTAGTATTTTGATTAGAATTAGTATTTTTAAATAAACTAGAGTTAATAGATTTATTATCTTTTATTTGTTCATTAATTAATTCTTTTTGTACTATTGTTTTATTATTAGAATCTTTAGCACTAATATCTACATATAAATTACTTGATAACTTAAGACCTTTTATATTAATAGTTAAATTATTTTCATTAATAAAATCATCTTTATCAACTTTAAATTTATTATTATACCTTTTATCAATTTTTACATTTATATCTAAATAGCTTGTATTTTGTTTATCAGAGTTAGCTAAAACTCTAAATATTGAAAACTCTGTTAAATCAACATTTAGATTTACTTCATAATTGCCTTCATTAAAATTGATTTGGTTAAAACCTTTAGACTTAGTAAAATTAACTTTATTTGGATCAATTATTTGTTCTGTTGTATTTATTAGATTGTTAGGATCACTATTATCAATTGGTTTACTAACAAGTGGGTCATTATTATCTGTAGGTTTACTAACTAAAGTATTAGGATCTTTATTTGTAGTGGGTTTACTAACAAGTGGGTCATTATTATCTATAGGCTTATTAACTAGAGTATTTGTATCTTTATTTGTAGTGGGTTTACTAACAAGTGGGTCATTATTATCTATAGGTTTATTAACTAGAGTGTTATCTTTTATAGATTTAGTATTCTCTTGCTTATTTGAAACATTATTAGTACTAGGAGTAGCACATGAATAAATCAATAATGAGCTTAATAATAAATAACTAATTTTTTTCATATACAATTCTGTTAAACTATAAAATACTCTTAGTTATTATTTTATACCAAAAACTGATATATTTTTATTTATTTTTGTTTATTATGATAAACGTCATCAACAATACCTATTATTGATAAGTCTGAAGGGTTAAAAACTTGAGGTAAAGCCATTGCTGCTTCTCTACCTGACTCAATAAATACAACTTCACCTAAACCAGCTTGATGAGTTGCATCTGTAGCTATACCAGCTTCTCCTACTTCATTCATATTCTCATCTAAAGGTTGAACAAGAAGTAATTTTACTCCAGTTAAACTTGAAACTTTTTGAGTACTTACTAGTGTTCCTACAACTTTTGCTAGTTCCATTAATATTTCCTTTAATAATAAATTACATATACCAAAAACTTAAAATTTAAATAAAATCTAAAATAAGTTATACATGATAGATTTTTACTAATTTATATACTTAAATAAAATCAGTTTGAGAAAGTTTTTTATCTAAAACTATTGCTTTCTCACTTGCTATATATATTACTACTTATTAGCAAAATCAGGAAGCTAAATAAATATACCTAGTTTTCTTTTTTTTCATCTTCTGTTTTTTGTAATGGAATAGGAGGCTCCACTACTTTACCTACACTTGGTGGCTGTGGATATAATTCTGTATTACCTGGTTTAGGTGGCTCTGAGATCTGCTGCTGTGGCTGAACCTGTTGTAATGAAGTATTTGCTTGAGGAATCACTCCAGGAGGTGGAATATCTTCATTAGGAATAGATTTGCTTGATGTTATTTGAGTATCTATTCTTGTTCTTACACCACTTGTACTTATTGCATAAAATGTTTTATTATCTGTACTTTCAAACCTAGCACTACTTGAATCAATAATACCATTACGATCAAGATCATATCCATACTCAATTTTTGAAACTTCTCTTGTATTTTCATTAATTGTTACCCTCAAAATAACAAATATCTTTTGTGAAATATTAGGTATTACTAAAGGTATTTTAAGTTCACTTTTTGTTAAATATAACAAAACTTTTAAGTCATGTTTACCTGCAACTAGATTAGGAATTTGAATAATAGATTGATCTTGAATTAATTTATTCACTGGATAATCAAAGTCATTAATAGATACGTTACCAACTCCCTTAGAGCCAATTGGTATTAATTCACCATTGGTTTTTTTTTGCTCTATTAGAAGTTCAAAGTCTGGATTTGAAGCTTTATTTTCAGAATTTACAATATTAGATTTTTCTTTATTAGCTACAACATTATTTATTCCACATGAAGCACTAAAATTTACACATAAAAATAAGATTAAA
>JAXLXG010000010.1:0-133279 GCA_046328075.1 Candidatus Sericytochromatia bacterium
CAGACAGAAAGTTTATCTAAAATAGATTTTAATAAATATCTCCATGATCTTACAAATTTATTATCAAATTCTTATACAACTAAAAATATTACTTTTAATATAAACTGCTCTAATATAAATTTAGATATTATAAAAATAATCCCTACAGGATTAATAATAAATGAAATAATCTCAAATTCTATAAAATATGCTTTTGAAATAGAACAATCTGATTGTTTCATTAATATTTGTATTAAAAATAAGGAAGGTAAGATAGAAATCAGTATTGATGATAATGGAATCGGCTTCCCTAAAAATATTGACTTTAAAAATACCAATTCATTAGGACTTCAATTAGTAAATTCTTTAGTTAGTCAACTTAATGGAGATATTAAACTTATATCAGAAAAAGGTACTAAATATATAATAACTTTTTAAATGGCATCAAATATAATACTAATAATAGGTGGAGCAAGTTTTGACTTTGAGATCAAATCTTTATTTGATAAATATAATTTGTATATTGAACATTATGATGCTAGAAAAAGTCAGAGCTTAAAAAAACAAAATATTCCTAAAAATACTATAGGGGTAATAATAACAGTTGATCGCTCACATATGACTTTTGGGGATAGTAATGAATTAACAAGACTTTTAAAAAATAATAATATTCCATTTGTTTTTTCAACAGGTAATCTTGCTAGTTATAATTCAGCTAAAGTGTTAATACAAAAAATTAATAAAGTATATCCAAATGAAATAACTATAAAAGAAAATATACCAGAAAATGATAAAAAACTAGATACATCTAAGCAAGAGTGGAAAAAACTAGATAATATTTATTCAAACAAATTAAATAATTTATTTGAAATAGAATATAATTGGGAAAATAAACTAAACGAATGGAATAAAATTTTAGAACACTGGAAAATATATATATTAGAATGGAAAGAAATACAAAATTCAGATAAACACAAAACCCTAAAAAAGGAGCTAAATAAAGAGTATTCATATTTATCACACTGGAAACAAGAGTTACACGATTATGGTTTAAAAATTGAGAGAAATATAACTTTGGTTAAAAATTGGAAAGAAAGTATAGATGACTTAACTTTAGAAGCAATGAGTGAACACGAAAAATTAAAGTTAATAATAACTGAGTTAAATAATATAAATCAAAGAAAAGATAAAAATATATTCAAAGTTTGGAAATCAGATTTTGAATTATTTAAAGAAAATATAGATTTATGGGAAAAACAATACCAAGAATGGTTCAATATCTACCCTCAAGCTTTTATTAAAATTTTTGAATGGGAAAAATCTGTACACTCTTGGTTTGAAGCTTTAAATAAAAAATTAAACAATACTAAAAAAAAATAATCTCAAAAAGTTTGGTGAAACCACAGTTTAAAAGCCGTGGTTAACATTATTACTTTATCTAAACTATCAATGAGGTCTTTTTGACTGAGATTGTAATTTTTGAAAAGCAGGTCTACTTGTAATACTTTTTAACCATCTATTTAGATTAGGAAATTCTTCTAAACTAATATTAACTAAAAATACACCGCTAACCCCTAATGCAACTTGTAAGTCTGCAAGTGTATAATGATTTCCAACTAGAAAATCATTACCTTCAAGTGCATTATTAAGAATACTATGTAAATTATGTAATTTTTTAGATTCACCCTCAAAAATTGAGGGGTCTCTTTTTTCAGGAGCTAACATCATGCCATGTCTTAAAGCACCTAATAATGGTGTTTGATATTCAGACAATCCCCATATACACCATTGTTCAACAAGAGCAGATTCCTTATCATCATTCCCTAAAAGCTCAGGCTTATATTTTTTAGATAAATATTTATTAATAGCCATAGATTCCCAAAGAATAAAACCATCATCATCCATTGTTGGAATTTTTCCATTAGGATTTATTTTTAGATACTCCTCAGATTTATGTTGTCTTTCTGAAAACTTTATACCTATTGTTTCATAATCTATTTCTAATTCCTCTAATAATAGGAAACATCTTCCTGCACTAGAAACTAAAGGAGGAGCATTCTCAATTACATAAAGTTTAATCATTTTTACCTCTTTTTTTACAAAAAAATATTTTTATATAATCATCAAATACTAAAGTATATAATAGAAAATTTTAAATAATAATAACTTATTAATATAAAAATTTATTAAACCTAATTCTAAATAGAATATTATTTATTTATATATTAAAAAAAGTATATTCGTTGATATTTAAATTTTTAAGTAAATTATAAACCTGTAATTAAAATGCTTGACGAATAAAATAACTAGTGTAATTATAGTAAAATCAAGCTAAAAATACATCTAATTTTCAAAAATAAATTCGAGGAGAAATAAAATAATTATGTCACTTAATGATAAATCTAAGAAAGAGTTAACAGATTTAGCAAAAAAGTTAAAGATAAAAACTAACTCTAAAATGGATAAAAAAGCTTTAATTGAGTTAATTGAAAAACATGAACAAGAGAATAAAGTTCATAATGTTGAAAAAGAAATTAAACAAAAAGAGGTTCTTGAAACAATTTTACATCCTAAAGAAGAAAGAATAACAGAACAGGATTTAAAAGATATACAAGAAGCAAAAGTTGAAATGAGAGAACAATCCGCAGATGAATCTTTAGAAGAATTAGTAATAAATCATGAAGAAAAAACTGAAGAAGTAAAAAATTCTCATAAAGAAGAGCATAAAGAATTAATTATGTCTCAGTCTAAACAAAATTCTAATAATAAACAAAGAAAAGATGATTTTGTATTTTCTGAAGGATATACAGGTCGAGAATCATTAAATTTTTTATAAAGGAGAAATAAAATGAAAGATAATGCAGTTAAAATACCAGAAGCAGATCTAGAAGCTTATAAAGAGTGGATAAAATATTCTGAGAATTTTAAGAAAAAATAAACTTTGAAAATACAAATATTAAAAAAAATAATCTTAGAAAACCTGCCATCAGCATCAGGGGTAGATGTGTTTCAAGATAAAATATATATAATAGGGGATGACTCTCCTCTATTATATATTTTAGATAAAAATTACAATTTACTAGAAAAAATTGAAATATTTAAGACCGAACATTTTTCTTCTGGAAGAATCCCTAAAAAATTAAAAGAAGATCTTGAATGTTCAACTATTATAAATTATGAAAATCAAGATTATTTATTATTAGCTGGTTCAGGTTCTAACGAAAACAGAAATAATGCGTATTTAATTAATCTGGCAACAAACTATATAGAAAAGTTTTCATTAAAGCTAATTTACTCACTATTTTTAGATATTTATGAAGATATTAGCTTAATAAATGTAGAAGGTGTCTGCAATGATGATACTTTTGTTTATTTCTTTAATCGAGGTGGTAAAAATTCACCAAATTTAGTTTTAAGAATGAGAGTTAGTCATTTATTTGAATATTTCAAAACTAAAAATATAGAAAACTTCTCTTATATGCTTTATAACTTTGAATTACCTAGTATTAATAATATAAATTCTGGTTTTTCTGGAGCTACATTTTTTGATAATAAAATCTTTTTTACATCTTCTGTTGAAAATACTGATAATGCAATTGATGATGGAGAGGTTTTAGGAAGTCTTATTGGTGTTGCTAATTATGAATTTGAAAATAATTTAGAAATCGTTGAATATAGTAAATTAACCGAAAATAATATAATATCCAAGTTAAAGATTGAATCAATAACAATATTAAGCAAAGAAAATAATAAATATAAAGCATTACTTGTTGAAGATGATGATTTAGGTGGTTCTCAAATATTAGAAGCTTTAATTGAGTTAGAAAAATTATAAATTATGAAGCAATATCAAGATTATCTCAAATATGTACTTGAAAATGGAATAAAAAAAGAAGATAGAACAGGTACAGGTACTATAAGTATTTTTGGTTATCAAATGAGATTTGATTTATCAAAAGGTTTTCCTCTTGTAACTACAAAAAAACTACATTTTAAAAGTATTGCTCATGAACTTCTTTGGTTTTTGAGTGGAGATACAAATATAAAATATCTAAATGATAATGGTGTAAAAATCTGGAATGAATGGGCTGATGAAAATGGTGATTTAGGAAAAATTTATGGTTATCAATGGCGAAATTGGGAAAGTCGTTCAGGAGAAAAAATTGATCAAATTTCAGATCTTATTAATCAAATAAAAATAAATCCTGATTCTAGAAGATTAATTGTAAGTGCATGGAATGTTGGAGAACTAAAAAATATGAAATTGCCTCCTTGTCATGCATTTTTTCAATTCTATGTAGCAAATGGGAAACTATCATGTATGCTTACTCAAAGAAGTTGTGACTCTTTTCTTGGCGTTCCATATAATATTGCATCTTATAGCTTATTAACTTATATGATAGCAGAGCAATGTAATTTAAATGTAGGAGAATTTATTTGGTCTGGTGGTGACTGTCATATTTATACAAATCATATAGAACAAGTAAAACTTCAATTAACAAGGGAACCTTATGAACTTCCTAAATTAGTTATTAAAAGAAAACCTAATTCAATATTTGATTATAAATATGAGGATTTTGAGATAATGGATTATAAATATCACCCTCATATAAAAGGTGATATTTCTGTTTAATTTTTAGTAGCTTTTCTTTGTTTCAGCAGGAACTTTTACTATTTCAATATTTCCATCCAGTTTTAATAGTTCAAATTCTTCTGCTTCATTAGCTTTAAATTTTTCTATAATACATTCATAGTGATAAAATAAAGTTGTATCAAGATTATATGCAACTTCATTTTTCATACTACAATAACAAAAAAAACATCTTATTTCTGTTTTAGGAATTTCTAACTCTACTTCTTTAACTTTTTTCATTACCTATATCTTTTCTTTATTAATTTGACTACATTGAAATAGTTAGAGACAATTATAATATGATTTGCACCTATCCTAATATTTTTTTTCATAATATAATTACAAAGTTTTATACAATTTTTATTAGTAGAAAGGCAAATATGGAAACCAAAAAAATTAGCTTAATGGCTTCACATGACTGGAGTATGCGTGTAGCAATAAAAACCTTTCAAGAATTTTTAGATCCAACTATAAAATATAAAGGTAAAAACTATAAGATTGAGCTTAATAGAATTATTGCAAAACCTATTGTTTGTGGACAAAACCTTAATAGTGAATCAGATTTAGTAGTAGATAGATCAATTCATTGGAATGATTATTATAAATGTTGGGCACAACAAGCAATGAATTCTCAAATGAGACAAGTAAATAATAGTCTTTCATTTGATAATCATGATAAGCATAGTACTTATGATCTTATGGCAAGAGCTATTCACCCTAGCGATCATTTCCCTAAAACAGTTTTATTACCACAATTTTACCCATATACTGAACAACAGTATGAACAAGAAATGTGGCAATATCAACAAGAGTTAATAGCTAAAAATACTAAGCATGGTTATGATCCAAATAGAAGAGAAACAGATTGGCAAAAAGTTAATAATGATTTAGCACGTGCTAAAAAGTTTAGAAAAAAAAGCCAGCAAATTAGACAAGATTTTTATTATCATGGTAATTATTTAAAAGATACAGTTGAAAAGATATTTGAAAATCAATATCCTCTTTTCCTAAAAAAAGCTTTTGGTGGTGGTGGTAGTGATGTATTTAAGATTAATTCACTTGAAGAACTTTATTATAAATATGATAATGAAACAGGTGGAAGAGCTTTTCATTTACAAGAAGCAATTGAAAATTATGATACTTTTGTAAGATGTATGGCTATAGGGCCTCAAGTACTTCCTATGAGATTTGTTCCTGAAGCACCTTTACATGAACATTATAGCCCTGAAAAATTAAAACTTGAAAAAGATATTTATTTTAGACTTTCAAGCTATGTTAAATTTATTAACTCATATATGAGATGGACATATAATTCATTTGAATCTTTAATTAAAGATGGAAAAATATCACCTATTGATTTTGCAAATGCTTGTCCTGATAGTAATTTTACATCACTTCATGTTCATTTCCCTTGGTTAATTTGTGCATTAATTAAATGGTTATCATATTGTGCTGTTACAGAAAAAGATATGAGAATCGATCTTGAACAAAATAGGTATCTTGATTTCTTAAATGATCCTAAATTAAGTGGTGAAAAGAAATTTGAAATGTATAATCAACTTAGTGAAGAATATTTTGAAACAGATAAGTTCAATGAGTTCTGTGAAACTAACTTCAAAGGTTTAGAAGATAAAATGATTGAATTTTATGATAAACATTTTGATGAAATCATTGAGTCAGCAATAGAATTTAGTGATTTTCCTAAAGAAGAACATGGAAGATTCTATAATGAATATAAGCATTTAATGGACAATACATTCAGACCAAATGCAAAAGACTATTTAACAACAGTTATTTATAAATAATAAAAGTGAAAAGTTTGCTATAAATCTATAGCAAACTTTCATAAAAAATGAAATACAAATAAAATTTAATTAATTCAATAGTATCAACTGTTAATAATGTATATTTTAATGAAAATTTTTTTTAAGCTTGTTATAAATTTATAGTTTTGTGGTTACTAAAAATTACCACTATCATAAAAAAGTTTCATTTTACAAGTATATGAATAAAATTTATAATTAATTAAATAAGGCTTAATTTATTTCTAAACACTAGATAATAAGTAAGTTTTAAATAAATATAATTGAAAGATTCTAATAGGTATTTTAAATGAAAAGACTTTTATCTGTTCTTACTATTCTCTTTACTGCATCATGTTCAAATCAAGCTAACTTAAATATTACTGATGTTCCACAAATTCAAGAAAACGCTTCTATAAGTTCAAATAAGGATAAAGTTGCTTATTATAGTAGAGGTGCTATTGAAACTACTATAAATAAAGAACCAGCAATAAAAAAATTAACAGGTAATAAAATAACAATTTCAAAAACAAGTTTACTTGAGCCAACTAATGAATTGTATGAAATTAGATTTACAAATTCTAGACCTTTAGATGTAATTGGTGAGTTGGTAATGTATTTAGATAAATCAGGTAATTCTAAACTAGCAGTTACAGAAAATTATTGTAATAATATTCCAGCAAAATTAACATTTGAAGAAACCAAAAAACTTTTGAGAACTGCATCAAATTATAAAGAAAATGTTAATAAATTAGGTAAATTATTTGGTAACTAAAGCTATTTATAGCTTATAATATCTTGGATTTTTAATCTGTGATGTTCCCTAAAGATATTTAGGTCTGGATTTAATATAGAGTTCATAATGATAGGTCTGTCTTTTAGGGACTTATTTTTTTATGAGTTATTAAAAATGAAAGCTATAATCTGTACAAAATATGGAAAACCTGAAGTTTTGGAAATTAGGGAAATAGATAAACCTAAGCCAAAAGATAATGAAGTTTTAGTTAAAATATTATCAACTGCTGTAAATTCTGGAGATGTTAGAGTCCGAGGTCTTATAGTAGATGGTTTTTTAAGGATTGTAATGAGATTTGTTTTAGGCTTTAATAAGCCGAGAAAACCTGTTATTGGAAATGTTGCGTCTGGTATAATAGAAGAAATTGGAAAAGATGTTAAAGCTTTTAAAGTAGGAGATGAAGTCTTTTTAAGTACTGCTTTTAGATTTGGTACATATGCTGATTATATAGCTTTTCCAGAAAACTCAACTATTACACATAAACCACAAAAAGCATCATTTGAAGACGCCGTTGCAATAATATTTGGAGGAATGACTGCAAAATATTTTCTTGAAAAAGCAGGTATTTCAAAGTTAAATAAAAAAGTTTTAATTTATGGTGCAACTGGTTCTGTAGGATGTTCAGCAGTTGAAATATCAAAATATTATAAAGCAAATGTTACTTCTGTTTGTAGTGAACAAGGTGCTGAATTATCAAAAAAACTTGGCTCAGACTCAATAATTATTTATACAAAAGAAGATTTTACAAAAATAGATGAAAAATTTGATATTATTTTTGATGCTGTTGGAAAAATAACAAAAAAACAATGTTCTAAATTACTTAAAGAAGATGGTAAATATATCACTGTTGGAGGTTTAGATGTTACAAAGGAAACAAAATCCCAACTTGAGTTTTTAAGTTCTTTGTATGATAAAGGCTATCTTCATGCAAATATTGATAAAATTTATTCTTTTAATGAAATTAGAGAAGCTCATGATTATGTGGAAAAAGGTAGAAAAAAAGGTAATGTAGTAATAAAAGTGAATTAATTTAAATAATTCGCTTTCTACTAATAAAGACTTATCAAAAAATTATGAAAATAGATTGGCTTAGATACTTTATAACGGTTTGTGAAACTAAAAGTTTTAAAGAAGCATCAGATAAAATAGGTATAACTTCACCTGCTCTAAGTAAAGCAATTTTAGAGTTGGAAAAATATTACAGAGTTACTTTAATCAAAAGGAAAAATAAATTTGAATCTTTAACACCAGCAGGTGAACTTTTATATGAATTATCTCAAAAAATAATGTTTGATATTAATAATATAGAAACTAAAATGCTTGATTTTGTAAAAGGAGAGCCTCAAGGTAAAATTTCAATTTGCTCAGAAGCATTTGTTCAAAATTATTTATTACCAGAAGTTATAATAAATATTATTAAAAAATATCCTTTGATTTATCCTCAGATGTATTTAATGATTGCAGGTATTGCAGAAAAGAATGTTTTAGAAGGTAATGTAGATTTTGGAATAATTACAAGAAAGCCACTATATGAGAATCTTGATTATATATACTTAACTAATATTAGTCATGTAATTGTTGGAAAGCCTCAAGAAACTAAGAACTGGAATGAATTATCATATATTATTCCAAGATTTTTTGGAGTAAAGCATGAAGTATTTGTAGATGGTTGGGATGACAATATTTTTAAGAGAAAGTCAATAATAGAAGTTGAAGGTTTAGAGACTACAATTAAATTATGTGAAAATAGTGATTATGTTGCTTTCTTACCTATAAACTGTGTACAAAATCAGTTGAAAAACAAAACTTTAGATATAGTAGCTAAAGCACCTTTTGATTATAAAGATGAGCTTTTTTTGATATGGTCTAGGAATACAATAAAAAGCCAAGCATTTTTTAAAGTATTGCAAGAAATAAAATCTAATATAATAAAGTAAATATTATACTTGAAGTTTTATAATTTGCATTTTATGAAATAAAACAATAAAGAGAAGAAGAGAATAGCTATTTCAATAATTTTCTATCTTTTTACTTCTTGTTTTACTATTTATTCTCTTGTGTTGAACACATATTAAATGAATTGAAAGGATATCCACAGATTTTTTAATAAATAAACTAGTATCTTTTTACTTTTTCTCTTTTAAACTTCTTCTAAATTATTCTTCCACATGACCTTGTATTGTTATATAAATCTTTTTTAGTTTATTTTGTTCATCAAAAAGATTATAAATATATAATTCTCTAATCACTAGAGGGGAATGAGATGGTAAATTATCAATCTTTATTTTAATTAATTTGCTTGTATTAAATGAATATACTTGTTCTACTGTTAGTTTATTAAATATATCTTCTTTAAGTTTGTAATTTACCATCTGTGCTTTAGCCCATTTAGAAAGTTTAATAAAATCTGTAGATAAAATTTTTGCTTTATATTCATTTAGACTAGTAATCATATCTTCTTTTAAAATTGATATATCTTTATTTGTTTTAAATATATTTAGTTCTGGTATATCTTCCATCTCCATTATTGGAATAATTTCTACATTATTAGATTGATTTATAGTAGAATTGTTCAATAACATATTATCTTGATTCATTATTGGTTTATAGGTTGTACATGAAACTAAAATAAATGAGAATAGACCTAAAGAAAATATTTTTAACATAAAAATTACCTATTAATATTTTTTATATCTGTAATTATAAATCAAATCAACATATTTAATTATAAAAAGGTTTTAGACTAGCTAAAAATATTATACTAAAAAGAAATAAAACAGGTATTTCATTAATAAAACGACATTGTTTAGAAGTTAGTTTACATCTATCTTCTTTAAGTTCTTTTAAAACCTTACCACAATAAAAGTGATAGGCAACTAAAATTAGTACCAAAGTTATTTTTATATGAAGCCATTTATGCATTCCAAAATTTTCTAAACTATTTGTATACATATAAGCAGTAGCACTACCAAATATTATAGTTAGATACATAAAAGGAGTTACAAATTTATATAAACGTCTTTCCATTATTTTTAATTGTTCTCTAACAACCTGTTCTTTTGATTCAACATGATAAACATATAATCTAAATATATAAAATAAACCAGCAAACCAGCAAACCATAAATGCTAAATGAAAAGCCTTAAGATATAAATACATTTTTATTGTAACCTTACAGTATTATAAATTTTTCTCTAAAGAAATGTTAGATTTAGATTGTTCTAATTTTTTTGAGTCATAGAAAACTATGGTTTCTCTCATTTGAGAAACCTCTTTTTCATAATCATTTAATTTTGATTCTAATTGCTTATATTTTAATTTTAGTTCTTCAATTTCATATGATGAATTACCAGATATACTACTTTGACCACTAATTAAGTTTCCTATAGCTTTTCCTATAGGTGAATAACAAATAAATATTGTAATAGGAATAAGTAAAAATAAAGTACTTGGATCTCTAATTGTATCTGAAATAATTCCTAATGCTCCTAGAGCAAAAATACCTACTAATAAAAGATTAATTGTTCTCATAAACACATGAAATTAAAAATATTATATACATAAATCCTACTACAATTTACTTAAGATATTAATAGCTTATATAATAAAAATGTATAATTTTGATTAATTATATTGGTCTTATAAAATTAATGAAGAAGAAATATTGAAATCTGTTATTCTTTTTTCATCACTTCTTATCTTTTTACTTATTAGTTAATATATAACTAATTTTGTTCTATAAAATTTAAAACACTTGATAGATCATTCCAAAAATTTGGATAAGATTTAGAAACAACACTAGGATCTTCAATTATTATTGATTTAGAAATAATGCTTAAAGGTGCAAATGCCATTGCCATTCTATGATCTTTATAAGTATTTATAAAAATATCAGATTTTACTTTTCCTGATTTAATTTCTAAAACATTTGAACTAGATTCATAAATGTCTATACCTAACTTAGTTAATTCGTTAACTAATGCTTGAACTCTATTAGTTTCTTTTACTTTTAGGCTTTCTAAACCTGATAACTTTGCATTAACTCCTAAACCAGCACAAATTACAGCAATAGTTTGTGCAATATCAGGGCAATTTGAAAAATCATATTCAAAATAATCTAAATGTGTATAAGATTTTTTGATATTAATACTATTATTATTAAATATAGTTTCTATACCAAAACTTTTCATTATTTCTGAAATAACACTATCACCTTGTAAACTGTCTTTTCTTAAACCTTTTATATTAATTTCACCACTATCTGAAAAAGATAAAATTTCATATAAATAAGAAGCTGAACTCCAATCTCCCTCTATTGTATAAGTTTTTGGTTCATAAACACCTTTATCAATTATTATAGACTTATTTTGCCAATAAGCGTTTATACCAAAGTAATTTAAAATTTTAAGAGTCATATCTATATATGGCTTTGATGAAATCTTATCTTTTATATTAATTTTTAGACCATTTTTTAAAATAGGAGCTATTAACATTAGTGAACTTATATATTGACTGCTAATACTTCCAGATATAGATATTTCATTCTCTTCTATATTTTTACCTGTTATTTCTAAAGGTGGGTAACCTTCTTTTTCTAAGTAATTAATATCTGCACCTAATTCTTTTAAAGCATTAACTAAATATTTAATAGGTCTTTCCTTCATTCTCTCTGAGCCAGTCAAAGTCTTTGTTATTCCATTTTGAATAGATAAATAAGAAACTAAAAATCTAAATGTTGTACCAGCAGGCCCTGCATCAAGTATTTTAATATTTGAATCTTTAATTGAATCTAATAAATTTATAAGAGTTTTTGTATCTTCAGAATCTGATAAATTATTTATTTTTACTTTATCATTTGATAATGCTTTAATGATTAAAAGTCTATTACTTTCACTTTTTGATGAGGTTAAATTAATATCTAAGTTTATATTCTTATTTGTACTTTTTACTAAATAATTCATTATCTTTTTACCATTCTTTTAAATTTGCCAATGAACTTATCTGTTATATTAATTGTTTCTTCATCTTTTAAAGCTCTTAGTATTGCAATGCAGATAATACCAATAAATCCTAAAAATATAGAATACAAGATAAAAATAGGTATATTAAATCTAAAATTTACAAGATAATTAAAACCTATACAGTATAATGCGACTGGAATACTTGCTAAACTTACTTTAGTTATATGAGAAACTGTTTCTGATTCCATCCATTTACCTATTTTTTTTCTTAAAACTATTAATAATAAACTCATATTAAAAACAGTAACAAAAGATGTTGAAAGAGTTATACCTGCTTCACTTAATTTTAATTGTGTTACAAAAAGCCAACAAGCAAAAGTTGTTGTTATTATTGAAAACACACTTGTATAGAATGGTATCTTAGCATTATCTATAGCATAAAAAACTCTTACCATTAGATCTCTTATAGCATAAAAAACAAGACTAATACTAAGAGCTGCTAAACATCTATAAGTAATATAAGTAGAATGTTCATTAAATGCACCTCTTTCAAATAATTGTATAAATTGTTTACCCGAACATAAAAATATTACAGTGGCAGGAATTGAAAGAAAAATTACAGATCTAAGGCTTTTATTAATGTTTTTTTTGAATGCAATATGATTATCATTATAAGCAGCAGTTTGGCTTAAAATAGGTAACATAGGTACAAGTAAAGCAGTTAACATTATACCTAAAGGAAGTTGAAATAAAAAGTTTGAGGTATTAATAGCTGATATTGTACCCTCTGGCAGACTTGATGCAAAATAGGTCATAATAATTAAATTTATTTGTCCAACTGTTGAACTTAAAGAAGCTGGTAAAAGTATTGATACTATTTGTTTTATTCCTTCATGATTTAATTGAATTTTAGTTCCAAAATAATCTTTCATAAACTTAAGCATTGGTATTAACTGAAGTCCTAGTTGTAATAACGAGCCTATCATTGTTCCCCAGGCTAAAGCCAATGACATATCTCCTTTAGACGAGAAGAATAATGCGACGATTATAGCTAAACTTGCCATTACAGGACTTAAAGAAGGAGTAAAGTAAACTTTTTCAACATTTAAAATGCCATAAGAAATACCTATTAAAGCTGAAATAATAAACATTGGTGACATTATTTTAAATTGTTCTATTGCAAGGTTTCTAGTTTCTATGGGTGCATTTTTTGAGGCAATAAGTTCTATTATATAAGGTGCTAATTCTATACATAAGAATGATATTAATCCCATAAAAAGACATGAAAGTATTGTTAAAGTTGTTATTACTATTTTAATATCATCTTTTCTACCCTGTTCTTTGTATTTAGAGATTACAGATACAACGCTTGAATGGAATGGACCATTTAAACCTGCTAACATGACTAAAGCAAATGATGCAGGAAGAAGTTGTGCTATTCCATAAGCATCTCTTATAAAATTTGTTCCAAAATAATTTGCAATTACAACTTCTCTAAAAAGACCTACAAACTTACTCACTAGAGATAAAACGGCTATAATCCCTGCTGCTTTTAAAACACTCATATTAACTAAAACTTTTACTAAATAAGATATTAAGTTATAGCATATCTAGTATTATTTATTTAAAAAATCAGTTGAAATTAATTAATACTTAAAATTTTATAATTTTAGTTTTTACAATGTACTGAAACTATATTGTTCAAAGTATTTTTTGTCTCATAATTTTTGATTGAGTATATATAAATCGATAACTATATTTTATTAGATTTTAACTATTTAATAATTGTAAACTCAACACGTCTATTTAAAGCTTTAGCTAAACTAGTTTTTTGGGTATCAAGAGGACTTGATTCTCCAAAACCTTTTGCTTCTAGTCTAGAAGATAAAATACCCATTTCAACAAGTTGATTTTTTACTGATTCTGCTCTTTCTTTTGAAAGCTTTAAATTGTAATTATTATCTCCATCACTATCAGTATGACCTCCAATAAGTAACTTTATATTAGGGTTTGAATCAAGATACTCTTTAATTTGTTTAATAATAGTAATACTTTCTGGTTTTAAAATTGCTTTATCAACATCAAAATTTATTGCTCTTGTAATAAATTTACCATTATCAAACTTAATTTTTGAAATAAATCCTGTACTAACACGAAAATTTTTCATTAATATTTTCATTCCGTTAGAACTATTTCCAGTTACTAAAATTTCATTAGGCTTAATTCTACAGTCAGGGATATCTATTAATTTATATTGATCTAAGTAAACTTTTAATTGTTTTTTAAAATAAGAGATTGAAATATGTATCCATCTATCATAAAACTTATTTTCACCAAAATACTCACTTGGATTTTCTTTGGAAGTTCTACCATCATTTGGAAATGAAACTGACAAATCATGTTTGTTAGGAGTTATACAAACCTCTTTATCTCCATTTAATAAATGTATTTCAATTCCAGGATTTCCGTCATACCCATGATCAAGCCAAGTATCATATTGTATTGAAAAATTTTCTGGTAATTTCTTTTTATTAAATAAATTTGGGCTTAATTTAGTGTAATAAGTATCTATTTTTAATGCTTTAACATTTTCTTGTTCTGTTAGTGATGCTTTCCCTTCTTTTAAAGACCAATTTTCTAAAAAAGTGTGACCTTTTGGGTATTTAAAATTATCCTCAAATAATATACTTTCCCCTGAATTGAAATCATATTTTAAGTAAGATTTATCTATAGTATCTTTTGAATATGCTTCATTATGTATGGAATTTATTATGCATAATAATGATAAGATAGTTAATATATTTCTCATAATATCCAACTTTGTTTAATAATTATATGAGTATTTTATATTATATTACTATAATTTAAAATATTCTAACTAAAAAATTGCTCAATAATTTAGTGTATATTATTTAACTCATATTGTTTATTTGGATTATTTTATAAATAAATTATGTATAGTGATTTATTATCTAAGGATATTCTAAAATTAATCTTTAGGCTCCCATAACTCAATTTTATTCCCTTCTATATCAAGAATATGAACAAACTTACCATAATCATAAGTTTCAATATCGTCTAATATAGTTACTCCTTCTTTTTTTAAGTCCTCTACTAATAACTCAAGATTTTCGACTCTATAATTGATCATAAATTCTTTTGTAGAAGGCTCAAAATAATTTGAATCATCAGAAAATGGTGCCCATTGAGTTGAACCTTTTTTTGTACTATTAGCTTCTTTATACCATTCAAAATTTGCACCGTAAGGATCTGTATTTAAACCTAAATGATTTTTATACCATTCTTTAACTTGGTCTGGATTTTTACATTTGAAAAATATTCCACCTATTCCTGTTACTTTCTTCATTGTATGCTCCTATTCATTCTAAATATTAAAAAATATCTTAAATAATTAATAATAAAGTCTATATTTTTTTGTTATATAAATTTTTATCCTATATAATTAAAATTTTGTTTTATTTTACCACTAAAATCTTATCACGTTAATTTATATTTAAATTTGATTTATGATTATTTAAATCTTGTGTTATAATTTCTTTCGTTAACAAAATAGCACGTTCTATTAATGTTTGTTTCTTTACAGTCCTAGTTTTTAATTAGGTTGAAACAACTAAGAACGGAAGTAATTAACTGTATAATTTTTAAGGAGGAAAAATGCCTGTAGTTTCAGTTCAACAACTACTCGAAAGTGGAGTTCACTTTGGACACCAAACAAAAAAATGGAATCCAAAAATGAGAAAATATATCTTTGGAGAAAGAAAAGGTATATATATCATTAATCTTCAAGAAACAGCAAAAGGTTTAGACAGAGCTTATGAATTTGTAAAAAATACTGTTGCTGAAGGAAGAAATGTACTTTTTGTAGGTACAAAAAAACAAGCTCAAGATGCTATTCAAGAAGAAGCATCAAGATGTGGTATGTACTATGTTAACCAAAGATGGTTAGGTGGTATGTTAACAAATTTTTCAACAATCAAATCAAGAATTAGCTATCTTAAAGATCTTGAAAGTAAAAAATCAAGTGGTTATTTTGAAAATCTTAATAAAAAAGAAGTTGCTTCAATTGAAAAAGAAATTGAAAAATTAACCAAGTCACTTGGTGGTATCAAAGATATGCATAGATTACCAGATATTATGTTTGTTGTTGATCCTCAAAAAGAACATCTTGCAGTTAAAGAAGCAAGAAAATTAAATATCCCTGTTGTGGCTATTGTTGATACTAACTGTGATCCAGATTTAGTTGACTTTGTTATACCAGGAAATGATGATGCAATTAAAGCTGTAAAACTTCTTACATCAAAAGTTGCTGATGCAATAAAAGAAGCTGGTCCTGTTACACGTGCTAAGCATGATGATAGAAAAGCTCCTGTTGCTGCACCTGCTGAAAAAGTAGAAGAACAAAAAGCTGAAGTAGCACCAGAAGCTGAAAAAGCTGAAGAAGCAAAAGACTTTGAATAAGTCATAAACTGAGAATATTGTTTTTATAATATTCTCAATAAAAATCACTGAAAATTTAAAGTGATATAGACGCAAAAGTTCTTTTTGCGTCTTTTTTGAGATTATAAAGTTTGTAATTAGGAGAAAAATAAAGTGGAAATTACAGCCGGTCTTGTAAAAGAACTTAGAGAAAAAACAGGCTTAGGAATGATGGAGTGTAAAAAAGCTCTTGGTGAAACCAATGGTGATATTGAAAAAGCTGTTGAATTCTTAAGAAAAAGAGGAGCTTTAAAAGCAGAAGGTAAAAGTGATAGAGCTACTTCAGAAGGTGTTATTGGTTCATATATAAGTGATGATGCAAAAACAGGTTCTATTGTAGAAGTTAATTGTGAAACAGATTTTGTTGCTAGAAGTGATGATTTCTTAGCTTTAGTAAATGATATTGCATTACATGCAGCTAAATCAGATTCAACAGATAATATTACAGAACAAAAATTTGTAAATGATTCATCTAAAACAATCAATGATTTAATTAAAGAAAAAATTGCTAAACTTGGTGAAAATATCACTGTAAAACAAGCACAAAAAGTAGTTACAGAAGGCGGATTAGGTTCATATATTCACTCAAACAAAAAAGTTGGCGTTTTAGTTGAATTAGGTCTTGATAAAGATATGAGTTCAGATGAAATTCAAGCATTAACAAAAGATATTGCAATGCACGTTGCAGCTTCAAGCCCTAAATATGTTACACGTGAGCACGTTGATCAAGATTTTCTTAATAAAGAAAAAGAAATTATGCTTGCTCAATCAGGTGATGATTTAGCTAAGAAACCTGAAAATATCAGAGAAAAAATTATTACAGGTCGTATGGACAAAATATTTGCTCAAGTTTGTTTAGTTGAACAACCTTTCGTTAAAAATCCAGATCAAACAGTTGGAGATTTAGTAAAAGGAAAAGCAACAATTAAACAATTTGTTAGATATTCTTTAGGATAAAAATTAAAATAGGGGGCTTGACCCCCTATTATTTTAAGTGGATAAAAAAATGAAATACCGTAGAGTTTTAATGAAATTAAGTGGTGAAGCACTTATGGGAGATAAAGGATTTGGAATAGATCCTGTTATCGTAAGTAATATAGCAGATGATATTAGTGCTGTTGTTGAATTAGGTGTTGAAGTTTGTATTGTAGTTGGTGGGGGAAATATATTCAGAGGTTTGGCAGGTAGTGCCAAAGGTATGGATAGAGCAACTGCTGATTATATGGGGATGTTAGCAACTGTTATGAATAGTCTAGCTTTACAAGACTCATTAGAAAAGAAAAAAATTGCAACAAGAGTACAAAGTGCTATCGCAATACATGAAGTCGCAGAACCATTTATTAGAAGAAAAGCAATTAGACATCTTGAAAAAGGTAGAGTTGTTATTTTTGCTGCTGGAACAGGAAATCCTTATTTTACAACAGACACAGCAGCTTCTTTACGTGCCGCAGAAATGGGTGCAGATGTTTTATTAATGGCAAAAAATAAAGTTGATGGTGTATATGATAGTGATCCAAAGACAAATCCTAATGCTGTTAGGTTTGATTCAATAACATTTAAAGATGCTATTAGTAAAGATCTTAAAGTTATGGATACATCAGCTTTATCATTATGTAGAGATAATAATATACCTATAGTTGTTTTTGATTTTACTAAACCTGCGTGTATGCAAAAAATAATTATGGGTGAAAATATAGGAACAATTGTTGGAGGTTAAATTTTATGTCAGATAAAGATAAAGTATTTTCTGATCTTGAAGAAGAAATGAATAAAACAATACAATCATTAAAAAAACAATTTGCTTCAGTAAGAACAGGTAGAGCAAATCCAGCTATTTTAGATAGAATTGAAATTGAATATTATGGCTCACCTACTTCTGTTAAAAATGTTGCTAATATTACAATTCCTGATGCAAGAACAATAATGATAACTCCTTTTGAAAAAAATATTATGAGTTTAATTGAAAAAGCTATCTTAAAGTCTGATATTGGTATTACACCTGCTAATGATGGTCAAGCAATTAGACTTTCAATTCCACCTTTAACACAAGATAGAAGAAAAGAGTTAGCTAAAAATTTAAAGAAAATTTCAGAAGATTGTAAAGTTGCACTTAGAAATGAAAGAAGAACAGCTGTAGATAAAATTAAGAAGATGGAAAAAGATGGATCTATGTCAGAAGATGACAGTAAAAAATCACAAGATAAGACTCAAAAAATGACAGATAAATATGTAGCTGAAATAGATAAACTTACAGAGTCTAAAGAAAAAGAGATAATGGATATCTAAAAATTGTTAAAAAGAGTCATAAGCGGACTTATTGCTTCCGCTTTAATTATCTTAGCTGAGTGGTTTTCACCTTTCATCTGGTTTCTTGCTGTTTGTTCTATAGCTATTATTGGTAACTATGAACTTCAAAAAATGATTGAAGAAAAAAAATATAGACATAGTTACAAGTTAATAACAACTTTTATAATTATTTTTCTTAGTGTTACCTATATTTCAGCACATTTACCAGTAACACAAGAGAACCTTATAGATGATATAAAATTAGTACTTTTTCCTCATAATGAAATAATCAGCCCAATAGAATGGAAGCATACCATTGCAAATGGGATAATATCAATTCAAAACTTAATATTAGGTGTTGCATTTTTATTATTATTTATAGTTAAACTTGACTATAAACCTAGAGTTTCTATTGGAGATTTGTCTTTTGCTTTTATGAGAATGATATATCTAGGTTTTTTCCCTAGTTACATTATTCTTTTAAGAGCATTACCTAATGGTGCTGAACTTTTAATTGGAGTTCTTGTTAGTGGAGCCTTTTCAGATATGGGAGCTTTCTTCGCAGGTAAGTCTTTAGGAAAAACTCCTTTTGTACAAGAACTTAGTCCAAATAAAACTCTTGAAGGAGCAATAGGTGGAGCTATTGCTTGTACAGCAATGTTTATGACTTTAAATTATTTTTTAATTCATTTAGCTTGGTACCACAGTTTAATAATTGGAGTTATTGTTTCAATTATTGCTCCAATGGGAGATTTAATAGAATCTTTATTTAAAAGAGATGTTGGTGTAAAAGACTCAGGTAATCTAATACCTGGACATGGTGGAATGTTAGATAGAGTTGATAGTTATATTTTTACATCATTTCCTGTTTATTATTATGTCTTATTTTGGGTTTATTAATTCTTTATTAATTTGCTCATATCACTAATTTAGTCGTAAAATAATAATAAAAATATTTTTTAGAGAAAAAGTAATGAATATTAATCCTACTATTTGGAAGATAAAAGAAAAAATAATAAATCATAACGAAATTAAGATTATAGATGAAACAGATAATAGTATTACAATTAAGCCAGATGGTGATAACACATTCCCTATAACTGTAATAATAAAAGATAATAAGTATTCAGTATATTTTAAGGGTTGGCATGAAAATTTTAATACAGAAGAAGAAGCTTTAGATGTCTTTGCATTTGGTTTATCAGAAGATTGTAGATTAAGAGTTATAGTAGTTAAAGATATTGAGTATAAATGGATTCTAGAGTTTAAAGAAAAAAATAAGTGGATAAAAAATAGTGAAAAGAATATTGGAATGTTTCCACTTTGGTTAAAAAAACAAGAAAAAATTTATCAAAACCATGTAATCAAAAATTTAGATTTGAAAAAATAAATGTCCCAAGAAAAGGATAACTCAATTAATTTAGAGTTAAAAATACTTTTATATCGTTCTTATAGTGAATTATTAGATTATCTAAAGATTGAATCTAATTCAAACAAATATGCTAGAACTGTACTAGAAGCCTTGGAAGATAATTTTAATCAAGAAAGGCTATTATTACTATCCAAATCTGAAAGTACAGGTCTTTATGTTGCTTTGATTTTAGAAATGAAATATCAAGAATTTAAAAAAGAAATAAGAGAAAAAATACTTTTAAATCTTGCATTTTATAAAATACTTCTTTATTTAAAATTATATATAATAATATAGAAGATTTTGATAATGATTTCTTAAATTCTTTTTTAAAAGATCTAACTCAAGTAATAATATAAATATTTTATTTAGTATTTTAAAATCTAATAAATCATCATATTTTTTTGAATTTTTTATAAGAAATATGGATAATGAAAAAAAAATCGGTAATTTACTTAATGACATATATTATTTTTGTGAAGATCTTAGTATTGAAATCATTGAAAAAATCATTTTTAAAGCTACCAAATTTGATAATCTAACTTATATTATATTTAATCTTTTAATTAAAAAATTTGATGAAATTTCTAATGAATCAAAACAGTTACTAATTAAAATATTAGATTCAAAATTTAATATGAATAATTTTGATTTAATAGAAATAATAAAATTACCTGAAGATTATATTAAAAAGATTCTAGAAAATTTATCTAAATTTCAGGATAATTTAGATTCCATATCTTATAGCTTTTGTACAAATTTTACAAATTTTCCCCAAAGTTTTAGAGAGCGATTATTACCAATACTATTAAAAAGCCCCAGTCGCAGCTGTTCCCATCAAGCATCTTATTGTGTTAGAGAAAATCCAAATATTTTATCTGAATCTTGTGTACAAGAAATTTTAAATCTATTAAATATTAAAGATAGAGAGGAGTTATTAGAATCCAAAAGAGTAAATAATATTTTTAAAAATCTTCTTGAAAAGGTTGATGAAGATTTAAAAGACAACTTAACTTATAATTACTTAAAAATAAGTACTTATAATGTAGATGATATTATTTCCAAAATTATTGGAGAATATTTTTCAAAAAACAAATACAAATCCTTAATATATGAGTTGATAGAAAAATTTAATTCTATTGATTTTATTATTCAAAGTTTGAGAAGTGAATATTATAATAATAAAAATTTTGATATAGAGTTAATCGAAAAAATTCTTTCAATAAGAGAAAAAGAATGGAATATTAATAGCTGTTTAAAACTACAAATATCTGATTTTACTAACTCAAATGATGATATTGGAGATTTATTATACATATTATCTTATAATAATCCATACAAATATATATCTTATAAATTAAAAAAAGATTTTGATAAAATTCCTATTAATATTATTCAAGAGAATATTTTATTATGTATTGAAAGTAAAAATATACCTTATGAAATTTATGAGGCAATTGACGAATATTTTTGCGATTTTTCAAATGAGTTTAGAAACAATTTAATTATTAACTGGTTTAAAAATACTGATTATTGGACTCCTATTATCGACATTTTGAATAAATATTCAAATATTATAGAAAAAGATATTAAAGAAAAAATACTTTCTGAAATTATAATAAATAGTGATGTTAGAAAATTATCAGGATATATAAAAGATATTGAACCAATACTTTTAAAAAATTTTGAAGATTTTTCAGAAAAATTAAAAGAAGATTTTCTTATAAGTTTATCAAAATCAAAATATGCAACTTCATTAATAATTAAACTTATAAACAATTTTGAAAATTCTATTAAGCCAAATATTATAAGTCAAGTAATTTTAGAACAACTTAAATTTAATAAGAATAACAGATTTTTAATTGTATTTCTATTAAAGAAATATAGTTTTGAACAAGAAGATATTAAAAGAAAAATTTTCAATACAATAATTAGTAGAAAACAAAATAATAAATACCTATCTTATAGATTATTAAACTTATTCAGTAACATTGATGAGAATTTTAGAGAAGAACTTTTTATTAATTTATCAACTTATAAAGAATGTGCTCATATACTCTTGATTATTTTATATAAGAAGTTTTATCTTATACCTCTTAATATAAGAAATGACTTTTTAAAGTATATTATTGAAGCAAATATTACATCAAAATCTTTAGTAGGTATTATTTATAAATATTATGATGATATTCCTGAAGAAATAAGAAATTCTATCTTAATAAATTTATTTTCTTGTCCTTACTATAAGGAAAACATAATTCATTTTATTCAAAATAATAAAGATAAAGTTAATAAAAAAGTATTAGATTTAATTAAATTATAGGTTAAATATTATGAGTTATGATAATGAAGCTAGATTAAATTCAATTTTATATGATTTTGAGATTGAAGATTTAAATTTATTATATCTATTTATTGATAATGAGGATTATAAAGATGAAATATCACAAATAATTAACTATAACTTTGATAAAATACCTGAATCTGATAGAAATAATCTAATTTCAAAATTATTAGAATATAATGATTATAAATATGATATATATCATATATTAATACTGAAAAATAATTATTTACCTGATTATATAAAAGATCAATTATTTGAAATAGCAACAATTAGTTGTGGCACAATAAGTATTCCACTTATTTTAAAAGCTAATTTTAAAAACATAGATAACGATATTAGAGATAAACTAATAAATATAATGTATAAAGAAGATTTATTATCAAACTCTAGTGACTTTATTTCTTTAATTATAATAAATTATAATGAAATACCAGATTATATTAGAGAAAATTTATTAATAAGTGATAATATAAATTATAATAACTCAATTATATATGATTTAATATATAACTATCAGAAATTACCTGATAAAGATAGAGAGATAATATTATATAAGATTATAAATTCTAAAGAATTAATTAATTATACAAATAAGTCAAGTTTAATGATTTTTTACTAGTAAATTACAAGATATTACCAGAAAAAGTAAAAAATTTATTTAATAATTCCATTAATGAATTTGTTAATCAAAGAGATGCATTACATAAATTTGCAATGTATTTTAAATACTTACCTAGAGAATACAGAGAAAATCTTTTTACAAAATTATCTGATATAGAAAATAGTGATTATTTTTTATTTAGGATAATCATAGAAAACTATCAAGAACTATCTAAAGATATTACAGATAAAATCCATTATCTTTCTGAAAAAGTTGATATATGGGCAAAAATTACATTTATAACTGAAAACTATAACAATTTACCTTTTGAAATTAAAAATATTCTTGATAAAGAGATTGAAAAAGAATCTAGTAATAAAGATTTAATTGAAGCTATTATTAAAAATTACAATAAATTACCTTTAAGTTATACAAATATTTTAAAAGACTTTTCAAATGAAAAAAGGAATTATTATATATGTGATTCTTTAACCATATACTTTTCTAATGTATCTGAAAATGAAGCAATACAAATAGTCAAATCCTTGTCTGAAGTAAACCCTATCCCAAATAATTTTCCTCTACTTCTCTTAGCAAATTATAATATTTTACCTAAGCAATTAACTAATCTAATCTTTAATTACTCTAAGGATAACAAATTATATGAATCAGTAAGCGAAGGTATTATTTCATATAATCAAGATTTAACTGAAAATATTATAAATCTGATTTTTAATATTATAGAAGATTTTGAAATTACAGATATAATTTTATATCTTTTAGATCAAAAGTTTGACAGCTTAAGTTATAACATAAGAAATAGCTTATTAGATAAAATCGCAGATAAAAATGTAAATCCTGAATATATTGAAATGATTCTCAATCATTATCATATTTATATTCCAGAATATATAAAAACAAAATTATTAAAAATACTATAGCATTTTTATGAATAGTTCCAAAAGGTATTAGTTATACTAAGAATAATGTTATAAAAGAATTTATGGTGAAAAGATTTGGGAAAAGCATATTCATTAGATTTAAGAGAAAAGTATTTGAAGCATATACTAGAAGTAAGATAAAAGATAAAACAAAAATAGCAAAACGTTTTAAAGTGAGTTATGACTTTGTAAATAATCTAATAAATTTACATGAAGAGACAGGCAGTTTATGTCCTAGAAAAAGAACAGGAAATAAAGCAACAAAAATGACAATTGAAACTTTAGATTATTTATCAAATCTAGTAAAAGAATCAAATGATTATACATTATCAGAATCAGATAAATTGAGAAAAGATAAAGGTATAGAAACAGGAACAACAACAATATTTGTAGCTTTAAGAAAGTTGGGAATCAGCTTAAAAAAAAATCATATATATCAGAGAAAAAGAGATAGTGAAGAAATAATAAAAGAGAGATTATCGTACTTAACAATAAGTTTGTGTTTAAATTCCTCAGATTTAGTATTTATAGATGAAACAGGAACTAATTTATCAATGAATAGAGCTTATGCAAGATAAAAATAGGAAAAAGAGCAATAAGTATTAATCGAGTGTCAAAAGGTAAGTTATTAACGTTAGTAGGTGCAATGAGTATAAATGGTATGATAGCTTGTATGACTTATGAAGGTGGTACAAAAATAGAAACATTTCTAACATATCTAGATAAGGTATTATGTCCAACACTAAGAACTGGTAATATTGTAATAATGGATAATTTATCAGTTCATAAATGTCCAGAGGTAAGAGAATTAATAGAATCAAGAGGTGCATTTTTACTTTATTTACCAAGGTATTCACCAGATTTTAACCCTATAGAATTATGTTGGTCTAAGATTAAGAGTTATTTGAAGAAAAAGGCACAAGATTACAAGCTTTTGGAAACATATATTAAAGAAGCTTTAGATACTATTACTATTGAAAATGCTAAAGGATGGTTCTCTCACTGTGGATATTTTGTTACTTAATTGGAAAATGCTATAAGTTTAGATAATCAGTTTTAAATAAGCGATTTTTAATAGATTTAGGCATAAAAAAATAGAGTAAGATTTCTCTTACCCTATTTGAAAACTTAATTAATGCTACTTTTCAAAATTAATTGTTGGTTCGTCTTTAGACTTTTCTTCTTTAACCAAATCAATTTTTTTATCAACTTCTTCTTTTGGAGCAGTCGCAGCTTTAATTAAATCTATTTCATTAACATCATCAGGCTCAGACATTAATTTATCTATTTCATCAGAATCAAGAGTTTCTTTTTCAATTAAAATATTAGATATTTTAATAAGCTTTATCTTATTTTTGTTTAATAAGTCTTTTGCCCTTTGATAATTTTCAGTAATGATTTTTCTTACTTCAGCATCAATCTCAGCCGCAATAGCCTCACTATAATCTTTCTCATGACCAAAGTCTCTACCCATAAACACTTGCTCATTACCTTTACCAAATGTTATTGGTCCAAACTTATCTGTCATACCATATTCCATTACAATTTTTCTTGCAAGGTCTGTTGTTCTTTGTAAATCATTTTGAGCACCTGTTGTAATCTCACCAAAAACGATTTCCTCTGCAACACGACCACCAAGCATCATTGCCATTCTATCCATAATTTCTTGTTTAGATGTTAAAACACTATCTTCTGGTAATGTCATTGTTAAACCAAGTGCCATACCTCTTGAAACTATAGTTACTTTATGAACAGGGTCACATTTAGGTAATAATTTACCAACAAGAGTATGACCCATTTCATGAATTGCAATTATTCTTTTTTCTTCATCTGTGATAATACGATTTTTCTTTTCAGGCCCTGCAATTACTTTATCTATTGCGTGTTCAATATTATCCATTGTAATTTCTTTTTGATTTTTTCTTGCAGCAATTAAAGCTGCTTCATTTGTAAGGTTTGCAAGATCTGCTCCTGTAAAACCTGGTGTTCTTTTAGCTAAAACTTTAATATCAATACTTTCTGCAAGAGGTTTCCCTTTAACATGAACTTTTAGTATTTCTTCTCTACCTCTTAAGTCAGGTCTATCAACGATTACTTGTCTATCAAATCTACCTGGTCTTAAAAGTGCTGAATCTAAAATATCAGGTCTATTAGTTGCAGCAATTATTATTGTGCTGTGATTATCTTCAAAACCGTCCATTTCAACTAAGAGTTGATTGAGTGTTTGTTCTCTTTCATCATGTCCTCCACCCATTCCTGCTCCTCTTTGACGACCTACAGCATCAATCTCGTCAATGAAGATAATACAAGGTGAATGTTTTTTTGCTTGTTCAAATAAATCTCTTACTCTTGAAGCACCAACACCAACAAACATTTCCACAAAATCAGAACCACTTATACTAAAAAATGGAACTCCTGCCTCACCTGCAACAGCTTTTGCTAATAAGGTTTTACCTGTACCTGGTGAACCAACAAGTAAAACACCTTTAGGGATTTTTGCTCCTAAAGCTTGAAATTTTTCTGGACTTTTTAAAAATTCAACAACTTCTTGAAGTTCTTGTTTTGCTTCTTCAACACCAGCAACATCATCAAAAGTAACTTTTGGCTTATTTTCAACTAAAAGCTTTGCTTTACTTTTACCAAATGACATAGCTTGACTGCTTCCACTTTGAGCTTGACGAAGCATAAAGATCCATAATGCAACAAAGATAATTAAAGGTAAAAATATTGATGAGAATACAGAAACCCACCATGATGATTGTTTTTGATCATCAACTTTAATTTTTACATTATTTTCTCTTAAAATTGCTACCATATCCTTATCTTCAGAAGGATATGTAACTTTAATTTTTTCTTCTTTACCACTTGCTGGTGTACCAACAAGCATATTATCGTGCTCTCTAATAACAACTTCGATTATACTTTTATTTTTTACCATATCAATAAATTCTGAATAGGTTTTTGGTGTCTCTCTTGGTGCTCTTGTATAAAAAGAGCTTATTACTGACACAGCTATCAAAATAAACAAAATGTATAACCCTGTGTTTTTCCAAACTTTATTCAATGAATAATTTCCTCCTAAAATAAGGTTATATATAACTATTAATTAAATTCTACCGTAATACTAGTGAATGTTGTAAAAAGTCAATTACTTGTTAATTATTTGTAAGAAAACAATAATGAAATTTTGTTGCAATGAGTATTAATTTTAACTTGTAGCTTTTTCTAAGTAATTCAAGTAATTTAAGGCATATTCTCTTGTTTCTCCACACATTTCAATAGATGCTTTTAAATTACTACATACTATTGGTCTATCAGGATGTCCAAAAATTTTACAAGTATTATCATCATTTAATTGAATACATCTAATACCAGCTGGTTTGCCATTAGGCATATCTGGTATAGGAGATGAAATAGAAGGGGCTATACAACAAGCCCCACAACCAATTCTACAATCCATTTTTTAAGCTTTAGCTAAAAAATCAGGTTTAGGATGTTTAAATTCAAACTTATCATCTGTATCATTAAAGCTAACTTCAATTTCGTCACCATCTTTAAATTCACCTGATAAAAGCCTTAAGGCTAAAGAATTTTCTAATTCTTTCTGAATCACTCTTTTTAAAGGTCTAGCACCATAGTTCACATCATAACCCATAAAAGATAGCTTTTCTTTTGCAGAATTACTTATTATTAATTTTATTTTTCTTGCTTCAAGCATTTTCTTAACTCTTTGAAGTTGAATATCAACAATTTGTTTAATATCATTAAGACTTAAAGCATGGAAAACAACTATTTCATCAACTCTATTTAAAAACTCTGGTCTAAAATGATTTTTCATTTCACCCATTACTTTTTCTTTCATGACAAAGAAATCTTCTTTTTGATTTATATTAGATAAGTGACCTATAATATGTTGACTTCCTATATTACTTGTCATGATAATTACTGTATTTTTAAAGCTAACAACCCTACCTTTTGCGTCTGTAAGTCGTCCATCATCTAAAATTTGAAGCATTATATTAAATACATCATGATGAGCTTTTTCAATTTCATCAAAAAGAATTACACTATAAGGTCTACGTCTTATTTGTTCTGTTAATTGACCTCCTTCATCATAACCAACATAACCAGGAGGAGAACCAATAATTTTTGATACAGAATGTTTTTCCATATACTCACTCATATCAATTCTTATCATTGCTTGTTCATCATCAAATAAAAATTCAGCTAAAGCTTTTGCAAGTTCTGTTTTACCAACACCTGTTGGACCTAAAAATATAAATGAACCTAGAGGACGATTTGGATCATTTAAACCTGCCCTAGCTCTTTGAATTGCAAAAGAAACTGCATCAATTGCTTCTTCTTGTCCTATAACTCTATTATGAAGGTTGTCTCTAATTTTAAGAAGTTTTTCAACTTCTCCTTCCATTAATTTTGCTACAGGAATCCCAGTCCATCTACTAACAATAGAAGCAATTTCTTGTTCATTAACTTCTTCTTTTACCATCTGATTAGAACTATCTTTTTTAAGTCTTTCTTCTTCATCTTTAATTTTAGTTTTTAATTCATTTAATTTTCCGTATTTTAATTCAGCTGCTTTTCCAAAGTCAGCTTCTCTCTCTGCTTTTTCAATCAGATGAATAGTATTTTGTAGCTGTTCTTTTAATTGTCTTATTTGTTGTAAAGCATTTTTTTCACTTTCCCATTGTTTACGTAATTCACCAGATTTTTCATTAAGTGATTGCAACTCTATTTCAAGTTTTTCTAATCTTTCTTTTGAAGCATCATCTGTTTCTTTTTTTAAGGCTTCTCTTTCTATTTCTAATTGAACTTTACGTCTTTCTGTTTCATCAAGTTCAATAGGCATACTATCAATTTCCATTCTTAATTTCGAACCGGCTTCATCTATCAAATCAATAGCTTTATCTGGTAATTGTCTATCAGAAATATATCTATGTGACATTACAGCAGCAGCAACTAAAGCAGAATCCTTATATCTGATACCATGATGTATTTCATATTTATGTTTTAAACCTCTTAAAATACTTATTGTATCTTCAACAGTTGGTTCATCAACCAAAACTGTTTGAAATCTTCTTTCAAGAGCAGGATCTTTTTCTATATATTTTCTATACTCATCTAAAGTAGTTGCTCCAACACAGTGCAACTCACCTCTAGCTAACATCGGCTTTAAAAGATTTCCAGCATCCATTGCTCCTTCACCAGCACCAGCCCCCACAACAGTATGTAATTCATCAATAAATAAAATTATTTCTCCATTTGAGTTTTGCACTTCCTTTAAAACAGCTTTTAATCTTTCCTCAAACTCACCTCTAAATTTTGCTCCTGCAATTAATGCTCCCATATCAAGAGCTAAAATTCTTTTATTTTTCAAAGTTTCAGGAACGTCACCATTAACTATTCTTTGAGCTAGTCCTTCAGCAATAGCTGTTTTACCAACTCCTGGTTCTCCGATAAGAACTGGATTATTTTTTGTTCTTCTACTTAAAACTTGTATAACTCTTCTTATCTCATCATCTCTACCAATAACAGGATCTAATTTTCCCTTTTGTGCATATTGTGTTAAATCTGTTGCATATTTTTCTAATGCTTCATAAGTAGCTTCAGGGTTTTGTGCTGTTACTCTTTGAGAACCTCTTACACTTGTAAGTGATTGGTAAATTTTCTCTCTTGTAATATCAAATTCTTTAAAAATTTGATATGTCGCTCCTCTATCTTGTTCATCAGCAAGAGCTATTAATAAGTGTTCTACACTTACAAAATCATCTTTTAGTCTTTCTGCTTCAGATTCAGCAATTTTAAAAACTAGGTTTAATCTAGCAGTCATATAAACTTGTTGATTAGTACCAGTAATTTTAGGTATTCTTGCAACCTCTTTTTCTGTTCTGGTTTTTAATGCAGGTACATTAACACCTATCTTTTCAAGTATGCTTATTGCAATACCTTTTTTTTGTTCTAATAAAGCTAATAATAAATGTTCATTATCCATACTTTGATTATTATTAGATTCAGCTATTGATTTTGCATCAAACACAACTTCTTGAGCTTTTTCTGTAAATTTATTTAGATTCATTGTTTATATTACCTTCCATTATTTTTAACTTAAAAAAGATTAATAATTAACCCAATAGATATTTTATCTAAAATTATAAAAAAAGTTCATGAATTTTTTATGCTAATAATAAAATATTTTTATGATTTGCAAAATCTTCTAAATCTTTCAATGAAAGATTATTTTCAAGTGTCTTTTTTAACAATTCTTCGCGCATTTTTAAAAATAATTATTAAATTTTTCAGTAATATAAATAATAATTTTATTTTCTATTTAAATTACTTAGTTATAGGAATATTATTTAAGATTATAACATTTCTCATTTGATCTTGAACCATGCAATTAGGAGTTTTAATATTCTTTTCTTGCTCCATTTGATCATTACATACTTTGATTGTAGAAGGATTAATATCTGTAGCACAAGAGAAATTAAATAATATAAAGGACATAAAAAATATTCTTCTCATAATATTTCTCCTTTTATAGATAAGTCTATTTAAATTATATATAAATTCAATAGTAGTAAAACTATCAAAAAATTAAATTAATATAAAATATATTTTTGTAGTAAAATAGTAGGAGTTATTAAAAAAGTATGGATTATTATTTAATCACAATAGATAATAAAAATATATTGATTTATCTAAAATACATTGCAATAATTTAAGTTAAAGTATAAAACTTTGTTAATTAACAAGCTTTTAAGAATGAGGTATTAATTTGAGAGATTTATTGTCTAAAGATACAATAGAATATGTGAATAATTTCTTCCCTGATAAACCTAAAATTGCTGTTATTCTCGGTTCAGGAGTTAAAGCATTAGAAGACTTAGAAAATGAAAAAAAATTATCATATAATGATATTCCTAATTTTCCAAAATCAACTGTAGCAGGTCATGCTGGGGTAATTTCTATAGGTAAATATGATAAAAAAAATATAGCTGTATTAAGAGGACGCTTTCATAAATATGAAGGACATAATTGGAAAAGTGTTATAAGCCCTGTTGCTTTAATGAAGGAAATGGGTGTTGAAGTAATGATACTTACAAACGCAGCAGGAGGGATTAATAGAATTTATATCCCAGGTGAACTAATGCTTATAGAAGATCATTTAAATTTTCAGGTAGTAGATGAAGAAGAAAAAAGTTATTTAAATGAGTATTTGAAGGATAAAAGAAAAGTTGATTTTTATGATAAGGAACTAACTTTTATTGCAAGAGAGTCTTGTAAAGAGGCTAAAGTTAGACTTCATGAAGGAATTTACTTAAGTTTATCAGGACCTTCTTATGAAACAAGAGCAGAGATTTTGATGATGAGAAAGATGAATGTTGATGCTGTTGGTATGTCCACTGTACCAGAAGTAATCTGGAGTAATGCTTTAGATATGAAAGTTATGGGAATATCATGTATTACAAACTCAACTTATTATGAAAAAGCAATGTCAGAAACATCTCATGAAGAAGTTGTTGATGTTGCTAAAAAAGCATCTGAAAATATTGATAAATTATTAAAACAGATAATTACTAGAATTTAATTTAAAGGAGATTAACAGAAAATCGTGAGTATTATTAAGACTTTAGTTAGTTTTGTTGTTGTTACTGCTGTATTATTATTAATTACTATATTTTCACCTAAATATAATGAAATAAGTAAAGATAGTTTAAGCTCTATACTAAAAAATATAAAGTATACAGAAGGTATGGATCTAAAAGATATAAATAATACAATTGATTTTATTCCTACAGATGCTGTTCTAAGTTATAAAGATAAAATTGTAACTTCAAATATGGGGCAAGAAGATAGTCAAGAAAAACGCTTTGTTGAAGGTGAAAAAAATATTAGTAATTTAACTAAAAGTGTTCAAGAAGGCGATCTCATAATAAATTATAGAGATGTAAATGAAGGCTTGAAGTATGTGCCTTATATAGTAGCTGTTTTAGGAGGATTATTTACAGGTTTAGGTATATTTTTTATGGAACGTTCTATAAAAAAAGATGAGGATATGACAAGCTATCTTAAAGGTGAAATACAAAGACTTGAAATGCTTAATCAAGGCTATGAATTAAGAGAAAAAGAATTTAATAAGAAAATTGAAAAGAGTATCCCAACTACTTTAGATGAAGCACAAAAACTTTTAAAAACGGTCTTAAAAGAAAAAGAAGTTATGATAAATCAAATTGAAACTTTAGAAAATTCAGAAGATAAATTAAATAAAAATATTGATAGGTTAAAATCTCATCTTTCAGAAGCAGAATCTAAAGCCAAGGAATTACAAGCAGAAGTTGATAAAGTCGAAAGACAGGATAAACTAGTTAAAGAATTAAAAGCCAGACATGAGAAAAACAAAAATGAAATCAAAGAAGCAAAATCTAGAATAGAAGAATTAGAGAAAGTTAATCCTGAAAAATTACAAGCAGAAATTGGTACATTAAAAGAAAAAGTTTCAGAGTTAACAGAGAAATATAATCAATCAAAAGAACAAGTAAAAGAATTAAGTAAAATTGATACAGAAAAACTTATTTCAGAAAATCAATCATTTAAAGATAAAATTACTGAGCTTAAAGGAACCATTGCACAACACGAAGAAACTCTAAAAAGTGGTAATATATCAGACTTAGTTAAAGAAAAACAAGAAAAAGAAGAATACAAAAAAGAGGCAAAAGAATTAAAAGCACAACTGGATGATGCTTTAAATAGCTTACAATCAACAGATGCTGGTAAAATTAAAAAAGAAAATATAGAACTTGAAAACACAAATAAACAATTAAATAATGAGCTTAATCAAGTAAAAAGAGATTTGCAACGTCATCTTGATGGTGATTCAATGAAAGTTGATAATCTTAGAAATGAATTAATTGAAAAAAATAAAGAATTTGAAGTTGTTAGATCAGAATTAGAAGAAGCCTTAGTTAAAATAAAGTCCTTAGAAAACTCAAAAGACTCATCACCTAAGTCTGAAACAGTAAAAGTTGTTGCTGATTCAGAACTTAGTGATAAGATAAAACATCTTGAGCATGAATTAGAAAAGTCTAATACAATGAGTGAGAGATTTAAAAGAGAAAGAGACGAAAAAATTAAAAACTTTGAAGAATTGAATGAAGCATTTAAAAATACTAATCTTATAATAAACCAAAAAGAACAAGAAATTAATAATATGCGAAATCAGATTCAAGCATTAGAACTTAAAAATGTATAAAATAGGTTTTAACTGTGAATAATAACTCAATAAATGTGTTAGTTATAAGTTCATGTAATGGAGAAAAAAAATATTATCCAGATAATAAAGCATTAGCAAGGGATCTTGATGATATTTTTTTAAGACAAAAAAAAGAAGATGAATTAAAATCTTATAAAACTGAAGCTCATGAAATGTTTATAAGTTTACAAAACAAAACTATAATTGAGAGTATTAATCTTCTTAATAAAGATAATGTAAATATTGACTTATGTTTTATTTCATCAGGATATGGTTTATTAAATTTTAATGATGAAGTTATTCCTTATGATATTAATCTCTCAGCCTTTTCTATGTATGATCTTGATAAAAGAAGTAGTTTTTTAAGAATACATGAAGAAGTTTATTATAAATCTAAAAATTATAATTTAATTATTTTTTTACTTGGTTATGAATATTTAAGAATGTTAAAACTTCCTATTAAGTTAGAGCCTAATATAAAACAGATATTTTTTATAAGCCCATCTGATGAAAAAGTATTACCTGATGAAAAAGATTTTTTTATTGTGAAAACAGGTAATGAAGAAGCAAGTAGATATAATATAACTCCTTCAGAACTTAAAGGTTTTATATTTAAATCTATTTGTCTTGAGAATAAAAGAGAAAATGTTTTTAAAAAAATACATGATAACCCAGAATATATAAATAAAATTATGAAAAAATATATAAAAAAAGCTGTTGCTCCACCAGATCAACTAAATTTATTTTCAAATCAAAAACAAATGAGTTTATTTGATTTAAATGATTAAAGAAAGGTTTTTTCTTTAGTAAACTTATAGCCAACCCCACGTATAGAATGAAAGTGTTCTGGATTAGAAGGATCTTTTTCAAAGTATTTTCTAAGTCGTGAAACAAAGTTATCAACACTTCTTAGATTATCAACATCTTTTATTTCCCATACTTTATCAAATAACTCTTCTCTACTTAGTGCTTTTGATTCATTATCAGAAAATAATTTAAGTAATTTAAATTCTAAATTTGTAAGTTTAAGAGTTTTATTATTATTTATTGCAGTAAAAGAATCAAAATCTATTTCAGCATTAGCAAAAATAAGTTTATTTGAGATATTATTAATTTGTTGCCACTGCTGACGTCTTAATAGGACTTGTATTCTAGTCAATAATTCTTCAAGATTAAAAGGTTTAGTTAAATAATCATCTGCTCCAAGTTGCAACCCTGTTATCTTATCTTTTTCAAATTTTTTAGCTGTTAGCATTAAAATAGGTGTATAGTCTTTACTTTTTCTCATTGCGTAACATATATCATAACCATTCATACCGGGTAGCATAATATCTAAGATTACTAAATCAAACTTTTCTTTTTGATTAAATAAAATATTTTTTGCTATAATTCCATCTTGTGCGTGTATAACCTGATAATTTTCCATCTCAAGATTAAATTTTATACCATTAACTATATGTTCTTCATCTTCTACAAGTAAAATTTTTGTCATAATTATGCTTGAGGAAAGCTTATTTTAAATTCTGTACCTTTATTTAAGCCTTCACTTTTAACTTTAATTTCTCCTTTTAATTTATTTACTATTTCTTGAACAATAAATAAGCCTAGCCCATTACCTTTTTTTAAATTAGTAAATGAGTCCTGAACTCTATAAAACCTCTTAAATATTTTTTTTAATTCGTTTTTATTAATGCCAACTCCATAATCTTTTATGATTATATCAATCTTACCATTTATATTTTTTGAAACAGATACTAAAATTTTTATATCTTTATCAGAGTATTTAACAGCATTATCCAAGAGATTTATAAATACTAATTGTAATGCTGTAGTATCTGAGTTTATTGAAATAGGCTCCAAATTAAATTCAATATTCTCTTCTGATAGATTATATCTATTAACTATTATTTCAGATGATTCCTTTATTATTGATTCTAAATTAACTTCTTTGAAGTCATAGTGTTTACTTAAATGTTCTATTCTACTTGCTTCTAATACATGATCAACAAGTGTATTTAATCTATCTACATCTTTTAACATAATATCTAAGAAACTATCTTTTTTATCTTTTGGTAAGTCATGTTTTTTTAATGTCTCAATATATAGCTTAATAGAAGTTAAAGGTGTTTTAAGCTCATGGGTAACACTATCAATAAAATTAGTTTGCATTTGATTTAACATAATTTGTCTAGCCAAAAACACCATAAATAATATAACACCTGTTATAACAACTACAAAAAAAAATGAACCAATTCCTAAAATAACTAATTGAAAATATGATTGTTCTTTGATTGTGCCAGATAATTCTTTTATTTGAGAATAATTATAAATAAGAATAAAATTCCATAATATAGTTAAAACTAAACAAAAAAATAGTAATAATGAGCCTAAAATAATAGTTAAAGGTATAGCTTTTGATTTCATTTTTTAATTAAATAAACCTTTTATCCTTTAAATAAATGTATTTTAAACTAAATTAAGCAATAAAAAAAGAGTAGTTTATTAACTACCCTTAGCGTAGAGATAGAGATTATTTAGATAAAGAGATTTTTTCTCTTTACTCAAAAAAACTTTTACTTTAATTTTTAAAACTAAGCTATCTCTTACTTAGTTTTTTAAATTCAAACATAAGTATATTATAACTTTATTTTCTCTAAACTTGTTATACAGTTAGTAAAGTTTAGTTTAAATTTAGTTTAAGTGTCTACATATTTGATAAATAGAAGTCCTGACCTTTTTCTTTTATTATCATTCCTTTTTCATCAGTACCATATATCTTATAACCTTCACATAAAGTTTTTTTGGTAGCTTTATTCATTTGACACTTTGAAGGTTGATAAATAACCATACCTTTTAGTGTTGATAAATTAGCTTTATGGTTTATATATGAACTATAATTAATTAGACTACCACCTTTACCAAGCTCTGTTTTTTCTGTAATTGGATTTTTAAGTTCTTTCCAGTACTTATGTTTTTCAGCTTCTTTTTTTAATTCCTCTATATTATTGGGATAAAGACCTGTCCAATCTACGCCATAGGTTTCAACTGTTGTTTGAAGGATATGCATATTAGTTTTTACAGAGGATACTTTAGCTCTTGTCTGACTACCTGTAAAACCTTTTTTAGCAGATTCAGGAATTAATTTATCAAATTCTAAATTTTCCATATCAGCAAAAAGTGCAAAATTCCCATATATACCATCTTCATCTTTAGAACTGTTAGTTCCTATAAACTCTAATTTTTTAAGTTGGTCAAATGTAGTTTTTAAATCCTTATCTTTTTGCATAAAAGGAGCAACCATATTAACGATTGATGATAAATTAATAAAACCTAATGTATTATTATCTTCTCCAAAGTACTTTATAGCTTTTGAAAAACTTTCATTACCTTGTAAATTATAAGCAATATTTGGATTGGCATTTCTATCAATCATAGATTTTAAAACATTTTGATTAGATGATAGAATCATATCATGTCCGATAAAACTATAAGCTGGTTGAATTGCTAACTCTGCCATATCTGGAATTTCATTAGTGAAAAATATTTCTGAATCTTTATAATTAGATTTATTCGTAAATTTAAATTCTATAGGAGCTTTTTTAACCTTTTGATTTCTTTTTCCTTTATCTTTTTCAGATTGTTCTATTTTAATAGAATTAACTAAGCTAATCATTTTTTCACGATCTGTCGGTGTCATAATTAATGCAAAACCAGGTATTGGACTTGATTCATTACTAAATAGAGCTAAAGCAAAATCTTCTTCAAGGTTTTTAACTAAATCCATTACATTAATACCAAATAGTTCTTTTGAAATAGCTTCTATATCAAAATCTTTTGTTTTTGGAAAACTTCCACTTATAGTTTCACCAAATTTTTTAAAATCTGAACCTGAAAAATACAATAATGTATTTTTAGGTAACATATTTGTATATTTTTTAAAGTTACTAGTTTTGGAGTCTAAAGCCATCTTTGCTTTTTCATTCGTTTTATCTAATACACTGTAAGATTTAATAAATAAACCTCTAGAATCCATATTTAGATTAAATAAAGAAGAATTTGAAGTCATTAAATCATTATAATTAATATTTAAAGCTTTAAGCCCTTTTTCCATCTCTTTTGATTGATATATATTACTAAAAAACTTTTTATTATTTAAGTAAAATTGTATTTGATAAGATGAATTCAATTTATCATAACTTTTAATAAAATCTGGAGAATTAGCTAAAGAATTATTTGTTAATATGTATGAGTTAATACTCTGATTAATTTTATCTTTTGAGTCTGAAACAATTACATAATTATTTAAAAAAGCAAAATATGTATTTTTATTTTTTTCTTTAGATTTTTTTGTAGATGTAAATCCTAACACGTCTATTTCTCCAACTCTAAAGTCATTTCTTTTATAATCCTTAGACTTGTTAGCAGCGTCAATAATTTTATTCTTCAAAGCCTCAGCATAATTAGAACTTTTCATTTCTTCAACTAATAATAAACCTAATTCCTCTTCATTTTTACCAACTTTATCAAAATTCAAGTTTGAAAATGAGAATACAACATTTTCACCCATATTTTTTATTGTTTCTTCTGATAAAAGATTATCCATCAAAGATTCATTTTTGTTATTTTTATTTAATTCTTTTATTAGATTTATATTTTTTAAAGTTTTATTCTTTTGAAAAATTTCCCAAGCACTTTGTGATGTCTTTATATCAAAAGCCATTAATGAGTCTTGAGGTATGAATCTATATGAGTCTGGTACTTTACTTGTCTCAGCCAAACTAGAAAGGCTTAAAATTGAGCTTGTTAATACTGAAACAGTTGCTATTTTAGTTAATTTTAACATTTTATATTTCCTTATTTTTACTTAAACATTTGCACAATAACAGTTTTTTAAAACTATATCAAGGTTTACTTATCTTTAAAATTTGGTTTTCTCTTTTCCATAAAAGCAATAACACCTTCATTTTTATCTTCACTATCACATACTAAACCAAAATAATTAGCTTCAGTTTTGAGTGCATCATTAAGATTTTGTTCAAAGCCTTCATCAATAGCTTTTTTTGAAGCTTTTACAGCAACTTGACCTTTTGAAGCAATCTTATTTGCTAGTTCTAAAGTCATAGTCATTAAATTTTCTGGGCTTGTAATTTTAGTTGCAATACCCACTTCATAAGCCTCTTGAGCAGATAAATTATCACCTGTTAAAACGATTTCTTTTGCTTTTGGTTTACCTACTAGTCTTGTAAGTCTTTGAGTTCCACCATAACCTGGAATTATTCCTAAATTAATTTCTGGTTGTCCAACTTTTGCTTTTTCAGATATTATTCTTATATCACATGACATAGCAAGTTCTAATCCACCACCTAGAGCAACACCATTAATTGCACAAATTGAAACTTTATCAAGATTTTCAAGTTTACTAAAAATCTTTTGACCATATAAAGCCATTTGCTCACCTGTATCAGCTTTTAACTCAGGCATTGATTTAATATCAGCACCAGCAGCAAATGCAGAACCTTCGCCAGTTAAAACTATTACTTTTATTTCAGAATTATCTTTTACTTCATCTATAAGCCTGTCTAACTGCTCTAAAAGAGGTCTATTTAATACATTAACAGGAGGATTATTTAACTTAATAATTCCTACATTATTTTCTATAGTTAAATTTAATAATGATTTTTCTTCAGACATTTAAGGATTACCTTTTTTAAATAATTTTTTAATATTTGAATTGTAAAATTATATTCATTAACTTGCAACAATTTTTGTTTAAAAAATTAATTCTTAGTTAATTAAAATATAGAATGTAATATAATTATTTTTAAAGCTTTGAGTTATTAAATATACTAAGTAAGAAGAAGTAAAAAGAGAAGAAGTTATAAGAAAAGAACAATAAACTCTCAATATTTTTGCTTCATTAATTTTCTAAGAGCAATTTTGTTTAAGTATATTAAAAGAGAGATTATATTGAAAACTGCTATAGTTAGTACAATCATAAATTCTGAAAATATAATTGATTCATTTATAAATTATCATTTAAATATAGGTTTTGATTATTTTATATTTTTTATTGATGATAATTCTGAAAATATAATTAATTATTTAACAAATAAGTATGGAAGTTTAGTCATTTTAGTTAAAAATGATATTAATTTGGATGCAATACATAAAGAAATGGAATTGTATATGTACTTTTACGAATTTAAAAAAAAAGAGGTTATGGCAAGGCAAATTTTGAATACAAAAGTATCATTAAATATTTGTCTTGAATTAAAAATTGATTGGCTACTCCATATTGATATAGACGAATTATTATATCTTACTTCAGAAAAGTCTATCAAAGAATATCTTAATAAAGTTAGCTATTATGGTTATGAAACAGTTACTTTTAATAATCTTGAGGCTTTACCAGAAAAAACACATATTGTTGATTATTTTAAAGAGGTAAGACTATTTAAGAAAAATGCTATTTATTATAATAAATACGATGAGATAACAACAGGAGAAACTAGAAAAGAATTTTATATGGCTTATCAAAATGGTAAATCAATAGTAAAAGTATCTTATAATACTGAAGTAAATTCAGTTCACCATTTTGTAGGTAAAGGAAAGCCCCTAAAGACTTATAAAGACTATAGTCATGTCATATTACATTATTGTTGTTGTGGATATGAAAATTTTATAAAAAAATATAAAACATTAGGAGACTTTTCTGATTATTGGTTTAATAAAGATATAATAAAAAACTCCTTAAAATTTCATATAGAGTCAAGAAATATAATAAAAGAAGGAATTGAAGAAAGAATAAATAATTTTTATTTAAAAAATGTAATAAAATATGAAAGTCCAAAGATAAAAGAATTTTTACAAAAAGGTATTTTAATAAAAATAAATATACCTAAAACTATGTTCTTAAAACCTTTAGACTAATTAAATAAAACTTTGTTTACTTTGCCTTGTTTGAATTTTATTATAAAACAAAAAAAATATTTTCAATATTAACTGGATCACACTAAAATATTTTATAAAAAAAGAGCTTAGATTATAACTAAGCTCTTTAATTTAGATAATAAATTTTATTTTGCAAATGGATCTTTTTGAATTGCTCTCATAGATTGTGCCAAAATATTTTGTCTATCTGTTGCTACTTGAGAATTTTCTTTTATTGAACTGATTTTATTTTGCATTGTTATAATCTGTTCCTGAGCTTTAATAGACATAGGGCTTAAGTTATTTTCTAGCTTATCATCTTTTTCTCTATTAACTTTAAAAGAGTTACCATTAGTAGAAATAAACTTATTATCATCCTCTCTTTTAAGGCGACCAACTTTCATAGCATTAGCAATATCTTCTACACTTAACTCCCCACCAGTCTGAGTTTCATTAGCTTTAGATACGCTATTACCTTCAAGATTTTTTAAACTATTTCCTAAAGCCTTTCTTTGTTGAACATCACTTAATGCTTTATTGATCATGGAGTTAAAATCTACACTCATTTTTACACTCTCTTATCGTCAAAATATAATACTTAATTTCATTATATTTTATATATAGGTCTTTTATCTACTATAAAAATTTTATTTAATTAAAAAAAAACGTAATTTTAAAATAATGATTGCTAAACAAAAACAAATTATAAAGTTTAAAGCATAAAAATAATAATCAATTTTCCTTTGAAGGGAAATCTTTTGGAGATTGACCAAAATCATTAAACATATTTTCTTTTTTTTCTTCTCCCTCATCAGCTATTACAAATGCACCAAATACAATAGAAGATAAAAAGAAGCTTACTAAAACAATATGATTTATAGAAAATCCTAACCAATATAAAAAAACTGAAAATATTAAACTAATAGCTCCAATAATAGCCATAATAGTTCTATAATCTCTCTTTTATATATTTTTCAAGTTTTAAAGTATCTTTAGTAAAGTTGCGTATTCCTTCTGAGAGTTTTTCTGTAGCCATCTGCTCTTCATTAAGCATCCATCTAAAACTCTTTTCATCAATTTTAAATTTTTCATCATTACAATTACTATTTGCATACTCAGCATTTAAAATCACAGGTAATTCACCTTCTGTATTTTTTAATTCTTCTAAAAACTGTGGGCTTATAGTAAGTAAATCACAACCTGATAAGGCTTTTATTTCTCCAGAATTTCTAAAACTAGCTCCCATAACAAGAGTTTTAAATCCATGCTTTTTATAATAACTATAAATACGTCTTACAGACTTTACTCCTGGATCTTGTTCAGATTCGTAAGAATCTTTTCCTTCACTTTTTTTATACCAATCTAATATTCTTCCAACAAATGGAGATATAAGATAAACTCCTGCATCAGCACAAGCCATAGCTTGTCCAAATCCAAATAAAAGAGTTAAGTTACAATGAATACCATCTTTTTCCAAAACTTCTGCTGCTCTTATTCCTTCCCATGTGGAAGCTAATTTAATTAATATTCTATCTTTTGAAACACCTTGAGATTCATATAATTTTATTAAATCATGGGCTTTTTTAATAGAGGCTTCTGTATCAAAAGAAAATCTTGCATCTACTTCTGTAGAAACATATCTAGGAACTATTTTTAAAATTTCTGAGCCAAAATTAACTGAAAGTTTATCAAGTATTTTTTCTATTCTTTCATTATCCGAAAAACTATTTCCATAATCTATAGCATCTTTTATTAAATGTTGATATTGAGGCATCTGTGCAGCAGCTAAAATTAAAGATGGGTTTGTTGTTGCATCTGTTGGTGTATATTTTTTTATAGAATCAATATCACCTGTATCAGCAACTACAGTAGTTACACTTTTTAAACTATCGAGATTATTTGTCATTACTTAATAATTCCTAATTACTATTAATTAAATTTGATTTGATTTTTAACTTATTAAAATATACTACATTCTAAGACAAAAATTATTTGAGAAAAGTATTTAATCAAACATAATATGTCTTTTTCATTTTCATTTAGTATATTAACATAGTAATCAAATTATTATCTTTATAACTAAAAAAAATTGATTTATTAAAATACTATCTTAATAGTAATTTATTATGAATTGCTTTTATTACTTGACATTAGAAAATTTTAACAATATTATATAGTTTATTAGCAATCACTTAGTAAGAGTGCTAACAAATAGGGTAAAATATATAATATAAATTATTTTATTTGGTTTAAAAAACCTGATTAAATACAGGAGTTAATATTTAGGTTAGTTATGGATTTTAATTTAACCCAAAGACAACAGAATATTTTATTAGCAATAGTTATGGATTATATAGCTACTGCTGAACCTGTAGGATCACGCACTATTTCAAAAAAATATGACTTAGGCTTAAGCCCTGCTACTATTCGTAATGATATGTCTGATTTAGAAGAATTAGGTTTGCTTAGACAACCACATTCTTCTGCTGGACGTATACCATCAGATTTAGGTTATAGAAAATTTGTTGATTATTTAATGCAAAAAACTGAATTACTAGATGAAGAAAAGCAAATTATCAAAACTATTCAGAATGATAAATTATCGAATTTAGAGCAAATAATAGAAAAAAGTGCGAGAATACTTTCAGCTTTATCTAATACTATGGCTATAATTAAATTTCCTGAAGGTAATAAAGACTTTGTAAAGCATTTTAAGATACTTCCAATTAATGATATGACATTTGTTATTGTTATTGTTTCAACAACAGGAAAAGTTCATGATTATCTAGTTCAATTACAACAACCTGTTGAAGAATATTTTTTCCATCAAATATCAGAATATTTTAATAATGAAATTGTTGGTACACCTATAAATGAATTACAGAAAAAATTAAATGAGTTAGTTACAGGAAATATAGAATATGATAATATACTAAGAGGTATTTATAGAAGTATTAAGGATAGTTTAAGCCAAGATAAATCTAAAATATGTGTAACAGGAACATCTAATCTTTTAAAAGAACCTGAGTTTTTGGAAAATGAAAAAGCTCATTCTCTAGTTAATTTTTTTGAAGCTCAAGGTAGATTAAAAGAGTTTTCAGATGTTTTTATGGAAATAGGAGCTACTTTTCATGAAAAACCTATAATACTTATAGGTCATGAAATAAGTATTTCTCAATTACAAAATTGTAGTTTAATTGTTGGTTCATATAATGTTGGAGATTCAATAACTGGTGCTATAGGCTTATTAGGTCCAACAAGGATGCATTATGGTAAATCAATTGCAGCACTTGAAGAAATGACTAAAAACCTTAGTTATTTATTAACTAAATTATATGATGTCAGGGGTAGTTAGTAATTTAGAATAATATTCTAGTTTAGGTATAAACATGAAACTATGGAGGAAAAAGAAAAAAGTGAGTACAACAAATGAGGAGGATTTAAATGAAAATCCTACTACAGATGTGGAAATAGAAGAAATTAATTCTGAAGATGGTTCTGATATGTGGAAAGATGCTCAAGATGCAGCAGATTCCATAAAAGAAAGTAAATCTAAACAGGATAATAAGTCTAGAACTGAAACTAAAGAAAGTGTGTCAGAATCAATTGTTAATGATTTAAAAGCAGCTCTTGATTCAAAAGATACACAACTTAAAAGAATGGTTGCTGATTTTGAAAATTTTAGAAGAAGACAAGCTACAGAAAAAGAAGAGTTCTTAAAAATGGCATGTAAAGATATTTTGCAAGATCTTTTGCCTATATTAGATAACTTTGAAAGAGCTATTTCTAGTTCAAAAGATGCAAAAGATGTTGCAAGTGTTGTATCTGGTATAGAATTAATTCAAAAGCAATTGATAGAAGCTGTTAGAAAAAACGGACTTGAATTAATAGAAGCTTTAGATAATCCATTTGATCCAAATTTTCATGAAGCAGTTCAACAACTTGTTAATGACGAAAAACCAGATCAAACAGTTATAAATGAGTTACAAAAGGGATATACCCTTAATGGTAAGGTACTAAGACCTTCTATGGTTGTAGTTTCAACCGTTTCTAGTTAGTAATTTATATTTTGAAAGGAAAAAATAATTATGAGTAAAATAATAGGTATCGACCTTGGAACTACTAACTCTGTTGTGTCAGTTCTTGAAGGTGGTAAAGCAACTGTAATTACAAGTTCAGAAGGAAGCAGACTTGTACCTTCTGTTGTTGGTTTTACAAAATCAGGTGAAAGACTTGTTGGGCAAGTTGCAAAAAGACAAGCTATTACAAATCCTGAAAATACAATATTTTCAATTAAAAGATTTATTGGTAGAAGATGGGATGATACAGAATCTGAAAGATCAAGAACACCATATAAAGCAGTAAAAGGTAAAGATGATACAGTTAATGTTGAAGTTAATGGTAAAAAATATACACCACAAGAAATATCAGCTATGATTCTTTCAAAACTTAAACAAGATGCTGAAGCATATCTTGGTGAAAAAGTAACAAAAGCTGTTATTACTGTTCCTGCTTATTTTAATGATGCTCAAAGACAAGCAACAAAAGATGCTGGACAAATTGCAGGTCTTGAAGTTTTACGTATTATAAACGAGCCTACAGCAAGTGCTTTAGCTTATGGTTTAGATAAAGGTGCTGATCATACAATTTTAGTATTTGATCTTGGTGGTGGTACATTCGACGTTTCAATACTTGAATTAGGTGATGGTGTATTTGAAGTTAAAGCTACAAGTGGAAACAATCATTTAGGTGGAGATGACTTTGACCAAAGAGTTATTGATTTCTTAATTACAGAATTCAAAAAAGATCAAGGTATTGATTTAAGTCAAGATAAAATGGCTTTACAAAGACTTAAAGAAGCAGCTGAAAAAGCTAAAATAGAACTTTCAACAGTTGTTCAAACAAATATAAACTTACCATTTATTACAGCTGATTCATCAGGCCCTAAACATTTAGACATGAATCTTTCAAGAGCAAAATTTGAAGAATTAACAGCAGATCTTGTTGAAGCAACAATGGGCCCAACAAGACAAGCAATTAAGGACTCTGGCTTAGCTGTTGAAAAAATTGATAAAGTTATATTAGTTGGTGGATCTACAAGAATTCCTGCAGTTCAAAACGAAATTAAAAAGATTCTTGGTAAAGATCCAGATAAGAGTGTTAACCCTGATGAAGCAGTTGCTGTTGGTGCTGCAATTCAAGCTGGTGTATTAGGTGGAGAAGTAAAAGATGTATTATTACTTGACGTAACACCATTAAGCTTAGGTATTGAAACACTTGGTGGAGTATTCTCAAGAATAATTGAACGTAATACAACAATACCAACAAGTAAAAGTCAAACATTCTCAACTGCTGCTGATGGACAAACAAGTGTTGAAATACACGTTCTTCAAGGTGAAAGAGAAATGGCCACAGATAATAAGACACTTGGTAGATTCACTCTTTCAGGCATTCCTCCAGCTATGAGAGGCGTTCCTCAAATCGAAGTAACATTTGATATAGATGCTAATGGTATTGTAAATGTTTCTGCTAAAGATAAAGGAACTGGTAATGAGCAAAAAGTTTCTATTACTAATGCTGGTGGTCTTAGCAAAGATGAAATCGAAAAGATGAAAACAGACGCAGATCGTCACGCAAGTGAAGATAAAGTTAGAAGAGAAAAAATTGAAGCTAAAAATGAAGCAGATGCAGCAATATACAATGCAGAAAAAACAAGTAAAGATCTTGGTGATAAATTAGATGCTTCAGGTCGTGAAAAACTTGAAGGTGCTATTAGTGCTTTAAAATCAGCTGTTCAAGAAGATGATTTAAACTCAATGAAAGAAAAAACAACTCTTTTAACCCAAGCTCTTTATGAAATCAGTTCATCAATTTACAGTAAAGAAAATGTAAATGCTGGAGCAGGTGCTTCTGGTTCAACATCAACAGGAAGTAGTGATGGTGGAGATGACAATATAGTAGATGCAGAGTACGAAGAAGTAAAATAATTAATTTTAACTAATTATTTGTAAAGAGGGCGTAGTTTATACGCCCTTTTTTAAATAAAATTTTAAAATCATAATGAAAAAATATAATGTTCGGGATATAAATTAATGAGTAAAAAAGATTACTATGAAGTTCTAGGTGTTAATAAGGGAGCCAATGAAAATGATTTAAGGAAAGCTTATAGAAATTTGGCTAAAACTTATCATCCTGATATTAATAAAACCCCTGAAGCAGAAGAAAAATTTAAAGAAATATCAGAAGCTTATGAAGTTTTAAGTGATTCTGATAAAAGATCAAGATATGATCAGTTTGGACACGCTGCATTTGGTGGAGGTCAAGGTGGTTTTGGAGGCTTTGAAGGAGGCTTTGGAGGATTTAGTGATCTTGGGGATATCTTTGATACTTTCTTTGGTGGAGGAAGAGCTAGAGGAAGAAGACAACAAGGTCCAGAGAGAGGTTCTGACCTTAGAATGGATATCGAAGTTGATTTTAAAGATGCAATTTTTGGTGTTGAAAGAGAAATTTCTATAAAACATTTAGAAAATTGTGAGATTTGTAGTGGTAATGGTGCAGAACCAGGAACAAAAATTTCTTCATGTCAAACTTGTGGTGGAGCTGGACAAGTTCAACAAACACAAAAAACACTTTTTGGAACTTTCTCATCAATAGCACCATGCCCAAAATGTGCTGGTGTTGGTAAATTTCCAGAAAGTCCATGTAAACCTTGTAGTGGTAAAGGAAAAATTAATAAGGACAAAAAGCTTAAAATAAAGATTCCTGCTGGTGTTGATAGTGGAGCTAGAATAAGAGTACCTGGTGAAGGTGACATGGGAGAACGTGGTGGAGGCCCTGGTGATTTATTTGTTGTTCTTCATGTTGGAGATGATAAAGATAGACTATTTGAAAGACGTGGAAATGATGTTTATACAGAGGTTCATTTAGCTTATCATCAAGTTGCTTTAGGCGATGAAGTTGAAGTTCCAACTCTTGATGGTGTTTCTACAATAGATGTTCCTGCTGGTACTCCTGCTGGAAAGGTATTTACTTTAAGAGGAAAAGGAGTTCCTGTTCTTGGTACAGATGGAAGAAGAAGAGGCGATCTTCATGTAATGGTAAATATCGAAGTTCCTAAAAAGCTTTCAAATGAAGAATATAAACTAATAAAAGATTTATCTAATCTTGCAAAAGCAAATAGTAATGGAAATTCAGAAAAACATAAATCAAAGCATAGCGATGATAAGAGTTTTATTGATATACTTAAAGACAAATTACATATTAATAAAGACTAGATAAATGACATTTCTAAAAAACTATGTAGGTGTTATAGGTGGTGGTAGTTGGGGAACAACTATTGCCAATATTATTGGTGATAATGATTATCAGGTTTTACATTGGTTACGTGATAAAGATGTTGTTGATTTAATTAATACAACTCATAAAAATGAAAAGTATTTACCTGACTTTGATTTATCTCCTAATATAACAGCTACAACAGAATTATCAGAAGTTGCTGAAAAATGCAGAATAATTTTCTTTGTAGTTCCATCTAAAGGTTTTAGAGAAGTTGCTTTTCAATTAGGTGATTATTTAAATGGTGAACATATTGTAATACATGGAACAAAAGGTCTAGAACAAGAAACTTTTAAGAGAATGTCTACAATTTTAAGAGAAGAAACCCCTTGTAAAAGAATAGGTGTTTTATCTGGTCCAAATCTTGCAAAAGAGATTATGAAAAAGCAACCATCTGGTTCAGTTGTTGCATCGGCATTTGAAGAAGTTATAGACGAAGCAAGAAAAATATTAAATAACTCATACTTTAGTGTTTATGGAAGTACTGATATTGTAGGTGCTGAGCTTGGTGGTGTTTTTAAAAATATAATTGCAATTGCTTCTGGTATTTCTGAGGGTTTAGGTTTAGGTGATAATACAAAATCAATGCTTATTACTCGTGGAAATATAGAAATGACAAGATTAGGTTTAAGAATGGGTGCTCATATAAATACTTTTAATGGTTTGTCTGGTATAGGCGATTTAATAGCAACTTGTATGAGTCCTTTAAGTCGTAATTATCAAGTAGGCTTTAGATTGGCTAAAGGTGAAACATTAGAACAAATTATTAACACAAGTGTTTATGTTGCAGAAGGTGTTCAAACAACTAAAACAATTAATAATTATGCACAACAAAAGAAAATATCAATGCCAATAGTTAGAGGCGTTTATAAAATACTTTTTGAGAACAAAGATATAAATAAAGTTATTGGTAGTTTAATGCATCTTAAAGCTGAATCTGAGATGGAGTTTTAAATCGTAAGAGATAGAACACAGATTAAATTGAGCTATAATGATTTACACGGATTTTTTATGAATAAATTAAAATTAATATCAAAATTTACACTTATAATAATAACATCAATTGAATTAATTTCTTGTGGTGGAACAAGTAATATAAAGCCGACTCCTACACCCACAAATAGTTTACCTCTTTTTACAAGATTAGGTGGTAATTATGAAGCTATAAGTATAATTTCTGAAGATTTTATGCAAAATGTTTTAGGTAATTCTACTTTGAAGGAAATATTTTCAGATTTATCAAATGATAAAGAAAAACTCAAAAAGTATAATAAAAACTTAACTGATTATATTTGTCAGATATCAAATGGAGGTTGTACTTTTGTTAATGACACAGCTTTAGTTAAAAATTTAACTCAAGAACAATATACTTCTTTTAAAGGTGATTTAACTAAGACTCTTGATAAGTTTAGAGTTTTAGCCAGTGATAAAACAGATTTAACAAATATTTTTGATCCTGCAAAAGCAGGTTTATTTATTGTTCCAGAACCAACTCCAACACCACAGCCTTCTATATCTGTTAATGTTAGTCAACCTTCTAGAACTCCAACTATAATTCAAACTACAAAGCCGACTTCTATGCCATCTGTAATAATTTCTACATCACCAAAAGTAAATTAAAGTCTTAATTAGTTTTTTAATATTGATATTATAATTGTTTATGATATCTGTTTAACATGGAGTTTTTATGGTCATAAGAAAGTTATTTGTTTCATCCATTTTTATAATATTAGCAATAGGAAATAACTCATATTCATTTACTCAACCTTTAGAAGATGAAAAAATATTAAAATTATTAATAAATGGAAAATATAACAAAAAAACTAAATATATAAAGCATGATTTATCAAAAGACAATATAAAAAAGTATCAGTTAGAAAATGTTTTTAACTTTAGTACAGCTATAATCTTTAAAAAAGAGTTTAAACAGGATAAAAAATTAAACTATATTGTAGTTACAGAAACTAGAGATGAAACATCTGATTGTCATGCTTGTGCTCCAATAGTTGGCATTGCTGTTTTTGAAAAAACTGGTACAAACTTTAAGATAAAAGATAAATTTCAATATGTTGAAAGAATAGGTACTTGGGGTCATGCACCAACCCCACAACTCAAAGAAATAGGAAAAAATAATTACGGATTAATTTTTGAATCCAATTATTTTGGAATGGGAATTACATCTTCATCTACAACAATAATAGGTAAAATTAATAATAAATTTGAGTCTTTACATACAGAAAATACAGAAGAAGATAATAATGGTGCTTGTGGTAATGAACTTAAAGTTGAGTGTTATTCTTATACATCAAAATTAGATTTTATGAAGAATAATGAAAAATTTTATCCTATAAGTTTTACTTATAAAGGAACATCTTTGGATAATAATGATAAAGCTATTCCATATAATAAAGTTAAGAAATACAAGTTTTTAAAAAATAAATATGTTTCTTATTAAAAAAATCTAACCTAGTTAAAATAAACTAGGTTAGATTTTAAAAATTTATTTAAAAATTAATTATTTTTTATTTCTAGCAATTAAAGCTTTAATTGTTTTAGAAACTTTAGCAATTTCTGTCATTTTAACAGCTTTGTTTTCACCACTTGTTGAACTACAACCACCGTTTGTATGAACTCCGACTACCATTCCTTTATCATCTAAAACACCAGAACCTGAACTACCTGGTTCTGTATCTAAATCTCCATAACCCATATAAACACCTGAGTTAGTTTGACCTTTATGTCCTACTTCAACTTGCTTAGGTTTTCCACTTGGATGTTGAATAATTGTTAATAAAGTATTATCTTCTAATTTATCTGCATTAATTTTTCTAAAACCAAATTTTGCACCTGGTTTTCCTTCAAGCTTTAATATTGCATAGTCAATTTGGTCTGAACCACCTTCTTCAACTACTTCAGCAACTTTAAAATGCGATTGAGGTAATACAGTTTGTGAGCCTGCTGCTTTTTCATAATTAAAAGCAACATAATTTGTTGTAGGGCTACCACCCTCTACACAATGACTTGCTGTTAAATATAAATCTTCTGAAATTAATGTACCAGAACAGAATTTACTTGAATTATCTGTTCCTTTTTCTTCCATTGCACCAACTGAGCTTTGATGTGCTTTAACAAATTCCTTTGTTTGTCCTAATGAACCATCATAAGAATTAACTTCTTGTAAATCATTCTTACCACAAATACTCTTTTGTTCATATTTTTTTATGGCAAGTCTTGCATTGTATTTTTTACCTAATTTAAGTTTTTCTATAAACATAGGACTATGCTCTGAATTTGCACTACTAATGTTAGTTTGAGTTTGTTCAACAGGTAATGTAGCTTGATTAGAGGTTTCACTACTACACGCTGTAAACATTAAAGTTGTTGCTAATAATAAAAGTTTTTTCATATTCAACATTGACTCCATATTAAATTTTAAGATTAGATCTATCTTATACTTTTATTAAACAAAATGTAACTTATTTTTAAAAAAAGTTAATAAATATATTTCTTTATTTTGCTGATTGAGAAGACAAGATTTAAAATTTAAAAAATTAGATATAATTTTTTTTTAAGAATTTTTAATATATTTTATATGTTGTTTCTTTTAAAGTTTTATACTACTTATATATAGGAATTGTAATATTCTTTTCTTATCACTTTTTACTTTTTACACCTTCACTTTTAAATCCCTATATAAAATAGTTTCTCTGACACATTCTATATTAAAAATACCTGCTATACTTCATTATTAGAAGGAATAATAATTTATTCAAAGGATAGTAATGAAACTTTTTGAAAAGATAACAGCCTGTATTATAAGTACAATCTTAATAACCTGTATTTCTGAGTTTGCTTATGCTAAAAATGTTTCTAAACCTAATAAAGATGAGAAAAAAGTAAGTATTGGTAATCCTTCTGTTCAACATATCTTTTTTAAAGATACTTATGGACGTAGTAAATTGAATGCTCATTTAATTAAAGTTGACATGAATAACCCTAGAATTAATCTTGACTTAGCTTTAGCTCATAATAATACAAATAGAAAAGAAAATGTTTCAAAGATTGCGAAAAGAGCAGGAGCTATAGCAGCAATTAATGCAAGTTTTTTCCATTCAAGAAACTCCATTGATGGAGCTGTTGGTCTAATTATGTCTGAAGGTATTGTTATTTCAGATTCAGGGCATAGAAGAACATCATTAGGAATTACTGAAGATAAAAAAATAATAATAGGAGTTCCTAAAATAAAGAATTATGTAATCATGCCAGAACTTGGAGAAAACATAAGATTAAATGGTATAAATCAAATTCGTGGAAAAAATCATAATACTGTTTATAATAACTATTTTGGAAAAACAACAAGAACCAAAGGTTCTGGGCGTGAAATAATGGTTGACAGAGATGGATATATAATCGGGTATAAGATGAATAATGCCCCTATTCCAGATGGTGGCTTTGTAATATCTATGTCTAAAGCTAATTCTCTTGTATCTGAAAAATACCCAATTGGTACACAGGTTTATTTAGATTCTGTCTTAAATTCACCTTGGAATCAAGTTAGAACACTTGTAACAGGAAGCCCTCAATTAGTTAAAAATGGCAAAATATATAATACATACTCTAAAGAAAAATTACAAAGCTCATTAGCAGTACCAGCTAAAAGAACAGCAGTAGGTGTAACATCAAATAATAAATTGTTAATGTTAACTGTTACAGGAAACCTTTCATTAACAAAATTAGCTCAAATAATGAAAAGATTAGGAGCTAAAGATGCAATGGCTCTAGATGGCGGAGGCTCAACAGATATGTATTTAAACGGAAAGACAGTAGTTACAAATTATCGACCTGTAACAAATGCTTTAGTAGTAAAAGTTAATAGAGATCCTAAGTTTTAAGTTAGTTAGTTATTTCAGAGTAATATTGAGCAAGAGTTTTTTCTAAAGATTCTCCTGAAAGTAAAAGAAATTGACTGTTAGAAATAGCATTTATTCTAATATTTTCGCCATCATTATTAAACCATACAAGTTTTCTTGATTCAATATTTTCACCCATAATCTTTATTTCTCCATCAATAATATATAAACAAGCATTAAAATTATTTGGAATATCTATATTAACAAATTTCCCAGCCTCAATAATCCCATGAATAATTTTTTGTGTGTTTAAATTTGGATTACTTATATCAGCAATTTCAACATTTTCATCTTTTATTAGTCTTAATTTAAATCCATCTCCATTTACTTCTGATATATTTTCTTTTTTTATATCTTGATATTTTAATGGACGAAATAAAAAATCATCTGGATAAGCAATCCAAATTTGTATCAAATGGAATTTTATTTCATCTTTTATATTACAATACAGTGGACATTTTTTAATAATGTAAAAAAGTAGATAAAAACCTATTATACTTTTAAAATATCAAAATAAAAATAATAAAGAGGTAATTATCTGATGAGAATTATAACAAAAGTATTATCAAAAATGTCTAATTTAAAAGAGAGCTCCAAAAAATTTATAGAAAAAGTAAGTAATGGAATTTTTTGCAGTCTAGGAAAAAAAACTTTAGAAATATAAGCAGATATATAGAATTGAATGAAAAAACAATCTCAAGAAATTATATAAAGGATAATCATTCAAATATAGTAGAAATGAATGTAATAGGAATTAAAGAAATCTATAAAGAAAATAATAAAAATATATTGGCTTTTGATGCGTCATTTATAAAAAAAAGTGGAAAGAAAACAGATGGTTTAGGTAAATTTTGGGATGGAAAGAACTCAAAAGTAACTAAAGGTTTAGAGTTATCATTATTAGCAATGATAGATACAGAATATAACACGGCTTATCCAATAAGTGCACTTCAAACAGATTCTAATTGTGAAAATAGAATGGATTTTTACCTAAAACATATTGAAAATAACAAAGAATACTTTAAAGAGATAAAACATATTGCTTTTGATGGATTTCATTCAAAAAAAGAGTTTGTAGATGGAATAATCAAACAAGAGAAGCATATTATTTGTAAACTAAGGTCAGATGCTAATTTAAATTATCTTTATCAAGGTGAAAGAACAAACAAAAAAGGTGCTCCTAGAAAATATTATGGTAAAGTTGATTTTAAAAATCACAAGTTAGATTATGTAATTACTTTACTTGAGGGTGAAAAATTGTACTCAAAAGTTGTTTACAGTTTATCTTTGAAAAGAAATATAAAAATAGTTTTACTACTTACAAATAAAGATAAGCGTCATATATTTTACTCAAGTGACCTTGAATTATCTGCCTTAGATATTTTTGAATTTTATTCAAGTAGATTTCAAATAGAGTTTTTATTTAGAGATAGTAAAACTTTTACTGGTTTAGAAGATTGTCAATCTACAAATAAAAACATTTTAGATACTCATTTCAATATGTCTTTTTTTGCTGTAAATATGGCTAAAGTACAAGACAGAATAACAAAAGGTGAATTTCACAAAGAACCTTTTTCTATGCTAAATTATCAAAGATTAGCTTCTAATAATCAAATGCTTAAATTATTTATTCATAAGTTTGATATTGACCTAAATTCTAAAAAAATGGCTGAGGCTTACAAAGACATGCTCACAATTGGATTAGTTGCTTAATTAAATTTATTATTTATGTCCATTGTATTGATATTAGATTCAAACACTTTTTCAGTTCGTATTATTCCAGATGTATCATTTAACCATTGAATATCACCAGCATTAAGAATTCCTTTATTTTTTAATGAATCCTCATACTCAATACTTCCTTCAAGTAATAAAGAAAGTCGGCTTACACCAAAATTATTCTGATTTGATAATTTAATTTTTTGATTAGGCATAATTGTATTTGGTCCTTGATGTTCTAACATAATGAAAGGACTTATTTGTTTTATTGTTTGGTTAGGTAAAGGGCTAGTAATTGGTAAAGATGTATCAACTGCTTTAATATAAGAATTAATAACTTGTTTTATTGTTCTCATTTCTATTTCCTTAATATTTATCAAAAGTATAATCAATAAATATATATAAAAGTAATATATTAGTATTTTGTGTAATTATTTATAAAATAAAGAAGATAAAGCATCTTTATCTTCTCTTAATTAGCAAAAATAAATTTTATTTTCTTCTCATTGCCATAACTTCAGGAGTATTACCAAGTTTTTCAATATTTGATTCTCCTTTTATTAAAGCTTCTCTACTAGTATGAACTGAATAATATCCAGTTACTAAAGGATATGGATGTTTTGCTCCAGAACCAATTACAAATTCTGTATCTCCATAAGCTAAAAATTCAATTGATGAATTGCCTTCAGAAAAAATAGCCATTTCATTTTCTAGCTCTATTTCAGAAGTTTTAATTTTACCTCTATTTACTGCTACCCAAGCTGTTTCATGATCAAAAGAAGGATGATAAGTCCAACTTTCTCCATCTCTTAATTTAACATATAGATAAGTTATTGATACAGGTAACTTTATTGAACTTCTTAATTTACCGTAACTTCCAAGTAATAATTTTATTTTATCATCTCCTTCAACAAACTCTGAATTAATATAATGGCTTTCAGAAGGTGCAAGTTCTAATTCTTGAGGAAGAGATATCCATAATTGATAACCACGCATTCCTTTTCCTTCTATTGGTTCACCACCATGCCAAACAGCATTTCCAGCTTGCATCCACTCAAGATCTCCTGATTTCAAAACACCTGATTTTCCTGTTGAATCTTCATAATATAAACTTCCTTCAATTAATGTTGTATGTGTCGCTATACCTGAATGAGGATGTGCCCTTAGCCCTCTTCCATAAAAAGATGATGTTTCAAAATAGTCAAGAAAAACGAAGGGCTTTACTAGATTTCCAAAATCTCCAGGACTCATTAATCTAGTAATAAAACCTTGTTTATAACCATGAGTCCTATGAGTTATTGAACGTTTAATGTTATTAACTGTTGTTCCAATCATAATTTTTTAACCTCATTTATATTTAATTTATTTTATGAAATATGAATTTTAATTTATCAATTAATCTTTCATAATCACATAATTTAATCATAACTGTTTATTTATATTTGTCATTATTAAAAATTTTGACAATTAGTTCAATATTATTGAACCTAAAATTATCATAAGACCAATAACTTATATTTACTTATTGATTATTTTTAAACCATTCAACCATAAAATCAATAAAAGTTCTAACTTTGGGAGATAAATAACGCCTACTAGAATAAACAGCATAGAGATAATTTTCAATATTAATTGAATATTCAGGTAAAACCTGTTCAAAACAGTTTGATACTATCTCATCTTTAATCAAAAGTTCTGGTAAAATAACTAATCCAACTCCTGAAGCAGCTAATGTAGCAATCATAATAGTACTATTTGCTGTAATTACTGACTTCAACTCCAAATAAACAGTTTTATCTCCATCTTGAAATGGAAGTCCATTTTTTACTTTAATATGAGAAGTTTGAATCCACTCATATTTTTTCAAATCTTCTAAACTGTTTGGTCTTCCATGTTTATCAAGATAATCTTTACTACCAACAATGCAAAATTTCACTGGAATAATTCTTCGAGCAATTAAATTAGAATGTGGTTCAAGAGTAACTCTTAGAGCAAGATCAATTCCTTCTTCTACTAAATCAACAATACGATCATTTAAAGAAAATTCTATTTCAACTTCTGGGTATTTTTCATGATATTTTTTTATTGCTTGAGTAAAATTTTTAAATTGAAACCAACTTGGAATTGCTACTCTTAATAATCCTTTTGGATTAACAATAGAACTTTTTAAGGATGCTTCTGTTTCTTCTAATTCTTTAAGTATTTCCTTACAACGTTCATAATATATACGTCCTTCATTTGTTAAACTTATTTTACGACTACTCCTATTTATTAAACGAACACTTAGATCATCTTCTAAATTTTTGATATGTGTACTAGTCATTGCTTTTGAGATACCTAGTTTTTCTGATGCAGCAATAAAACTTCCTGTATCAATTATTTGATTAAAAACTTTCATCATAAAAAATTTATCCATAAAAACTCCATTAGTTCAAAATAAATGAACGATTTGTTTAAATTATACATAATGATTTATTTAAATAAAACAATTAAAATATTAGATGTTAGAGAGTAGATATTAAAAAAATTAATTAGGAGATAAAACAAATGACAAATCAAAACTTTAAAATATTAAATATCTTATTATGGATTTCCCAGATACTATTAGCATTTATGTTTATTATGGTTGGTTTCATGAAAACAAGTCAATCAATAGAAGAATTAGCAAAAATGCTTCCTTGGGTTACATCTTATCCTTATTTAATTAGATTTATAGGTATAAGTGAATTACTAGGAGGAATAGGATTAATTTTACCTTCTCTATTACGTATTAAGACTTTCTTAACACCTTTAGCGGCATCTTGTCTTGCTTTTGTTATGGTTCTGGCAAGTGCTTTTCATATATTTAGAGGTGAAATATCATCCATAGGTGTAAACTTTATAATTTTAGCAATTGCTATTTTTATTGCTTGGGGTAGAACAAAAAAAGTTATTATTGAGTCAAAGCTCTAATAAATTACATTTAAATTAATAATAAGAATAATTTGTTTAATAATAAATGATAATCTAATTTTTAACGTATAATTGTTCAATATCACATTTTTTTATCAAAAATGGGGTTATGAAACTTGTTAATAATGAAGTTATTACAAGAGATACAAATATTTCTTCAGAAATTAAATTCATATTTAAAGCCAAATCAGCAAGTATTATACCCATTCCACCACGAGCATTCATTGCAAAACTTAAGGCTAAAGATTCATTGTTTTTCATCCCACTTAGTCTTGCTCCAATAAATGTCCCAATAATCTTAGTAATGAATGATAATATTATGATTATTAGGAAGATAATTAAATCAAAGTTTTTTATAAAATCTATTCTTAAGCCTATGGAGACAAAAAATAAAGGAACAAATAATTCTTTTGAGAAGTTTTCAAATGTTTCTTTTGTCTTTTGAGTTAAACTTTTACAATTACCTAAAACAATACCAAAAATAAAAGAACCTATAATTGCATGAGTACCTATATATTCAGTAAAAGATGAAATTAATAAACATAAACCAAGTGAAAAGGCTACTGTTTCTTCATGAGATGATTTTTTATTTATAAAATCAAATAATTTCTCAGTTAATTTTATTCCTTTAGTTAAACTAAACACTAAAAATAAATTTATTAAAATAATTGTATAAAGTATTGGAATTTTTTGATGAGTATTATCTATAAAACCTAATAAAATTGAGAATATTAACCATGTAATTATGTCAATAACTATAACAGACATAGTTACAATAGAGCCAAAATTTGTTTTAAATAATTTCATATCTAATAAAATTCGTATAATTACAGGTAAAGCAGAAACAGATAAAAATAAACCTATAAATGTTGCAAAAATATTTATATTAATACTAGAGTTTATCAACAGTTCAGGAAAATATATTATAAAGTAAAAACCTGTTAAAAAGGGAATTAAAAAGCTAGTTAAGCTCACTATTAAAACATTTTTTATCTTGCCCTTTATCAAGCTTAAATCAACTTCAAAACCTGCAACAAATAAAAAAATTACAACAGATATTGAAACTAAACTATCAAAAGCTAATCTTATATTTTCAGATTCAGGAAATAAAGTATTAAAGATACTAGGAAAAATATTACCTAAAATAGTAGGTCCTAAAACTATTCCTAATAATATTTCTCCTATTACAGCAGATATATTAAGTTTACGACTTAATTCCCAAAAAAGTTTTGATAATATTAATATAGTTCCAATTTGTGATAATAAAATAACAAAATCATTACTAGATAACTTCATAGAGAATTATTATTTATTTTTTTGTTTATTCTGTTTTTTACTCATGTAACTAAATATTTTAGTAAAATTTGTCCTATCTTTTGCTGCTAAAATAAATGGAGGGTTTGTCGATAACATCGTTAATAAACCTTGCATAAAGTCAACAGTAAATGCATCCGCAGAAAACCATCTAAAAGCAACACCAATAGAACCAGATAGATTTTTAACATGATGCCAATAAGAAGGAGGCAAAAATAAAATATCTCCTGCTTCTAATAAACATTCATAACGATCCATATATTGCATTGCAGGAAAAGCTTCATAATCTGGATTATCAGGATCAAATGCAGTATGGAAATAAGGAGTTCTTGTTACTGAAGGATTTAAAACACAATCAAATTCAGGTGGATATATAATCCAATGTTTCTTACCATAAACCTGAGTAAATAAATTATGTTCTGTTGCACAATGTATATGGGTTTTAGTACCTTTACCTCCAATAAAAACTTGAAAAGTTTGACCTGAAGAGATTGTATTTCTCATTGAAAGTAACCACTTCATATCAAAATCTTTTTTTAATTCAGGATGATCATGAAGTATTCTATTAAAACGACTATATTTTTTAATAGGGCCATCATCCATTGTAAGTATTACATCTCTTAGAGTTGTTTCCTCTGATTTATAATTAATATTATTATAATCATCTGGTGAAGCATCAATAAGTGAAACTTTATCATCACCATATTTATCTGCTATAAATTGAGGAGTCCATGTTTTAACACAGTTCCAATCTTTTGCACCACCTTCTATAACAACAGGAATACTATATTTTAAGTATGTATCTTTAAATTGTTGAACACTAATTCCTTTAACTCTATCTATTTCTAATGTTTTAGGTTCATCTTTTGATACTCTTTCAATAATCCTTTTCTTCATTTGTTCTCTTTTTTCTTTGAAGAAAAGATCTACATTTTTTTCACCAAAAACATGATCTAAAAACCAATAGGTATCATATTCCATTTTATCAAACATATTAATATTTTTAATTGAGTCAAACTTATTAGATAAACCTTTGATTTCCATTTGATTATACCTTTAAAAAATATATCTAATTAATTATAAATCAAGTTGTGTTAAGCAAGTAATAAAAAATATAAACCTATAATTTATATATAAAATTCAAAGTTAAAAGGATTAAAAATGTTTGAAAATATCTCTAATAAAAATCTTTTAACCATTAGACCTGAACAAATGCAGATTCAGAACCATATTAGTACATCTAATACACTTTTAAATTTTAATCCATTTGTAAAAGACAATTTTCAAACTCAAAATATATCTTTTAATTTAACTGATAATTCTAGTTTAACTCCAATACAACAATTAACAAAACTAGGTCAAAAATATAATATACCTTTTGATCCTGATATAAAATCATTTCAAAAAAGAGTTATAAAAGCTTTAGTAATGCATAGAGCAATGGAATATGGAATTCCTATGAATATTGCTTTAGGTATTTCTGGAAATGAAAGTAGTTGGAGTATGTGGAAAGATGTAAAAAGTGGAAAATTAGAGCAATGTAAAAATATGCGTGAGGGTGCTCTAAAATCTTCAGATTGGGGAGCTATGCAAATAAATGATAAAGCACACTCTAAAGCGTTTCCAAGAGTAAAAAACGATCTTGAATATAATGTGGAATATGGTTTAAAGTTTTTAGCTAATAGGCATAATAAAATAAAAGGTGATATGGGTTTAGGTTTTGGAGAATGGGATAGGACTATTGCTTCATATAATCTAGGTCATAATCCAAGTTCTCAAAGAGATTACGAAATTGCTCAAAAATATGTTTCAAGAGTAAAGCAAAAATCCTTAAAAGTTTAATTTACAACAGATTGAAATTTCCAATCTTTAATATTCTTATTTTCAGAGTCGAAACTAACACCAATTAAAACTATTTCTTTATTACTAGATAGGAAGCTTTCATAATAATTCTTTGTTCTTATTTGGTTTAAAGCTATTTCTGAGTTACTCATTTTAAACTCAAATATATATACATGAGTGTTTGTTTCTGCTACTGCATCTATAAAACCTTTTGATGTAGAAAACTCTGCTTTAATCTTTGAACCTATAAGTCTGAATATCAAATAAAAAATAGTATGATAATATAATTCTCTTTCATATAAACTAACTTTTTTATCTGGTTGCATTTTTACTGCTATTGTTCCAAATATTGATTTAAATATATTCATTAATCCTTCTAAATCATTTGCTCTTAATTTTCTTACCATTTCATTTATTGATATATCATCTGTAAGTTGTTGATAGGCATAATCATTTAGCAGATTGTTTAACATTGAGTCTTTGACTTCTTTATTTGGGTAACTTAATACATATTCATATTCATAATCGTTTCTAATTGTTTCTTTTATTGTTAAATAACCTGTTTGAAATAAAAGAGAGTATAAATTAATATTATCTATATCATAACTTTCAAAATTATATTCATTTAATTTTATTTGCTCTAATTTTATTAAGTTTAAATTGAAGTCTTTTATAAGCTTAATTAAAAAAGTTGGAGTTCCTGTGTTGAACCAATAATTATTTATTTTTTTATCATCTAATACACTTAGTATTGAAAAAGGATTATATACAAAGTTTTTAGCATTCCAAGAATAACCATTGTACCAAAGCTTTAAAATATCTTTTGTTTCTTGATAAGTAACTTCTAATTCTACAGCTAATTCATTTACTCTATCCTTAAAATACAACTCTAATTCTTCTTCTGTATAACCTAACATTGTTGAATATTTTTTATTTAAAGTTATATCTTTTAGATTATTTAAACTTGAAAAAACTGATGTTTTTGAAAATTTTGAAATACCTGTTATAAAAACAAATTTTATATACTCATCACAAGATTTGATTATTTCATAAAAGCTTTTAAGTATTATTCTATTTTTTTTAGCTATTCCAATTTCTTCTATTACTTCGGTTATTGGCTTATCATATTCATCTATAAGTATTACAACTTTACTAATTTTACTTAGTTCTATTATTAAATTTTTAAATAACTCTTTATAATCTTCACCCTTTAATATAATTTCATATTTATTAAATATATCTTTTACTGTATTAACTAAATTTCTTTCAAAACCTTCTGAACCATGTGTATAATTTAAAGCATTAAAATCTAATCTAATAACAGGGTATTTTTGCCATTCTATTTTGTCATAGATATATAAACCTTTAAATAATTCTTGATTACCTAAAAATATTTCTTCCAATGTAGTAATAAATAACGATTTTCCAAATCTTCTTGGACGAGATAAAAAAAAGTATTTTCCATTATCATTTAAAAGATTGTATATATCTTTGGTCTTATCTATATAAAGATTATTTTCTTCTATTAAATCTTTAAATGTTTGTTTTCCTAATGGAAGCTTTTTCATATGAATAATGAATGAATAATGACAAATGAAGAATTAAAACTTGAAATTCTTTTTATCATTATTTTTTTCACCTGTTTATAATACTATAGCTATATTTTATCACAATAAATAAATGAACTATAATTTGAAAAATCAATAATAAAAGATGCTCTTAGAACAAATAAGTAGATAAAAACTTCGATTATTTAATACTTTCATTTAATAATTCAAATACCTGATATTAATTATTGAAAATTTATTTATAAACTTACTAAAGGCTAATTTATTTATATTTTATTAACTTTTTTAGATAAAATTTCTTTAAGTTATTGATATATCAAGTTAAAATGATATTATGTATTTTTTTTAAAAGGTAAAATTAAAATTTATTATGGTTCAACTTCCCTTTAAGTATAGAGATGTTATTCATGATTTTATTGAATTTAACAATTCAGCTTTAGGTAAAACAGCTTTGGATGTAGTTCAAACATCAACATTTCAAAGATTAAGAAGACTAAGTCAATTAGGTATGGCAAAATTAATTTACCCATGTGCTGAGCATTCAAGATTTGCTCATAGTTTAGGTGCATTTCATTTATCACATAAAGTAATTTGTATTCTTAGAGAAAAAGGTAAACTATCTGAAACCTCACAAGTAGAACAAGATGCTGTTTGTCTTGCTGCATTAATGCATGATATTGGTCATTGTATGTTTTCACACGCATCTGAGTCTATGTGGGACTTTAAACATGAAAATCAAACATATAAATTAATTGAAAAAGATCCTGAATTAGATAAAGTTTTAAAAGCATATCCAAGTAGCTCAAATTTTAAACAAATTATTATAGATATTTTAAAAGGCGAAAACTTAGCATCAAATAAATATTTCTTACATGAAATAGTATCAAGTCAAATGGATGTTGATAGAATGGATTATATTTTACGTGATGCCCACATGACAGGTGTTTATTATGGTAGTTATGATCTAAAGTGGATACTAGAACATCTAACAGTAGGTGACTTTAATGGCAAACATAGATTAGTTATTGAAAAAAAAGCAATTGATGCTGTAGAGCAATATTTAACTGCTAGATTTTATATGTATAGAAATGTCTATGAGCATAAAGCAGCAAGAATATTTGAAATAATGCTTCAAGCTTTAATAAAAGAAGTAAAAGAATATGATGATGAGACACTAAAAAAGCATAATTTATCATGGATGAAAGGTCCAAACTTTGATAATTTAGAAGAATATAAATTATTAGATGATTTTAAGATGTGGGAAGCATTTAAAATCCTTTCAAGTAGTGAAGATTTTAAAGGTCATGCAAAAGAATTAGCTACAGACTTTTTATTAAATACAGATTGGAAAATTGAAAAATCTAGTACTAAAAATACAGCAAATGTTAGTAAAGGATTTCACGATGGAGAATATCATACAAAAGTAAAACCTAGTAAATTTTATGATCAAGAACCAGATAATCAAGTTTTAGTTATGACAGAAGAAGGACAACCAAAACTTTTAAGTCAAATTGGAAGATTTATTTCAATTAATAAAAAAAGAGAAGTTGAAGAAAAAATAGTTATTAGGAGAGCAAAAAATAAATAATGAATAATGATTGGACAGAAATTTCAATTAATACAACAATAATTGCAGGTGAATTATTATCTGAATTTTTAATTGAAGAAGGGGCAAAAGGAATTGTATTAGGAGAATGGCAACCTGATAATCTTTCCGAGTACACTATAGTTAAAGCTTATATGCCATTTGATTATGAAAAAATTGATGAGTTAGAATTAAAAATACAAGAACAATTAAAATCTTATTCTGAGTCAGGTTTAAACACTGGTGCAAATGAAGTTTTGGTAAATAAAGTAAAAGAAGAGGATTGGGCTAATAGCTGGAAAAAGTATTTTCATGTTTTACATATTGGAAAAAACTTAGTAATTAAACCTCTTTGGGAAGATTATTCACCAAAAGAAAATGATTTAGTAATTAATTTTGATCCAGGCATGGCTTTTGGAACAGGAGCACACCCATCAACACAACTTTGTATGGAAAAATTGGAAGAATTACCTGAAATATTTAATAAAGATATAAACATATTGGATCTTGGTACAGGTTCAGGGATTTTATCAATAGTAATGCATCTTTTAGGTTATGAAAATATAACTGCTATAGATAATGATGGTGTAGCAGTTAGAGCATCTGAAGAAAACTTTAGTTTCAATAATATGAAAATAAATCTATTTAAAGGTGAAATAAAAGATTGTACTGAAAATTATGATTTTATTGCTGGTAATTTACTAGCAGAGATTATAGAAAGTATTGCAGATAAAATAGCAGAAAAGCTTAATCCAAATGGCTTATTTATGGGTGCTGGTATTATAAAACATAAAGAAGAAAGTGTAAAAAAAGCTTTAGAAATTAATGGATTAAAACTTATAGAAACTAGGTATCAAGGGGACTGGGTTCTTGTATTGTATAAAAAGTAGATTAATTTATTTTTCTAAGAAATAAATTTTTTGTAGATCTATTTTGAATTAATGTATATTCATTAGTATTTTTAAAATAGTAAGTGTTTTGTCTGCTCTTTCTATTGAAAATGTATCCTCTTGATTTATTGTATTAGATTTAATATTAATATCTGAAATATCTTTTTTAGATATTATAGATTCGCCTATCTGTCTTCTTTCAGAATTAGTAAAGTTAGAAAAGTTTCTCCTTAATATAGGTAAAATCTCAATAAATGTTTCACTAGGAATATTTATAAGCCATTTATCAATAAGAGAAAGTAATTTATCATTATGTATTAAAACTAAAGCACTTCCTTTTAAAAATCCTTCAAGCCAAGATGAGCTTTCCATTATATCTTTACCTATTGATAATTCATAAGACATCTTTTTTGCAAAATTATCAATATCAACTAAATTATTATCTAAAATTATTCTGTCTGCATAACCTGATATAAGCTTATTAACAACTTCAACTTCTGATAATTGTTGTATTGTTTTTAGCCACATTGATTTATATTCTTCATCTTGAAGAATTTTTATTGATTCATTAACATTTATAATATCTTTTAAAATTTCTTGAGCTAAATCATTATTTATATTTGTACAAGATTGAATTAGACCTATACAAATTCTTGTTATTATTCCATCTAATATACTTTTTACTTGTAATGAATCTGTTTTTCTTACATCTCCATATCTTAATAGTTTTACAAAAACAGAAACGCTTTTCATCATTTTTTCTATATCATGTGTTAAAGCAGATTCTGCTCTAAGTTTTTCCATTATTCTATTCAAAGCATTTGGTATATTTGCAAAAAGAGTATTAAATAATATTTTTACAAGTTCATAAATATCATTAATATTCTCAGCTTTATTTATAACAAAGTTGCTTGACGCTAATTCTACTGTATTTCCCCAGATACCAGATTCAATCAAGCTTATTTCAAAAATTTCTTCCCATTTCAAATTCCAAAACTCATGAAATGTTCCTTTTTTATTTGATTGATTTGAACTTGTACACCATTTTATATCTAAGATATTTAATCTATGAAAAAAATAACTTTTTTCTAAATCATTTTCTTTTCTTAAATCTAAATCTATCTCTTTAGTTTCCAATTCTTTTTTAAGTCTAAATTTCTTTAAATTTAATTCAAAATCGGTTTGTAGAGGTGTTAATGGTACTTTTGAACCTACTTTACCAATCTTTTTTCCTATAACTAGTTCTTGTTTTATAAGATCTAATTTTTTTGAATTTCCAAAACAAATTACAGACTTTATTGATTCTTGAAGTTCACTTAAACCAACAGAATTTCTATCTCTTATTAAAGATAAAGTTTCTGCAAGTCTTACAGTTTCTATTATATGAGCAGATGAAACATCTATATCTTTTTTTCTAAATAATCTTGAAGCTTTTACAACCCATTTTGTCGATATATCTTTTTTATTAGACCATAAATGTTCATACCAATTTGGTGATTGAATACCTGCTCCATAACCAGAATAATATGATAATCTATCATAAGTCCAAGGAATCCAAGTAGATTTAGTGTTTTCTTTTTTTAGTTCAGATAATAATTTATTATCCTCTTTTTCATCATAATTTTCAGTTTTTAACGCTGAAATATGCCAAGCACCACATATAACAGCTATATTTTTAAATTCTTTTTTTGCTTTTCTAATGCTTTGACGCATGAAAGCTTCTCTTAGCTGTTCATTTTTTGAAATATTTTCTTTTTTTTCTTCTTCTCTTAAATTTGTAATCATCATATCAATAGCAGAAAAAATATCTGTATTATCTTTTCTATTCTCTGCAAAATTATCCCACCAAGATTCTGTATCTTCATAACCAGCAAGTTTAGCAAAAGTTGAAATAGGATCTCTTTTATAATCATTTTCAATTAGTTCTTTAGGTTCACTAAAAAAAGGATTATCTTCTTTTATTTCTTCTGCTAGTTTTTCTGTTAAATCTTTTGATAAGTCTTCTTTTAAATTTTCTTTTTCATCATCTTTTTTTAATTGAAAATATTGAGGTAAATCTATAAAAGTTACAGGAATATTTTTTTTAAGAGAATACTTTATTCCTTGCCATTCTGGAGAAAATACAGCAAAAGGGTAAACAACGCTTTTTTGAGGTGCATCTGGTAAATATACAAGTATAGAAACAGGAGCTTTTACCTCATCTGAATTGACAAAATGTATAATATCATTAGCATCAGGAGGCCCTTCTATTAAAACACAATCAGGAGATAATTTCTCTAATGCTTTTAATAAACTTTTTGCAGAGCCTTGACCATGATGCCTTATTCCAAAAATAGTTACAGTCATTTAAACAACTTCCCTAAAAGCTTTATAAAGTCCTTTCAATTCTTGCCTTTCTTTTAATACTGTTTCTATATATTCTTTCAAAACAATTTTATCTTGAATAGGATCTTTAATTATTGCACCAACAAGACCAGATGCAACATCAATATCAGTTAGATTTCCATTTCCAAAATGAGCAGATAAAGATAAAGAATTTGTAATTACAGAAATGGCTTCTGCTGTACTCATTGTACCTGATGTCGATTTTATTTTGGTTTTACCATCTTCTGTTACACCATTTCTTAATTCTCTAAATATATTTACAATTTTCTTTATTTCTTCTATTGCAGGAGTTTCTGCTGGTATTTCTAAAGCTTTTCCTAGACTCTCTACTCTTGTTCTAACTATTTCAACTTCTTCTTCTAATGTATCAGGAACAGGTAAGACTACAGTGTTAAATCTTCTTTTTAAAGCACTTGATAAATCATTAACACCTTTATCTCTATCATTTGCTGTTGCTATTACATTAAAACCCTTAATTGCTTGAACTTCTTGATTAATTTCTGGAATTGGTAAAGATTTTTCAGATAAAATTGTTAAAAGAGCATCTTGTACATCTGAAGGTATTCTAGTTAATTCTTCAACTCTTGCTATTTTACCTTCTTTCATCGCTCTCATTAAAGGACTTGAAACAACAGCATTAACACTAGGACCTTCGGCTAAAAGTTTTGCATAATTCCAACCATATCTAATAGATTCTTCTGAAGTTCCAGCTGTACCCTGAACTATTAGTGTAGAATCTCCTGAAATAGCTGCTGTTATATGTTCCGAAATCCAAGTTTTTGCAGTTCCAGGGACTCCTAATAATAACAAAGCTCTATCTGTTGCTAAAGTTGCGACACATGTTTCAATAATTCTTCTATTACCAATATATTTAGGAACTATTTCAAAGCCATTTTCTAGCTTTCCGCCCATTAAATATTGAACAACAGCCCAAGGAGATAATTTCCAATTTGGTGGTCTTTGTCTTTTATCATTCTTAGATAATTCTTCAAATTCTTCTTTAAATTGCTGTTCTGGATGTTGCCTTAATATATTTGTATTTTCATCTGTGTTATCACTTTTATCTGTTTTAGATTTTTTCTTCTCAGCCATTTTTATTAAACTCCTCAAGCATTTTGTATCTTAGTTCGATTACATTAAAAATATCTCTAAAAAAGTATTTATGTTCTGGTCTATCTATTCCTGATTCCTGAATTTTTTCTTTAATATAAGGGTAAATTTTTACATCAACAATATTTGCTATATCATTTAAGTTATAATAGTTAAAGTCTCCTGATTTTAAAATAAAAATTAATTTATCAAAAAGTTCTTTTGTTTGTTCCAAAGATAATTTATCATATAAAGCAATTACTTTAGATAAATTAGACAAATAAGTATTTATTGAATAAGTGTAAGATTTATATAAATTTTGCTCTTTTTCTGATAGTTTAGAAAAATTATTTTTATCAAGACTCATTTTACTTATATTATTAATATCTTCTTCTGGAAGATTATCAAAAATATTTTTTAATTTTTTATCTTTAAAATCAGATGTAAAATGTTTTATAAACATATCATAATTAATATTACTGTTATATAAAGCTTCTAGCCAATCATTGCTTTTTTCTCTTATCGCTCTTATTGAAATATGATAAAGGTATCCTGAAAGATTACTTTTAATAAAAGCATCAATAATTTCTTGAGTCTTACGATTAAATCTTTTTCCCAATATTTAAGAGGTATTATAGATATTAGTTCAGCAAAAAAACTAGTTTGATTATTACCTATTACTTTTCCATTATTAACTTCATCTACTATTTTTTTATCAAAATTATCAGGAATATCAACTTTAATTTTTATTGAACTTGTATTTTTAGATTCTATTATCTTAAAATATTTATCAAATAAAATATAAATTTCTGGTAATACATTATCATAATCTTTATATTGCTTATTAATAGATTTAATAATATTTTCAGCTCTTTCTTCAATAGTTTTATGTTTATCTTTTAATGCAATTTCAAATACATATTTGTATAAATTTTTGTTTTCATTTATACTTAAAAGTTCTAATAAATCTTCTTTTTCATCTTTTTTTAACTTATTCCAAGATTCAGTTAATATTTTAATTAATAAATTATTATCAGTTTTTAAAAGATTTTTAGATATATTTAATTTAATTTTTTTATTAGATTTTTCCCATATATCTTCTAAATTTTCATCTATATCATAGATATAATCCCATTTTGTATTTTTTATTGAAACAAATAACGATAATTTACTTAAAGTTAAACCTATATAATAATTTAGATTTCTATTCTTAGAACCTATTTCTAAAAACTTTAATATCATATTTTCAGGTAAAATCTCATTTTTTTTAACTAATTCAATAAAAAAATCTTCTTGTAATTTATTGTAATTACTATACTCTGAAGACTCCTCAAATATTTGATGTATAAATTGTTCTGAAAAACTAGTGATTTTTCTTTTATCTAATAAAGGTTTTTCTAAAACTATTTTTTCAGATAAAATTTCAGGTAAAGTACCTGCATCTTGATATATTGATACAATAGAAGAATAATTTAATAGTTTATCTTCATTACTTTTAAATTCAAGATTTTTTAATATTTCTGATAAATTATCATTTCCTAAATTAAAATCAGGATTTACTCTATCAGTTCCAAGATTAGCAGATTTAACTAAGTCTTTCCAAATCATAAATTTGAATCTCCTAAAAAGCTATTAAATCTATTTTCTTGAAAAATACAAACAGGTAAAAAACTTTTCCCATTAAATTCACCAAATATATTAAATTTTTCAGATTTTGTTAATAGTATTAGATCAAAATTCTCTTTAAATGACTTATTTACATAAATAAAGTTTTTATCCTCAAAAAGAATAAATTCATCTTTATCTGTATAGTGAATATTTATATTTGATAAAAAACATGGTATTTTTTCTATAAAAGGATTTTTTGATAAACTTTCAGAATAAAGATTATATATATGATCTATAGTAGAGTTTATTTCTATATTATTTTTATATTCTATAAAATCTTTACTTTTTATAATAGCTCTTAATTCAAGATTAGAAGGATAATAAATAATTTCACCACTAAAAACTTTACCTGTCATTAAATCTGTATTACTAAAAGGTCTTTTAGCAACAGAAAAATCAAGAACCATTGCAATTTTTTTTGTTTCCAGACCATAAAGAAATGTCTTTTTAGTTTTTAAATTGTCTTCTTCTTCAAATAAGTTTCCTAGAATAAACCAATTATCTTTTATTGAAGGTAAAGATAATATTTCATCTTGGGTTTTAGTTAATCCAATCTGTGTTTTTATATCCTCTTGTATTTTTTCAGGTAAATTATTTATATTTCTAAAAGCTTTTATAAGTAAGTATATTTTAGATATTTTCTTTAATAAAATATCATGTTCTTTTCCTGAAGCTGATAAAGATGATAATTCTTTTAATCTTCTTGATAAACCTGATGCTTTATAATCTACCATTCTTGAAGCTATTTGATTAAAAAAAGAATATGATTCAGACTTTATACTATCAAAACCACGCCTAATAAAATCATGTAACCATATTTCTAAATCATCTAAACCTTGGTTTATACTTTCAAATCTTTTTTCTTCTGTTTTTGATTTTTTTTCTGGATCTATAGTTTTAGGGTTTTCTTTTTTTTCTTCTTGTTTTTGTTTTCTATCATCTCTAGATTTTATCCACTCTTCAACCCAAGTTGGCATATTATTACCAAAAGAAGATTTATTATCTACAAAGAGATACATAAGACCTAAGCCATGTTTACAAGGAAACTTACGACTTGGACAACTACATTTAAAAGTGAAAGTTCTTGTATCTATTTGAGATTTATAAGGAGTTGAACCGCTACCTTGACATTCACCCCATAAAGCAAATTCACTAAATCCAATATTTTGCCATTTAGAAAGTGTAGCTAATCCTTTACCTGCTTTTATAGATGCTTGGTCAGGTGCTAATGAGTCAATTTGGTTTTTGTTAATATCCATGATTTTGACTAATAACTAAAATTTCTAAGGTATTATAACATTAAAGATTTTAGTCTTATATAAGAACATCAATATTATATTTCAAATAACTGCATTTAAACAATTATTTACTTTAGCATCTTCAATGATTTTTGTTTTTGACAGCTCTTTTACATTTCCATCTTTTGTTACTTGTACAATAATTTCCCATAATATTGGTTTACAATCTCTAATATCTAAAAAATTTCCATCATATAAAAATAGATTTACTATATAATCTTCATTTTTATCAACTTCTACAAAAGTTTCATTAATTTCTGTTTTAAAAACTTTTAAACCTTCCCAAACAGGAAATTTATCTAGAGATAAACTTTGGTAAGGGGTATTTGAACTAAGTCTATGTTTTCTGAGTAAATCTGTTATATCTTCAACATTATTATTTGTTTTGTACTTATCATTACTACTTAGAGCAAATACTAAAGCTTCTTCCTTACTTGTAACAGGAGAAAAAATCTCTTTTAAAGTATTATATCGTTTATAGGTATTATCTTCTTTAACTAAATATGTCTTATCATATATAGGTAAAACTGTACTTTCTACTCTTGCAAAAGTTGAGCAAATATAGACATTTTTTTTAGGCTCAAAGGTTTCAAAATATTCTGGTGGTGAGTCAATATATGAACAAGAAAAATCTGACTTAAGTTTTTCCATTTCAGATTTATTTTCAGTATTAGAAGTTTCTTTGTATATATTAAGAGCCTCATGCTTCTTTATTTTTACTTTATTAAGCTCTTTATCAATATTAGTAGAACTATTTGTTAATTTATTAGTAATATTATTATTAGAACAAGACACTATAAAACTTGCAAACATTAAACAAAGTATTTTTTTCATGATTTTTATTCCTAATTTTTTAACAATGAGTAATATATAACATATTAGTATATATTTAATTTACTAAAAAGTAATTTTAACATAAAAAATAAATTAAGTCAATACGTTTGAAATTATTATTTTCTAATAAGAACAACTATTAATATTGTTTTTTTATATATTTATTTTTATAATTGCATATACTTTTATAATAAATAATCAAAAGGTTTAATATGCAATATAAAGGTTCTTGCCATTGTAAAAAAGTTCAATTTACAGTAGAAGGAGAATTAACAAAAGCTCTTGATTGTAATTGTAGTCATTGTAGTAGAAAAGGTTTTTTACTTTGGTTTGTAGAAAAAGATAATTTTAAGCTCAATATAGATGAAACTGAATTAAGCTTATACAAATTTAATAGACATCTAATTGATCATAGATTCTGTCCTGTTTGTGGTTGTCAGCCATTTGGCTTTGGTAAAGATCCTGCAACAGAAAAAGAAATGGTCGCATTAAATATTAGATGCTTAGAAGATATTGATTTATCTAGCATAGATATTAAAAAGGTTGATGGAAAAAGTTTCTAAATAATTTTTCAAAAGTTATATTTCTATAAATATTTAACAGAATGAGGTTAAAGTTACAACTTTATTATCAATAACATTGTTAAATGTTAGTACTATTGGTTTTGCTGAAACTATTGATAATACTAATGTTAATGAACAAAAAGTAAGAGATATTTATGATAATAAAATAATTTATTTAGAATATAATTTTTGGGGAAATAAGTTTAAGCTAGGAGAAAAAGGGAAAGAATTAAGTTCTCAAGATCTAGAGTTTTTATTAACAGGATTAGAAGTATCAAAAGAAGATTATCAAAACTATCAATGGAAATATAATGTTGGAGTAATTTCTTATTTTTCTGGAATATTTATAATGTTAGCTAATATTGTTTATGCTATATTGACAAAGTCTAAAGAATTAAACTTTATTATTCATTTTTTAGGAGCAATAATAGGTTTTGGTGGACTTCTTATATATGAGCTAAGAGAATATGATTTGGAAAAATCTATCTATAAATACAATAAAGAAACTCTAATAAAAAATATGAGTATTGAACATCAAAATAATAATATTCAACTTAACTATAAATTTGAGTTTTAAGACATAATTTAAATTATAGCTATCTTAAGTATGAAGATTATAATATAGTTAGACTTTAGATATTTAAATAAATTATAGTTCAAATAAAGATAACTTAAGATTATTTACTATATTTGATTAGTATTGTATTATTTAATCATACCAAACAATAAAATTATTATATATGTCTAAGCTTAAAATAAGAAGTAAAAAATTAGTTTCAATTAGAACAATTTTGATTATTTTGTCTATAGTCCAAATTAGTTTAGTTACAAGTATTACAGGTTGGTTATCATTAAGAAATGGTCAGCAATCTGTTAAAGATCTTGTAAATACTCTTTTAAATGAGGTAACATCAAGGATAAATAATAATTTAAGTCAATTTCTTGAAACCCCATTAATTGTTAATGATCTTAATATCGACTCACTTAGAATAGGTAATATTAATGTTGATGACTTTAAAACTTTGGAATCATCATTATGGCAACATGAAATATATTTATGGCGTTTAATGCATCTATATCCTTCTATAAGTTATATTTATTTTGGAAATGAAAATGGTGAGTGTATTGGAATAACAAGAAAAGAAGAAAAAGGAAAACTTGTTTATTTATTTGAAGGAAGCAATAAAACAACAAATGGTAAATTAATAACTTATCAACTTGATGATAATGGTAAAAGAAATAAAATTACTGGAAGTTACAAATATGATCCTCGTTCAAGACCTTGGTATATTACAGCTAAAAAAGAGAAAAAATCTACTTGGCTTGATGTTTATCCTTTTTTTACATGGCCAAAACTTGGTATAACTACAGTTAAGCCTTATATTGATAAGAAAGGAAAGTTTCATGGTGTTGTTGCTTCAGATATTATTCTTTCTGATTTTAGTAAATTTTTAAACTCATTAAAGATTGGAAAATCAGGTAAAACTTTTATTTTAAGTAGAGATGGTAATATGATTGCAACCTCTTCTTTAGAGCCTCTGACAAGTCAGACTAAAAAAGGTTTAGTAAGAATACCAGCAATTAATAGCATTGATCCTCTTATTAAAAATACTACAGAAAATATTATAAATAATTTTAAAAGCTTTAAAGATATTAATAATACAGAACAGGTTATTTATAAGAATAATGGTAAAAAGTATTTGTATCAAATTACACCACTTAATAAAGATTTTAACTGGTTAGTAGTTGTTGTTGTTCCTGAAGATGATTTTATGGAGTTAATTAATAAAAATACAAGAAATACTATTTTACTTTGTATATTAGCAATGATAATTTCTGTTTTATTAGGCGTTATATTAACACGTAGAATTACTTATCCTTTATTATTGCTTAGTAATGAAATGAATCATATAGCAAATTTTGATTTAAAAGAGGAAAATAATACATATTCAACTAGTTTATCTGAGATAGATACTATTCAGAACTCATTAGTTTCAATGAAAAATGGTTTAAGATCTTTTGAAAAATATGTTTCTTCTGATATAGTCAGGAGATTAATTAAGAATAAAAAAGAAGCAACTCTTGGTGTAGAACATGCCAATGTTACAGTATTTTTTTCAGATGTAGTTGATTTTACAACCATTTCAGAAACATTAGAGTTAAATAATCTTGTTGATTTGATTAGTGAGTATCTCGGAGAAATGTCTAATATTATTTTATTTAGTGGAGGTACTCTTGATAAATATATTGGTGATGCAATCATGTCATTTTGGAATGCACCTGAAACAGTTGAAAGACACTCTTTAAGAGCTTGTGAAGTTGCTTTAAAATGTATGGAAGAATTAAATTATATGCAAGTTGAGTGGATAAAAAGAGGTTTACCACCTTTAAAATGTAGAATTGGTTTGCATACAGGAGCAGTATTAGTTGGTAATTTAGGTTCTATTAGAAGAATGGATTATACAATTATAGGTGATACTGTTAATTTAGCTTCACGATTAGAAGGTCTTAATAAATACTATGGAACTGATATTATGATTAGTGAAGATGTTTTTAATGAAGTGAAAGATATAATGTTTTGCAGACCTCTTGATTTTGTAATGGTAAAAGGGAGAACTTCAGTAACACTTATTTATGAATTAGTAAATTATAAGGATTTGGTAACTGAAAGAGAGATTGAATTAAAAGAGTCGTATAGTGAAGCTTTGTATTTTTATAAAGTAGGGGATTTTTTTAAAGCTTCCAAAGCTTTTAGAGAAATAGTAATTAATTTTCCAGATGATATCGCATCAAAAAAGTTATTAAACCGATGTATTCAGTATGAGAAAAAACCTCCTGAAGGCAAATGGACTGGTGTATTTGTTCTTTCAGAAAAGTGAGATAGTAAGATATAAAAAGAGAAAAAATGAAAAATTAATAGTGAGGTTGTTTAAACTTTCAAAAGATTTTTAATAAAGATAATAGAAAAAGCCAAATAGTTAAGTTGTAACCAATTTCTAGATTTAACTTCATATCGAACTAATAAAGCTTTATAACTATCTAACCAAGCAAAAAATCTTTCTACAACAAATCTTTCCTTATATATCTGTTTATATTTTATTTTAACAATATCTTTATTTTTATTGTTTCTAACATTTTTATAAACATTTAAGATAATCCCTCTTTGATTACAAAATTCTTTTAATATATCATTATCAAAACCACTATCTGCATTTAAAGCTGGAAATCTTGATATTTTAGAAATAAATGGAGTCCAGAGTAGATTTAGACTATAAGATAAGTTATAACTATCATGATGATTACCACTTTCTGGTTCACTACAACTTAAAGGTAATCCATTTCTATCTGTTAAATAAAGCATATTTGTTGTTTTAGCTTTCTTTCTAGTTTGAAAGTCTACTTTTTCCCCACCTCTTTTTGCAATTGTATGGCTACCATCTAAATTTATTACATCTAAATCTAATATAGAATTAAACTTTATTAATATCTTTTCCCATAATGCTTTAAAATCTCGATTCTTTGACCATCTATTAAAATGGTAATAAATAGTTTGCCAACTAGGACAATCTCCTTCAAAAAATTGTTTTATTGGTAATTCTCTCCATTGACATCCTGTTTTTAACCTATAACAAATGCAATTAAATATTCCTAATAATGAATATGTTATTGCAAATCCTCTTTTATTTTTTGATAAATTGGGTTTTATAATGCTATCAAATATTTTTTCTGCTATCATATCTATCTGTTTCACTTGGTTGTAATAATATTTTTATACATTTTATTACAACCTTTTTTAAACTAAAAAAAAGGTTAAACAACCTCAGTATAAAAAATAGCTCAGATTTTTAATCCGGATTTTACCTCCCAAAAAATTTTGGGGCTGGGTTTTAACCAAGAGTTTATACTAACATGGTTCTCTTCTAGGGATCTATTTTTTATATAATTTCATGTCATAATAGATATTATTTAATGCTTTTGGAATAAAATTTTTTATATACTTTATAAATTTAAAGGGTTATAATAACTTGGAAAACTTTTCAACAAATTTAATTAATAAACTAAAAAATGCTAATTCAGTTACTGTTTTAACAGGTGCAGGAGTTTCTGCTGAAAGTGGTGTTCCAACATTTAGAGATAAAGATGGATTATGGAATAAGTTTTCGCCTCAAGATTTGGCAAATATGAATTCGTTTTTAAAAAATACTGAATTAGTCTGGGAATGGTATAAATGGAGAAAAAATTTAATAAGTAATGTTAGCCCTAATGCTGGTCATTATGCTTTATCTGAAATGGAAGAATATTATACTAATAAAGGAAAAAAATTTACTTTAATAACACAAAATGTAGATGATTTACATAAAAAATCTGGAAGTAAAAATATATTAGAATTACATGGAAATATTATGCGTTCAAGATGTATAAAATGTAACTATTCTACTGAAAATATGGACAATGAAAAAACTATTCCAACTTGTATTCAATGTGGAAATTACTTAAGACCAGATGTTGTATGGTTTGGTGAATCATTATCAGAAGAAATTTTAGATAAAGCTTTTGAAGAAGCAGAAAATTGTGATGTGTTTTTTTCTATAGGAACAAGTTCTCTAGTCTATCCTGCTGCAATGCTTCCTGTTCATGCTAGAGATGAAGATGCTTATATTGTTGAAATAAACCCTGAAAGAAGTGCTTTGGCTTATTTATTTGATGAAGAAATTAATAAAAAATCAGGTGAAATTTTACCTGAAATAATGCAGGAGTTAAAAAAGTAATATGAAAAAATTTATAATAAGTACACTTGTTTCAATATTTTCATTGTCTGCACCTAATATATCTATAGCTCAAGAAAATAATGAAGAAAAATTATCTGTAAAATATCAAGTTAATAAAATAAATTGCTTATATAATTTTATTCTTGCGTTAACAGATGATTATTCATCTTCAAAAACATTAAAAAATATTTTTATAAACAGTAAATATAATAATGAGAAATATAAATCATTAATAAAAAATTTTGAAGATATTAATATAAATCAATATTACTATAAGCATTTAGGCTATCCTAATTCAAGACAAATGTATAAATCTATTTATCAATTTTTTATTACAAGCAGTGCTTTATCAACAGATATAAATGATTTTAGTCAAAGAACAATAGGTTATTTAACTTTCAGTGAACATAAAAAACTATTTAATATAATAAGAGAGTTTGAACCTGTTTATAACGATTTAATATGGAGTAAAAGTCAAGAAGATGTATTGTTTTATCTTAATGAAATGGAAAAAACTGTTAAAAAAGTAGATATTAATAACTTATTTAAAAAAGCATCTACATTTTATAACGCAGATTGGTCTAATGAAATTCCTTTCATAATAACATTTTACCCTGTACCAGATAAAAAAGGTCACTCAACTGCAACACCAATGGGTAATGTTGAAACTGTTGGAGTTTTATCACAACAAAAAGATTATGAGGACACCTTTTCTATTATGTTTCATGAAATGTGTCATTCTCTTTTTGAGTCTCAATCTCCTGAAGTTCAAAATACTATTGATGATTATTTTAAAAACTCAAGTTCTCAGTATTCAATATATGCTTACAACTATCTAAACGAAGTTTTAGCGACAAGTATTGGTAATGGTTGGTCTTATAAACAAATAAAAGGTGAATTAAATAAAACTCAATGGTATAACAATAATTATATTGAAAATATGTCTAAAGCATTATTCCCTTTAGTTGATTCATATTTGACTCAATCTAAAGAAATTGATAGTAATTTTATTAAAGAGTATATTTCAATCTTTTCTAAGACATTTCCTAATGCGATATATGATTATAGTAATATTTTCTTTAATCTAAATATTTATACTAATTTTCCAAAAGATGAGACCAAAATAATAAAATCTGACCTAAGAAAAAATTTTAGAATAGCAGGTTTAAGTGTATTTAGTGATATAAAAAACAAAGATGATTTTATAAATAATTATTCTTTAGGTCAAAATTCTAACCTATTAATTTTTAATGATAGAAAAGTTATAGACCAGATTTTTGATTTAGGTAAATATAAATCTAAAATAATAGATAATAACGACTTTATTCTTTCTTCTGTTGAAAATAAGTCAGCAAATATTATTATTTATTTAAAAGATATAAATAATTTTAAAAAAGTTATTTCATATTTTAATTCTAATAAATTTATAAATCCTCAATCACCTATTTATATTATCAAATAAAATGTAATAAAGAGATATATGAAATTTAGAGTTGCAAGACATACAAATAATATAGATTCTATAATTAATTTTTATAGAAATATTTTAGGCTTAGAAATTTTAGGTGAGTTTAAAAATCATGATAATTATGATGGTATTTTTTTAGGTTTTAAAAATAAAGATTGGCATTTAGAATTTACAGTTTCAAATGAAAAGCCTATTCATAATTTTGATGATGATGATTTATTAGTTTTTTATTGTGATTCTCAAGATGAATACCAAGTGATAAAAGATAGATTTAGAAAAAATCATATTGAAGAAGTTCAAGCTAAAAATCCTTATTGGAATTTAAATGGCATAACTTATTTAGACCCTGATGGATTTAGAGTTGTAATCTCATTAACTCAAATATGATAAAATAAAATAAATTATAAATTTTTTAGTGTAATAAATGGGATATAAAATAGGTCTTGATTTTGGTACAACAAATTCTACCTTATCATATATTGATGATGCAGGTAATATAGAAACATTTAGATATCCTAGTTTATCTGGTACTGATTATATTCCAAGTTGTGTCGCTTATAGTAAAGCTAGTAAATTTATAAGAATTGGTAGAGAAGCCTTAAGAGTTGCAGGTAATACTGATACAGAATTTTATAAAAATGTGAAAATGGTTTTACCACGTCCAAAATCTGAATGGAAAAACTTAGGATGGCATGGAGATAAAACACCAGAAGAAGTAATTATAAATTATTTAACTAAAATTTTAATCTCAGATAAAAGAGGAGATTATAGCTTTAAAAAAGAAATTGGAGATATTGATTCTATTGTTGTAAGTGTTCCTCAAGCTTGGCTTACAAGGCAACCAAATCATCAAGGTCGTCCAAAACTTGAAAATATAATTAAAGAAAAATTAAAGTTACCACTTATTCAATTAGTAAGTGAACCTGTTGCAGCAGCAGCTTATTATAATTATTGGTATAAAAAAGAATCAAGTCATAGTTTTAATGGGAATATTCTAGTATGTGATATGGGTGGAGGAACATTTGATATAACTCTTTGTAAACTCACAGAAAAAAAAGTAGAAGTTTTAAAAAATGATGGAAATGGAATATTTGATATAGGTCGTGCAGGTGTATATTTTGATACAAAATTACTACAAATAGCATATAAAAGAACTTATGATAAAGAGTTAGAAACAGGAACGCCAGATTTTTTTGAATTATATAAGAAATTACAAGAGTATAAAGTAGATTGTGCTGATTTTATAACAGATAACATAAAGACCGCTATGTTACACACAAGCTATGCAAAGAAACTTCCTATAATAGAAAGCCCTCTTATATGTTATATGACTGAAATAGATGAAGCATTTTCTGAAGTAAAAAGAGGTATGGAAAAAGTCTTAAAAAGATTTATTGAAGAAGATAATGAAAAAATACATATAGATAAAGTCCTTTTTGTTGGTGGTTTTAATGAGTTTGAGCTTACACGTGAAACAATAAAAAACTTTCTTTTAAATAATAAGGATTTAATAAGTGGTGAAATGGAATTTATTGAAGATATTAATTCAAGAATGTCTGCAAAAGCTATCTCATTTGGAGCAACTTTAATCTCTAATGATTTAATTTATGTTGAAGAAATTTACCCACATACAATAGGTATTGTTTTAGAATGGAAAATATTAGATAAAGACACAGATAATATTAAACTTGTAAATCAAAAAACGTATATTCCACTTATAAAAGGTAAAAATAAAATTAGTAATTATAAAGAGCCTTCATTTCATGAAGATTATTTATTAGCATTTGAATCTCATCCTAAGTTAACAGTTTATATTAAACCTGCTTCAGAAAAGAATATTGCAGAAAAAGAGATTCCTAAAAGTGCTAATATTACACTTCCTAATTTTACTCCTGAAAATAGATGGAAAGTCGGAATGAAATTAGATGAGTCCCAAATAGCCTATATTGTATTTACAGATGAAATAAATAATAATGAATCTATTCATTATGAATTAGGAAATATACTTACAGAAATGTTTGGTTTAGATGGATTAATTTCAACATCTGATTAAATTAACTCAAACTTAAAAAATTAATATAATAGTAAATTATTTCTAAAAAACAATTTCTTTTTTATTAAGATCATATTTTTGACCTGATTGAAGCAAATGAATTATTAAGTTTTCAACCGAAAAATTCCCATACTTATCTTTATTAATATTTTTTGTTTTTGAAGAATCAAATATCATAACATTACTTTCGCCTAATACTTCAAAAGTGTCATCATCTTTAACTATAATTGCTGTTGACTCATCTATTCCAATACATGGAAGATTTGGATTTTCAATGGATAAACTTATTAACCTATTTTGTCTTTTTCTTTTTATAAAATGTTGATCAATAATAGCTTTTGTAACAAAACCAAAACCTTGAGATGTTTTTACATTATTATCTTTTATTGATAAAAAATCACCTTCTGCTTTTTTTGTACTAATTTCTTCTCCTGTAATCATAACATTACTCATTACAGCAGCACCAGCACTAGTACCAGATATAACCCCACCTTTATTATATATTTCTTTAATTTTATCAAATAGCTTAGTCTTTTCTAAAGATTTTATTAATTTTGTTTGATCTCCTCCTGAGAAAAATACTCCTGTCACTCCATTCATTTTGTTTAAATATTTATCTGCATCCTTATTATTAAAAATAATATAATCTACACTTTTAGGCTTTGATTTTTCAAATTCTTTTTTTTGATGAATTGCAACATCTAACTCTTCTGAACTAGCATTTGGTATTATCATTATTTTTGCATTTTTTCCACCAGCAAAATCTACAATTTTTGACATTATATAATCAGGGCGACTTCCTCCACCTATTATTACAAGATTTCCTTTAGCTTCAGAATAAAGATATGAATTTATTATTATTGTAGATAATAATATTTTTTTCAAAAAACTTTTCATTTAAGCAATTCCACCTCTTTTTTTCAACTCTTTATTAGAAAGAGAAACTTTTAAATTATCTATAATCATTCTTCTAGACAACATAGAGTAAAATTGTGCTCTATCTGCACCTTTTATAACAGCCTGATTATGAGCCTCTTGTATAGCTATAGGATAACCTCTGCCTTTTTGAACTTGATCATATACAATAAAGTGAATTAATTTCATATATTCTCTATTATCTGCAACCCATCTAGGTATTTCTATTCTTGCTATTTCATCTTGTCCAACATTAATATAAAAAAAACATATTTGATGTTCATTATACTTTTCAAGTATTTTAGCAGAACTAGCAAATATAGGAGATCTTTCACCTTTTTTTAATTGATTTAACCATATTTGTCTATCATATAGAGGTACAATTTCATCACAAGCTTCTTTTTTTGAACAAAGGTTCTCACAATCTATTTCAGAATGTGGGCAACTTTGAACCCTTAAAAGATTAATAACATCATTTCTTCTTGAATTACTAATATATCCACAAATAGGAACTTCTAAAGCTTTTATTTCATCAAGAACAGATAAAAACTTATCTAAAATCTGCATCTGATATTCTTCTGGCCACATTTGATTAGTAATATTCCATGTTATTAATGTACCATCTACCATAGCAATTGCAGGATGTCCTCGATCTTTTGCAATCTTACATAAATTTACAAGTTCTTGCATTTCAGCTAACATTCTTTTAATTGCAATTACTTCTTCAGATGTGTTACTAGGAGATTTTTTTGAGTTAATTGTAAAATCTTTATCTGAATCATAAATAAATGGTTCACTCTCTTGTATAGGTTTCTCACCTGTTCCATAAGTATATAAAATTTGTCCAACATTAATTAAATAGCATAAAGCAATTTCATGATGACTTGGTGTAATTTGTGAACCATCAGTAGCAACAACACTAAATTTATCTGTGTTTATATCAGGCAATGGAGTATTCGCATTTAAAAATTCAAGAGGTCTTGCAACCATCCAAGGAAATTTATCAATATTAGTTGTTAGAGTTTCACCTAGACTTATATCATTTTCAATAGCCAAACCAAGAATTTCTATTGCTTTTCTTAATCTTTGAGAACTAGCTTCTGATTCTTGGCTAAGTTCAAAACTAATATCACTAATTTTTGAAGAAAGTTTTGTAAAATTCAACATTTACTTAAATATGTTTCCCATTTAGATATTTTACTTTTTAATTCATCTATAGAAATAGGTTTACTTATATAATCATCCATACCTATTTCCAAACATTTTTGTTTATCTTCTATCATAGCACCTGCAGTCATAGCAATTATTATAGGTCGGGATTCTTCATATTTTTCAATAATATATTTTGTAGCTTCAAGACCATTCATTTCTGGCATTTGAACATCCATAAATATTATGTCATATTTATCATTTAATAGCATATCCAATACTTCTAATCCATTTAAAGCAAGATCTAAACTATAACCTAGTTTTTCAAAAACTTTTATAGCTAATTTTTGATTAATTAGATTATCTTCAGCTAAAAGTATCTTCAAACAAGATTTTTCTTCTATTTTTTTTATATTTAAATTAATATTTTTACTTTCATTAAGATCTTTATTCAGTATTAATTTTACTAGTGTTTTATAAAGTTGAATATGTTTTATTGGCTTTGTTAGATGAGAGGAAAATATTAACTCATCTTTAGCTCCTAAACTCTTTCCTATAGAGGAAAATAATATAATAGGTAAATCCTCTTTAGTTTTATATTCTCTAATTTTTTTAGCTAAACACAAACCATTCATTTCTGGCATCTGCATATCTGTTAATACTATATCAAAATGATTATTTTCCTTAATCATATTTATAGCTATATTAGGATCTTGTGTAACAACAGGAATCATCCCCCAGTTTAAAGTTTGATGATATAAAACGCTTAAATTAGTTTTATTATCATCAATAATTAATATTTTCTTATCTCTAAGTTCAGAATCTTTATTTTTAGTATAAAATCTAGGTATTGGTTCAGAAACATCTAAATCTAATGTGAATACAAAAGAAGCTCCTTTATTAATCTCACTTTCAACCCATATTTCACCATTCATTAATTCAATCAGCTTTTTAGAAATAGCTAAACCTAAGCCTGTTCCACCATATCTTCTTGTAATAGAAGAATCAGCTTGTGTGAATGGTTGAAAAAGTTTCATTTGTTGTTCTTCTGTTATACCAATTCCTGAATCTTTTATAGTAAATTTTATTTTAATTTTATTAGTGTCTTTAAATGTTTCTAACAACTCTACAGAAACATATACATCTCCATTATCTGTGAATTTTATAGCATTACTAATTAAATTAATCAAAATTTGTTTTATTTTAGATATATCTCCAATTATATGGGATGGAATATTAGGATCTGTATAATAAATTAAATCAACCTGTTTTTCTATTGCTCTTATTGCAAGTAAATCAAATATATTTTCTATCATACTTTCTAGTTCAAATACTATATTTTCTAATTCAATTCTTCCTGATTCTATTTTAGAAAAATCTAATACATCATTAATTATATTCAAAAGACTTTCACCACTAATCTTTATTGTATTTACAAAATCTCTTTGTTCATCATCTAAATCTGTATCAAGTAACAGACTTGTCATTCCAATTACTCCATTCATAGGAGTTCTTATTTCATGACTCATTGTTGATAAAAAGTTTGATTTTATTTTATTTGCTTTTTCAGCTTCTTCTTTAGCTTCTCTTAAAGCTACTTCCATTTTTTTTCTTTCGGTTATGCTTTTAGAATAGACAGTTGCACCAATAATATCATTTTTATGAGTTATAGGATTTAATGATAACTCTAAATATTCTCCAAATATATCATTGGCTTCAACTGAAAATTTTTCCCCAGATAAAGCTCTATCATATAAGTTTTTCCAAAAATTAAATTGTTCATGTTTGAAGCACTTTTTTAAGTCATATCCAATATACAAATCATCATTCATTGAATTAGTAAATGAACTTTTAAATATGGTATTAAAATTAATTACTTTATAATCTTTATCAATAGACCATATTGCTTGTTCTGTACTTTCTGTTAAATTAATTAAATCATTTTTTTCAAACTCTAAATCATCCTTTAACTTATTCAGTCTAATTCTATTTAATCTTAAATTAATTTGAGTATTAGCTTGAAATGCTAAATCTTTTAAAGCATTAAGCTGTTTATTAGTTAGTTCTCTTGGTTTATTATCAACTACACATATAGAACCAATACTGATACCATTTTGATCTCTAAGAGGAATTCCAACATAAAATCTAATATAAGGATAATTATGTACAAAATAATGGTCTTTAAAATCATTATTTTTCAATAAATCATTAATTATTACTATTTCATTTTTTAAAATAACTTTACTACAAAAAGATATTTTTCTATGAACTTCTTTTAATTCTAAACCTATAACAGACTTAAACCAAGAACGTTCTTTATCTAAGAAACTAATAAGACAAATTGGTGCATCACAGATATAAGACGCGAGTCTTGTTATAGAATCAAAACTTTCTTCGGGTAATGTGTCTAATATTTCATGCTCATATAAAGATTTTAATCTTTCTTCTTCTATATAATCTAAATCTTTATTATTCAAGCTACTACACCAAATTAATCTAAATTACCAATAGCATATTTTTTTATAACTCTTGGATCACCTACAGGGCCTCTAACTCCAGATTGAAAATTATCATTAATAAATATTTGACCTTTTATTTCAATAGCAATTTGAACTGTTCCAAACCACCCCCAAGTTTCTGAGTCTATCATAACAGTTAAGAATCCTTTATCTGGATTTAAATCATTTAATTCTATGATACCCCAATCAGTAAAATCTTTCATATCATTTGCATTAAGGATAATTTGGTTTTTATTTACTAAATAATTTTTGACATTATTTTTAGGATCTTTTATATGTTTACCAAATGATAAACCTTGAGCCTCAATTAATAAATTTCCACTTGTAATAAAGTGTAGTTTAGCCATAAGATACCTTTAAAATTATTTATTCTGGACTTAATTATTTTTATTATACTTTACTTTATTCTTTTAGAGAAATAATTATTTTATAAAAAATTATATGATTTTGTTTTAAAGCTTTAAAATCTATAAAAACTTGAATATAATTTCTAAAGAAAATCATTATAAATGAGCTAATTTAATGGATATATTTTTAATAATAATTTGGTACATAATATTTTTAATGTCAACAACATTCCATGAAGCATCTCATGCCTTTGTAGCTAAACTTGGTGGAGATCTAACAGCTTATCATGGTGGGCAAGTTAGTTTAGATCCACTTCCACATATAAAAAGAGAACCACTTGGAATGGTTGTTTTTCCAATAATATTTTTATTTCTTAATGGTTTTCCTTTTGGATGGGCTTCTGCTCCTTATGATCCTTATTGGGCTAGAAATAATCATAAAAAAGCAGCTTTAATGTCACTTGCTGGGCCTATGGCAAATTTATTATTAGTAATATTAGCAGGTATTGGATTAAAAATTGGAGTTGAGTATGGATATTTCAATTATTTTGCTTTTGAAGAAAGTATTTTTGGTAAATCTTCATATGAATTATCTGCATGGGTCAAAATATTAAGTATTACATTTTTTATGAATTTACTTCTTTTTGTTTTTAATCTTGTTCCTTTACCTGGTTTAGATGGAAGTTCTGCAATTACATATTTTATGAGTAGAAATACAGCTGCATCATATATGGAAAAAATAAATAATCCTGCATTTTCCTTACTAAGCTTATTTTTACTTTGGCAAATATTTCCATATATATTTTTCCCTGTATTTAAATTTGCTATAAGATTACTTTTTTTATAAGAGGATAAAAAATTGCCTGAAAAAACAAATTTTGAAATATTAAATAATTATTTATTAGATTTACAAAGAGTAGATAATCTTGAAAAAATGCAAGATTTAGTTAAAACTCTTACAGATGCTCTAGATGAAGTATATCCATGTATTAGTTGCAAAACAGGCTGTTATACCTGTTGTACAGGTGCAAGTATGCCAAATGTTTATGCTAAAGAATGGCAAAGAATAAGAGAATATATAAAAAATCTTGATGAGGATACACAAAATAATATTAAAAATAAAGCTTTAGATATGATAAATAGAAAGGGTGAGTTATTTCAGTTTATTCATAATGTCTTACATCAAAAAATAACAGAAAATGATTTAACAGAATTTGCTCAGAAAATATCTACAGAATTAAAATGTGAGAGTTGCCCACTGCATCAACATGGTAAATGTTCTGTTTATGAGGTAAGACCAATAAAATGCAGAGTTTTTGGATATTTTTCATTTGTTTTTGAAAATAAAGTCCAATTTTTAAGTTGTGAATCTGATACAACAAAAATGAGTGATTATTTAAATAAAAATAAGACAAAACAAGTAATATTACCATATTGGAACTCATTTGAAATAAAATTAGTAAATTTTGTCTTAGATGATAATGAAAAATATCAAATGACTGTAATACCTATGTGGCTAAAAGAGGATTATGAATCAGGAAGATTATAATCAGTGAATTTATATAGTATAGAAAAGGTATTATTACAAAAAAACTATCACCTTGCTATAAATATTCTAGAAAAAAAAATAAAAGAAGATTTAAATGAGGTTTATTTATATTTATTAGGTAAATCTTATCTTGAAATCAAAGAATATCAAAAAGCTTATAATAATATAAAAAAAGCTGTGGATATTAATCCTTATGGAATATATAAAAGTGAAGTTTTTTCTATTACTTTAAATGAAATAGCTACTTCAGGTAATATAGAGACAAATAGAAAAAAAATAATTTTAGATCTATATGATAGAAAATCAGTTCATGCTTTAGGATTTTATCCATTAGCTGATATTTATTTTTTAGATAACCTTGATAAATGTACAAATCCAGATTATTTTATTATTCCAAATTGGTTATCTCCTTATCATCCTGTTTATGAAAAAATTAATGAATTAAAATGTCCTGTTATTTCAATGATTGTTGATAGATTATTTCATGCAGAAGAACATATAAAATCTAATTTAATATATTCAGATATTATTGTAGTAATGGAAAATTACTGTATTGAATTGTTCAAAAAACAAGGTTTTAGTAATGTTATTTATTACCCTTGTGCTGGTTCTGTAGCTTATGATCCTTTGGCATATCCAAAGCTTAATCTTGAAAAAGTTTATGACATAGTTTTTTTAGGTAATATAAGTGATTCGCTAATGTATAAAAAAAGACGATTAATGCTTGATAAACTAGAAAGTTTAAAAAGTAAGTATAAAATACTAATAAAATCAGTTTCTAATTATGATGAATATTGGACTTTAACGAATCAATCTAAAATAATAATAGATCATACAATAGATTCAAAAGCACTTAATTATAGAATGTTTCAAGCTTTAGGAATTGGAACTTTATGTTTTGTTGAAGAAAATGATATGGTTTTAGAGCTATACCAAGATAAAAAAGATTTAGTTATTTATAATCTTGATAGTTTAGAAAATTTACTTGAATACTATTTAAATAATGAAGAAGAAAGAAATAGAGTTTCTAAAAATGGTCAATTAAAAACCATAAATAATTATACTCATTATCATCTTCTAAAAGGTTTATTGAATCTAATTGATAAATCTAGTTTTACTTATCCAAGCCAAAAAATTAATAATAAAAACTTTAATATCTATAAGGGAATAACAAGCTATTATCAAAAAAAATATAAAGAGGCATTAGATATTTTTGTAGAGTTAGAAGATGATAGCATTGAAAAAGAAAATAATATCATGGTTCAATTAATGAAACTAACAGAATTAAATTATTATGATTATAGTAAAAAAATAAATGAAATTTATAATAAAAACAAAGATTATTTAATAATTACATTTAATTATTCACTCTATTTAAAATATGTAAAAAAACAAAGTATGAATGAGCTTAATTTAAATGATAATTTAAAAGAATCTAAAGGTTTAGTATTTTTTCCTGAAACTGATAAAAAATTTATAGAAAATTTTAAAATTTCTCATGGCGAAATAATTTTTAAATATGGTATTAACTCTAAAGAGTATATTTATGAGTTTAATTTACTTCTAAAAGAATTTAGTACTTTTAAGATAAATGTTATATAAATTTTTTATCTATATAAAAGTTTAATTTGAAGGCAGATAATGTCGTCAAATATTTTTAGTTAAAAAATTGTGACTATTTAAAAAAAATTTGTTATCTATCTGTTAAAATAACTAAACTATATAGGTTTAGTGAAAGGTTTATTAATGGCAAATATAAGAGTTGCTATACTGTTTGGAGGTCAATCAGTAGAACATGAAGTATCATTACAATCAGCAAAAAACGTATTTGATGCCATTAATAAAGATAAATATGATGTTAGTTTAATTGGTATTGATAAAGATGGTAAATGGCATCTTAATAATAGCTCAAAATATTTACTAAATGAAAATGATCCAAAACTAATAAAATTAAATAATTCAAATCAAAACTTAGCTATAATCCCTGGAAATACTAATAGTAAAATAATGAATATTACAAATAATTCAGGTATAGATAATATTGATGTTGTATTTTCTGTTATTCATGGGACAACAGGAGAAGATGGTGTTTTACAAGGTTTTTTAAAATTAGCTGATATACCATTTGTTGGCCCTAGTGTTTTAGGTTCAGCAATTTGTATGGATAAAGATGTTGCAAAAAGACTTATGAGAGATTCTGAGATTCCTACATCTAAATTTCTAACATTCCATAAAAATCAAATTAATAATATTGATTTTAATCAAGTAAAAGAAAAGCTTGGTTTACCTGTTTTTATAAAACCAGCTAACTCAGGATCTTCAGTTGGGGTAAATAAAGCTAGAAATCAAGAAGAATTTATTAGAGGCATTAAAGATTCATTTAAATATGATAATAAAATTTTAGTTGAAGAGTTTATAAAAGGTAGAGAAATAGAGTGTTCTGTAATGGGTAATGAAGAACCTATTGTTTCTATAGCTGGTGAAATTATGGCTCAACATGAGTTCTATTCTTATGATGCAAAATATATTGATGATAATGGAGCAGTTACAAAAATTCCAGCAGACTTAAGCCCTGATACTTTAAAAAAATTACAATATTATGCAATTAAAGCATTTAAAACTTTATGTTGCGAAGGAATGGCAAGAGTTGATTTTTTTGTAACAGAAAATGATGAAATATATTTAAATGAATTAAATACAATCCCTGGTTTTACTAAAATAAGTATGTACCCTAAACTTTGGGAAGCAAGTGGAGTACCTTATAGTGAGTTGATTGACAAATTAATAACTTATGCTCTTGAAAGACATAAAAGAGATAAAGAATTATCAATAACGGTCGAATAATATGGAAAAAATAATTATTGATGGTGAATCACTGAATCTAGATAAAATTAACCTTATTTGTAATTATAATTTTAAGGTTGAAATATCTAATTCTGTTATTGAAAAAGTCAATAAATCAAGAAATGTAATAGAAAAAATAATATCTGAAAAAAAAGTTGTTTATGGCATTAATACAGGTTTTGGTTTTTTAAAAAATACAGTTATTGATGAAAATGATATAGAAGTTTTACAAGAAAACTTGATTATAAGTCATGCTGCTGGTGTTGGTGAATATTTTGAAAAAAATATTTCAAAAGCAATGCTTTTATTAAGAGCAAATGCTTTACTTAAAGGCTTTTCTGGTATTAGATTAGAAGTTATCCAAAGACTTATTGATTTTATAAACCTTGATATTATTCCTCTTGTTCCATCACAGGGTTCTGTAGGTGCTAGTGGAGATTTAGCTCCTCTTTCTCATTTAGTTTTACCATTAATAGGAAAAGGTCGAGTTTTATTTAATAATCAAGAATATAATTCTATAGATATTCTAAAAATCAATAAATTAGAACCTTTAAAATTAAAAGCAAAAGAAGGTTTAGCTTTAATCAATGGAACTCAAGCAATGACAGCTGTTGGAGTAATAAACTTAATTAAAGCAAAAAGATTAATAGATATAGCCGACTCAATTTCAGCAACAAGTTTGGAGGCATTAGAAGGGACAAGTTCAGCATTTAGAAAAGAATTACATCAGATAAGGGCTCATAAAGGTCAAATTCAATCAGCTAAAAACTTATATAAAATGCTTGAGGATAGTGAGATAATGAATAATCACAAAGACTGCGACCAAGTTCAAGATGCTTATTCTCTTAGATGTATTCCTCAAGTACATGGTGCTATTAGAGATACAATTAATTATGTTGAAAGTGTTGTAAGTGTAGAAATAAATTCTGTTACAGATAACCCTATAGTTTTAACTGATACAGAAGAAATTATAAGTTGTGGAAATTTTCATGGAGAACCTGTTGCAATGGTTATGGACTTTTTATCTATAGCTTTATCTGAACTTGCTAATATTTCAGAAAGAAGAATTGAAAGGCTTGTAAACCCTAACCTTAGTAACGGATTACCTGCATTTTTAACAGATAAAGGTGGTTTACATTCAGGTTATATGATTGCTCAATACACAGCAGCAGCATTAGTTTCTGAAAATAAATCATTAGCTCATCCTGCTTGTGTTGACTCTATTCCAACATCTGCAAATCAAGAAGACCATGTAAGTATGGGAACAATTGGAGCAAGAAAAGCTTCAATGATCTTAAAAAACCTAGAAAATGTTTTAGCCATTGAATTATTATTATCAACACAAGGATTAGAATTTAGAAAACCTTATCTTCCAGCTAAGGGTGTACAAATTATTTATAATCATACAAGAGAAAAAATAGAAAAACTTGATAATGATAGAGATACATCTATTGATATTTCAAAAGCTAAAAGTATTATAGAAGATATTGAATTTTATAAAAAAATAGAATCATTTCTTTATGGTAATGACAAATGCTAGTATTAGATAAAGAAATAAAAGTACTAATTGTTGATGATTCAGCTTTTATGAGGCATATAATCAGAGATCTTTTACAATCTAATAACAAAATAAAGATGGATTTTGCCTCAAATGGTAAATTAGCTCTACAAAAAATAAAAGAGTTTAAACCAGATATTATAACACTTGATATAGAAATGAATGTTATGAATGGTTTAGAGCTTTTAAGTGAAATGAGAAGTCAAAATATTTTTATTCCTACAATAATGATTAGTAAGTTTACTCAAAAAAATGGTGAAACTACAATGAAAGCTCTTGATTTAGGAGCTATAGATTTTATACCAAAACCTGAAGATAAGTTAATCAATATAGAATTTGATAAATTATCAAAGGAATTATGTGACAAAATAAATATTGCTTTAAATATTTCTAAAAGACCTGTTTTAACTCAATTACAAAAAGAAAAAATACAATTTAAAGGTTCTTTTATAATTCCTAAACTTTTAGTTATAGGAGCTTCAACAGGTGGTCCAACAGCTCTATATACAATTTTTTCAACACTTCCCAAAGTTAATATACCTATAATAATAGTTCAACATATGCCAGATGGTTTCACTAACTCACTAGCAAAAAGATTAAATGATATTAGTGATATGAATGTTAAAGTTGCAGAAGATGGTGAAGCAATAAAAGCAGGAAATGTTTACGTTGCCCCTGGTGATTATCATTTAACAGTAACTCAAGAACAAACTATAAAACTAGATAAATCACCTACTTATAAAGGTGTAAGACCTTCTGTAGATATAACTTTAAAATCTGTTGCTAAAGTATATCAAGGTAGAGTTTTAAATGTAATTTTAACAGGTATGGGTAATGATGGATGTGAAGGTGTTGAGATTATAAATGAACTTGGTGGAAAATGTATTGCCCAAGATAAAGATTCTTCTGTAGTTTTTGGAATGCCTGAAGCTGTTATAGAGTCATATAATGTTGATAGTATTGTGTCATTATCAAGAATATCAGAGGAAATAGTTTACTATCTAAGTAATTGGAATTAAGAAACTACTCATTTAATAAAACCATTACGCTATAACGTTTACTGCTTTTAAGACCTTTGCAATCCATCCTTTTTAATAACTATAATTCTATCACGATATAAAGAACCAACTGCTTGTTTAAAATTTTTTTTACTTACTTCAAACATTTTATATATTTCCTCTGGTGAACTTTTATCAGTAATCGGAAGAAAACCATTATTAGAATCAATTTTATCAAGAATCCTTTTTCCTAAATTACTTATATGCTCAATGTTAAAGCCTATTGGAACTAAACTTAAATCAATTTTATCATCTTCACGAATATTTTTTATATAAGCTTTTACAACTTGTCCGATACTAATTTTTTTGAAGGTTTCATTATGGAAAATTATTCCCCAATGAGTATTATTAATAATTGCTTTCCAACCCATTTCAGTATTTCTAGTAATCAAAGCCTTAACTTCTTGTTTAAAACTAAAAGTTTCATTATTATGCTCTTTAATATCTTCAATGAAATAACTTGAGCCTATTAGACGTCCATGATTATCTAATAAAATATGCACAAAATAAGAGGTTCCAAGTTTCATAGGTTCATATTGTTCAGATTCAGGAACAAAAAGATCTTTACTTAAGCCCCAGTCTAAGTAAGCTCCAAACTTATTTTTATCAATAACTTTCAGAAAGGCAATTTCTCCTACTTGAGCAACAGGAAATTTAACAGTTGCTGTTAAGCGTTCTTCTGAGTCATGAAAAACAAATACATCAACTTTATCGCCAACTGCTAGTTCATGGTCAGGCTTATGACGATTTGGCATTAATATATCTCCATCTTCACCACCATCAAAAAAATAACCAAAACTACTTTCTTTAATAACAGTCAAAATATTAATTTGACCAACTTTTACTCGAGTCATTTTTATTTGTCTCAAACTCTAAATTTAACTAATAATTAGATTAACATTCTTTAATTATTTTTATGAGTTTATTTTCTCTATTCTTAACATGAATTAGAAATTTAATAATTTTATTAAAAAGGTTTTTAAAAGATTATAAGTTTATGGAATAATGTTCAAGTTTCTTTAGATTCAACAAACTAAAATAAATAGATAAAAATTACAACACCACAACACAACCTTCACCTCTTAAATTTTCTGATTTATATCCTGAGTCCTCTATTGCTTCATATACAACTTCTAATAATAATCTTTGTTGTGGTTCAATACTTTCTGCTTCTTTTTCACTAATATTAAAAAAATTAGCATCGAATGAGTCTATTTTATCTAGGAAACCTCCTGATATAGTATTCATTTTACCTTTTTCATTTTTTTCAGAGTAAAACAAGTCTTTATTCCATCTATCAGAAGGTACTTCTTTTATTGAATTAACACCATTTTTCAGATTATTCCAAAACTCTTCTTTATTATTAGCATCAGGAAAACGACAACAATACCTACTATTGCAATATCTTGATTAGGCTCTACTATCATAATTTTTAGTATAATTTATGTAAAAAATAATAAGTACATTCTAACAGTAATAAAAAAAGTGTTTATACATAATGAAAAAATATGCTAATTTATTTAATATTTGGTCTTTATCTGTTCTTTTTCAAGAAAGCAATCAAGATTTAATTCTTGATTTTTTAAATTGTTTCAAAGTAAATAATAAAACATTTGTAAAATCTAGTGGTATTTTACATTTTGTTCAGTCTAATTTATTTGGTTTTCATGGAACTGAATTTAAGAACAGATTTATATATGCTTATGATGAAGATAATAATGAACATATTTTTGAACTTTATCTTGTTAAAATGACAAAAAATATGCCTTATAATGAAATCAGAATTAACTCTGAAAATTTTAACAATAAAAAGAAATCATATTTAAAAGATGCTAAGAATTGCAGTTCAATAAATGTTATTGCATTTTTTAATTATGATATAGAAGATAATAATGATTATTTAATTCAAAAAAGATATATAATAAGCAAACCCTTTAATGAATTACGCTTAAATTTTATTTTTTTAAATAATTTCGTAGATATAAACTCTTATTTAGGTAATTGGGTTAATTTATTTAAAAATGCTCACAAAATTTCCAAAATTCCTATAGATTATAAAAACACCATTTTTGAAAAAGCTTTAAATAGTTTAGAAGTTAAGAATTGGAGTCATTTTTATCGAAGAGAATATAAAGAAGAAATAGAAATGAATAAGTACGATAAAGAAAGTGATGGAATTTTAAGTATACTTTTATATAAAGAATATTTTAGTAATACATCAGTTTTTTATAAAAATTATAAAAAAACTAGGCTTAACTTTAAATTATTAGAGAAAAAATTGGGTTTTTATCCAAAAACACATATAGATATAGAAGATATAATATTAATACCTATACAAGATAAAATAGACAAAATAGCATTAACTCTTTTTAAAAAATGGAGAGAGAATGCTTCTAAAAAATATGGGAATTATAATTTTGAAATAATTGATGAAAAAGTGATAATAAAAAACTTTGAAGAAGATTTTAAAAAAGCTATTTTAAATATGTTAACAAATGATTCATTTTTAAGAGGTACATATTCATATAAATCTTATGTAGAGCATATTTGGGGGTATATTCAAGGAGCTTTAAATACAATATGGGTACATGAATATATAGCTAAAAGAACAGATGACTATAAAAAATTTTCAGCTATTAAAGCTATAAAAGATTATTTAAAACTTGATAAAGTAAAAAAATATCAATTAAACAAATTATACAGAGCTTATCTTGTATTAGATTCAAATATTAAAGAAACTGAGTATACAATAGAAGAAATGGATCTTAGAGAAGGTGAATTAGAACTTGAAAAAACAGGCAAACATGGAGATATTGAGGTTATCTTAGAAAATATTGTCGCTGAGTTTGTTATAAAAATAACTCAAACTGATTTTGGAGATTTTTTAGATACAAAAATTATGTATGAAAAATTAATAAAGCAAACTTTAAAAGAAAATGAAAAACTGCTCGAGTAATAAATAAACTAATATAATTAAATATTTTAGAATCTTAATTTGTTGTAAAAACATACATATATATGTTTTAAATATTTACATTAAAATTCTTTTATGTTATAAATCAATCTGTTAAAAATAAGGAGAAGATTTATTATGAAAAAGAATGTAAAAATCGAACATATTACAATTGATGGTATTAATAAGATTAAGCTTATATTCATATATGATACAGAGATTATAAATGCAATAAAAAATATTCAAGATGCAAAATGGAATAAACAAAATAATTGTTGGCTACTTGGTAATAATAGAATAAACTTAAAAAATATTTTTAAAGCTTTAAAAGGTATAGCTTGGATAGATACAACAAATTTCTTTAGTAAAAATAATTTTGGAAATATAAGAGAGCCCCAAATTAAAGAATTAAAATCTAAAAATATAAATTTTGAAAATAATAATACTATTAGTAATCAAAAAACTATAAATATTAAAGAACAAAAATATAAAAGTGATGAAAATAATAATATTGATAAATTAGATTTAGAATCAAGTAAAATTTTTGAAGAATACTCAAGGAAATTAACTATAAAAAGATATAGCTTCAATACTATGAAAACATATAAATCAATGTTTTTAAACTTTGTTCAATTTTTTAAATCAAAAAATAAAAATATAGATAGTTTAACTCATAAAGATATACAAGATTATCACCTATTTCTATTAAAAGAAAAAAATATTTCAGAATCGTATCAAAATCAGTCTATTAACTCTATAAAATTTTATTATGAAAATGTAAAAGGCTTAAAAAGAGAATTTTATAAACTTGAAAGACCACGAAAATCATATAAATTGCCAAATGTCATAAGTCAAAAAGATATTTTATCTATTTTTGATAATATTGAAAATTTGAAACACAAATCTATTTTATATACAATTTATTCAGGTGGTTTAAGAATTAGTGAACTTGTAAATCTTAAAGTTAGCGATATAGATTCAAATAGAAACCTTATAATGATTAGAGATGCAAAGGGTAAAAAAGATAGAGTAACTTTATTATCTAAAAATTTGCTAAATATACTAAGAAAGTATTATTTAGAATATAAACCAAAAGAATATTTATTTGAAAGCCCTGATAATAATAGATATAGTGTGAGAAGTATTGATAAAATTCTTAAAAAAGCTGTTTTTAAATCGAATATAAAAAAGAAAGTAACTGTACACACATTAAGACATAGCTTTGCAACTCATTTGCTTGAGCAAGGAACAGATTTAAGATATATACAAAATCTTTTAGGTCATAATTCAAGTAAAACAACAGAAATTTACACACATATAACAAAAAAGGGTTTAGAGAGTATTATAAGCCCTTTAGATAATTTAGAATTTTCTGTATGTTAACTATTGTAATATGCTAATTTTGAAATTATAATTGTTAAGGTAAAAGGTGTTAGTGAGATCATATATAGTGTAAATAAATGACACTCTAAAAAAATAAACTGACACTCGGTTCATTTACACAGATGTTATGCGAAAGATTGAAAAATTATGTAAAAGAATAATTAACAATACCCGATACATTTGTTATAAAAAATTGAAACGTGATATCTATAGTATAATGATTAACCATAGAATCTGATTTTATATTATGTAATTGTATTAAATTAAGGAATTAACAAGATGACTAAATATGTTTGTACCGTATGTGGTTATATATATGACCCTGTTGAAGGTGATCCTGACTCAGGAGTTGAACCTGGAACAAAATTTGAAGACTTACCTGATGATTGGAAATGCCCTGTTTGCGGTGCAAAAAAAGAAGATTTTGTTATAGTTGAATAATGAAAGAATGAAATTATTATGAGTGTTAAAATTAAGAATAACGTTTATTGTGTTGGAAATATCGACTGGGAACTTCAGAGTTATCAAGGATATAAATATTCAACGCATCGTGGTTCATCCTATAATTCATATCTGATAAAAGAAGAGAAAATAGCTTTAATAGATACTGTATGGGAAACATTTTCAAATCAATTCGTTGAAAATTTAGCTAATGAAATTGATCTTAATAAAATAGACTATATTATTATGAATCATGGTGAAAAGGATCATAGTGGTGCATTACCAGAATTGATGAGCCATATACCAGATAAACCAATATATTGCACAAAAAATGCTATTAAATCATTAAAAGGTCAATATCATAAAGACTGGAATTTTAATATTGTTAAAACAGGCGATACATTAAGCCTTGGAAACAAGGAATTAATTTTTGTTGAAATGCAGATGCTTCATTGGCCTGATAGCATGTTATGTTATTTAACAGGAGATAATTTATTGTTCAGTAATGACGCTTTTGGCAATCACTATGCTACAGGGTTACTTTATAATGATCAAGTCAATCAAGGAGAATTATTTGAAGAATGTATAAAATATTATTCAAACATATTAACCCCATATAATAAGTTAGTCATTAATAAAATAAAAGAAATATTATCTCTTAATCTTCCACTTGACATGATTTGTCCATCACATGGTGTAATCTGGCGAAACCAACCAGAACAAATTATAGAGCAATATCTGAAATGGGCAGATGATTATCAAGAAAATCAAATTACAATTATTTATGACACCATGTGGAACGGTACACGTCTAATGGCTGAACAAATTTCTGAAGGAATAAAAAAAACGGATAAAGATGTTAATGTTAAACTAATGCATCTTTCAAAAAGAGATAAAAATGATGTAATTACCGAAATCTTTAAATCTAAAGCAATTCTTGTGGGTTCACCTACTGCAAATGGTGGTATTTTAACATCTGTTTCGGCAATCCTTGAATTAATAAAAGGTCTTAAGTTTAAGAAAAAGAAAGCTGCTACATTTGGATGCTATGGGTGGAGCGGTGAGGCAACAAAAATAATTTCTGATAGTTTAGAAAAATCAGGATTTGAAATTGTTAATGAAGAACTAAAGGTAAATTGGTCTCCAGATAATGAGTGTATTGAGAAATGTATTGAGTTTGGTATAAATTTCTGTGAGAATATAAAATAACAAATATTAAAATTGTGATGGTGAAAAATGACTAAAAAAGAGTCATCCATGAAAAAGTTTATGAAGTATGATTGGGATGCTATTGCAGGTGTAACAGCGGCAGTCCTTGCTATTATTTTACATTTTCTACATATTATTCAGGAAGAAGTTTTGATAACTCTCTCTGTAGTTTTGTTAGCTCTTTTGTTTATCAGAGATATTAGAAGAGAAAATTCAACTGAAGAGATTGAAGAAAAACTTGATTTTATTGGAAATACTGTAAAACAAATAAAAACTGGTTTAGAACCTACTGATGCAATACTTATAGGTCCTAAGCATATTCGTTCTGTAAGTGAAGAGTTTTCTAGAAAAGCAAAAGGCGACATGGTATGGTTTCATGTTTGTCTTCTAATGTTCCGTAAACAGGAACTTTTTGACCTTTTAATAAAACCTGCTATGGAAAACCATTTAGTAACATCAATTCAATTTGTATTAGACAGTAATCAAAAAGAACTATGGAGGGATTATATAATCCCTAAATTGAATACATGTAATGGAAAAGAAAAAGTAAAAGAACCAAAATGGACTACAATAAATGAAAATATTTCACTAATTATTTCAGATACATCTCACAATAATAAAACAGAATGTTTATTAAGTTTTTGGGGAGAACCATTTATGTCAAAAACTAGTGATAGACAAGTACCAAGATTTATTTTTCATGTTCAGGGTCATTCAGAATTAATTACTCATCTTGTTGAAATTGAAAGGAATTATCGGCTAAAAACTTGAAAATTAAAAAGTTAAAAACTGGTTTAAATCAGAGAATAAAAAAATCCTTCGCATAACATTAGCTATATGACAGTCTCGGTGGAAGAAAACCGAGACCGTCACATAGCCCTGTCCGTTATGCGAAAGGCAGAGCACCAAGACAATGAGATGTAAATTGAATTTTGAAAGAAGAATTTCTAATCCACGCCCTAGGAGTCCCGCCGTCCGTGGTGGGCTAGTACATACAAGTAAGGATGCAAATAAATGAGTTGGAAAATTTTCAGTGTAAAATACGACAATCGAGAGATGTGGGCATTTGAACAAATGTCTTATTTGCTTTTCTGTGCTGAGTTTAATAATCGAACTGGATTATTTCGCTATAAAAACCAAACAGGAATTGAAACAGAGCCTATCGAAAAAGACGGTAAATATTATGGTTTTCAATCTAAATATTACACAACCTCAATCGCAGACAACAAAGACGACATTATTGATTCAATCAAGAAAGCAAAAACCAAAAACAAACAATTAGACGAATTACTTCTATACATCAACAAAGAACTTTCCGAAAGCACAACTAAAAGCAAGAAGAAACCTCAATACCAATTAGACATTGAGAATGTTGCTAAGACAGAAGGAATTAATATTCAATGGCGAGTCCCAAGTCATTTTGAACTACAATTGTCCTTGCCTGACAACAAATACATCAATGACATTTTTTTCAGCCTTGACCCAAACGAAGGAGATTTGCTTGATGAAATGTCTAAACACAACGAGAATATTTTACAAGCAATTCAAACAGAGATATCATTTGGAGACAAACAAATTAAAATTGACCGAAGTACTGTTGTTGAAGCAATAGCAAATACTTCTCAAAAGAAAAAAAACATAATTATTTCAGGCGAAGGCGGTTGTGGTAAAACTGCAATTTTCAAGGAGTTTTATAATTCTTATTTTAAGAAAATACCAATTTGTGTTTTTAAAGCAAATGAACTTAATGTAAATCACATTAACGAAATATTTCACTTTGACCACAAATTTACATTTGTACAGTTTCTCAATGCCTACAAAGATGAACCACTTAAAATATTTGTAATTGATTCCTCAGAAAAACTCGCAGAGATTTCTAACAACGACATTCTAACTACACTAATACAAAAGTTAAAAGAGAATGATTGGATTATCATCTTTACAACACGCTACGCTTATCTTAACGATTTAATTTTTCACATCAAGGAGAATTATCAGTTGCAATTTGACGTGAATGACGTTTCTTTGATTGATGCCGATGAATTAAAATCAATAGCAGATGAATTCAAATTCTCACTTCCCGACAATCAAAAATTCTTAGAACGACTTAGAAACTTGTTTTATTTAAGAGAGTATGTTCAACAATATTCAAACATTGACAAACAAGGAAACTATAAAGGCTTTATTGACTTACTTTGGAAAAAGAGAATACAAAATACTGTTCAAAAAGACAACATTCATCTTGAAAGAGAAAGATGTATTATCAGTATTTCTAAACAAAGATGTGAAACAGGAAGGTTTTATATCAATGCAGATAATTTGCCACAATCAGTACTGTTCCGATTAAAGCAAGACGAAATTCTCGGATATGATGATACACATAACGGATATTTTATTACTCATGACATTTATGAAGAATGGACATTGGAAAAAATAGTTTCTCGCAGTTTTTCAAATTATTCAAACATAAAAGAGTTTTTTGACAATTTAGGAAATTCATTACCTATTCGAAGAGCATTTAGATTGTGGTTATCTGAGCATTTATCTGAAAATAGTAAAGAAATAGAAAGTTTTATTCAAGGTGCTTTCACAAACCTTGAGGTAACTCAATTTTGGAAAGATGAAGTTTTAGTTTCTGTTTTATTATCGGATTATTCTGAGACATTTTTTAAATTTTTCGAAAAGGAAATCATTGCAAATGATTTTAAAATACTAAAAAGAATTTTGTTCCTACTAAGAATTGCTTGTACTGATATTTCAGCAATTCAAAATATTGAAATTATAAAACCCAAAGGCAAAGGTTGGGAAGAAGTAATTACCCTTATTTACAAACATAAATTTGACTTTTTTTATAGCAATTTAAAACTTGTTTTACCAGTTTTAACTGATTGGTGCGACTTTAACAAGACAGGAGAAATAACAAGGTACGCAGGCTTATTAGCATTGAGTATAATTCAAAAAGATGAAACTGAAGAAGACTTCTATATACAAAAAGATGTAGAAGAAAATTTAATGAAAGTTGTTTTCAATGCAGCCAATGAACTAAAATCAGAACTAAAAGAAATATTTGACAAAGTAATTAATAGTAAATGGACAGACCACAGAGATCCATACGTAGGACTTTGCTCTAAAATTTTAGAGAAACCTTACATAGCAACTGAATTAATTAAAACACTTCCGCTATCCGTAATTCAATTGTGTAATTTATTTTGGCAAAAACAGCCGAAAAAACAAAACAGATTTGGATATGATAGAGAAACAATGGAGAGTAGATATGGTTTAGCAGGAAAACTCGAATTCAATTATTTTCCTTCAAGTGCCAATCAAACACCAATAAAATGGTTATTACAAATAGAATTCTACAAAACGCTTGATTTTATCATAGATTTTACGGATAGGGCTGTTGAATCCTATAGTAAATCTGATTATGGAAAAGAAGATGTCGTAAAAGTTACATTACACATTAATGAAAAGGAAGTAACACAGTATTTGAGTGGTGCTATATGGAGTATGTATCGTGGTAACGGAAGCCCTGTCGTTCCAAAAGTATTACAGTCAATACATATGGCATTAGAAAAAACTCTACTAGATTTTTCTCAAATCTTAAAGTCTGAAATAATTCAGGATATACTTCTACGAATTCTTACTCAATCAAAATCAGCTTCTCTTACTTCTATTGTTTGTAGCGTTGTGCTTGCAAATCCTGATAAGTTATATGATGTTGCTTTAATTTTATTCAAAACAATAGAATTGTTTCATTTAGACACTTTCAGGTGCTCAAATGAATTTCAAGCAAAATCGCTGTATTCAATAGGATATGGAATGGATAAAATCAGAGATATTTTATACACAGATGAAAGATTGAAAACTTGCGAGGATAAACATAGAAACTCAAATTTAGAATCATTGTTTTTGAATTATCAGCTTTTTGGTGTAAAAGGTTTTACAGAAGAACAAAACACTGAATTTATCAAAAAATTGTATGAAATAATTGACCAACATAAATCAAATGCTTCAACAAGCAAATCTTACGGAATATTGTTGGCAAGAATGGACAGACGAAATTTAATACCAAAAGTATCAAAACATGATGACAACCATTTACGAGTGGAATTTAGTCCCAAAGAGCTTTCCGAAGAACTTAAAAAAGAAAGCGAAGAAGCGTTAAATCAATACCAAGATGTTTTTAAATATTCTTCACTAAAAGTATGGGCAGATTTTTTGATTGGTACGAAAAATCAAACTAAAACTGCAAAACAAGAGGAATATGACAACAATCCTCTATTAGCTTTATCAGAAACAAAACAACTTGTAGAAGAACTGAAAACAGGACGAAACGGAATTGGCATGTTTGATTATTCCATACCTGCATTTTCGTGTTCAAAATTATTAATTGAATACAAAGAAAAACTATCAGAAGAAGATAAGGCTTTTTGCAAAGAAATAGTTCTTTCTACTATGTCTTTCCTTATTTCGGATAATTATGACTATCAAATTAGTGATGGAGTTGAAGCCTCTGTTCATGCTATTCCAACTTTAGTAAATGAATATCCAGAAGAAACGGAATATTATGTTTTAATAATGGTATTGGCACTTTTAGATGAAACACCAATTGGAGAATACAAAAGAATATGTGACTATGTTATTGAATCAATTCACAAATCAAAATTATGGGAACAAAATTCAAAAGTTGCCCAATCAATTTTATTCGGCTATATAAAAATTAAACCAATTTTTAAAAATATTATTGCACAAAAAAGGAAAGAAATTGGTTGGGGGCGAATTTCTAAAAGCTCGATTTTAGAAGAACTAAAAGAGACAAATGCTTTTGAAAATATTTCATTTGATATAAATGATATTTCTTCACTTGATATTCATGATTTGGAAATAGTACTTCAATTAATTCCTTCTGATACGAAGGATAAAATAAACTTAGATATTTATGAGAAATCATTGCCATTATTAGCTTCACAGTTATTGAAAGATAGAAGAAGTTATAAAGACGATTCAGAAGATGACTCTAACATTTTCCTGTTACGTCAACATGTTTTCAAAACTTTTTCTTATTTTATTTTACAAAGAGAAAAAAGTGAAGTTAATGAGTTTCTAAAACCATTTACTGATTCATTTTCTTCAACAGAAGAGACAGCTTCATTTATTGAAGAATTAGTAAGTGCAGAAGATTACCTAAACAAGTCTGAGCAATTTTGGTATATTTGGAACAGCCTATATCCGAAAATAAAAGAACTCTGTTCAAGTCCGTATGGCTATCATTTAAAAGAAATCATAATAAATTACTTGCTGGCATGGCGTTGGTGGCGTGAAGGAATTGAAGAATGGCGTAGCTTAAAAAAGGAAAACTTATCCCTTTATACAAACGTTTCAAAAGAAATAGGGAATATTCCCGCTGTATTGTATTCTGTTGTCAAAGTATTAAATTCAATTGGTACAAACTTTAAAGACGAAGGTATTGATTGGGTTTATACAATTATAACAAATAACAAGTCTTTAAATCTTGATGATTTAGAATCAAATACCTTGTACTATTTAGAAATGTTTTTGAGAAAATATATCTTCATTAATAGACAAAAAATCAAAGAAGAAATAAGATTGAAAAACAAGATTATTCCAATACTGGAATTTATAATTGAACGAGGTTCTATACATGGATATTTATTAAGAGAAAGTATTTTATGATTCGAGTAGAAAAAACTGTTACCAACAAGGGCTTGGTAATATCTCAAATCAAAATACAACCGTGAATAAGGTTAAAAATTTAAAAATGCATTTAAATAAATTACAGAATGAAAGGAATTTCCTTCACACATCCTTCACTCCTGCGAAAAGAGGGACGGCGTTAATAAATGAAAAAAAAAAAAATGAAGAGGCACTCTGCCCATCGCACAACATCGTGCAGGTGAACATACCCTGGAAGTATTCGGGTACGTCACCTGCACGTGTCCGTTATGTGCAATATAAGTAGAGGATTATATTTTGATAAAAGATAAATTGAATAATTTAGAAAAGCTACTTGAAATATTGGAAAATTCAGTTTTTGAAGAATTTGATTTTTATATTACAAAATTAAATCAAGAAACAATTAAATATCTAAAATCTATTCAACTAGATAGAAACAACTTTATAAATTCATATAACAATTTTAAAGTTTATAATATTAGTATTTCCCAAAATAAAACCTTCATTAATATGATGTCAAATAGACTTAAAAAGCATATATTAACTAAAGAGGATGAAATTGAATTTAATGAAAGAATCAGTAAAATTACAAGTAATAATAATGATATAAGAAATTGGGAGGTATATCATAATGGTTATATTATTCTTGAACTTCAAAGTTTATATAGTAATTTAATTTCCTATAAAAATTATTTTAGCAACATTGAACAATTTAATATTTTTGCAGATGGGCTAAGAAAATTTAATATTTCAAATTTAGCAAAATTAAGTAGAGATTCAGGTATAACTGATATTTTGGATTTTTCCGATGATGCAAATTCTTTATCAATATTTTATTACCAGCTAAAATCAGTAATTGAAAATAAAATTTTAGAACTTAAAAATTTAGAAAAAGGTTCCAATTTTTATTTGGAGATTTCAGCAGAACCAACGCTTGAAAATTTTATAAGCATAATGCAAGATATTTATATCTTTAAAAAAGTTCTTTTATTTGAAAACAATCTTATTGAAGAAGATAATGAAATTCTCATTAAAAATATATCAATAGGTTCATTTGGGTTTAACTTTAACTTAAAAGGGAGTATAAAGGAGTTATTTAATGGAATAAAAGATTTATTTACTTTAAAATATTATAAACTTGAAAAACTTGAAAAATTAAGGAAAAGTGGGGCTTTATCAGATGCACAGTTTGAATACTACAAGTTTTATGAGCTTGGTGGTAAAAAAAATTGGAGAGAACCTATGGAGAAATTAGAAATAATTATAAATGATGAAGTTATACCAATTAGTCATGAAAAAAATAGTACTATTAAATTATTAGAAAGTAGTACAGAAAAAACATTAAAATCAGATAATAAAAAAACTGGTAAAAAAAATAAAACATTAGATTTAAAGAGTGATGGTAATAAAATAAAAGAGCTCGAAAAAATATGTAAGGATGAGAATTATCAAAATTTTAGTTCATTAAATGAACTATGTTTATTAATTGCCAAAAAGACAGGAAATAAAAATGAATATGATCTGGAAAATAAAATTCAGTTAGCATTAAAATTAAAGCCAAAAGATAAAAAACTGAATGATATTTTAAAATTTATTAATGAGAATAAATAATACTGCACATAACATGCAGTTATCTGCCATAACCAAAAAGGCTACAGCAGATAGCTGCCCTCCGTTATGTGAAACTTTTAAGAAAGTAGAAACCGTGGCGTGGAAGAAATAAAATAAAGGCGTGGCGTGAACTTCTGAAAGATGAATATAGCATTTAGAAAATATTATTTTTGAATGTTAAGAGTTTTTTAGATATGAAAAATTTAAGTTCTGATATTTTATTTCATTTTACAAGTTGTTATGATGTTCTTGAGAAAATTCTAAAATCTGGGTTTTTACTTAGTAATTCTGTAGAAAATTTTTCTGATATGAATGCCAATTCTCAATCAACACACTTTATTCATCCTATGGTCTGTTTTTGTGATATAAGAATTTCACAAATAGATTTACATACAGAACATTATGGAAAATTTGCTATAGGTATGTCAAAAAAATGTGGAATCAATAAAAAATTAAATACAGTTTCTTATTTTAATAAAAATTCAATTTATTTTGATAATTTAAGAAATCTATTTAATGATCAAACTAAAGGTAATCAATTTGTCAAATTTACACCAGAAGAAATAATGATTTTAAAGTATTTAAAAGAGTATGAAGGATATTTTCATAAAATAAGGGGAAACAAAATTTTTTATGATGAAAGAGAATGGAGATTTGTTTTAGATCAAAATCATGGGACTCAGCATCAGAAATTAATATTGCCATTTAAAAATGAAGATGATCATGATAAATTAGAAGAAATAAGAAAAAAGATAAATGATAATAATAAAAAAGAATATTTAGAAATTGATTTAAATGAAATAGAATGTATAATTGTAGAAAAAAATAGTGATTTAAATAATTTAGTTACTTTTTTGAAAAATGAAAGCTTAGAAATTACTGTTCATTCTCCAATAATATCCTTTGATAAAATAAATAAGTTTATTTAGACTAAGAAAAAACATAAAAATAGCTGTATAATTTAATTGTATTATATTTATGTTTTTTGTATGGTGAGGTAAAAGGTTAAAATGCTAAGTAACTTAGATAATGAGGTTATTTTCAAAAAAGCTTTTACCGATAAAGTAGTATTTGAGCAGTTTGTAAAAGATATTGTAGGAATAGATATAAATGTAGGTCAAATAGAAACCGAGAAAAAATTTACTGATAAAGTAGGTTTTATTGATATTAAATTTGATATTTTTGCAGAAAGTGTTGATAAAAGAGTAATCATAGAAATTCAAAAAGTAGAATATGACTATAATTTTGATAGATTTATGAACTATTTTCTTTCTGCCATAATAGAACAGCAAAAAAGTTCAAAACAATATAAAGTAGAACAAACTGTATATACAATAGTAATTTTAACAGAACCATATACAATAAGAGCAAAAGATGGTAGTTGGATACAAGATGAAGTTTTGCTATCAAAATTAAATCCTAGAAATTTAAAAAATAAAGAAGTTGATTTATTTAGTCATGAATTAATTTTTTTAAATCCTAATTATAGGTCAAAAGATACAGAGCAAAGATACAAAGATTGGTTAGATTTAATTTATGAGAGTATTCATAACCCAGAAAAGCCTAAAGTAAATAAAAAAAACTTGGGAATAAAAAAGGCTATAAAATTAATAGATAAAAATAATCTAACCAATGAAGAACGAACAAGAATGAAAGAATCTGAGGGCAAAAAAATTGTTTTAAAAAATCAGTTTGAAGAAGGTAAAAAAGATGAGAAAATTTCAACTATTATAAATGGTAATAGAGAAGGTGCTTCAAATGAGTTTTTATCTAAAATTACAGGTTTAAGTATAAAAGAAATAGAAGAAATACTAAAAGAGCAACAGCCACGGCACGAAGAGAATAAAAAAAAGAAAAAAAAGTAAATGAATACGCCATGCCAAAGACAAGAAAAGAAGCTTCACATAACACCCATCATACGAACAGCTACTAACACAGCGGTAAAAATTACGTGTAGCCGTCGTGTGCTGTAGATACGTTGTGCGAACAGCATAAAAGAATAAATTAGTGTTTTAGGTTTATTTAAAAATATGTGCAATTTTTCTACCAGAATTGACATAGAATTAGCTAGAAAGCAACTAAATATAAGTAAAGATGTATTTTGTGAAGTTGGAATAGAGAAATGGAAAAAAATAAAACATAAATTTGAAGAAAAATTTATAAAAAAAGATAGCTATAAAATGCAACCTTATTGGTATTGGTCATTTTTTAAATATAAAACTGAATATATAGATGCAAATGGTAGACAATATTTTTTAACTGAAAAATTATTTTCTAAAAACGAGATAGCTTATTTTTTTATATTGGATTCATGGTTAGATGGTAAGTTTTGGTTTTATGAGGGTAATATAGAATCTATAAATAAGATAGTATATGAGTGTTGTTTAGATGAGTACTATATACTAGATAAAAAGTATGAGTGGTTTATGTGTTGTACTCATCATTTAGGATTTTTGGGTTATGGTGAAAAAATTGAAAAAAGAATGAGAAAATTTAAAAAGGAAGAGGAAGAAATACTAAGAATACTCAAAAAAAGAAAAGATTTATAAAATAAAAACCACAGATTTCTTTCATAGGTATAAATATGTTTTTTACGCCGTGGTTTTGAGATAAAATTAGGTTTATACTTTTACTGGCTGTATGTTTGGGAACGAGCGAGTTGTTTCTTTGGTTAAAAGTTGAACGAAGATTAGGTTCAAGTTTTTCTGTTGAAAATAGACTAAAGTTATTGTGAATACTTCATTTTAAGAGTTAAATTACTCTGAATCAAACTTTTAGTTTCTCTCTTTTTGGGAATGAACGAGTCGCTTATTTGACTAAAAATTAAGACAAAATCAGGTTTATACTTTTACTGGCTCTGTGTTTGGGAACAAGCGAATTGTTTCTTGGGCTAAAATTAAGTCAGAATCATGTTCAAGGTTTTATGTAAAAATAGAATAAATTTATTGTTGTTACTTCATTTGAGTTAATCAAGTTTTTAAACTTAAGGTTATCGTACTTTTTGTTTGGGAATGAACGAGTCGCTTATTTAGTTAAATAAAAGTGATTTTAGTTTTAAAATTAGTTTCTCCAGTAAAAATTGAGATTTTTTTGAAATAATAGCTTTTAAATTAGAGTTTTCTGTGGTAGAATTGGTAAAGTTATTTTTAGTAAGTTTTTGAGGTGAGTGGAGTGAAAAACGAAAAGGCAAAAGCAAAAATGTGCCAGTCGCACAACACCGCACACAACCGAACAGCTACTAAAATAGTGGTAATGATTTGTTAGTCGCCGTCGTGTGTGCACGAACGTTGGTGGCAATTAGAAAAAAAACTTCAACAAAAAAAAATGACAGAAAATAAAAAGTCAAATAAATTTAGAATAATCCTTATTACTACAGCAATTTTGGGCTTTGTAGTAGGATTTTTAATCAAAGAGATTTTCTTGGACATTCTTTTAGGCGGTAGTATTTTATGAAAATAATTAAAAGAATATTCGCAATTTTATTAACCTTTCTCATTGCTGTTGCTTTGGGTTTTGGGCTAAATCTGTTATTGGAAGACAACCCAATGAAAGTAAAATGGGATGACACTGTTGGAACTATCCAAACCGATTTTTCTTATGCCGATGGCGAAAAGAACAAATTTGATTTGTATTTACCTACCAGTAAGAATAAAGAAACTTATGGCTTGGTCGTTTACTTACACGCAGGCGGTTTTACTACGGGCGACAAAAGTGATGACGCTTCTATTCTCAAATTTTTTACTTCTAAGGGCTATGTTTCGGCAGGCATAAATTATACTTTGCGAACCGACAAAAACAATGCTTCGGTGTTGCAAATGTCAAACGAAATAAAGGAAGCCGTTCCAAAAGTTGTAGAAAAAGCCAAAGAATTGGGCTATCCGATAGACCGAATGGCAATAATGGGCGGTTCTGCAGGTGGCACTTTAGCATTGCTTTACGCATATCGTGATGGAAAAGACGCCCCCGTTCCTATAAAATTTGTATTTGAACAGGTAGGTCCACCAAGTTTTGAACCCAACGATTGGTACTATATAGGAACTGACTCGAATGCAGCAGCAGTTTGGGTAGAACTAATGAGTGGCGTGAAAACCACTTCGGAAATGATTGAAAACGGCACATACAAAGAAGCACTAAAACCCATATCCGCTTACGAATGGATTGATGATAATTCGCCACCGCTTTTATGTGGTTACGGTAAACTGGACAAAATAGTACCTTTTGCTTCAACAAAACCATTACAAGAAGCTCTAAAAAAACATAATGTAAAATCTGACTTTTTCGTATTTCCACATTCAGGACACGCTTTGCACCGTGATAAAGAAGTGAGCAAGGCAATGTTCGAGGCATTAGAAAATTATTTAAAAACATATTTACAGTAAACTAAAAAATGAAAATAAATTTAAAAGTTCTTGCTTATCTCAGCTTAATTTCTTTAGTGTTGGTTGGTTGTAGCGGTTGCTCCAGTTATATTAAAAAACTCGAAATCGAGAACCCTGCTGCACCAAACAATTATTATGAAGGTAACCACGCAGCAATGCCTATTGAACAAAAATATACCAAGTTGGGACAATACGAAGTTGAATCAGAAGTCTTCCCAAGCGGTGTTAGCAAGTACAAGGAATTTAAGGTATGGTATCCGAAAAACATCGCTAACTCAAATGACCCATTTCCTGTTGTGGTTTTTGCGAACGGTTCAGGAGTTAAATATTATCGTTATGAATCGGTTTTTAAACATTTAGCTTCGTGGGGATTTGTTGTAATTGGCAATGATGAGCCCACAAGTTTTAGCGGAGAATCTTCCTCCAAAGCCTTGGCTTTATTGGAAAAGTTCAATAACGATAAGGGAAGTATTTTTTATAATAAATTGGATATAGATAATGCAGGAATAAGTGGACACTCGCAAGGTGGTGTTGGTGCAATTAACGCAGCAACTAAGTATGCAAACAGTTCCAATTTCAAATCTGTATTTACGGCAAGTACATTAAGAAAGCCAGCAGCTTCAGCCATAAATTGGCATTATGACATTAGTAAAATTGGAGTTCCATATTTTGCAATTTCAGGAACAGGCAAAAATGATGCAGGTACGCTAAACAACCCTAATGCAGGCATTGCCCCACTTCCTTCTCTTATTGAAAATCATAATAACATCAATAGTGGAAAATTAACTTTATACGCTCGTAGAAAGGATAATGACCACCCAGAAATGTTATATATCGGTGATGGTTATATGACTGCTTGGTTTATGTACACGCTATTAAATGACAATGAAGCTAAAAAGGCATTTGTAGGAACAAATCCTGAAATAAAGCAAAACCCCAATTGGCAGGATGTGGAAATAAGAAATTGACAATAATAACTGCCACCAACATTGTATAAGCGTAATGCGGGCGAAAGTGCTAAATTTGAACTTATGAAATCTTAACAAACTTATCGGTAAGTTAAAAGTGTCGGCTTCGTAATCCCGCACTACGCTTATACGAAACCGTTATCGGTCATTAGGAATAAAAAAAATTGGAAATATTTGAACCAGTAATTTATCCAGAAAATGAAATATTTTTAGAATATTTTAATAAATATTCAGATTCTGTATTTATAGCATTTAACCCTTTTTTTAGAATTAATGGTGAAAATAATAATCAAAACTATCATTTATCTTCTTTAAAAGTAAATTCTGAAACAAAGTCAGAAGATAAAACATTAAATTATTTAATTGATTCTCTAGGAACAAATGGAAAAAGTATTTACTTCCCAAATCCAGATTACCCAGAATTTGAAGAAATTGTAGAAAAAGCGGAAATAATAAAATGGGAAACAATAAAAAAAGAATGTAACTTTAATGATTATTCAGAATTATCAATTGCGTTAAGAACTTCAATTGGTGGATTAAAAAAAGAATATTCAAGACCTGATTTATGTGAAAAGCTAACTGTTTTTTGTGAAAATAATAAAATTTGGATGCCAACAGAAGGTTCTTTTAATGCATTAGTTCAGCTTGAAATAAAAAGAATACTAAAATTGAATGGTGTTTTGAATGTTATTGTTCAAAATGAGTTTGGAGATGAAAAAAAAGAAGCATCTGTTGAGGAATTGGAAGATAACATATATTATGGAATAAAAAATATTTATACTATTAGTAAAAATATTCTTTTTACAGTTGATTGGGATAGTTTTTATTTTTTGTTTTGCTCAAATAGAGAAGTTATTGAAAAATCTTTGGGGTGGTGGGAAGGTTTTTATTGTAATGAAAAAACAAAACATTTTTGGGAAATTGAATAAAAAAATAACGACCGATAACATGGCGACATATGCCAGACATCGACAAAGAAATATGGTATAAATTTCGTAGTGTCGAGTCCAGCATATGTCCCTGATCCGTTATGTGAAACTTTTAAGAAAATAAAAAACGTGGCGTGGAAGAAATAAAATAAAGGCGTGGCGTTGAAATTCTGAAGGTAGATTATAGCACTAAAATTATAATTTTTAGTTTTTAGTGAGGTTATTCTATGATAAAGAAAAAATCTTTATTAATTAGTGTTAGTTTTTTTGTTTTATTATCTTTGCCATGTTATGCAGGATATGATAAAGACTCTGGTTGTTCCTATCCAGATGCCACAACAAAAATGCCTATGAAACAGTGGAATCAAGAGTGGGATCAATATACTAATTGTAAAAATAGTTATTATGCAAGAAAAAAAGCTGAAAGAGATAGACAAAAAGAATTAGAGAAAAAAAATGATTATTTGAAAAAAATAGAAGATTTTAATAAGAATAATCAAAATGGAAGCAATTTAAGTGGTAAAAAAAATAACGATAAAACTAATTCTCCATCTATATCTGATAAAAAGAAAAAATAATTATATTATAACTATTACCTAAAAAATACGAGAGTAGAGTTTTTAGCTTTGATAATAGATTTAAAATTGAATAAAACTATATATTTTATGTCTTTTAATAATGAAATATGCTCACTATGGTATTTTTTAGGTAGAATAAATATAAGAGGTTATAGAATGATAAAATTTAAATTAATTAGGAAAATAACTTTCTTTTCTTTTGTTTTTATTTCATTACTAAGTTTTAATAGTGAAATCACTTCAAATGCTGAAGAAAATATAAATTACGGTAAAATAGATAAATTAGGTAAAGATCTAGAAAAAAATTATGGTAAAGAGAAAATTGACTCGAATTATAGTTTTTTTAAGCCATCTACAGTTTATTATTTTTATTATGAAGAACCTAACACATTTTTTAGAGTTTTATCATTATTAGCAACTGGAAAACCACCAGAATCTAAAAGAAAAGAGCTTTCTATAGATTTAGAATTTTCAAGTTATATTAAATCAGTTCAAGGTTGTAAAGTAGAGTTTGCTACTAATTATTATTCTAAAATTACAGATAATGGAGATAAATTTAAAAATGAAGAATTCAAATATATATCAGAAAAATTAAATAAATATAAAGACGATACTAAAAAAGCTTATAAAGACGATAGAGTAAGTATTTTTTATAAGGAAATAAGTAAAATAATAGATTTTTCTAAAGTATCAGAAAAAGGGATATTTCTTAGCAATGAATATGACTTATATGAAAAACATTTTTCATTTAAAGATGAAAGGTATGATTATAGGGCTTCGTACAAATACAAAGTACTTAATATAATAACAGAAGATGATGTAAATTCACTTAGAGCCGATGATCTTAGGTATTATGATTGTAAAGAATTTCCTCATGGATGTTATGGAATAGAAAATGGTACATTTGATAAAGGAGTTATATTTCCTTTAGCAATTAGCTATATTGATAAAGATGATTTAGAAAAAGTTAATGAACATCATAGGTTTCTTTCTCGTGATTGTAGTTCCTATAAAGAGGATTTACTTAAGAATCCAAAGTATTCAGAAGATGGTAAATTAAATGATGAAGGATATTTAGAATTAGCTAGATGTTTTAGAGATGCAGATAAGGAAACTAAAGAATATAGAAAAAAATTTGATTATGTATTTGAATATCGTACAGAGCCTTTTTTAAATACTTTATCTGAATTTTCACAACTTTGTAGGTCGAAATAAAATAAGAACCATAAAAATAGATGTATAATTAATATTGTATTATTTTTATGGTTTTATTATATGGTAAAAAATAAAGGAATAGAAAAGAAGTTAGTAAGGTTTGACTGGGCGATAAAAAATATCCTCAGAGATAAAGCTAATTTTGTAATTCTTGAGGGTTTTTTATCAGAGTTATTAAAGCAAGACGTAAAAATAATAGAGTTACTTGAAAGTGAAAGTAATAAAGAAAGAAAAATTGAGAAACTAAACCGAGTTGATTTACTTGTAAAATTAAATAAAAATGAGATTGTAATAATAGAAGTTCAAAACGAAGATGAATATGATTATTTTCAAAGAATTTTATATGGTGTATCCAAAACTATATCAGAAAACTTAGAAGAAGGTAAAAAATATAAATCTGTAAAAAAAGTAATATCTGTAAGTATAGTTTATTTTGAATTAGGCTTAGGAAACGATTATATATATCATGGAACAACAAATTTTGTTGGACTCCATAAAAAAGATAAATTAGAATTGACATTAGATCAAAAAGCATTATTCAAAAAAGAAGAATTGTTTGAAATATTCCCTGAGTATTATATTTTAATTGTAGATAAGTTTGATGAAAATACAAAAGATGGATTAGATGAATGGATATATTTTTTAAAAACAGATAAAGTAAAAGAAGAATTTAAAGGTAAGGGCTTAAAAGAGGCTTTTACTCAATTAGATGTTTTAAAAATGAATGAGAAAGAAAAGAGAGGTTATGATTATTATTTAGCAGATTTGAGTTTAAGAGCAAGTTTGGCAGATACTCAAAAAACTAAATTAGAACAAGCAGAAGAAAAAGGTAAAAAATCTCGTGATATTGAAATAGTTATAAATGGGAATAAAAAAGGTCTATCAAATGAGTTTTTATCAGAATTGACAGGTTTGAGTATAAAAGAAATAGAAGAAATACTAAAATCTCAACCTCCACGCCACGAAGAAAATAAGAAAAAAGGAAAAAAGAGTAAATGAATACGCCACGCCAAAGAGAAAAAGATAAGATTCACATAACACCGTACACACGAATAGCTACCAACACAGCGGTAAAATATTTCGTGTAGCCATCGTGTGTACTTGCTACGTTATGTGACATTCTAGAAAATTAAAAATTAAACGGCATCCATGCCTAAGAAAATAAAAAAAGTATTTATGGAGATATAAGAATGAATCAAAGATTTTATTATTCAATATTCCTAATAATAAGTATTTCCTTTTTACAACAATATGAGGTTTATGCAAAATCTGAATGTATTTCTGGTAATTGTGTTAATGGTAAAGGGATTTTAACCTTAAATAATGGTGCTAAATATGTAGGAGAATTTAAGCAGGGAAAAAAGAATGGTAAAGGCACTTATATATCAAAATATGGGCATAAATATATAGGCGAATGGAAAAATGATTTACCAAATGGTCATGGTAATTATATTTATAAAAGTGGTTATCAAGATTTAGGTGAATGGAAAGATACTGATAAGAAACAAATTAAAAAATCATATACCTACCTTGTTTATGGTGGTAAATATGAAGGTCAATGGAAAGATGGAAAGTTTAATGGTAAAGGTATTTCAAGTTCAGAAGATGGCTCAGGTTATATTGGTGAGTGGAGAGATGGAAAACTGAATGGACAAGGCACGTTTACTTATAATGACGGTACATCTGAAACAGGAATATGGAAAGATAGTAAACTTATTCAGAAAAATAATAAACCAAATATTTTTATCAAGGATGGTAATTGTGTTTCAGGAAATTGCGATAATGGTCAAGGCGTTTTTGAGGTTAATAATGGAAATAAATATGTTGGCCAATGGAAAAATGAGTCACCAAACGGTAAGGGAAAAATTACTATTAATAATGGAGATGAATATACAGGAGAATTTGAAGATGGATATTTTCATGGTCAAGGTACAATGACTTATGCCAATGGAAATAAATATGATGGGCAATGGAAGTTTGGAAAAAAAGATGGAAAAGGAATTTTAACTTACCCTGATGGAGTTAAATATGAAGGTGAATATAAAAATGGTAATAAGAATGGCTATGGAACATATTCCACTCCAGATGGTGCAAAATATGTGGGTAGTTGGAAAGATGGTAAGAAAAATGGTCAAGGTATAATGTTTTACATAGATGGAACATCTAAAACAGGGATATGGAAAGACGATTCATTTGTAGGAAATAATAAATAAATTAGTAAAATAAAGGAAAGGCATCCATGCCTTATAAGAAAAAAACGACCGTTCACATAACATGGTGCAACCATAATCATGTAAAAAATAAGGAGTATTGATTATAATGACTACGGTTGCACCTGCTCCGTTATGTATCATTGTTTTTAGAGAATTAATACCATGGAAAATATTGATAAAGAATATATTATTGAAATAATAAAAAAGTATCTTGAAAATACTTCAACAAACTATGCTATTTTAATAGATGGACATTGGGGAAGTGGAAAAACGTTTTTTCTTAAAAATATTTTAAAAGAAAAAATTGAAAATGAAGTATTAACACCAATAAGTACACACTATAGATTAATATATATTTCCTTATATGGAATTTCAAGTATTGATGAGTTAATATCTAAAATTGATTATGAAACTTTGGCTCTAAACATTGAAAAATCAATAGAAAATGAAAAGATTCCAGAAATTGTAAAAAAATTTACAAAATCAAAAGAGGTAAAAGAATTAGTTAAAGTTAGTAGAAATATTTTAGATTTATATATGAAATCAAAATTCAAAACCGGAATAGACACGTTGGTTAATGGTATTGATTTTTCTATTTTGGATACAATTAAAGCAGAAGAAAAAGTGTTTTGTTTTGATGATTTGGAAAGAATAAACTTTGAAAAACTAAATATAACAGAAGTATTAGGTTATATAAATAGTTTTGTTGAACATGAATCTATTAAAACAATCATTGTGGCTCATGAGGATAAAATACCAAATCATACGGATAAAAATGAAAAGTCCTATAAGGATATTAAAGAGAAGTTGATTGGTCGGACATTATCATTTAAGCCTCATATAGAAAGTGTAATAGATTCATTAATTGAATTATTCAATGATGTTGACTATAAAAATTTTCTTAATTTACATAAAAATTTAATTATTAATCTTTTTAAGATTGGAGGAAATAACAATCTAAGAAATTTACAATTTACGTTAAATAATTTGCAAGTTATTTTTAATTCTTATAAAGGAATTAATTTTCCAAACCTCCATGAGAGTACAGTATCTTTCACTTTTTATATTTCACTTGAGTATAAAAATAATAATATTGATAATAACTTTTTAACAAAAATAAATAGAGAAATTTATTCATTTTATTTATATGATGATGAGGAAAACAAAATTTTATTAAATAAAATAAATAGTTATTATAACTATTCATCAATAGATTATAAATATATTAATGAAATTGCAATATTTATTCTTACCGGTTATTTAAACTCTGAAAAATTAAAGGATGAATTAAATAGTAAATTTAATCCTGACAATAAAAATTCTATTGATTCATTATTAACTGACCCAAGACGTTTAAGTAATAATAAATTTAATGAAAAAATTATTGATGCCTTAACCTTAGTTAAGAATGGAGATAAAAGTATAGGTATTTATAAATATTTTGAAATTGCTAAATTTTTATTTAACTTTAATAATCAGGGTCTTATAAATAAAAATATAATTGAAATTAAAAATCTAATAATTGACGGGATTAATACGTCTATAAGTAAAGATAATCTTGAATATTCTGGTTATTTTGATAACTTTGAATTAGATTTGAACGTACATGGTTTAAACAATCAAAATGAATTAAATGAGATTAAAAATAAAATTCAAAAAACACTTGTTGAGTTAAAAAATAAAAAAGAAGTAAGTATAAAAAAACAAATGGAAAGTTTACTTAATGAGCCTGAAAATAATTTATTTAAAGAAGTTATAAGCAAACAAGAATATTATATGAGGCATAATCTTTTTTATTACTTGTCTGCTAAAGATATGTATAAAAAAATTACTGAATCATCAAGTGACTATATTAGAAACTTTGAAATACTTATAGAAATTTTTTATAAAGAAAAGGATAATATATATATTTTTCCACACCTAAAAAAAGGATTAAAAAACCTAAAATATCTCGCTGAAAAACTTCAAGCGGAATATTTATCAGAAAATAAGCACATTTTCCCTAAAACCATGGAAACGTATAATATTGAATTCCTATTAAGGACAATTAATGAGATAATAAATGAAAAAATCAACGATACATAACATCAGCTATATTACAGGCATCGGGAAAGCCTCGCCCGTCACATAGCCGTGATACGTTATATGACATCAGGGAATAGAAAATATTAAAAAAATCAAAGGCTAAGATAATAATTATGAGTAATTTTGATTTTATTTCTGATCAAAGCTTTAGAAATTTATTAGAGAGAGACTATAAAGAATTACAGATTTGTTTAGAAAATAACGCAATATAGCATTTTTATGAATAGTTCCAAAAGGTATTAGTTATACTAAGAATAATGTTATAAAAAGAATTTATGGTGAAAAGATTTGGGAAAAGCATATTCATTAGATTTAAGAGAAAGAAATGTGAAACATATACTAGAAATAAGATAAAAGATAAAACAAAAATAGCAAAACGTTTAAAGTGAGTTATGACTTGTAAATAATCTAATAAATTTACATGAAGAGACAGGCAGTTTATGTCCTAGAAAAAGTGAAATAAAGCAACAAAATAACCATTGAAACTTTAGATTATTTATCAAATCTAGTAAAGAATCAGTATGATTATACATTATCCAGAACTCAGATAAGTCAGAAAGAATAAAAAGGTATAGAAACAGAACAACAACAATATTTGTAGCTTCAGTTAGGAATCTGACTTAAAAAAAAATCATATATATCAGAGAAAGGAATAGTGAAGAAATAATAAAGAGAGATTATCATACTTAACAATAAGTTTGTGTTTAAATTCATCAGATTTAGTATTTATAGATGAAACAGAGACATTTTATCAATGAATAAAATAAAAGGCAAAATAGAAAAACAATAAGTATTAATAGTGTCAAAGGTAAGTTAGCAATTGAGATTGCAATGAGTATAAATAGTAAGTAAACTTGTATGACTTATGAAAGGTGTACAAAAATAGAAACATTTCTAACATATCTAGATAAAATTATGTCCAACACTATAAAATTTATTTAATATTGTAATAATGGATAATTTATCAGTTTGTCAGAGCCAGAAGGTATAGAATCAAGAGGTGCATTTTTCTTTATTTACCAGTACAGATTTTATTTCTAGATTATGTTTAGTCTAAAATTAAAGTTATTTGAAGAAAAAAATACACAGATTACAAGCTTTTGGAAACATATATTAAGAAAGCTTTAGATACATACACAATGACAAGGATAGTTCTCTCACTGTTAGTATTTTATTGCCAAATTGGAAAATCTTCATAAATTTTTGAAATGTTAGGGGAATTAATGAATATTTTTAAAAAAGCTCAAGAGTTATTCAAAAAAGAAATTGACGCTGAAAAATCTAAAAATTTTATAGTTTGTATTATGGGACAAACTGGAACGGGTAAATCATCTTTAACAAATTCTTTATTTGGAACTAATTTTAAAACCGACTGTTAAACCATGTACAAAAGAAATTCAATATGCCGAAGCTTCAAATAACAAAGGTAACAAAATTATTTTTTATGATTTACTTGGTATTGGTGAAGCAGATGAAAAATATTTAAATGAATATGTTAAAAAAATTATAGAATCTGATGTGGTTTTATGGACACATCATGCAGATAATAGATCAGTTAAATTTGATTTAGATGCACAGAAAAAAATAATTTCAATGTTAGATGAAGAGCAAAGAAAAATGTTTATGTCAAAATTAACATTTATATTAACAAAAGCTGATTTAATTACACCACCAGCTTGGTATTTAATAAAAAATAGCAGTCAATATTTCTTTATGCCTGATAAAGAAACAGAAGAAATATTAAATCAAAAAATTATTTATTATAGAGATACATTCTTAAAGCCTTTTGACAAATATATAGTTAGTCAAGCTGTAGTGAATATGATGAAATTGAAGGAAATATTACTAACTATGGCTTTTCTGTATCAAAAATAAGAAGTCGTATTTTAATGGTTTTTAGATAATGAAAAAATGAATTTTCTTATTGATAAATTTCCAAAATAAAAACACTTTTTCAAAGACTTAATAATAACTATAACATTATTCCATGTTCATCTTTGTTTAACTATAATCTTAAAAAAATTGTTTTAGCAATAATGAATAAAATAGAGGATAGTGCAATATTTAGAATAGAAAATTTTTTAGACACTGAAAATATTTATAAAACTGATATAAATAGAGCCAAAAAACAGGGAATATAGTTTTATACGATTTATCTAAAAAAGAAACTTTATATGATTTATCTAAATCAAATGTGTTTAATTATAAATTATAATAGAAAATAATTAGGAGTATTTTATGCCTTTAAGCGATGCAGAATTAGCTTCAAGAATTGCTGGTTTAGTTCAGCAAGATTCAGAATTAATGAAAGAAATTCAACTTGTAAAACAATCTAAACAACAAGGTTTTTTTGGAAAGATCTGGACAAAAGTTAAAGCCTCCATGTATGCTGTTTTAGGTATTTGGATAGGAGAAGATGTTCTAAAAACTACAATGAAATTACTTGGATTTAAATAAGATTTTGGCATCTTTATAAAAAATACAAAACAGTTAATTTTTGCTTAAAAGTTTATTCTCTTATAAAATATATGTTTATAACTTTGTTGCGAACAAGTTCTAATGGAGAATAAATATTGAGTAAAGAAAAAGATCATATCTGGAAGCGAATAATAGATAAGTTTTTTAATAAATTTGCTGAGTTTTTCCTTCCTGATTTACATAAGGATATTGATTTTACACATAAGCCAAAGTTTCTTGATAATCAACTTTTGAAAATAACTCAAAAATCAGGAGGAAAAGACAGAGAATCAGATAAACTTGTAGAAGTTAAGTTAAAAGATGGTACTGAAAGATTTATTTTGATTCATGTGGAAGTACAAGACTCAAGAAAACCAGATTTTAGTTTTAGAATGTTTCAATATCATTATAGAATTTTTGATAAATTCAACAAAAAAGTAGTAGCTTTAGCAATTTATACAGATATTAATAGTAAGTTTAAACCTAATGAATATAAAGATGAGCTTTATGGAACTGGAATAAGATACTGGTTTAATACTTATAAAGTTTTAGAACAAAAAGACAAGAAAGAAATTCTAAAAAATAGTGATAACCCTTTTAGCTTGGTAATTTTAGCATCACTATACTATTTAGAATCAAAAGATAATGATAATAAAAGGTATAATTTTAAAATAGAGCTAACAAAACTTTTATTAGAAAAGGGTTATAAGAGAAAAGATATTTATGAGTTGTTTGAGTTCATTGATATTCTTTTAAAATTTAATGATGATATTTTAGAAGAGAAATATATTGAGGAGATTAATAAAGTGTCTAAAACTAAAGAAAAAGAGATTATTAGTCCTTTTAAACGAATTACTAGAAAAGAAGAAAAAAAACACATTGCAATAAATTTATTAAAAGAGGGTTCTAAAGTTGAATTTGTTTCAAAAGTAACAGGATTAACAATAGTAGAAGTGGAAGAACTTAAGAAAAATTTGAAATAAATAAATCTGTTTGCTCATGGACGAGCTAACAGATAAAAAATAAATTAAATAAAAACAACCACTAATATGCTGTATATATCATACATAGCCAGAAAATATTGCATAAATGATTCAATGGCTAGTACAAACATATACAGCTATTCGTTGTCGGACATAAGAATAGGAAGTAAGAAATGAGAAAAAAATTAATTTTATGTTTCGTAGTTTTAGTCGGCTTATTTTTTAGTAATATACTGGTGGCAAATTCTGATGAAATAACCAATTTAGAAAAAGATCTAAAAATAATTTCAAGAAAAGAATGGGGTGCTAAATTACCAATTAAAAAGATGCTCTCTCATAAACCAGATAAAACTTGTTGATAAAATCCTTTCTGAGTTGAGATTATTCTATCTTTCTCTATTCCAAATAGAAAGCTTAATTCATGTTTTCTCAAGAATTTCAAGTTCTCTATTGATGCATACCAACTATCTCCTGTCACAAGTTCAGGTCTTAAACCCCAATTTAATACTTCTAATACCATTTCTCTAAAATATTCATTTTTAGTTTTTTTATCTTCTTTACGATACATTCTGAAATTTACTGGTAAACTCACTCCTTTCGTATCTGTACAATACAAGGTTATCAAATTTATACCTTTTACTGTTTTATGATGTTTTCCTGAATAAAAAATACTAATTAAATTATTGGAATTTATATTTGTATATGGCTTATCTAAGACTGTATCATCTATACTCAATGTACAACCAAATAAATTTAAATGACATAATTACTTATCAAATAAATCTTTACCTGTAAAATTACCATTTAATAAAAAACGAGTAACTTTATCATGAGAAATATTTAATACATCACCTATCTTTACACAACTGCTACCTTTGGGCTCACTTAATAAATATGTTATATATTCTTCTACTTTCATATTTAATAGTTTATATCAACTTCTCATATCTCAATATTTCACTCTTGTGTAACTTCTGATATAGAATAAAAAGCTCTATATCAAAAATATAGAGCTTTTTAAGGAAATTATTAATTTCCTTCTACTATGCTTTTTGCTGCATCCTTAATTTTATGATATCCAATTAATTGAATTCCACTTTCAAAATAATCATAGTATCCAAAATGTAATCTAGCTTTATATTTACCATCTATTGTTACAAGATTTGGTAATAATGTTACACTACCATTTCCAGATTGATATGGTGTACCATTAATAGTTCCATTTCCAATTTCCAATTGTTCTTTTACTTCTCTTTTTAAGAGAGAATTATCCATACTTCTAACAACAACTGTTGTTTTCCCTGTAAAATATCCAACAGTTGTTGAATAACCCAAAATTTTACCACTCTGTAATTCTGGATCTTTTAAAAGAGCAGAGGTAAAGTTAGAAATTATCTTATCTTTATTTTTTTCTGATGTCTTACTAGTCATTATTGAAAGTCCAGCTCCTTTACTCATCATATCCATGATTGTAGAAATGGACATTTCTTTTCCTGCTACTGGTAAATAACCAGTAATTGCTGAACCATCATTATTATAAACATATTCAGTATTTTTACCTCCTACAAGTATTGGAACTTCAGTTGCATCAATTTTTCCATCTTTATTAAGATCAAGAGATGAAACTACTTGTTGTAAATATCCACCATCTATTGAATTTTTAGCTTTTGTTGCTGAAGCATTAACATTTGTTTGGTTTTGAACAGAGGGCATATCAACTAGCTCTGGACTTGAACAAGCAGTTAGAGATAAAAGAGAAAGTAATAAAAAAGACAATTTATTCTTCATAAAATTTTTACCTATAAAACAGAATTAAATATTGTGTAAATATTATACTTTAAACAGCAATTTTATTAAATATACTTTAATCATAATTTAAACTTAAACTAAAATTTTATCTTTATTTAATTATATATTTAAATACTTATTTATTAATCTCTTATTGTTCATATTTTATTTTTGAAAAATGTTAAAAATATTTTCAAGCTCTATAAATACTATTTAAAAATAGTATTTATAGAGTAGAGAGAACTTTTATATGAAATTTATATTTTAATAATATATTAATTAAAATATAAATAAAACATAAACAAACAATTAATATTTATAAGTTATTATTTATATAATTAGCTGTATTTAGAGATAGTAAATATATGAAAAGAAGAAAATCATTAACTTTATTGGCAATTTCGTCATTATTTTTTAATGCTTGTCAAAATAATATAATCAATTCACCTATAGAAAATAATAATGAACAAATTAATGCAAATGCTGTAGTTGATGCTAGAGATATAAAAGAATTAAAGAATTTAAAATCTACAATTTCTAACTCAGATTCTGGAATTGTAGTTGCAACTCTTAGTGGTGGAGAAATTTATGATGGAGAAAAAGTAAATAAACCTCTAAAACAAAAGCTATACTTTGATTTTCAAGATGTTACAAATTCAAGTGAAATTGAATTTGGGGTAAAAGATGAAACTCAACTTAAAGATAAAAGACATGGTAAAACACCTCAACAAATATCTAAAGAAAAATCTAAAGTTAAAAAAGCTTTTAAGCTTGGTAGAGTAACTAAATCTAAAGTTTCAAATAGTAGTGTTTTTCTTGGAGCAACAAGAGATTTTAATGTTTTAGTTGCAGATAATAAAATAGATAAAAGAAAAGCTATATTACATAAAATTTCAAAAACAGCTTTGTTTTGGTTAGATAAGAATGTAGAAGGAAAGATTGATGAAGTTGCTTTAGCAAAATCTATAAAATATTGGGAAGAAAAAGCATTTCCAATAGTTACATCAAAATTTGGAAATGCTCCTATGCCTCCAAATGATATTGATGGTGAACCAAAAATAAATTTATTTTTAACACCATTAGAAGAAGGATTATATGGATATTTTTATTCTGCTGATGTAATACCTGAAGATAGTCCTGAATCAAATAAGGCAGATATGTTATATATTAATTCTAATATTTTTGATCCAAATAATCCAAATGAAAATAACGCAAATAGCACATTAATTCATGAGTTTCAACACATGGTGAACTTTAACAACAAAGTTACTCAAAGGATAAATAATAAGAAAGAACCTATATATGAGGATGCTTGGCTTGATGAAGGAATGTCAACTTATGCAGAACAGTTAGGGGGATATGGTTTACCATATAATGATGAGTTTTCAGCTGCATACTTAAATAAATATTTCAAGAATCCTTCAAATATTCAAATTGTAACTAATGGAGATATAAATTATGGAACTTCATTATTATTTGTACTTTATTTAGTTGAGCAATATGGAGTTGATGTATTAAAGAAGTTAACCACAAGTAATAAATTTGGTATTGAAAATGTTGAACTTATTACAGGAAAACCATTTAAAGATACATTTAACGATTGGGCTACAGCTTTATTATTAAGTGGTTCTAAAAAATATACAAAATATGATTTTAAATCTGTAAATTTACATAAAGCTTACGGTAAATATGTTTTAGATGGTATTAACTTGAATAATATAGTTAATAAATATCCTCAAAAAGTAGGTTTTAATATGTATAACTGGACTGCAAATTATATCAAGCTTGATAATCTTTCAAGAAACGATTTAAATATGAATATTAAACATAATGGTAAAGGTTCTCTTACAACCACTTTTGTAAAATTGAAATGATTTTTTTATGATTATCTTTTTATATTATCCTACAAGAAACATTATTTATAACATAGAAAAATATTGCTAAAAAATGTGAAATACTACCACATAAAACAAATATATGCCATACTGCATGAAAGTACTTAATTCTTTTATCCATTAAATAAAAGAAGGTTCCGAAACTATACATAAGTCCACCAAGTACAAGCCAAAAGAGTCCGTAAAAATGCATATTTGATATTAAAGGTTTTATTACGAATATAATTATCCATCCTATAAATATGTATAAAATTGTAGATAAAAAATTATACTTTTTATTGGCTTTGTTGCATGAATAAAATATAGAAAGAGTTTGTCCTTTAATTTTGATTATCTCAACAAATCTTAACAGATATGGGTTTACAATCCTGAAACATTTTATTTAACATTTTACATCGAATAATAATATCATTTGTTTGTGACTCAAATTTACGAGATTTAAGACTCTCTCCAAATATAGTTTTATACCTAAAAAATACATTCTCAGATATGCTCCTTCTATGATATTCAGAATTCTGTTTCCAAGTCTCTTTTATCATAAGTCTTTATAAAATATAGATTCTCATTTCTTGGGTGATTAATAGACCAATAAACTGCATTGTCCACTATATCAATAATAGGCTTTATTCCTTTTTCTATTAATATATCATAGCATTTTCTCTTACTCATAACCCTTATCTGCTGATACACATCTTATTGATGACTTTATATCTGATAATACTTCTTCAAACATTGCACTATCTACTATTGATGAGTTTGTTACTTTAGTGCTTATATTTCTCCTGTTGATTCATTTACTCCTATATGAAGTTTTCTCCATGTTCTCCTTTTTGAAAAATCATGCATCTTCACTTTCCACTCACATCTCCCATATATCTTGATTCCTGTTGAATCTAATTGCCACATGAATATTATCTGATGAACTAACTTTTCCTAAATTACAATTAAGTTTTTGTCTCCTACGACAAATTGTTGAATAATCTGGCACTTCTAAATATATTTTTGACATCTTAAATATTGATTCTAGAAAGCTCTGAACACTCCTTAATTTTAGATGATAAATTGACATTATTGTTAAACAAAATTCTATTGCTATATCTGAGTAATAAGTCTCTCCTGTAGCATCATACCAGTATTTCTCTATATCTTCTGTAAACCAAAAATTGAACCTACCTCTATTCTTTAGAGATTTGTTATACTCTGACCAATTTGTTATTATATATCTTGATTTTTTCATTCTATACAAGGTAATAGATTTTTCTTATCTTGTATAGACCTTTTTTAAATCATGCAACAAAGCCCTTTTTATTATAGAAAAATAATTTAAAAATTACTCCTATGAAAGCCATAAACCAGATAGTATATAGAATTTTTAAACCTGTATCACCTTTTAATGTGATTAATGTTATTGGCGTATATGTTCCTGCTATCAATAAATAAATACAAGCATGATCCACTAGCTCTAATCTATTTTTTAGGTTTTGAGATTTAGCTCTATGATAAAATGTAGACGCCATATATAGTAAAACTAAGCTAGTTCCATATATAATTGAGCTAACAATTTCAATAAAAGAGCATTTATATGAAGTATAAATAGTTAAAGTAATAAAAGCTATTATGCTTAATATAACTCCAAAACCATGAATCAGACTATTAAGAAACTCTTCTTCAGCACTTCTAATTTCTGAAATCAATTTAATGCATACCTTTTAAATAGAAATGTACAACTTATATTATGACACTTATTATGCACTGTGTAAAAAATCTGTATTATTTATTATTATAAAAAAAGCTCTCCAATTTAGAGAGCTTTTTATTAGTCTTTATCTAGCTGTTCTAAAACCTATATAATTACTTCTATTTGCAGGAGAGCTAAAGAATCTACTATATGTTTTTAAAGAATCAGTCATTTTAGTTGTATCATTTCCAAAGTATGGATGATTAAACCAAGAACCACCTCTTAATACTTTAGAGCCACCAATGCTTGGGCCTTTAGGGTTTTCCATTTGATTTGTAGTATAGTATTTAGGATCATAATAATCGCTTACCCATTCATAAGCATTACCAGACATATCTTTTAAACCAAAAGGACTATCACCATTTGTAAATTTACCAACTTCATTAGTAAATTGATAATCATCACCATTACCTAAAGTTCCAAAGAAACCATTAGCCTTTTTATTACCTTCTGCTGGTGCATCTCCACCCCAAGGGAATATTCTTTCATCTTTTCCTCTTGCTGCATATTCCCACTCTGCCTCTGTTGGTAATCTTCTACCTTTCCAATTTGCATAAGCTTCTGCTTCATAAAAACTAATACCAACGACAGGCTGTTTTGGTTGATTAAATCTTGTATCTAACCAGTATGATGGTCTTGCTAAAGAATTATTTAAGTTATTACTATTTCTAAATGCTAAACCTTCAGATGACCATAATGAATCATTTGTATATCCACCAGCATTAATAAATTGTTCAAATTGTTCATTTGTAACTTCTGTCCTATCAATATGATAAGAATTTAATACAACTTTATGTCTAGGATAAAAATTATCTGTATCACTTCCACTATAACCCATATAGAAACCTTCTATATCAGTTGATGGAATAAATACCATCCCTGTTGTATCACCTGTTGTTGGACTATTTATAATAAAATAATCTTGGCTTATAAATGTTCCTTTAGATGTTGTTATAGATATTTTACCTGTTGTTGCACCTGTTGGAACCTTAACTTTAATTTCAGTCTTTTTAACATCTAAAACTGTTGCTTGAACTCCATTAAATCTAACATTTGTTGATGTTAAACTAGCATCATCAAATCTATCACCTTTAATTAAAACTTCTGTATCTGTTCCTGAAGCAGTTGGTGAAAAACTTGTAATCATAGGGCCTTCACTTTGATTTTGTGTAACAGTAACATTAATTGTTTTCTTAACAGCTAGATTATCTGTTGCTGCTGCTGTTATAGTAACTGTTCCTGCCTTAGAAGCAGAAATAGTTCCACCAGAAACACTTGCTATATTTGAATCACTAGAAGTCCAAGTAATATTTTGATTTTCTGAACCATCATCCATTGTTACAATAGCTTTAACTAAGATGCTATATCCTGAAGCTAAATCAATATTTGTAGGCACAGGGGTATTTACATTATTATTTAAATTTTCAAATCTAATACTTGATACTTTATTCTCTACAGGAACAATAGTTTTTTCAATATATGTTTGTCCTGCTTTTATTTGAATAGTTTCAATCCATTGAAGTGTTTTTCCACCATCATAAGCTGTAACCCTTAATAACCATGTACCAGCACTAATATTTTCAATTATTGTTGAATCTTCTGTAGAACTTGAAACATTCTCAGCAGTTAAATCATTTAATTCAAACTTAACACCTTTAAGTATTGTTCCTGTTGAATTTTTAACAGTATAACGAATTTTACCTTTTAATTCATTATCATATTTTTTTCTGTCAGGGTAACTAATAGTTTTATACTCTTTATTTGTAGTTGTAAAATTACGATCAACAGTAACTGAATTAGCTCCAACTGCTGTAACATTACACTGATATTCCATTTCAGCACCTGTTACAGTATCTCTTTCTTTTATAAAGATTACATCACCAACAGCCATATTTCCTGAAAAAGTAAAAGGGGTTGTATCAGATGGATCATTTGAAATTACATTAGTTGCAATACTAAAGATATTATCAGAAGAACTTATAAACCTGTAAGCTTTTATATCACCTTTTGGCATAGGTAAACCTGCGTCAGAAGTAGTAGTTCTATTAGTTTTAATATTAGTAATTATTGTATCTAAGTCTAAAAATGAAGGGTTAATAGCTCCATAAGTATTACTATTAATATCATAAGCTGTTATTGAATTGATAAATCCTTCTAAATTTGCTAAATCTAGAGAATAAGCTAATTTTCTATCACTTAAAGTTGCTGATTCCATAAGTCTCATTAATATTTCAGCAGTAGGATAAGTCCCATAATTTACATTAAGAGTTGTCTTTTTACCACCAAAAACATTTAAAGCACTCATAAGCCTTGATAACTCAACTTTTTTATTATCAAAAGTTTGTATCATAACAACTTTATTTTTACCAGCATTAACAGATAAAAATACTTCAGAGATACTTTCTCCTCTTTTTATAACTCTTTCAGTTTCTGGAATTAACATACCATTTGAATCAAAACTTGCATTACCAGAAGCATCGGTTGAATAAACTCCAATTTTAATTTCTTCAACTAAAGAATCATCAAATTTATATCTTTTTATTGAAAATTTATGCTTTTGTGAGCTAAAAATATCAGCAAGGTTTATAACTATTATTCCTTGATTTTCTTGATTTTTAATTTGACTTTTATCTGTAATATCAAGACTTGAAGTCGGATTTACAGAACAAGAAAATGAAGTAAATAATAAACTTACTGCTAAAACTGTTTTTGAAATCTTATTTGTTTTCATTATGTTTTTTCCTTATCTCACACATCTAAAACCAAGATTAACATTTCTGCTTTCAGGATTTAGGAAAATTTCTCTATTTGCGTTTCTTAGCTCATTTTTACCATGAGTCCATGAACCACCTCTAACAACTTTAAATGTCCCTGTAACTGGGCCTAATGGATTAGTAAAATCTATACTTCTACCATAGTATTCATATTGATACCAATCGTTTACCCATTCCATAACATTTCCAGCCATATTTATTGTTCCTTGAGGAGTTCTTCCATCACTAGAACCAGACATAAAACTATTAACATCTGCTAAATATCTAAAACCATCTAGTGAACCATCAGAGCCAAAATAACCATTTGATTTTGTATTTGTATCACTAGGAATATCATTACCCCAAGGATATAATCTACCCCAAGGTGCAGTACTTGAAACATTTCCTCTTGCTGAAAACTCCCATTCAGCTTCTGTTGGTAATCTCTTTCCAGACCATTTAGCATAAGCATAAGCCTCATACCAACTTACACCAACTACAGGATAATTTGATTGATTATATTTTGAATCATTCCAGAATAATGGCTGATTTATGTTATTAGATGTTTTCCACTGCCAACCTGCATCTGTCCAATATTCTCTCTTATTATAACCATCACCATCCATAAAACTCTTAAACTCTGCATTACTAACTTCATATTTATCAATTACAAAGTTAGAAACATTAACTTTTATCATAGGGCTTTCACTAGGATTAAACGTTAAACCACCAGATGTACTATTTTTAAGTGATAACATTAAATCATAAAAAGTTGATGTTGATGTATTACCACTTATAGCAGTTCTTAAGACATCATCTTTAATCTTAGTTGTTGTTACCATTGATTTAATTAAAGTATCTGTCATACCAGAAAGTGTTGTAGTTGTTGTTAATCCCATTGTGTCATATACATGATATGCTGAATAACTTCTAAAGAAACTATCAAGAGTTGTAGCAGCAGTTAAACCATTAATTCTTGAATTAAGGGCAGTTAAATCTAGTGTTGTATAAGTAGCAATATTAGTTCTTTGTGTTGTTGTTAATGTCATCATATCTGTATTTGATGTTAATGACGAATCAGCAACTGTAGGGTTTGCTAACATAGCATTAATTCTAGATTCTTTATATAAGTCATTTGTAAGTGTTGTAACTAAATTTTGTGTTTCAATATTTGGTGAACCCATTATAAAATCACCGCCTGTTATTGATGTAGCATCATTACCAATAGCTATTGCTCCACCAACAAACTTAGTATCAGAAGTATCACTACCTTTTGTATTATCTATAGTAATATAACCTATTCCAACATTACCAGAATTTGGGACTCTTACTTTGATAGAATCTGTATTTACAGAAAGAACTTCCGCTTTAAATCCATTAATTTTTACTATATTGTTTAGAGGAACTAAATCATCAAAATTTCTTCCATAGATTGTTAATGTTCCATCAATTACTGTTCCAAAACTTGTTATATCAGGCCCAATACCTGAATCTGTAACATTAACACTAAAGCTATATACTTTATCTCTATTAAGAATAGCTCTAACAGTAAGACTTGCACTTCCTTTCTTATAACCAGCAAGAACACCATTAGGATCTACACCAAATACAGAATTATCAGAGACTTCCCAAATTACTTCATCATCATTATAGCTTCCATCTTCATAGTTAACTCTTGCATCATAATCTGTTGGTTTATTAATTTCAGAATCAATTTGTGTTATTTTCTTTTCACCTTTAAATAGTTCTATATCCTTAACTTTGAGTGTATCAAGTGTTAAAGTTATTTCTTTTTCTTGAGTTCCATTTACACTTACACTTTGTTGAGCATAAAGAACATTACCACCATTAAGAATAATATTTCTAGCATCTTTGGTATTATTAGGAATAATCATTGTTGTTCCATTAGCATTAACATAAGCTTTTGCACTTATTTGCCATGTACCTTGGTCAACCATAAGTTCATAATATGAACTTTTAGCTACAGCATCTTTATTACTTACATCACTAGCTTTTAAGGTAATTCCACTCATAATAGGGTTACCTTGTTTATCTTTTACATAAACTCTTAATTTACCTTGTTGAACTTCATTGGTTAAATCAATTGTATTATCTGGATCAATTTCACCATCATTTGCAAGTATTCTTTGTGAAATTGCATATACATCTATTTTAAGAGGATCTACTTTTGAATATGTGCTATCAGAATCTCTATAACCAGTTATATTATAAATAAGTCTTTTTAATTTATCTGCATTAATCTTATTAACAACTTCACTTCTTGTATCCATAACTTGTTTAACAATTCTTGCAGCAGGTGTCATTCCATAATTAAGTGTTACAACAGAGGTACTATCAGCCATAATATCTGATAATCCAAGTAATGTAGCTACTGGTTGTCCTAAGCTATTCATTCCTGTTACAGATATAATTCTATTTTTCCCATTAGGAACTTCTATTTGATATGTTTCTGTAGTATTTCTATTCCAATTAACCATTTTTGTTATTGAGCTTGTAATACCTACACCTGTTACTTCAATCTTTATTTTAGTAATTGTTGAGTCATTAAATGTTGCTTTTGTTGTAAAGTTATTTTTATTAAAATTGTCTAATTTAATAGTGAGCTTACCATAACCATTCTGTTTAGCTACATTTGTTGTATTTTGAACAGGAGAAGTAATATCTGAACAAGCAACCAAATTAGTCGATAAGCTTAGAGATACTAATAAACCTGGAATAAAATGTAATATATTTTTATTCATTATAAATCCTTTCAAAATTTAAGAACTTTTTTCAATATTTTAAGGAGATACTCTCTTTGTTGGTAAATTCGGATTAATTAAAACATTTAATTGACCAGAACCTGTACCTGTAACACTAGAGCTAGATGCAGAAGGTGTAGGAGTAGGCGAAGAATTACTTGTCGTATTTACTGTAGAAGGAGCAGGACTTGCTACTGTAGTTGTATTTCCACTTACAGGATTAGCATCTGCTGCTTTATTTGTGAGACTTGAATTATCTGTCTGATTTGATACTGTATTACTATTTGATGATGTAGAGTTTTGAGAAGTATTGTTAGAACTTGTATTTGTTGTTTTATTATCTGTTGTTTGAATATTTGGTAATGGAATAGTACATGCACCAATAGTAGAAGCTACTAAAAAGACCATCAAACCAAGTCTTGATAAAGATTTTTTTTGCATAATTCTCCACGATTTAATAAAAAATTAACAGTAAATAATCAAAATTATTAGGTCAAATTATTAAAAATTTATTACAATAAGTAAACTAAAACCAATTAATTAAATATTGTTAATAAGTTCAGACTAAAAATATTTTATCATAAATTTAATTATATTTGACAGTTTAGA
>JAXLXG010000011.1:0-129317 GCA_046328075.1 Candidatus Sericytochromatia bacterium
GTTATGATAAAAACATTATTTAACTCATTTATGGGCAATAGCCCTAGATGGTATAAATCTTTAATGATAATATTTTTACTAATAAACCCATTATTACTTATTTTTCTAAATAAATTTACTGTTGGTTGGATAATTTTAGTAGAATTTATAACTACACTTGCTCTTGCTCTTAAGTGCTACCCTTTACTTTCTGGAGGGTTACTTGCAATTCAATTATGTTTTATTGGAATGGTAAATGTAGAAACTATTTATAAAGAAGTTGAGCATAACTTAGGAGTAATTTTACTCTTAATGTTTATGGTAGCAGGTATACATTTTATGAAAGATTTTCTGGTATGGTTATTTAAAAAAATATTATTTTCAACTAAATCAAAGATATTGCTTTCAATCATGTTTTGTTTTATGGGGGCTTTTTTATCTGCTTGGCTTGATGCTTTAACTGTAATGGCAGTTATGATAGCTGTTTGTAGCTCCTTTTATGAAATATATAATGAAGTCTCATATAAAAAGAGAGTACCAAATCTTACATCAAATTTAGAGATTAATGAAGTAGAAGATAAAAGAAAAAAAGATGGAAGAGATGATTTAGAACAGTTTAAAGGTTTTTTGAGAAATCTTCTAATGCATGGTGCTATAGGAACAGCTTTAGGTGGTGTATCAACCATAGTAGGTGAACCTCAAAATTTACTTATAGGTCAAATAATGAATTGGAATTTTAAAGATTTCTTTTTATTTATGGCTCATGTGTCTATTCCTACACTTATTTCAGGTTTATTAACAGTTTTTATAGTAGAAAAATTTAGTTTATTTGGATATGGATATAAGTTACCTGAGAGAGTTTTAAATGTGTTAAAAAGCTCTGATGAAGAAGAAAAGAACAATATGACAAAAGAAGATTATTTTAGAATTATTATTCAAGGTATAGGTGCAATCTGGCTTATTATTGCTTTAGCTCTACATCTTGCAGAAGTTGGTTTAATTGGCTTATCTGTAATTATTTTATTAACAACATTTACAGGTAAAAATAATGAACATATTATAGGTAAATCTTTTGAAGAAGCAATGCCTTTTACCTCCCTTTTAGTTATATTTTTTGTAATAGTTGCTATGATTCAAGAAAACAATCTATTTGAACCAATAATTACTAAAGCTTTTTCTTTTCAAGGAGAACAACAGATATTTGCTTTTTTTGCAGCATCAGGAATATTATCTGCTATAAGTGATAATGTTTTTGTTGCGACTATATATATTCAAGAAGTATCTAAAGCTTTTCAAAATGGTATTATAGATTTAAAGCAATTTGAAAATTTAGCTATTGCTATCAATATTGGAACAAATATTCCATCTATAGCAACACCAAATGGACAAGCAGCACTACTATTCTTACTTACAAGTGGAATTTCTTCTAAAATAAGATTATCTTATCTTACAATGATGAAATTATCTTTGCCATATACAATAATATTAACTTTAACATCATTAATTTTTTTAAATTATAACTGGTTGAATTATATTCCAAATAACCACTCAAAAGTAGAAATAAATAATCATTTAAAAGCACATTAGGAGATATTTTATGTCAAATAATCTTATCTATTCTATTTATGACTATTTTAAACATCTTTTTGATATTAAACATGATAAAGATGAAGATGGAGCTATTAGTAACATTAAAAAATCTATAGAGTTTAGAGGTGAAAATCTTTGGGCTTTAATATGTGCTATATTTATTGCTTCGATTGGTTTGAATACAAATTCAACAGCTGTTATTATAGGTGCAATGCTTATTTCTCCTCTAATAGGTATATAGTTGGAATAGGACTTGCTATAGGTATTAATGATATAGAATTATTAAAAACATCATTAAAAAATCTTCTAATTTCTGTTATTGCAAGTATTTTAACTTCCACATTGTATTTTTTAATTACCCCTCTTTCAGATGTTCAATCTGAACTTTTAGCAAGAACTTATCCTACTATTTTTGATGTTTTTATTGCAATTTTTGGTGGAATAGCTGGTATTGTTGCTAATACAAGAAAAGAAAAAAGCAATGTTATTCCAGGTGTTGCTATTGCAACTGCCCTTATGCCACCTTTATGTACAGCAGGTTACGGACTCGCAACAGGTAATTTTTATTTCTTTTTAGGAGCTTTTTATTTATTTTTTATAAATTCTGTATTTATTTGTATTTCAACAATTATTGTGATTCAGTACTTAGGATTTAAAAAAGTTCAATATTTAGAGCCTGAAAGAGAGAAAAGAATAAAAATAAATATATTTTTATTAGGTTTAATTACTATTATTCCTAGTACATATACAGCTTGGAATGTAGTTAATGAGTCAATATATAAGTCTAAAGCAATAAAATTTATAAATGAAAATACTGATTTTAAAAATACAAGACTTATAAATAATAAAATTTTATATAATAATTTGAAAGATTCAACAATAGAGTTAACTTTTATAGGTGAGACTTTATCTGAAAGTACTATAAATAATTTAAATAAAGAATTAGAAGATTATAAATTATCAAAAACTAATTTAATTATTAATCAAACTGGAAATAATATAGGTAAGCTAGAAGAACAAATAACAAAAATAAACTCTAATCTTAAGTATGAAATTATGGAAGATGTTTATAAAAGCAATCTTAAAGAAATAGATAAAAAAAATAAAGAAATTGATGAGTTAAAAGAGAATATACGAGTATATAGATATGATTTGAGTTTATTAAAAGATACAAATAAATCTATTAATATAGAAAGATTAATAAAAGAGATTAAAGTTTATTATCCACAAATTCAAGATTTTTCATATACAGAGGAGTTTAAAAAAAATACCTCTATGAAAAATAATTTACATCCTATTGTAATTATTAAATGGAAATCAAAACCTAAAGAATATGATTTAAATAAACTTTTACACTTCTTAAGAGTTAGAACTCAAAAAGGTGATTTGGAATTAATAAATTTATAAGGAGAGAAATATGTTAAATAGAACTCAAAAAAAAATTAAGTTAGGTTTTGCATTAATACTTATTTTAATTATTCTTTTTATAATTGAATACTTTATTAATAAACCTATTAGAATTCCTTCATCAAATACATTTCTGAATGATATTTCACTATTTCAAACTCATGGAGATAAAAATATTTTACTTGTAATACATTGGAATAAGGAATTAACAGAAGAATCTGTAAATAAAAAAGAAAATTTTGAGATTAAACAGGTAATACCTGTGAATAATAATTGGGAAATTAAAATAAATCCTAAAAAAATTAATATACAGGAAATTCAATATGTTTACTCTGCTTGGGTTGATACTGAGGAAAAAAGAAGTAAATCCAGTCAACCTCATAAAAAAGTAACACATTTATTTATAAAAATAGATCCTAAAGAAGAAATAGGAGATTTTTATAAAATAAGTATTAAAAACCTTAAATCAGTCGATGGCGAAATTCTTGAAAAAATTGAATATGCAGTTGTTAAATTTACTAAATTTAACGCTCTAATAAAAAGGTAGGAAAATTTTATGAATAATAATTTATGGTATAAAAATTCTATTATTTATCAACTACACGTAAAATCTTTTTTTGATAGTAATAATAATGGTATTGGTGATTTTAAAGGTTTATCTATAAAGTTAGATTATCTCAAATCTTTAGGTATTAATACTATATGGTTATTACCTTTTTATCCATCACCACTAAAAGATGATGGATATGATATTTCTGATTATCTTAATATTAATCCTGATTATGGTAATTTATCAGATTTCAAATTGTTTTTAAAAGAAGCCCATAAAAGAGACATTAAAGTTATTACAGAATTAGTTATAAACCATACATCAGATCAGCACGAATGGTTTAAAAGAGCCAGAAATTCTCCAAAAAACTCTAGTAATAGAAATTATTATATATGGAGTGATGATAATCAAAAGTATAAAGAAGCAAGAATAATATTTAAAGATTTTGAAACATCAAATTGGGCTTGGGATTCAGAAGCGAAACAATATTATTGGCATAGATTTTTTTCTCATCAGCCAGATTTGAATTTTGATAATCCTAAAGTTCATAGAGAAATTTTTAAAGTTGTCGATTTTTGGTTTAAGTTAGGAGTTGATGGAATGAGATTAGATGCAATTCCTTATTTATATAATAAAGACGGAACTATTTGTGAAAATCTACCTGAAACACATGAATTTTTAAAGAAATTAAGAAACTACATAGATAAAAAGTATCAAGATAAGATGATTCTTGCTGAAGCAAATCAATGGCCTGAAGATATTATTAAATACTTTGGGAATGGTGATGAATGTAATATGGCTTTTAATTTTCCTGTAATGCCAAGAATATTTATGTCTCTAAAAATGGAAGATAGATTTCCTATAATAGATATTATTAGCCAAACTCCTGAAATACCTAAGAATTGCCAATGGGTTATTTTTTTAAGAAATCATGATGAATTAACCTTAGAAATGGTAACAGATGAAGAAAGAGATTATATGTATAGAGTTTATGCTAAAGATCCTAAATCACGAATTAATCTAGGTATAAGAAGAAGGTTAGCCCCATTAGTAAATGGTGATATAAATCAGATAAAGATTCTTAATTCAATTCTATTTTCTTTACCTGGAACTCCTGTTATTTATTATGGTGATGAAATTGGAATGGGTGATAATTATTATTTAGGAGATCGAAATGGAGTTAGAACTCCAATGCAATGGAATTCTGAGAAAAATTCAGGTTTTTCAAAAACAGATCAAAGGAATTTATTTTTACCTGTAATAACAGATCCTCAATATCATTATGAATCAGTTAATGTTGAAAATAGTTATAAAAATCCTGATTCTTTATTCTGGTTTTTTAGACAAATAATATCTATAAGAAAAAGATTTAAAAGTTTATCTATTGGTAGATTTAAAACAGTCAATTCGAATAATAGTAAAGTATTATCTTTTTTAAGAATTTTAGATAATGAAACTGTATTAATTATAATAAATTTATCGAAAAATATTCAATCAATAGAACTTTATCTATCAGAATACAATAATTATATTCCTGAAGAAGTATTTGGAAAAACTATCTTTCCTAGCATTGGTAAACAACCATATAAATTAACAATATCAGGTTTATCATTTTATTGGCTTTCATTAGAAAATAAAATAGAAGATAAAAGTGAAGTTATTTTTATATCTAAGAATAGTGATGATTTTATATTATTTGAAAAAAAATTATTAGAGAATTATTTAAAGAAAAATTTTTCAAAAAACAATTTTACTATTAAAGAAGTAGAAATAATTGAAAGAGTTAATATTAATCAAACTAATTCGATATTATATTTTTTCAAAGTCTATTACAATGAAGATCTACCTGAATTTCATTTAACAATAATATCAAAAAAGTTAACTAGTGATCTTAATTATTTATATGATATACCTAAAGACACAATTCTAGTAAAAGTTAATGAAACACAAATAAAAGAAATATATTATGAAGCTTTTAATAATATTAATATTAGAAAAAATATATTTAAAAGTATTTTAAAGCACAAAAATATAAAAATTAATCAATTTAATAATTCAAGTATTAAAGATGTTGTTATTAAAGACTTAAATTCTTGGTTAGTTCAATCTTCTAGTAATAATTATCTTGCAAATTATAACAATAAATTTTTTCTCAAAATTTATAAAAACTTTGAATTTACCTCAAGACCAGAAATTGAGTTAATTAATTTTCTAAGTAAAAAAGGTTTTAAAAATTTACCAGTAATTATTGATGTTATTAAATATAAATATAATGATAATTTATCAGAAATAGGTGTTATTCAGGAATATATTGAGAATGAAGGAGATTTTGAAGATAAATCCATAAAAGAAATTAAACATTTTTTAGGTAAAATTATTTCAGGAAATCAATATATTAATAATTTAGATATAAATAAGATTGAAAGTTATATTAATTATTACTATCTTGAACTAATAAATATTTTGGCTGAAAGAACTGCTGAAATGCATATATTACTATCTGAAGATAAAAAACATCCTTTATTTTTTCCTGAATCATTTACATTTATGTATCAAAGATCCATATATCAATCGTTAAAATCTGAAATAAAAAAAACAACAGAAAATATTTCTACATTATCAGATAATTTGGAATTAAAGTCTATGTTTAAATATTTTTTAGATAAAGGTAATATTTTACTAAATTATATGTCAAAAATACTTGATAAGCCTCTTGATGGATTAAGAATAAGAAATCATGGTGAATTTAATCTAAAACAAATACTTTTTACAGGTAAGGATTTTATTTTTGTTGATTTTGATGGAATATCAGTTAAACCTTTTAGTGAAAGAAAAATAAAAAGATCTTCTTTGAGAGAAATTTCTTTTCTTATGAACTCATTTCATACTTTAGTTTACTCTATTTTGATTAATGAATCAAAACTTAATTCATTAGATTTGAATTTCACTTATAAATGTGCTGATATATGGTATAAAAAAATATCAAAAATATTTCTAGATAAATACTATGAAAAGATAGAAAAGACTCAGTTAATACCTAAAAATATGGAAGATAGAGAATTATTACTAAATACATTATTATTAAATACTTTTTTTTCTGAATTAAATCATCAATTTAACTTATCAAATAAAGAAATCATAATTCCTTTAATTGGAATAAATAATATTTTGGGAAAAATTGAGGAGTTAATAATATGACTTTACTAATTGTCAGCAATAGATTACCTTTTTCTATTAATGAAAAAGATGAATTAAATCAAAGCTCCGGTGGACTAGTTTCTGCTATTACTGGAATTAAAGGTATTAAAGAGAAGAAATGGATTGGTATAGCTCCTGATAGAGTAGACTATGAAAAATGGAAAAGATTAGATATAAAAGATAAATCAAATTATATAACAGTATTTGTTGAAAATAAATTATATAAAAAATACTACAATGGTATAAGTAATGATGTTATATGGCCTGTGTTTCATTATGAAATGTCAATGAACTTCAAATGGTCTAATTGGGAAGCCTATAAAGAGGTAAACTATATTATTTCTAAAAAAATATCTGAAGTTATTAAAGATGATGATTTAATATGGATTCATGACTTTCATTTATTTCTAGTCCCTGAATATTTAAGAGGATTAGGTATTAAAAATAAAATAGGATTCTTTTTACATATACCATTTCCAAGTTATGAGCTTTTTAGACAAATACCTTCAAGAAAAGAAATTCTTGAAGGAGTTTTAAATTCAGATTTAATTGGGTTTCATGATTACTCTTACTTAAAGTATTTTTGTACATCTGTTAAATCTATAATTGGTATTAATTCTAATATGTTAAATATGAATTATAAAAATAAAGAGGTAAATCTTGGAGTTTTTCCAATTAGTATAGAAACAGATAAGTTTTTAACTGCTTCAAAATCTCCTCTGGTAAAACAAATATTTAATGATATTCAAGAGACTAAAAACTATAAAAATTTAATACTAGGAATAGATAGGTTAGATTATATAAAAGGATTACTCATAAAACTTCATGCTTTTCGAGATTTTTTAACTTTATATCCTGAATATATAGGTAAAGTTTCTTTATTACAAATAGTTATTCCTTCAAGAGAAGAAGTTTTAAAATATGGTGACTTAAAAAAGAGTTTAGAAAGGTTAATATCAGAAATAAATGGTGAATTTAGTAAACCTAATTATACACCTATTCAATATATCTACTCATCTATTAGTTTTGAAAATATGATTGCTTTATATAAAGCAGCAGATATTTTATTTGTTTCAAGCAGACGAGATGGAATGAATCTTGTATCTTTCGAATATATAGCTTCTCAAGATGAAGAAAATTCAGGTTTAGTTCTCTTAAGTGAGTTTACTGGAGCCTCATCTACTTTAAGTGAATCTATTTTAATTAATCCATGGGATAAAAGAGAAACAGCACATAAAATAGCATATTGTTTAAAAATGAGTAAAGAGGAGAAGATAATAAAAAACAAAAAGATGCTCAAATATTTAACTAAATATACAGTTTCAGATTGGGCAGATTCATTTATAAATGAGTTAAACGCACCATATGATCCACATTTAGACTTTAGTCATAGAATATTAGATATTAATCAAAATTTTATTCCTATGGAATTTGTAATGTCTAAAAAACTACTTATCTTTTTAGATTATGATGGAACATTAGTACCAATAGAAGATACTCCTGAAAATGCTATTTTACAAATTAAAGAAAAGAATTTAATTAATAAACTTATAAATAATAAAAAAATTGAAATTGTTATTGTTAGTGGTAGAGATTCAAAATTTATTGAAGAACAATTTCAATCAATAAATAATATTGAGATTGCTTGTGAGCATGGAGCAAAATTTTTTAATAAAAAGAAATGGATAAGTTTAGTAAGTACTAATAATAACTGGTTCAATATTGCTAGAAAAATTATAGGTGATTATTCAAAAAGAGTTCCTGAAAGTTTTGTTGATGTTAAAGAATACTCAATTGCGTGGCATTACAGACTTTCACCGGAAGAATTTTCAGAGTATCAATCAAAAAAATTAAAAGAAGAATTAGAAATTGCTTTATCTAACTTTCCTGTAACTGTAATTGCAGGAAAAAAAGTTATTGAAGTAAAAAGTATTGAAGCAGATAAAGGACATTTTGTAAATTGGTATTTGAAAGAAAAGTCAATTGATGATGAAACATTCATTTTAGCTATAGGTGATGATACAACAGATGAAGATATGTTCTTTTCGTTAAAAAATAAAGGATGCTCAATTAAAGTTGGTTTAAATAATACAATAGCTAAATATATATTAAGAGAACAAAAAGATGTTTATAAATTACTTGAATCAATAAATAGTTGGAAAAAAATATAGGAGAGAATCATGAAAAAAATTTCATTAGGTATTAATAAGTTTAGAAATATAATAGATAATAATTATTTATATATAGATAAGACAGAATACATATATAAACTTCTATTTGAATCACCAAGCTCATTACTTCTTTGCAGACCAAAAGGTTTTGGTAAAAGTTTAATGATTGATATTATCAAAGAGATTTTATCTGGAAATAAAGAGTTATTTAAAGGATTATGGATTTATGATAAAATAAAGTGGGAAACTTATCCTATAATACAACTTGATTTTTCATTTGATTCAAGTAGTCATGATTCTTTTTTATATGGTTTAAATAAGCAATTAAATAAAATTATAAAAATTAATTCTCTTGAAATAGAGGAAAACTATAATCCTCATTCTAAATTTGGTGAAATTATAAAAGAATTATCTAAAAGAGGAAAAGTAGTTATTTTAACAGATAATTATGATTTACCTGTTTTTTATAATCTTGATAAACCTGAAATTGCATCTATTAATGCAAAGTATATAAAAAGTTTTTTTGAGCTTACAAAGTCTTATGAGCAGTATATTCATTTTAATTTATTAACAGGAATTTCAAAATTTACCCTAAATAGTATATTTTCAGGTTTAAATAACTTACTTGATATAACTAATCATGAAAAATTTGAAGGAATAACAGGTTTTACTAAAGAAGAAATAAAAATAGAGTTAAATCAAAATCTAAAAGAATTAGCTAAAAATTTGGGAATTACATATAAAGACTTAATAGAAAAAATAACATGTTGGTATGGTGGTTATTCATTTGGAGGTAATAAATTTTTAATAAAACCTTTATCTGTGATGTCTTTAATTCACTTTGGAAAACTTGATAATTATATTACAAAGCCTCAAAATCAAGTTTTTTTGAACAGATTAATGAGAGAACAAAAAGTAAATATTAATATTGAAGATTATTTTGAAGTATCTAATGAAATATTTAGAGCTTATGATATAAATTATTCCAATTTAAACATATTGAGTTTCAATTAGGGTATTTAACTATAAAAAAAATATTAGAAAAAAACTATTTTTTCTAATATATATCAATTAGGTATACTAATTTTGAAGTAAAACAATATATAAGAGATAAAATACTAAAAAAATAGGTAAATAATGGAAACAATATACTTAATAAAAGAAATATTATTTCAAATTAATGAATATTTAAGATACCCTATACTTAAAACAAAAACAGTTGAAATTTCTATTTGGGCTATGTTTATATTCTCATTTATTATCTTTATTAGTAGGTTTATAGCTCAAAAAATAAGTAAATTAGTAATTTTTAAACTTTTAAATAAAGAACAATTTGAGCTTGGACGAAAAGATGCTATTGCAAAAATAATAACATATACAATTTACATTCTTGGAATAATTATAGCATTACAGACTCTTGGGATAAATTTATCAGCATTACTAGCAGGTGGTGCAATTCTTGCTGTTGGTATAGGATTTGGAGTGCAAAACCTTGTTAGTAATTTTATTTCAGGAATTTTAATTTTATTTGAGCAACCCATTAAAAAAAATGATTTTGTTGAGGTTGATGGTGTTCTTGGGGTAATAGATGAAATTTCTATAAGAAGTACTACTATAAGGACTCTTGATAATATAACAATTATAATGCCAAATTCAAAATTTATAACAGAAAAGGTTATAAATTGGACTCATAATGAGAATAAATCAAGAATATCTGTTAAAGTTGGAATTTCATATAATTCTGATATTAATTTAGTAGAAAAGATTTTATTAGAAATTGCTAATCAAGAGGAATTTGTTATTAAAGATCCAAATCCTTTAGTATATTTTACAGATTTTGGTGATAGTTCACTAAATTTTGAGTTACTTGTTTGGGTAATTGAACCTATAAGACATAGATTAATAAAGAGTAAACTTAATTTTGCTATATTTAATGCTTTAAAAGATAATAATATTGAAATACCTTTTCCTCAAAGAGATATTCATATTAAGTCTGATTTAAAAAAATAAGAAAATATTTTATATAATTAAAGGATTTTAAATGAAAACATATAAAGATTATTTATTACTTATATTTCTGTTTATAACTTTTTTTGATATATCATCTATTGCAGAAGAGAAAAAAATTAGTTCAGAAAAACCTAAAATAAATAAAGAAATAACTAAAGAATCTAAACAAGTAGTTACTACTACAGTTTTAAATAGTTCAAAAAATAAAATAGAGAATGTTATTCAAAATACTATTTCATCAGATTCAGATGAAAAAAAAGGTTATCCAGTAACATTTGAAAGTGAAGTTTTATTTTATATATATACAGGTACAGAAATATTTACTCCACAAGATAGAGCAAATATAATAATGAGTAGATTAAAGTCAATTGCTGAAAATTCAAATATTAATATTGAATCTATTAATTTATTAAAAGAAAATAACAATATAAATATATATGCTGATAAACATATAATTATGACTGTTACAGAAGAAGATGCAAAAGTTTCTGGACTTTCAAGACAAGAACTAGGACATAATTATAAAGAAAAAATTCAAGAAGGTTTAAAGAAGTTAAGAAAAGAATTTACTCTACAAAGCTTACTTTTAGGCATTATAATAACATTTATTCTAACGTTATCTCTCTTTATACTAATTAAACTTATTAATTATTTTTTTCCTAAAATTTATAACAAAATTGAGAAAGCAGATAAAAATAATTTAATACCATCTTTTAAGATTCAAAAATTTGAAATAATAAACTCAGAAGATATAACTACTTTTATTTATCAAGCATTTAATTTCTTTAGAATAGCTCTAATATTATTTTTGTTATATGTTTATATACCTTTAGTATTAAATTTTTTCCCTTGGACAAAAGGTGTTTCAGATAAACTATTTGGTTATATAACAAATCCTATAAAAAATATCATTACATCAGTAATAAATTTTATTCCTAATATCTTTAATATCATAGTTATTGCCATATTTGCTTATTATTTAACTAAATTTGTAAGAGTCATTTTTAGAGCTATTGAAAATAATAAAATATCTATACCTGGTTTTCATGAGGATTGGAATGAAACAACATATAAAATGGTTAGATTTTTAATCTTTGCATTTTCATCTATAATGATTTTTCCTTATCTTCCAGGTTCAAGTTCTCCTGCATTTCAGGGAGTTTCTGTGTTTATAGGTTTATTAATATCATTTGGTTCAGGTTCTGCAATATCAAATATGGTTGCAGGAATAGTTTTAACATATACAAACTCTTTTAAAATTGGTGATAGAGTTAAAATAGGAGAAACTACAGGAGATGTTATTGAAAAAAACCTACTTGTTACAAGAGTAAGAACAATTAAAAATGTAGATATAACTATTCCAAACTCTTCTGTTTTAAGTAGTCATATTATAAATTATACTTCTGTTTCAAAAGAAAAAGGATTAATACTTCATACAACTATTACTATAGGCTATGATATTCCATGGAAAAAAGTACATCAAGCCTTAATAGACTCAGCTCTTAAAACAGATGATATTTTGGATATTCCTAAGCCTTTTGTATTTCAGACAAGTCTTGATGATTTTTATGTAAGTTATCAATTAAATGCTTATACAAATAATTCTCATTCTATGTCAAGAATATATTCAGATTTACATCAAAACATTCAAGATATTTTTAATGAAGTTGGTATCGAAATCATGTCGCCTCACTATTCAGCTATTAGAGATGGTAATTTAACAACAATTCCATCTAATTATTTAGATAAAGATTATAAAATACCAACATTTAGAATACAAGATATAAAAGGAGAGTAATATGGCGTTATATATAAATGAATTAATTAAATCTGTTAAATCAGATATTTTATTAGAAAATATGATTAATTTTTTTTCTAATGGTTTACTTGCATTATTAACTATTATAATTTTTTATGGAATTTGGATTGTTATTAATAAAGTTTTATCTAAAAGTTTTGAAATCTATAAAACAGACTTAACAACATCAAGCTTTATTTTAATGATGATTAAATATATTATTTTAACAATAGGCTTAATATCAGCTTTAAGCAAAGTAGGTATCAATACCGTTTCACTAATGACAAGTGTTGGTGTTTTAGGTTTAACTTTAGGTTTTGCTGCAAAAGATGTTTTATCAAATCTTATTTCAGGAATTTTTATATTTTGGGATAGACCATTTGTATTAGGAGATCTTGTTGAAATAGGTGATAAATATGGAGAAGTAAAAAGTATTACACTTAGGACAACCAGAATTGTAACACCTGATGGTAAAATGTTAGCAATACCTAATTCAAATATAGTAAATACTACAGTTGCATCATATACTAATTACCCACATTTAAGGCTTGATATACCTGTAACAATATCAGTTTATGAAGATATTGAAAAAAGTAGAAAATTATTATTAGAAATGCTAAAACATGATAATGAAATTCTTAATGATATCCCTGCCAGAATTGTAGTTAGAGAATTAAATGATTATAACATTAAGATTGAGTTACAAGTTTGGATAAAAAATGAACGTGCTCATATAGCTAAAAGATTTGAAATAAGAGAAAAAATTTTTAATACGTTAAGAGATAATGGAGTTGATATGCCATTTGAAACATTAAAAATTGAGCCGTTAAATATATCACATATAAATAAAAATTAATAGAGATAATTATGAATACAGAATTAATAATAAGTTTAATAATTGGTTTATCAGCTTTTTTTGCATATATAAATCAAAGATTTATAAAAATGCCATTTGTAATTGGATTGTTTTTTCTATCAACAATTATATCTATTGGTATATTATTCACTAAATTTTTTTCACATGAATATTTTGTAAAATTAAAGTTTATTTTAGATAACATAGATATAAGTAAATATGTATTAGAATATATGCTAGGCTACTTACTTTTTGCAGGAGCTTTTCATACTGATTGGAAAGATATAAGAGACAATTTAAAACCTATAATTATATTTTCAGTATTTGGTGTTTTAGTTTCTACTTTTTTAATAGGCGAAATATTATATGAGACACTAAAATTATTTAATATTCAGTTATCTCTTATTTATTGTATGCTTTTTGGTGCATTAATTTCACCAACAGATCCTATAGCAGTTCTTGGTATCTTAAAAAAAGCAAATGTATCAAAAAAAATAGAAGGAACAATAGTTGGAGAAAGTTTATTTAACGATGGTGTAGGAGTTGTTGTTTTTCTTGTTATTTTAGATTTGATTAATAATGGCAATACAGAATTTAATTTTTTACGTTTTGGAACTTTTTTCATTCAAGAAAGCTTTGGAGGAATTGGTTTTGGATTATTATCAGGTTATATATTACATAAAGCTCTATCTACTATAGATCATTATGAAACAGAGGTTTTATTAACATTAGCATTTGTAATGATAGGTTATAAACTTTCAAATTCTTTGCATATTTCAGGAGCCTTAGCAATGGTAGTTATGGGTTTATATATAGGTAACTATAAGCAAAATAAATCAATGAGTGATACAACCATGGAATATGTAAATAAATTTTGGGAATTAATAGATGTCATTCTAAACTCAGTATTATTTGTAATAATTTCATTTGTTTTAGTTGTTGTCGATTTTAAACAAGAATATATTATTATTGCAATAATTTCAATTTTTATAGTTTTATTATCAAGAGCATTAGTCATATACTTGTCAAAATTATTATTTCATAAAATTATTAATTATGATAATCAAGAAACTAAATTAATCATTTGGGGTGGGCTAAGAGGGGGATTATCTTTAGCTCTCGTTTTATCTTTACCAAATACAGAACAACAGCATATCTTACTTATATTAACTTATTTTTGTGTAGTTTTTAGTATATTAATTCAAGGATTAACAATAGGTCAAATAGCAAAAATAACTAAATAATATGAAAAATAAAATAAAAAAAGATAATTATAATAAAATGTTAAAGATAATGATAAAAAATATTGTTATTATATGTATTATTAACTTATTTATAAGTTTACCAAGTTTAGCAGACATAAATAATGATAAAAAATTAAGAACTTCAAATATTGAGTTTAGTAGAAATAAAAATTTTATGGTTCAAGTATATCCAGAATATAAATTGAAAATTTATGATATTAAGAAGAAATTAGAAATTAAGGTTAATACAAATCATTCTGCTAGAATAAGTGGGATTTCTTTTTCTTCTGATAATAATTTATTTGCAACATCAAGTGAAGATAAAACAGTTAAATTATGGAAAATTACAGGAGAGGAAATAAAAGCTATTAGAGTTTCTAATGAAGGTGTTTATTCACTTGCTTTTAGTAATAATGGTAAGTATTTGGCAACAGGTAGTTTTAAAGAAATAAAGTTATGGGATATAGAAACTGGAGAAGAAGTTGCTAAAAATTTTGTAAATAGTTATATCTCATCAATTACTTTTAGTAAAGATGATAAATATATAGTAGTAGGAAGCAATAAAAAGTTAATATTTTTTAAATCTCCTGAATTAATTAAATATGACGAGACAGAAGAAGCTCATGATAATTTTATAACTGATATATCTATAAATTCTTCAAATATCTTATCTACATCAAGTAGTGATAAAACTTTTAAAATTTGGTTTTGGGAATCTACAAATAAAAATAAGTTAGTTTATATTAGTAAAAAATATTATAAACCAATTAATAAAATAGAATTTAGCCCAAATGGAAAATATATAGGTATAGGAACAATTGACAATAATAATGTATATATAATTAATTCTAATACAAAGAAGATAAAAAAAGTAATTTATAATACTTTTAATTGTAATGGATTTACTTTTACTGAAAATAGTAAAAAACTAATGCTTTTAAATTCTAGTGGAAAAATTGATTTTTTCTTATTAGATATCTAAAAAATTATATTTTAATATGAATTAAAGTGAGTAAAAATTCTAAAAGGAAGGGTAGAAAACTGAAGTACGCAATAGTTACTGGTGCTAGTAGAGGAATAGGAAAATATCTCTCTTTATCTTTATTAAAGAAAGGATACTTTGTTTTTTTAGTATCCAAAAGTAAAGAGAATCTAAATATATTAGAAAAGGAGTTAACTTATTATAAAGGAAGCTATTGTCTTTTTCCTTGTGATGTTTCAAATTTAGAAGATGTTAAAATAACATTTGAACAAATAAATTGTAAAACAAATAATATTGATGTATTAATAAACTGTGCTGGTATCTCTAAAGTGACATTACTTGAAGATGAAAACGTTCAAGATTGGATAAATCAAATAAATGTAAATTTGAATGGAACTTATTATTTTTCTAAAGAAGTGTATAAGAGCATGAAAAATAATAATTTTGGAAGAATAATAAATATATCATCTTTGTACGGCTTAATAGGTGGTGAAGGGTATAGTGCTTATTGTGCTTCAAAACATGGTGTTATTGGTCTAACAAAGTCTATGGCTCTAGAATGTGCTAAATATAATATAACAGTTAATTCTATTTGTTCCGGTTGGGTTGAAACTGATATGTTTTATAATGATATGGAAGAATTATCAGAAAAATATAATATTGATAAAAATATATTGATTGATGAAGAAAAAATTGCAATACCAACAAAAAGATTTACTGGCTTAGATGAAATAAGCGACTTAGTTATTTATCTAATATCAAATTCAGCAAAGAATATAACAGGACAATCAATAAATATCTCTGGTGGTTTAGCCATTTAGATATACTAAAAAAGTGATCAAATGTTAATAAAAGATTCAATAGTTTTGATTAATTATTTTTCTCAAAGAGATTTTGTTTAAGTATAATTTAATTTATTAAGAATAAAAAATGGAGATTTAATATATGAAAAAATTTATAGTTATTTTAAGTTTTTTATTAGTTAATTCTTGTGCACAAGCAGTAAATACTATTAATCAAAGTCTAAACTATGATACATTTTCTAGGGCTGATGCTATAAGAGTGTTTGAATGTTCTTTAACTAAAGAAAAAGACACCACCGAAAGGTTTAAGCTAGAAGCAAAACTTGCATTAAATAAAAGTATGTCTGATGAAAGTTGGGTTAAATTAGTTAATATGAACAAGCAAGGAACATTTAATGATGTTAATGAAACTGCTAAAAAATATAATTGTTTTTAATAACCTATTTTTCTTATAAAAATGTGTATTAATAAATCTTTTAAAACTAGTAGAGAAAGTGTTGGATTAGAGCCATTTAACCCAATTCTAGATAATAACAAATTTATTAATTCAATTAAAAATAATAGTTTTAAGATAAAAGAATGTCAAAGCTTTTTAAACCTTACAGAAGAACAAGTAAGAAATGCTATAAAGCTTAATATTTTAAAATCTGAGAATATAGGTAATGTTTTATATATATGTATAGATTCAGTATTAAAACTAAAAGATAATTATTTGTTATTGGAACAAATCTTTAATGAAGATGAATTATCTTTTAGTCTTGTTGTTGATATATTGGGTTTAACAAAGAAAAATGTAAAAAGGCTGATAGATGAAGGTTACTTAACTGTATTAACTGATAAAGTAGGTAATAAAGATTTTAAATTTATTAAAAGAGGAGAAATTAAACGATTAATTCCTCAGATTGAAGAAGTAAAGGATTTTTGGAAAAAACAGGCTAAAATAAATAGACAATTAGGAGTAAAAAAAACACTTAATATCAGAAAAAACAATTGTGAACATAAGTCAAACTTTAAGGAGAGTTTTTTTAAGGAAATTGAAAATTTACCATATAAAGAATCTAGGCTAATAAAAGCATCTTTTTATATTGTAGTATTAAATTACTATATTACTAGAAAGTTAAATAAAAATATAATAGATAATAATTTAATTGACTTAAAAAATAAATCCTTTAAGAAATTATTAGATTTATATCATGATAATGACCTTATAAATACTAAATACATACAAGGTGTTGATACATATATAAACTATTGTTCAAGTTGTGTTAAAAATCTCAAGTATTCAAGTAATAAAGATAAATTAGACAATAATAATGATTATTGTAATAATTGTAATTTTGATAAAGATTATTTTTCAACTGTATTCATTAATATAAAGATTAAAGAATATGATGTGAATATTTATATTTCTTATAAAGATATAAGAGATTGGTTTGATAAAGATAAATATCCTTGTGAAATTGAATTAAATAAAGATTCTTTTAAAGAAGATAATTTCTATATAAATAAACATTCCATTTCAACAAATGAGCAAAAAAATTTTAAAATATTTGAAGTAATTAAGTATTTAAACGAGTTTATAGATTATAAAGACTTTGACCTATCAATAAATTTATAAATACTTTATTAATAATTAATCATGATTTAGACTATAATTTTATAAAATAATTAATTAAAGGTTATTGCTTTTATAATTATTAACTCTTGATTAAGATTCAGAATCAAAAATTTCAAGAGCATTTATAAATTAATGGTAGGTATTCTTAATACTAATAAAGGAAAGAGTAAGAAGTTTAGAAACTTTATTAATCATATTTAATGGATAATACAATTTTAGCAAAACTAAATAATATAAAGATACGAAATAAATTTATAATATTTTTTAGTATTATTATTTTCTTTATTTTGTTAACAATATTCATTCTTTTATTTCAGACTAGAAATCTGATTAATGACTCTTTAGATATTGCTAGGATTATTTATCCTAATATTAATAAAATTAATAAAATATCATTTATGATTTCAGAAGCTAATAATGATTTTCAAGAAATTATTTCAAATTATAAAATTTCAAATGAAAAGTCTATGAAGTATTTATGGCAAGAACCTCTAAAAATGATAGATCAGTTAGTTGATAACTCATCTTTATCTAATGATGCAATACAAAAGCTTGAAGAGACAAAAAAACATTTAAATAATCAAATTAAATTAGCAGATGAAATATACTCTTTAAAAAACAAGTCTCATGAAACATTTTTTGAAATGGTAAGTTTTTCTAGTGAATATGAGATTGTATCTAAAGATCTAAAAGACTCAGAAGAGTTAATAAAAGCAGAAATTGATAAAAAAATTCAAGGAGTTTCTAGTGATTATATTTTTTATGTTTTAATGGTTATAATCGCTTTAATTCTTCTATTCTTGTACTTTTATTTTTTATACCTAGTAATAAAAAAGACTATATCCTCAAGAATAGATGAATTAACACAAGCTACAATAAATTTTTCAAATGGAAAGAGTTACTATTATTCAACTGATAATAATGATGAGATAGGAATATTATCTAAAAATTTTAGAATAATGGTAGATAAACTATTTAATACTAATTCAGAATTAAAAAAAGAAAAAGAAAATATAGAATTAAAGGTAAAAGAAGCAACAAAAGAGCTAGAAGAATCAAAAATTGAATTACAGGAAAACTTAAAAAAGCTTTTAGATTTAAATAAAGAACTTGAAAATGCTAGATTACAAGCAGATATAGCAAATTCTGCAAAATCTGAGTTTTTGGCAAATATGAGCCATGAAATAAGAACTCCAATGAATGGTGTTATAGGTATGACATCTTTATTATTACAAACACCTTTAACAGAAGAACAAATTGATTTTGTGAATACAATAAAGATAAGTGGTGATTCATTATTAAATGTTATTAATGATATATTAGATTTTTCAAAAATTGAATCAGGAAAGTTTCAGATTGACGAAGAAGAATTTAATTTATTTATGTGTATTGAAAATGTAATAGATCTATTAGGTACTAAAGCTAATCAAAAAAAGATTAATTTATTTTATTCTATTGAAGATAATGTTCCTGAGTACATAATAGGAGATAGCACAAGATTAAGACAAATTTTAGTTAACTTAATAGGTAACGCAATAAAATTTACTAATAATGGAGAAGTTTACTTAAAACTTGATTGTATTAAATTTGATAATTCTAATGTTAACTTAAAATTTTCTATTAAAGATACAGGAATTGGGATGAGTCAACTAACTATAGATAAATTATTTAATTCTTTTACTCAGGCAGATTCATCTATAACTAGGAGATATGGAGGAACAGGTTTAGGTCTTGCTATTACAAAAAAACTAGTTGAAATTATGAATGGTAATATTAATGTTACTAGTGAAGAAGGAATAGGTTCTATATTTGAGTTTGATATAAAAGCAAAATATATTAATAAAGAAAAAGTTAGCATTGATATCATAAAGTTAAAAGATAAAAAAGTATTAGTAGTTGATGACAATAACACAAATATTAAAATTTTAAAGAAACAATTAGAATTATGGTCTATGAAGCCTTTTATTGCATTTTCAGCTAATGAGGCTATAAATTTGCTTAAAAATAATAGTTTTGATTTGATTTTAACTGATATGAATATGCCAGAACTTAGTGGTTTAGATCTGATAAATAAGATAAGAAAAGAATATGATTTAAAACAATTACCTATCTTAGTTCTTTCTTCTATTGACTTTAATTATAAAAATTATAAAGAGTTAATTAATAGTTATATACTAAAACCAGTAAGAAATAGTCAATTACAAAAATACTTATTAAATATCTTCTCAGAAGATTTTGATAAAAATAAAGTTATTGTTAGTGAAAAATTAGATTTATTAGCTCATAAGTATCCATTAAATATACTTGTTGCAGAAGATAACCTTGTAAATCAAAAGTTTATATCAAAGTTAATGGAAAAATTAGGTTATATAATAGATATTGCATCTAATGGGAATGAAGCTTTTGTTAAATGTCTTGAGAATGAATATGATGTAATTTTTATGGATATGCAAATGCCTGAAATTGATGGAGTAGAAGCGACTAAATTAATTTTAAACGATGATAAAATTTTTAAAAAACCTAAGATTATTGCAATGACTGCAAATGTTATGAAAGAAGATATAGAAAAATGTCTTAGTGCTGGAATGGTTGGACATATAGGAAAACCAATTTCTTTAGATAAACTTAGAGCCGAAATTATTAAACTCTCTATGCTGAAAAACAATATTCTTTTATAGATATACATAAATTATTATTTTATAGGATAATTTTTCTAGTAAAATAGATTATTAAGTTAAAAAATTAAAGATAAAATAGGAGAGAAAGTGTCTAACGATATAACTTATGAAATGCTAAAAGCATTACCCAAAACTGATTTACATATACATCTTGATGGTTCATTAAGATTAGAAACTATTATAAATCTTGCTGATAGATATAGAATAAAACTTCCTGCAAATGATATAGCAGGTTTAAAAAAAGCAATTGTTGTTGATGATAATTGTACTAGTTTAGTTGATTATCTTAAAGCTTTTGATGTTACATTAAAAGTATTACAAACAGATGAAGCTCTCGAAATGGCTGCTTTTGAATTAGCTGAAGATGCAGCCCAAGAAAATGTTAGATATATGGAAGTAAGATTTGCTCCAATTCTTCATACAAATAATATGATGTCATTAGAGCAAATTATTACAAGTGTTGTAGAAGGTTTAAAAAGAGCAGAAAGAACATATAATATCAAAACTGGTTTGATTATATGTGGAATGCGTCATTTTAATTCTGATGTATCTTTAATATCTAGAAGATTACAAGAGAGATTATCAACATTTAATGAAAATGAATTAGCTGAATTATTAGCTTTAGAGACTGCTAAAGTTGCAGTAAAAATGGCTAAAAAAGAACCTAAAATCCTTGCTTTTGATTTAGCTGGTGCTGAAAATGGTTTTCCTGCTAAAGATTTTTATAGAGCTTTCCAAGAAATAATTTCAGGGCATTTATCAATAACTGTTCATGCTGGTGAAGCTTATGGACCTGATAGTATTGAACAAGCTGTTAAATATTGTCATGCACATAGAATTGGTCATGGAACAAGGTTAGGTGAGTCTAAGCTTGATGATGAAAATATTCCATCTCTTTACAGATATTTTAAAGATAAAAGAATTCCCCTAGAGGTTTGTGTAACTTCAAATATACAAACAAGAACTGTTAACTCAATACAAGACCATCCTGTAAGACGTTTTTATGATGATAAATTAAGATTAACAATTTGTACTGATAATAGATTAGTTTCTAATATTACTGTAACAGATGAATATTATAAACTTGTAACCCAACTAGGATTTAAAAAAGAAGATATTGAAAGATTATTAATATATGGATTTGAAAGTATCTTTTTACCATATGAGCAAAGGAAGGCGTTAATTGAAGAAGTAACGCCAGAAATTAAGAGTATTCTATATAGTTAAGTAAAATAATGAATGTACTTGATGAAGTATTAGAAGAAGTTATTAAAGTAGCTACTGTAAATAAAAAAATTATATTAGAAATAAAAAGTAAGTCTAAAAGTTTAATGATTGAGGATTTATTTAATATTACTAAAATTTTCGTAAGTAGAAATGGAAAAAATGTTGCTTCAGGATTCACTTTGGAAGAGTTTAAAAAAGCAGATCCTGAAGGATATTTTAATAAAATAATTAAAGGGTTTTGTAAATCTTTAATAGATCTCTCACAAAGTTCTTTAAATGAAAAAGAAGAAGAAGAAATATTACAGATATTAGAAAAAGTAAAAGAATGAAGAATTTATTTATAGCATTTATTTTCATATTATTATTAACTAATGATGTTTTTGCAAATGATTTTTTTGCTAGAAAATTAAAAATACCTACTAAAATTAACAGAATTGTTTCTTTAAGTCCTGCTACAACTGAGATTTTGTATGAATTAGGATTGGACAATAAAATAGTTGGTGTTACAAATGATTGTAACTATCCTTTAAAAGCCTTATTAAAACCTAAAACAGGTAAATTTGGCTTTATCAATCTTGAAAAAGTTATTAGTTTAAAACCTGATATTATAATTGCTACAAGTGATATGAATAAGCAACTTGATTTATTGAAAAAATACAATGTGCCAGTAATAGCATTAAAGTCAACTAATTTGAAGTCTATATATGAAAATATTAAATATCTTGGAAAAATAACTGATAGCAATATTAAAGCTCAAGATATTATTAATAAAATGGAAATACAGTTATTAGACATAAAAGATAAAGCTAAAAAGAATGAAAAAGCTGTTAAACCCTCTGTATTTTATTGTGTGTGGCATGACCCATTAATAACAACAGGTAATAAGAGTTTTATAAACGACATTATTACATTAGCAGGAGCAAAAAATATTACAGCTGATATAAATAATTCATTTATAAAATATAGTCCTGAAACACTAATAGCAAAAAATCCTGATTATATATTTATCCCCAATAATACCTATAAAAAAATGAATTTAAAGAAATTGCCTTGGAATCAGCTAAAAGCTGTAAAATCAAGAAGAATTTGTGTTGTTAATGATGATATTTTTTTAAGACCTTCTCCTAGAATAATTTATGCAATAAGAGAAGTACAAGAAATTATCATTAAATAATAATAATAAATATGAATTTTTTTGAAGTTGATGTATAATTGTTTTATTATCATTAGTTAAATTTTAGTAGTTGTAACTTGAAAATGGATTTTGAAGAAGAAAATAAAATACTAAAGGCTAAATTATTGGCTTTTGAAGAAGAATGTAATTTACTTAGACAAGAAAATAAAAACTATAATAATTATGATATTTTAAAATTAACACATGAAAATAAAAATGAACTAAATAGATTAAAATACTTATTTACAGATGCCCCTGCTGGTATTTGTATATTAGAAGGTAAAGATCATAAATTTACCTTTACCAATCCTATTTATGATAAATTGATTAGTAATAGAGATGTTATAGGAAAAAATATTAAAGAAGCACTTCCAGAAGTTGAAGGTCAAGGCTTTTTTGAATTATTAGATAATGTATATAATACAGGTGTTCCTTTTAATGGTAATGAAATTCCATGTTATTTAAAGGATGAGAATGATGAATTAGTCTTATATCATTTTAATTTTATTTATCAGCCTGTATTAAATAAAGAAAACAAAGTTGAAGGAATAAGTGTTTTTTGTTTTGATGTAACTCCTCAAGTCAAAGCTAGACAAGCTGTGGAAGAATTAAGTAAAGAGTTAGAAAGAACAAATCTTATATTACGTAGCAGTGAACAGGATTTAGAAATAAGATTTAATGAAAGAACACTAGAACTTCAAAAAGAAAGAAAAACATTACATGATTTATTCACTAAGGCTCCTGCTATTATATGTCTTTTTGAAGGTCCCGAGCATATATTTAGATTTGCAAATCCTGAATATAGAAAGTTATATGGATATAGAGATTTAGTTGGAAAATCTGTCAGAGAAGCATTACCAGAACTTAATGGTCAAGTTTTTTTTGAACTATTAGATAATGTATATAATACAGGTGTACCTTTTATTGGTAAAGAAATTGTAGCAAAAATCGATCCATATCTAGATGGAAATATACAAGATACATATTTTGATTTTGTATATCAGCCAATGTATGATTTAGATAATAAAGTATCAGGTATTAGTGTTTTTGCTTATGATATAACAGAACAAGTAATAGCACGTAAAAGAGTAGAAGATTTAAATAAAGATTTGATTCAATCAGAATCTAACTATAAATATCTTGTCGAATCTCTTGAAGAAATGGTACAAAAAAGAACTAAAGAGTTACTAGAAGAGCAAAAAGCTCTAAAAGAAAGTGAAGATAATTATGATATTATTTCTGAAAATATACCCAACTTACTATGGACAAGTGATGCAGATGGTAATGCAAAATATTTTAATAAAAAGTTTTTAGATTTTGTAGGCTTAACTTTTGAAGAAATAAAAGATTGGGGTTGGCGAGTCTTTATTCATCCTGATGATCTGGATATGACAATGAAGGTTTGGAAAAACTCTTTGGAAACAGGTGAACTCTATAAAATTGAATACAGGCTAAAAAAAGGTTCAGATAGCCAATATTACTGGTTTATAGCTCGTGCATTACCTCTAAAAAATGAAAAAGGAGATGTTATAAAATGGTTTGGTGTTTGCACAGATATTCATGAGCAAAAGATGGCTGAAAAAAATCTAGAAAATGCTAATAAAGAATTAGAACGATTTAATTATATAGCTAGTCATGATTTACAATCTCCTATAAGAACTATAGTAAGTTTTTCAAATCTATTAAAAAAAAGATATGGAAAGCAATTGGAACATACTGAAACAGGCAATTATCTTGACACAATTATAAAGGCGTCATTAACAATGAAAGATTTAATAGATGATTTATTAAGTTTTTCTAGAGTTGATAAACAAGATATTTTATATCAAGATGTAGATTTAAATTCAGTTATGAAAGAAGTTATTAATGTAAATGAATCATTAATAAAAGAGACCAATACAATTATAAAATATGATAATTTACCAATAATAAGAGCTAGTTATAAATATATTTTTAAAGTATTTCATAATATAATTTCAAATGGAATAAAATATCAAAATAGAAACTCTCAACCAATAATAAATATATTAGTAGAACAAAAAGATAACAATTGGTTATTTAAAATACAAGATAATGGTATTGGGATAGATAAAAAATACTTTGAACAAATATTTGAACCTTTTAAAAGATTACACACAAAAGAAGAATATTCTGGCTCAGGTATAGGACTTGCTACAGTAAAAAAAATCATAGAAATCTATCATGGAAATATATGGATTGAATCAGAAACAGATAAAGGTACAACTATGACATTTACCTTACCAGTAGTTTAGATTATTATAAGATATAACCAAATTCTTTAAACCTTTCTTTAACTTTTTTCATATTTTCTGATTTGATAGCTATCTGAAAATCTTCCATTTTTATTATTTTATCTCTTAAATCATCGTCTTTATAAATTAAATCTATTAATTCTTTATTTTTCGAAACTCTATAAATAACAAAATCACTTTGTTTCTCAAAGTTATTGGATTTATTCAATAGCTCTTTAAAAAAATCATCAAAATTTTTAGGTATATTAGATGATATTTTTTCTTTAAATAATTTAATTTTTTTATTAATATCTTCTTTGCTATTACAATCAAATAAAAAAGAATAAGATGTTATATTAAACTTTGTATCACTTATTTGTTTTGCAAATTTACGAACTAATGATGCTTTTAATGTATCAACTTGAGATAAACTTATTATTAGTTTGTTACTATCAAGGATAATCTTTGTTTCATTTTTTTTATAATGTTCAAACTTAGTTGTGTTATTTGATAAACCGAGAATATTTGCACCTAAATCATTTAATCTAACATATCTCAAACCATCAAAAGGAGATATATAATCATCATTTCCAGTTTCTTGATTTTTAGGGAAATAGTAAGCAATATCAATTAAACCTAAAGAAGAAAAAAGAAACATAGATGCTTTTATTGCTGATTTTATAATTACATTTTTATATAAATTGGAATTTCGTATTTCTTCCTTATAAGAGTTTCCATTAGGTATATAATAAAATTCTTTTGTTGTAAATTCTAATATCAATTTTATAAATAAGTTATTAATAGAAATGTAGTCAATAATATTTTCAATGCTTACCCATTCATTAACAGGCAATTTCTTTAAGACTTTAATTATAGACTCATGGAAATGATTATTTTTTACATAATCTTTTTTATTTTTCAAAAATGATTTACTAAAAATAACATGAAAGAGCATAGTATAAGAATAAAATAATGTTTTAGGGTCTAAGTAATTATTGATACAACTTTTTAGGATATCTAGGCTATTATACTCTTTTGATTTCTTAAATTTTATTCTTGTTAAAAAATTAAATATTAATTCAGTTCTTAAATATTCTAAGTCTTTAGTATCTTTGTAAAATTCAGATATTTTTAGTGTTTTACTTATTTTTACTAAACTTGATTTTTTTATTCTATCATTTGAATTAAATTCAATATTAATATTAGTTTTTTTATCAATATTTTCAAGATAAGAAATAAAATTATATAATTCATTTAATATCTCTGCCTTATTTTCATAAACTATGATATTTTAGGAATAGAAGTTTTATTTAACTCTCCATTATCTTCATTATAGATAGTTAAATAATTTCTTAAAACTTCTTTTATACTTTCAGGTAAGGATAAATAATATTTACCATAATTACTTGTATATGAAAATAAATTATATAAAATATTATTTTTTGATTGATTAAGTTTCCCCGATGAATCTATATTAGAATTCTTACCTGTTTTATTTATTATTTCATTAATATTTACTTCAACACCAGAATTTACAATTAAAGTAAAAATTTCTTGTGTTTGATGGTCAAGTGATGAAAAGAATTTATTAAATAAGTTTTTATCTGTGTATATAGCAGATATAATCTTAACTAAATAAGTTTTCTCTTTTTTATTTGTTCTAGGATTAATAATTTCTCTGTATAAATGAGTCTGATTATTTATGTAACCTTCAATTTTCCAAAAGTAATTATTATACAAGTAAACTAATTTATCATAGTTATAATATAATGATATATCACTATAAAACTCTTCATCAATATTCATATTATTGTACTCAAATAGCCCAATTCTTCTAATCTTTGTCGAACTTTAGTAAGATTTTTCTTTAATATAAGTATATGAAAATCCTCTGCTTTCATAATATATTTACTTAAGATAAAATCTTTAAATATTAAATGTGTAAGTTCTTGTTGTTTATCTAGTTGATATATAAAAAAATCATCTTTCTTTTCTAAGGGAGTTGATTTACTTAAAATTTCATCAAAAAAATTAATCCAATTATTAGGTAAATCCTCTGATATTTCTTTTTTGAAAAACTCAATTTTTTCTTTAATTTCTGAAGTATTAGAGCATAAATTCATAAAAGATGAGTAATCTACTTTATATAATGTTTCATTTATTTCATTAGCAAAATTCTTTAATAATACACTTTTTATTTTGTTTTTTGAACTTAAGCGTATACTTAAATCTTTTTCACTTAGTTTAATAATTGTTTCATCTGATTTTATCTCTTTAATTTTATAATCTGAGTTAATACCAAGAACGTAAGCACCAAAAGGGCTTAAACTAATATTTTCCAATCCATCAAAAATTGAAATATAATCAGATTTTGGAACTTTTAAAAAATCATTTTTAGGTAATTTATAACTTATATCAACTATACCTAAAGCAGAGAATAAAAAGAAACTAGCTTTAAGTAAAGGTTTGATAATTAACTCTTGATATAACTCTTTATTATTTATATATTCTCCAGTTGTATATCGTCCTTTATCAATAGTTATATAAATACTTTTTGCATCTCTTTGATTAATAATTTCAAAATTATAGTCATTATATTTTGAAAAATTATATATATTATCAAAGCTATACCATTTGGAAATTTCTAAAGATTTTACTAAGTATACAAAATAATTACTAAAATCTTTGTTAGCAGAGTCATAAATATCTTTATCACTATATTCTCTACCACTCATAGCTCTTTTCAAATTTTTTAAGTGAAATAAAATAGTATAAGAGTAAAAGTTATTAGAATTTAAGTAATTATTTATTATTTTATATAAATTATTTAAGTATTTATCAGAATATTTTACTTTTAACTTTTTAAGAAAAATTAGTAATAATTCTGTCTTTATAAATTCAAAATCTTTGTTTTTAGAAACTTCATTTGGATAAAATTCTTTTATAGAGCAATCATTTTTTGCATTTCTAAGAGATGTTTTGGGAACTCGATCAGAAGATGAAATATTTATTGTTTGATGTTCTATATATTTTAAGTATGAAGCTAATTCTTTTAAAACATTTTCATCATTTTTATTAGTATAAGATTCTTTTATAGATTCAATTTCTATAGGTTTTAGTTTATATTTTTCTGGAACTTCAAGATAATTTTTTAAAATATCTCTAATACTTTTAGGTAAAGATATTCGATATTCATAATTTTGATATGATTTATATTCATGTTCTATATAAAAAAATAGGTAAGCCTTATCAATATTATTGTAAATATTATCTGAAAAATACTGATCTGAAATTATTATTTTAGTATTAAAAGTTCTTTCAAGTTTTCTAAGATCTAAACTTATATTTTCCCATACTAAAATATTTAAAATTTCTTTTATTTTAGTGTTTTTAGACAATTCATCTATTAGTTTAGTTATTTTATTTTTATTTAATAGTATTCCTTCAAATATATCAACTAACTCTGCTTTAGTTAATGTTTTTCTTTTAGGAATACCTTCTAATTCATCAAATATATATAAAAATTTATTATAAAATTCTTTTAATCTGGGTGAAGTATAATGCTTGTCTATATCATTATATAATGACATTCTATTAACAATTTCTAGCATATTATTCACCTAAAATAAATTCTATATCTTCTTCAGTAAATGATTTTATTGAAGAATTATCACTTGATATAAGATTTTCAAATAAAGCCATCTTCTTTTCTTGTAAAGAAAGTATTTTTTCTTCTATTGTTCTTTTTGTAATTATTTTATAACTAAATACTGTTTTATCTTGACCCATTCTATGTGCTCTATCTATAGCTTGGTTTTCTGCTGACTTATTCCACCAAGGATCAAATATAAATACAAAATCAGCTGCTGTAAGATTTAAACCTAAACCACCTGTTTTTAATGTCATAATAAAAACTTTGTATTTATCTTGATTTTGAAATTTATCGACAAGTGCTTGTCTATCTTTTGTTTGACCTGACATAGATAAAAACTCAATTCCATTTTTTTCTAAGTCTTCTCCTATTAAATCAATAGCATCTAAATAGTTAACAAAAACTAAAACTTTATGACCATTTGCAACAACTTCTAATATATTTTCAATTAATAATTCTCTTTTTGGTGAAGTAATTTTATTATCACTTTGTGACTCTGGTATTGATGCAATTTGTCTTAATTCTGTTAATGCTTGAAAGATAAAAAATTGTGATTTGTTAATTCCATTTGTATTAATTTGTTGTCTAAGAGTATTATAAAAAAAACTTCTTCTTTCTTCATATAATTTCTTTTGTTCTTTTGTCATATCAACATAAAGAGTTTGCTCTACTTTATCAGGTAATTCTTTTAAAACATCTTTTTTTAATCTTCTTAAAATAAATGGATAAATTTTTCTTTTAAGATCATGTATCACATCTTTATTATTTTCTTTTTGTATTGGAACTAGATAATCATCATTAAAATCATCCATAGAGCCAAACATTGCTGGATTTAAAAACCTAAATAATGAGTATAATTCTCCTAAGTTATTTTCTATTGGAGTTCCACTTAATGCAAGTCTGTGTTTACCATTAAGAAGCATAACAGCTTTAGCAGTTTGAGTTTCAGCATTTTTAATATTTTGAGATTCATCTAAAATGATATAGTGAAAATTAAGTTCTTTAAATTCTTTAATATCACTACGCATCATTGTATAAGTTGTTAAAATCAAATTATTCTTTTGAGCTTTTTTTAAGTCTTTATTATCAGCATAATAAATATAATAAGAGATTTTAGGATTGAATTTTTTTAACTCGTTTTCCCAATTAAATAATAAACTTTTAGGCATTATTATTAATGAAGATTTTTTTTCATTTGGATAAATACTTGATAAAAGTGTTATAGTTTGTAATGTTTTTCCAAGACCCATATCATCAGCAAGACAACCACCAAGAGAATTTTTATATAAATATTCTAACCACTTAAAGCCTTGTTCTTGATAAGTCCTCAAATCTGCTTTTACTTTTGGAAGATTTACTTTTTTATCTTTTAACTCATTAAAACCTAAAAATATTTCTTTATATTGTTTAAAGTTCTCATTAAAAATCTTTTCATCTATTAATTCTTCAACTAAGGGTAAATCAAAAAATGAAACCTTAACTTTATCTTTATTCTTTTTAAGAATTTTAGTTAATTTATCAATATATGATTTATTAATAATTGCATTAGTTCCATCATTCAGCTTTATATATGAGTTTTTTTTGTAAAAGTTAATAGCTTCAAGTGCTGATATAAACTCGCCTTTCTATTTCAAGTTCTGCATCACCTTCAAAAAAATCTATTCCAGAACCTAAAGATAATTTTAATTTTGGAGTTACTGTCTTAATATTATAATATTTTAACTTTTCTGAACCAAATATATCAAACTTTGAGATTAAATTACTTAATTCTTTTTGAATAAAGACTTTAGCTAAATTTTCATCTATTATAAATAAATTATCTTCATTATGAAATCCATTTAAATCTTTTAAGTCTTTTTTATGCTTATTAAGTATTTTATTAATTTCTTGAATATTATCTGATATATTTTGATTAATTAAATCACTTAAAATTATTTTCTTCTCTATTTCATTAAGAATAGCTATTTTTGAAATATCATAAGACTCTATAAAATCAGGCTCAAAATTTTGAATTGTTTCTGAGATTCTTATATAAAGACAATTTTGTTCATCTATCTCTTCTATTATAAAAGTAGGCTTAGTTGTTATTGCTTCCCCTTTATCTAATTTATAATCTTGATAATTAATTTTAATATTATCAAAGTAACTATAAAATATGGATAAAAATTTTTCTAACTCATTATTCTTAATTTCTGTATTAAAAAGATGTAATTTATTAAATATTTCTCCTATAGGTTCAATTTCATAAATAGTTCTATTTTTTAAAATATATTTCTCGCTTAAAAATATTAGATCTTTAATATTATCTTTTTCAAAGAATATACTAGATAAAATTTTTTCATCATTTTCTTTTATATTTAAGAGTATACTTGATATATTATTGGAAAAATCAATCAGTTTAAGTTTTTCATCTACAAGAAGATTTGAGTCTTTAAATAAATCTATTAAAAATTGATTTTCTGATAAATAGACTTTATTCTTATCTGTTGAATACCAATCAATTACAAAAAGATTTTTGTTTTTTATATGTTCTATATACTTTAAAATTTCACGAGTTTGCTCACTGTAATTTTTATAGTTAACAGATTCTAAAACTTCATTTTTATCATTAACTAGCTCTATATAAGCTCCTATTTTATCTATAGATAATTTGAAATAGATGTTAGTATAATTATTAAAAGCTTTTGAACTTCTCTTATTATTCTTTAATTTAGTAAAAATATCTTGCATTATTAAATTTTTAATTTATATAGATTTTAAATTTTAAGTGTAATAGAATATGAGTATTTAATCAATATAAAAAGAATTAAAATATCCAAAACCACTTTTTCTTATTAAATTCAGGTATTTGTGATTTTAATTCATTAATAAAACTATTTATAATATTTTGAAAACTAATATTAGAGTTTTTTTCAGTATGCAATCCATTTGCTAACCATAAGACCTCACCTGTCTGAGAATCAATCATTTTTACTGTCATAATACTATTTTGTTCAAATAATTGTTCTTTAACATCTGGAACTTGTTGTAAAAGAACTCGTTTACTTTGAAATGTTCCAGTTATTATAGCATCAATACCTGATATTTTTAAACTCTTTTTTTGATTTTCAGTTAATCCTGTTGTATTTAAGATCTTTTCATCAATTATTGTCTTCATTTGATTTCTTTCTATTATTTGATAACCTTTTTTCATAAATTCAACTGTTACAAAATCAGCTAAAGTTTGACCTGATAAATATTCAGAATCACATACAAATGAAGTTACTGCTAATTTTTTATAATTTTCAAAATCTATACTTTGGTTTTTATAACTATTTATTAAAGAAGAGCAAGAAACAAATATTAAAGAAAATAGAAGCAAAAATATAGATTTAAAAAAACTCATCATCTCACCAAATAATAATTTCAAATAAAATAAGAATTCTATCACAAGTATTTATAAAATATCATAATGAATATCTTATTACAAACATAGTAAAAAAAATTAAGTTTGTATTATCTTTGACATAAAATATGGAACTAATTGAAACCAAAAGAAAATTATAGTTGCAAATATAGCAAAGAATATAAAGAGTTTTACAAAAAACATTATAAAGTTTTTATCATTAATAGTTGGAATAGGAGTTTTCATTTCAGATGGTTTTGCTTTTATTTGTGGAAAATCTTCTTTTTTATTATTACATTGAACATAAATGAAACCATCTTCTTCTATAGAATTAAATGCAATTGCATCCCTATCTTTATCAAAAATATGTTCTTTCATTTGTGCAACTTTTACACAAGTTCCTTCAGTATTAAAATGCCAACCATGATAACGACAAACTATATTATTATTTTCCATATACCCTTTAGACATTTGTATATTTCTATGTGGGCATCTATCAAGGAGAGCACCAATTTTTCCATCTTCCCCACGAAAAATAGCTAAAGGTATTCCATTTATTTTTTTACTTAATGGTTTATCTTTTAGATCCTCAGATTTACAAACTCTAAACCATTTATCCTGTATTTGATTATCAGAAATCATTGTTTTTAAATTTTATTTTAATATCTTATACTTTAAAAAATGAAAATAATTAGTTTTATATTTTTAACTAAACCTTTTTCATATAAAATAAATTATAAAGTAAAACTTTTATCATAGTTGAAGTATTTTAAAATGATTTGATAAAAGTAATAAAGTAAATCATTGAAATTTCTTTATATTATTTTCTTATACTTAAAGTTTTATAGTTTGTACTTTTAGAAAAGCCACATTGTTCAAAGACTTTTTTATTCTTACTTTTCACTTTTCACATCTTCTCTTTAATTATAAATCTCTGGATTAACTATATTACAAACTCTTTGACCTTTTAAAGCTAATATTATATTTTCTGTGGATAATCTTGCCATTCCATCTCTTGATTCTTTTGTTGCAGAGCCTATATGGGGTAGTATTGTTACATTTGACATAAATAATAAAGGATTATCATAATTCATTGGCTCTGGGTTTGTTACATCTAAACCAACACCCCATAATAAATTCATTTCTAGAGCTTTTATTAAATCTTTTTCATTATGTATTCCACCTCTTGCTGTGTTTATGAATATAGAATCTTTCTTCATTTTTTGAAATGCAGATAAGTTAAATATTTCTTTTGTAGATTCATTTAATGATGAATGAACAGATAAAATATCACTTTGTTTTAATAAATTATCAAAACTTACATATTCTGCATTTAGCTTTTCTTCTAAATCTATATTTCTTGAACGATTATTGTAAATAATATTCATGTTATATGCATCTTTACATCTTTTAGCCATTTCAAATCCAATACGCCCAAGCCCAAATATACCTAATGTTTTATTCTTTAGTTCAATTCCTAGGTCTTCTGTAGGTTTAAAATAAGTCCATTGACTATTTAATATTTTTTTATGACAATGTAAAGCTTTTCTTGAAACCATTAACATAAGTGTAAAAGCCAGATCTGCTGTTGACTCACTTAAAACATCAGGGGTGTTTCCTATAGGGATTTTTAATTCTGTTGCTGTTTTAATATCAATATTATCAAATCCTACAGCATATTGAGAGATTACTTTAAGGTGTTTACATTCTTCTAAAAACTTCTTATCTATTTTATCTGATAACATACATAATAAAGCATCGCTTTTTTTAGAGTGATAAATTAACTCATCTTGAGTCATAGGTCTATCTTCTTGCCAGATTTCTAAATCAAAACCATTATCTTTAATTAGATTAATACCAACTTCAGGTATTATTCTTGAAATAAATACTTTCATCAATTACCTCTATAGAGAAAAAAAAGAGATTTATTGAATATTACTATAAAATAAATCTCGTTACAATTTAACATCTACTAAGAGGAGCGATAAGCTATCTCGTGGTACTCCTTTTCATGAGGACCTAGAAATAGCCTCGAATATATTCTAAATACAGATAAACCATCTAGTATTAATATAATAGAGATAATCCCACCAAGTATAAATTGATTTTCATGAATATGTCCTAAGATAACGTCCTCACCAATAAATGTTGGAGTTATTGGAAATCCTGCAAGACCAAGACAAGCAACAAGGAAAAATATTGCTAATCTTGGATGCTCATAAGAGTGACCATGAAACTTTGATAAACTAATGTCTTCTTTATGTTGTTTGAGTATATAAAAGGTAATATACCCCATTAATGCAGATATGATTATTCCGCTAAGATACATCATAATTTGTGTATAATCAAACTGTTCATTAAAACTAATTGCTAAACTTGTATAACATTGGCTAACAATAGTTAAAAGCCATGCATTTTTAACTTCATTTCTTTTTATAAATGCTTTGAGTATCATAAGTAAACTTATAACACCAATTAATAAAGGAAAATATCCGAGTATATAACTAGGTAAAGATGCTTTATGATAAGCAAAGTATACACCAAGTAAATAAAGCGGTGTAAATAAATAAAGAACTGTTTTACCATTTATAAAATGTATTGAATTTCCTATCATTTTTAAAGGTTTCCAAAGAAAATGGTACATGAAAGAGTCCATATTCCATTCTTTTATACTTAATATATATAATGAAGTTTTTATTCTTCCTACTAAGTCATTACTTACATTGTGTTGTGGTGGAATAAAGTTAAAGAATTGATCATGTATAAGATAACTTAATACTGATGGTGATACTAAAAGTTGATATGTTCTTAAAAATGCATTACTAGCAAAATGAATAAGAGCTATTAAGTGAAAGCCTAAAGCAACTTCTATAAACATAATCCCTATTTGTGCTATTGATGAATAGGCTATCTGAGTCTTAACAGAGGATTGAACACTAGCAATTAATGTTGCAACTATACTTGTTAATAAACCTACCAAGATTACAATTGCTTTGAATGTTGTATTATCAGACCATAAAGGGTATGTACGAAGCATTAAAAATACACCTATATGAACAGAAAGTGATCCATAAAATATTGCACTTGATGTTGTAGGCCCTTCCATTGCACGTGGCAACCAAAATGAAAAAGGAAATTGTGCAGATTTAACCATAGCTACAACTAAAAATATTAACGGAATTATAAGTGCATAAGATGAGTTTTCACTAAATACAGAAATACCATTACTTAAATGAGATTTTAATTCTAAGAAATTAACATTATCATGAAAATAATGATGGCAGAGCCATATTCCAAATAATAAGAAAATATCAGCTATACGATATACTGATATAACTTTTAAAGCATTTTTTACAGGTAAGTATCTATCTTTATAGAAACCAATTAAAAAGAATGAACTCATTCCTATAATTTCCCAACCTATAAAAAGTGTTTCAAAATTACCTGAGAAAAGTATAAAGCTAAGTCCTAAATAAAAGAAAAGAACATTACTAAAAAATCTTTTATAGCCTTTTTCTCTATGAATATAGTATTTACTAAATATTAGAACTAAAAAAGTTAGTATAGTTGCGATGAAGTAATATGTTGCTGATATTTGATCTAAAAATAAGTTAACTGCAAATACATAGTCATCAGCTTTGTATAAAATTAGACCATTTTGATAAATATCAGAAAATCCATCTTTAGCCCAAAGTAACGTTACACCTAAAAAAAGTAATAGGTTTAATCCAACTGTTACAATAGATGTTCCAAAAAGTAAATTTTCATTTTTTCTTGAAACAAGCAATAAATTTATTAAATACCCTACAAATGGTATTATTATAAAATAATCAAGTAAGTGATTCATAATTTTTTACTCTTTCGTGATAATATGTACAGGAATATTCTCTTTTGTTGCATCTAAGATATGATTAGTTTCCATTCCTTTATATGTTTCAATTAATTTATTTACATCACTAACTTTTAATACATCTTTACTTAGAGGTGTATATAAATTAAATTCACTCTTTAAAATAATAGAATTGATTATTATCTACTAATTACCATTAAATGAACCTAATCATTGATAAACCACTCATATAATTCTGGTAAGGTTTTTATTGTTTTAAGGACAGTTTCAGGATAATGCTCAACTAATATAACTAATCTACAGGATCATGAACTTCTATCATTTGTAGTGGTAACCAGCTCTTAGATCTCCATCACTACTATTAGATACACCAATTAGCCCTACAATATTGCGTGGTAATTTTGTTCTTGCACCTAATTTATAATTATCAATTCTTGAAAATAGTATTCAAGATTAATACTGCCACAAACAGGAGGAAATGTCAAATGTTTAAGTAAAATTTTTCCATCAGGATCAGTTCTATAACTTGCAGAGTTTAAAAAGCTCTACGATTCAAGAATAGTCCTTTTGTTAAACTTCTATGACCAATAAAACATAAAGCATTTGTTCCATGTCCTAATTCTGGTCTTGGCTTCAAAATAAGAAACAGATTCCCTTTAATAGCTTCTCTTACTTTTTTAATATCAGCTTTGTATTAATTGATGCAAAACGTTCAGATTCTTCTTTGTAGCCTAGATTCAAAGCTGTTCAAATAATTTTCTATTTTCTGATGATGTTTATTACTTAAATAAAGAATTTTTTTACCAAGTAAAAAGCTATTTCATCACTTGCTGTATCATGTAATGCTCCTCACAAAAGTAGTTGTTGATGGTATATGTAAGCCTCTAGAATCTAAAACTTCTCTTACTTTTGATGATTAGCAGTAAAAGCAAAAACTCTAGAATTTACAGAACTTGACGACTACCACAAGCTCCGCAATCATGAGCTCCATGATGAGGATTAGTTAAAGTACTACTTGAACCATGAGCTACAACATACAAAATCAGAGAAATTTTCCACTAAACCAATTCCTCTCAAAAGAGTCATAATGATCAGCCATTTCATTAATAGTAAAACTGATTTGTAAATCTTTTCTCTATCATTTATATCCTTATTTTCAATAATTAAGTTCGTATGTAAATCCATATGAGTAAAAGCATTTGAGATAGCTGGACTCTATTGTAGGATTAAAGATATTTGATGTTAATTTGATTGCAGCCCAAAATCCTAAAGAAAGAGATGTAAGAAAAAACCTTCAAAAATTTAAGGAGATTTTTTGCTATATAAAAATTTCATGTTTTCTTATGTGTTTTGAATCTACTTCTTTGATTAAATATTTTGGTGTTACAGGAGGCAGGACATAATTTTTCTACAAATTTACTATTTGTTGATGAAAATAAAAACTCAAAGCTGTGTTAGAACTTCTTGAGCTGTTAATGTTTCGGAATCAGGAGTCATTGATTCTATGTCTTCTTAAAGAGCATTCTTTTCTTATCTATACAAAAATAGCTTGAAATCTCTTTTTGTTTTATCTTTGATTTCTTCCTCTTGTTTATTTTCTTTTAGTGTTGAACTGCATAAAGAATTTCATCATAATAATTCCATTCAAATGCATCTTGCATAAATCATTAATACTTCACACTCTGTAAGTTCAATATTACAAAAAGATTCTATATGTTCTAATTTGGTTTTATTGGTAAGAGGTTGCCATTCCTTACTAAACTCATAATCTAAAGCATCTATTTCTCATTAAGTATCTGTGTTAATAAATTCTTTTAATGATATTTTTTTCAATATAATACACTTTCTGGTTTATCTTCAATTATAGTAGTTTATACCTGACTAACCTCTATGACTAAAATTGCTGATCAAAAACATATTGTTCAAAGAATGACTCATCACTAACTAATATTTTTAAAAGCCTTTCTAGAGTACATGAGCTAATGTCAAGAGTTCTTTGCTCTTTTTTGTTTTAAAAAGCTGGTAAAACTATTTTTTCTAGTTCTAATAGCAGAGCACAAAACCTTTATCTTCAAAAGGAAAATGTATTAATGCAATACCTTGATCAAGGTAGCTGGCAAATTATTTCTAAATAAAAGTGGTTGAACTAAGTTATCTAAATCTATATGATAAGCAGTTTTCCAATTACGCCTTAAATTACCTATCCTTGGTTTAATATTACTATCAGTATTTTCTATTAACAACATTGTTATGTACCACTTATCATAATTTTCAATTCCTTTTCTTTCTTTTATTACACGTTCAAGAATATCAGTTTTAATCCTTTTATATTGAGCATTTTTCTGTATCATTTATTTGAAATGAATTTGATAACTGAAGATTTCTTTTGAGGCTTTAAATATAGCATCATAAAATTTCATGTTCAGTATGTGTAAAGTATTATGATGAATGTAAAATCCTTAAGTGGAGTTTGAGTTGGTAAATAATGTTTTAATCATGAATAAGATGTTCTTCATCAAATCTCATATTTTTAATATTACCATGTTCTAAAATGTTTGGTATTTCACTATAATTTTAAGCTCTTTAGTGAATAGTTCAAATTTTTTTCTAGCTGATAATTCATGTTCAGATAATGGTAGTATGGTTATCTAAACTAATTATTTCAAATGTTCCAATTTTGAGATACATAATTCATGTCTAAAATGGTAAATTCTCCATTATAGAGTGATCTACTAATTTTGTATTGCTTAAATCAACTTTCATATCTATCTCTTTGAGTGTATTGCACTTAATTTATTTTTTATACTAACCAATTTGTAAAAATAGTTGATTTTTCTACTTCAACTAAATAATTATTATCTTCAAATGAAACTGTAACAGGAACTTTAAATAATGAGCTTAATGGTGCTCCATTAGCCACATGAATTATTATTTTTAAAACAATACCTGCTGCAATACCAATTCAATAAATCTTCAACAAGAGTAAAAATATTGTGATTAAAAATATTGCTAATTGTTCTTTACTTATTTTGAAAATATAGAATAAACTCTTTTTGATGTGCTAATTTAATTCTAACATACATATTGTTGCTAATGCTGTATTTGGCATTAACTCTATTAAATGAGAAGCACAATACAAAACTAACATGTAAAACTATGAAAGAAATTTGCCCAATGTGTTTTTGCTCCATTAGTAACATTATTTGAAACTACGAGCAACTTCTGAAATCATTGGTAAAACTAATTAAAATTCCAGCTAACATATTACTAACACTAACAGCAATTAAATCTTGATTTGTATTAGACTTTCTTTTATATGGATCATTCAAATTACCTGCCTTTACTGTTAATAAAGATTCTAATGTACCAACAAGAGCAAATATAATTACATATTTAATAAATGTACCTAATTGATGAATACCTGAAAAATCAACATTTACTTTAATATTTTCCCATATAAGATTTCCAATATGAACTAATGCATATTTAGGCTCAGTAGTTTGAAATTCATCATTAATTTAAGGAAATTGCAATTAGTAATACAACCAAAGGTGCATTTCTTATAAAATTGTTTTTAATAAATTGCCAATCTAATGGCAATTACAAACTGATTAAACCTATACATGTTTTCGAGATCAAGATGTGGAAATAAAGTTTGGAATATTAGCCATTAATTGTAATGTAAATTTTCCCTTTTGTCATTGCAGGATTCATATCAAGTAAAACAGGAATTTGTTTAGCAATTATTATTAAACCAATTGCAGCTAACATACCATGAATAGCTGATAAAGGGAAAAAATTTAGCTAATTTACCTAGTTTAAAATACACCAAATAAAATTTGTATAAAACCAGCAACAACTATTGCCTTGAAGCTAAGTGCTACACCCGTCTCACTTCCACCAAAATCAGCTACAGTATAATTGCATTAATAATTATTATAAATTAAACTGCTACAAATTTCTTTAATTGTTAATTTTAGCCTGACAATAAACTTACAAAAATACCTCCTATTATTGCTGTAACTAAACCCATAATAGGAGGAAAATCAGACGCTTTTGCTATACCTAAACTTAATGGTAAAGCTAATAAAAAAACGATAAAACCTGATATTGCATCAGACATAAAATTTTCTTTAAGACCTTCAATACCGTCTTTAGGAATTTTTTCATTTGTGTTCATAGACATAAAAACTCTACTTCTTTTATAATGTTAAATATTTAATATAGTTATTATTTATAAATCTTTTGTATGATTAAAGGCTTCTAGATTAATAAGTAAAGTCTTTATTTTAGCTTAGAAAACACTTAGTATTATGTAAATAAAGATAAAGTATAATATTTACTTTATTAGTTTTGTTTTTATATTTGATTAACTAACTTTAAAAATCTTGATTTTTAATACTTAAATAATAATTAGTCTCTTAATTTATCAATTTTAAATATTTTTGCATACATAATAAAAACATAATCATTTATTTTCATCTTTTTCTAAATTTTCTTAATTTTTTTTCAGAGAGTTAATATCTAACTTTTTACAAAAAATATTTGTTAGTTTATAAGGCTTTGATATACTTTAATAGTTTTTAATTGAATAAATTGGAGAAAAATATGAAAACAGCCAAAAGAATGGAATTAATACCACCTTATTTATTTGCAGAATTAGATAAAAAGAAAGCAGAAGCTATCTCAAAAGGTGTAGATGTTATAAATATGGGTATTGGTGACCCTGATATGCCAACCCCTGATCATATTATTGAATCTATGAGGAAATTTGTTGGTGATCCTGAAACACATAACTATCCACCATATGAAGGTACTAAGAATTTTAGAGAGGCTGTAGCTAAATTTTATAAAACTAGATTTAATGTCGATTTAGATCCAGAAAAAGAAGTTCTATCTCTTATTGGTTCAAAAGAAGGGTTAGCTCATATACATTTAGCATATGTTGACCCAGGTGATTATAATTTAGTTCCAGATCCTGCTTATCCTGTATATAAAGTAACAACACATTTTGCTGGTGGAATTCCTTATATAATGCCACTATTAGAAGAAAATGGTTATTTACCAGATTTAGATAAAATACCTTCTGATATTGCTGATAAATCTAAATTAATGTTTCTAAATTATCCAAATAATCCAACAGGTGCAGTTGCTACATTAGAATTTTTTGAAAAAGCAGTTCACTTTGCTAAAAAACATGATATTTTAATTTGTCACGATTTGGCATATTCAGAAATGGCTTATGATAATTACAAAGCACCTAGTTTTTTAGAAGTTAAGGGTTCTAAAGATGTCTGTATAGAATTTAATTCTCTTAGTAAAACATATAATATGACTGGTTGGAGACTAGGAATGGCTGTTGGTAATGTAGATGCTGTTCAAGCTCTTGGAAGATTAAAAAATAATATAGATTCAGGAGTTTTTAAAGCAGTACAATATGCTGGTATAGAAGCTCTGCTTGGAAGCCAAGAAAATGTAGCAAAAATGAACTCTATTTATCAAAAGAGAAGAGACTTAATGACAGAAGGTTTAAAAAAGTTAGGTTGGGATATTAAACCTATTCAAGCTACATTTTATATGTGGGTTCCTGTTCCTCAAGGATATAATTCTACAGAATTTTCAACTCTTTTATTAGAAAAAGCTGGAATCATTGTTCCACCAGGTGTTGGATATGGTGAATATGGTGACAAATACTTCAGAATTGCTTTAACAGCTTCAGAAGAAAGAATAAAAGAAGCTATAAAAAGAATGGAAGAAAATAATATAGTTTTTAAGTAGTTAATAAAAGTTAATATATCGTGTGATGCCATTCACCGATATATTTTGCTATAAATTTTAAATTTTATTAAAGGGAATTGATTTACCAATGACTTTAGGCTTTACAGTAGAAGAAAATATAAAGCATTTCTTTGAAGAGATACCTAGTTCAGTTGAAATAATAGCTGTAACAAAAACAGTTGATGTTGACAGGATTAAGTTAGCTGCTAAAGCTGGTATAAAGAATATTGGTGAAAATAAAGTTCAGGAAGCATTAAATAAGTTTAATGATTTAAAGGATTTTAACTTAAAATGGCATTTAATTGGTAGTTTACAAAGTAATAAAGCCAAAAAAGCTGTAGAAATTTTTGATCTGATACATTCTATTGATAGCGTTAAACTTGCAAATGTCGTTAATAAAGAAGCCGAAAAGCTTTCAAAAGTACAAAATGTGCTTTTACAAGTAAATGTTTCTAGAGAAGAAACAAAAAGCGGTTTTTCTATTGAGGATTTATTTAAAGCTTTAACAGAACTATCTTGTTTAAAAAACCTGAATATTATTGGTCTTATGACAATAGGATCCAATACAGATGATGAGAATCAAATTAGATTTTGTTTTTCAGAGCTGAGAAAGATAAAAGATAAAATTAACAAAGATAAATATTTTAAAAATGAATTAAATATTTTATCAATGGGAATGAGCAATGACTATAAAATAGCTATTGAAGAAGGAGCAAATTTTGTAAGACTTGGACGAGCTATTTTTGGAGAAAGAAAATAAATTAATTACTAGTTGGAGGGAGTAACTTAATGTCAAGTTTACTTGAAAAATTTAAAAATATATTAGGCTTAAATGATGAAGATTTAACTGAAGATGAAGAGCATATAGAAGAAAGTTCTTTAACAGAAACAGAAACCCAAATAAATGAAGAATTACCTATTATGCAACAAGAAGAAAAGAAAAAAAGAGTTGTTAGAACAAATCCTACAAATACAAATATTATCGACTTTTCCGCCCCTCCGTCAAATGAAGTTGTTATTGTAGAGCCAAAAAGCTATGATGATGCAATGAAAGTAGTTTCACTTTTAAAAAGTAAAAAATCTGTTATTGTAAATGTTTTAGGTTCATCTCTTACTTCTGAAGATACAGATCATATTTTAGATTTTATTTGTGGTGCAGTTTATGCAATTGAAGGAAATCAAAAAACTGTTACTAAAGAAGGTGGAGTTTATTTATTTACTCCTGGTAATGTTAATATTAATTCAATGGATTCAGAACTTCCAAGATCTGTTGATAAGTCTGGTAATAATTTATTCTTGACAATTAATGATATTACATCAAAAAAAAGTAAAGTTTCATAAGAATTAATTGAGTAAAAAGAGAAGAAGTGATGAGTGAAAAGTAAAAGAATACTGGTTTATTTATTAAAAATCTGTTTCTATAATTTTCATCCATTTAATCTGTGTTAAAAAGAATAAAAGGCTAAGAAAGTCAAATATTGACTTAAGCAAAATTATATTGAGAAAATTAACGTAACAGGAATGTTGAAATTACTACTTCTTCTCTGCTCACTTTTTACTTCTTGTTTTCATTTCTTTTTACTTAATAAAATCTACATTGTATCTATTGTTTAATTTTGTATTTGTTTATTCTTAGAAATAATCATATAATTATCTTTGAATTTATAGTAAAACAAAAGCAAAATTTTTATGATTGAAGAATTCAAAACAAATATTTTTTATGATAGTAATCTGTCAGAAAATATTATAAATGATTTAAAAAACAGCTTTAATAATGGTATTTTTAAAGAGTTTCATTCAAATGAAAGTCTAAATAATTCAATAGTAATTATTAAATATGAAGAGTTTATAAAAAACAAATCATTATTTAATTCTATAAATAATTACTATATGATATTAATTGATAAAGATAATCTAATAAATATTGATGAATTGCCAAAATATGTTTTTGATATAATAAATGAAATAAGTATTAGTAAAATATTATTTTCATTAAATAAATCATATATATCCTTAAAAAATCAGATAGAACTAAATGATATTTCAAAAAGATTTGAACTTCAAACAAAAGAATTACATACAATTCATTCAATTGGAATTTCATTATCAACAGAAAGAGATGTAGGAAAATTACTTGAAACTATACTTTTAAAATGTAGAGAAATTACAGAATCAGATTCAGGCAGTCTTTATATAGTTGAAGAAGATGAAAATATAGACTTTGATTTAAACAACTATTTTAGTAATAAAAAACTAATATTTAAATTAGCTCAGAACTCAACGATTAAAGTGGACTTTAAAGAATTAGTCTTGCCACTAAATAAAAAAAGTATATCTGGTTATGTAGCTTTAACAGGTAAACCATTATTAATAAAAGATGCATATCATTTACCAGAAGATGCTGAATATAGTCATAATAAGTCATTTGATCAGTCAATAGGTTATAAATGTGTTTCTATGCTTATAGTTCCTATGAAAAATCAAAAAGATGAAATAATTGGAGTAATTCAATTAATAAATAAAAAGAGAGATTTTAATATAAAACTTGATAGTATAGAAACTATTGAATCACAAGTAATAGAATATAATGAATATGATCAAGAACTCGTTTCATCACTTGCAAGTCAAGCGGCTATTTTGATTGATAACACTAAATTATATTATAGTATTAGAAACTTATTTGAAGGATTTATAAAAGCATCTGTAACAGCAATAGAAGCGAGAGACCCAACAACCTCTGGGCATTCAGAAAGAGTGGCAGATTTAACTGTCGGTTTAGCTCAAAAAGTTGATAGTGATAATTCACATATTTTTGGTAATATAAAATTTTCTAAAAGTGATATACAACAAATAAAATATGCTTCTTTATTACATGACTTTGGAAAGATTGGTGTTAAAGAAGATGTACTAGTAAAGGCAAAAAAGTTATATCCTTATGAACTTGATAGCTTAATACAAAGATTTAAATATATTCGTAAATGTATGGAATTAAATTTTACAAAAGCAAAACTACAATATATTATTGAAAATCCCAAAGAAAAAGCTTTTGAATACTTTAAAGAAATAGATGCTGATTATCAAGAAAAAGTAAAAGAACTTGATGATTCACTAAATATTATAGTTGCTTCAAATGAACCAACAATATTAGCACAAGAATCTTCTGAAAAACTTAAATTATTAAGTGGTTTAAGTTTTGAAGATTTTAATAATGAAAAGATAGAATATCTTAACCCATATGAATTAGAGAGTTTATCAATATTAAAAGGAAGTTTAAGAGATATTGAAAGAAGAGAAATTGAATCTCATGTAACTCATACTTATGAGTTTTTAAGTAAAATTCCTTGGACTAATGAATTTAAGCTAGTTCCTTCGATTGCATATTCTCACCATGAAAAACTTGATGGAACAGGTTATCCAAGAGGAATAAAATCAGAAGAAATACCAATACCATCTAAAATGATGGCAATTTCTGATATATATGATGCACTTACAGCAAGTGATAGACCTTATAAAAAGGCATTACCAGCAGAAAAAGCTTTAGATATATTAGGATTTGAAGTAAAAGCAAAAAAATTAGATGAAAATTTATTCAAAATATTTGTGGATGCAAAAGTATATGAAATTAATAAAGATGGGAGTGCCTAAAACTGAAGAATAAAGTATATAAAAATCAAGTTGTAAGAAAAAGATTTGGTCAAAATTTTTTAACAGATAACAATATTTTAGATTTAATAATTGAAAAAGCAGAAATAAAAGATAAAGACTTTGTTTTAGAGATAGGGCCAGGGCATGGAGCATTAACTGAAAGAATAGTTAATAAAGTTGATAAATTAACTGCTGTTGAAATAGATAGAGATTTAGTTACAGAATTAGAAGAAAAATTTAAAGATAACTCTAAAATCAATATAATTTCCCAAGATATTTTAAAATTTAATTTAAAAGAACTTGATATAAGTAATTATAATCTTGAAAATAGAAAAGCTATAGGTAATATCCCTTACTATATTACGACACCAATAATTATGAAGTTTATAGGAGAAGATAACTTAAAAGTACATGGTATAACTAAAACAGAACAAATGTTTTCAGAATTAATAATCATGATGCAAAAGGAAGTTGGAGAAAGGATTGTTGCTCAAGCTGGAACAAAAGAATATGGTGCTTTATCTGTAATCTGCCAGTATGCTTGTGAAATTAAAATTCTTGTAAATGTTAATAGAAGATGTTTTTATCCTGTGCCAAATGTTGATTCTGTTGTCATAAGTTTTAAAATGAAGACAGAAGATGAATACAATATTGATAATCCTAGTATTTTTTGGAGAATAGTTCAAGGTGTTTTTGTTTCAAGAAGAAAAACATTAAGAAATTCATTAAAAATAGCTGGTTTTTCAGATGAAACTGTAAATAAGGTTTCAAATGAGTATGATCTAAATAAAAGAGGTGAAACATTAGATCTTAATGGTTTTTCAGAATTATCTAATCTAGTTAGTAGAGTAAATAAACAGTAACAATTTTTAATATTATATTTATTTTTTATAACTAGTTAAAAACATTGTAATTATTAAGTTTGCTCTTATTATATAGTAAAATTATTAAATATATATTTTTATCATTTATAAATGTTATAATTAATTTTAAGTTTTAACATCTAAATAAATTTATATAAATTTTCAAGAATGTTTTTGAAAATACTTACTCTGTTTAGAGATTTTTAGGATGTTGAATAGTAAAAGATTTAGTTTTAGTACATTTTTAATGTATTGCGTATTAGTGAAATATACGCTAAAGGTTTTATATACCTTTTAAAGTTTTTTTATAACATATTTCACATTTAGTAAGCTATTTGATAAGAAAAGATTGGATTTTGGACTTTTTTAAGACAAATTAATAGTTAAAAAAAATAAATTGATAACCGAGATGTAATATATACAAAAAGATTTAATAATAACTACGGTTTAATATCAATAATTTTTCTGTTACATTCAAATTTCAAACAATAGCTTTAAAAATATATTTAAAATTTTAAGAAAGGCTATTTAGCAAGTCGTGACTAAAGAAATCATAATTAGTGAACAAGAAAACATTGCAGCAACTTTTGAAAACGGTAAAATTACCGAATTTTTTATGAATGAAGGAGAACAACTTGTAGGAGATATAATTCTCGGTAAAGTTGACTCAACAATCCAATCTATTGATGCAGCATTTGTTAGTATTGGTAAAAACCGTAATGGATTTATACATATAACAGATTTATGTCTTAAAAATGCAAAGAAAAGAACTGGTATAAGAAATCATTTACAACCAAAACAAAATATTTTAGTTCAGATAGCAAAAGAAGCGACAGGCTCTAAAGGTCCAAGACTTACAGGAATGTTAACAATTCCAGGTAAATACATGGTTTTAACACCTTATGAAAGAAAAGTAGGTATCTCTAAAAAAATTACTGATACTTATGAAAGAGATAGATTAGTTTATATTTCCAAAAAAATATGCCAATCAGGATATGGAATAATAGTTAGAACTGAGGCAATAGGTCAAAGTGAAGAAGCATTAAAGGAAGATTTAGATTTCCTTTTAAAAAGATGGAATGAAATCTTAAAAATGTCTGAAACAATGCAAGCACCTGCTGTTTTATATAGAGATCAAGATTTACTTTATAGAGTTTTAAGAGATGCTGTAAGTCCTGATGTAGATAAAATTGTTGTAGACTCAGCAGATGCAAGAGCAAGATCTATAGACTTATTACAATCATGGTCACATAATGCTTTTAGATTAGTTCAACAAAATAGAAATCCTATACCTTTATCACATCAATATAATATTTTTGGAGAAATTGAAAAAGTTTTACAACCAAAAGCACCTTTACCAAGTGGTGGTTATCTTGTAATTGAAAAAACAGAAGCATTAACAGTTATAGATGTAAACTCTGGAAGTACAAAAGGAACATCTGGATTAAATGAAACTATATTACAGACAAATAAAGAGGCTGCTGTTGAAATTGCAAGACAACTAAAACTTAGAGATATTGGTGGGGTTATTATAATTGACTTTATTGATATGTTAGATCAAAGAGATCAACAAATTGTATGGCAAATCTTAGCAAATGCAGTTAAAAATGATAAAGCTCAACCACAACTTGGGTATTTTTCAGAATTTAGTTTACTTGAAATGACTCGTCATAGACAAAAGAAAAGCATAATTGAATTATTAACTACAAAATGTCCATACTGTGATGGTGTTGGACATTTAAGAAATAACGTTTATAGATCAGACTTATTAACTCCTGATAGTGTAAGAAAAAGAGTAAACCGTTTTGATGAAAATGACAGAAATAAGGCAGGAGATCCTCCAAATAATAGAAAAATGGATGATTTAACAGGTAATGTTGAATATGTTGAAAATAGGATGAATAGAATCCCTCCTCATGTAACAAAACATAGAAAAGAAAATGTTTCTTCTAATCAAATTTCATATCCTAAATATGATCGTAATAACAACAGATATGATGATAATTTAGAAATTAATGATGAAATAGAAAATACTAACGAGCAAGATCAATATATTGAATCACCTGATGTTGAGGTTGTTGATATTCAAGATAATATACCGCAAATTGATCCAGAAAGTATTGTTGAGGAAGTTTATGAATCATTAGCTGAGCCTGAGACTCAAGAAATCCAAGAAGAGTCAACAGAAAATTTTGTTGTAGAGCTAACAAAAGAAGAAAGAATGTATATTGAAGCTATTGAAGATCCATCAGATAGAAGAAAACCACATTTTAAAGATAATAAATTTGGTAAAAATAAAAAGGATTTTAATAAAAAAGATAGATTTAATAGACATAACAACAATAATAGATATAATAACAAATTTAGCAGGTCTGAATTAGATCTTATTGATAATATCGAAGGTGAGAGTGAATCTTTTAAACCTGAAAATCATAAAAATGATAGATTTTCAGAAAAGAGAAATGACAGAAATGACAGGTATAATCAAAGAGATAATCGTTTCCCAAAAAACAGATTTCAAGAAGAAGTTGTTGAAAGCTCTAACTTTGACAAAACTGAGTTTCAAGATAATACATACAATGAGAATCAAGAAGTTATAATTGATTCAGTTGAACAACTCGAGTTACCTATAATTCAAGAAGTATCAGAAATACAAAATGATAAAAATATAGATAACTCTAGTATCTCAGAAGTTCAAAATGTAGAAGAAACTCATAAAGAAGAAATTCAAAGTGAATCTAATGAAGAGACTAAAGAAACTGAAGTAGCAATGCCAAACTTTATAGATGAAGTAGTTGTTATAGAAGATCCTGTAATAGCTGCACCTAAAAAAAGAGGCAGAAAGCCTGCACCTAAAAAATCAAAAGTTGTAAAAGGTCAAAAAGCTTCAGAAGAAACAAAAGTTGAAGAAGAAGTTTTAGAAACTAAAGTTGAGGAAAAGGAAGAAGCTAAAACTCAGGTTTTAGGTACAACAATTGAGAAAACTGAAGCTACTAATAGTAGTAGTAATGTTCAAGAAGAAAATGCAGTTGTTATTACAAAGCCTAAAAAAAGAGGAAGAATAAAGTCATTTAGTCCTAAAAAAAGAAAGTAATTTCGAATAGATAAAGGCTGGAGTTTAATGATATTAGTATATTATTATCACACTTCAGCTTTTTCCTATCTTTTTTTACACCAATGTATGCATTTTTTTAGTTCCATTTTCATCTTTTCTTTACTTGTGTTAAATCTTCTACCATGACCAGGTAAAATCCATTCAAAATTATAATTTAATAATTTTTCCATTGAGTTAACTAATTCCTCCCATGAATACCAACAAGCTCCCCTAAAAGCAATTAATTGATTTAATCTATCAGACCAAGCTAAATGATCACCTGTAAATAAAAATTTATCTTTATATAGCAGAACACAATGCCCTTTAGTATGACCTGTTACATTAATAATTTTTATATCATCATCAATATTAAAATCTTCATTACCTATTAATTTTATTTCAGGATTATTTAAACTACCTTTTGCATCATCTATATGAATAATCCTTTGGCAATTAAAATGTTCTTTGAATTTTTCATGTTCTGCAATATCGTCTATATGAGTTAAAAACATATATTTTATACCTCCCATATCTTCAATATTTTTAACTAGAGAAGATACAAATCTTGGAGAGTCAATTAATATATTTCCATTATTTCTTTTAATAAAGTAACTAGATGCACCAAAAGATTTTTTTGAATGAAATCCACAATAAAATACATTTTCATCTATTTTTAATGGAAATGACTTTTGAGTATTTAATATATCATCATCTTTATATTCTAAACCAATAGATGCGGTTGGACATGATAAAAGAGCTTGTAGAGCTTTAATTTTTTGTTCTTGGTTTTCTGGTTGGTGGTAAACAATAGATTGTTCACCATTATCATTAAAAACCTCTGGAGCAATCCAACGACAAGTATCACAATCTATACAAGATGTATCTACAAAAAAATTACCATCTATATTTTTTGGGTGTTTATTTAAAATATTTGCCATAATATCAAAATTTTTTATAATAACTCCTAAATATTAAGCATATCTTATATTTTAAATACAAGTTAGTAACTCTGATACTATACATAAATATAAAAAATGACATAGATGAAGTTTCTATAACTTCTAGAATAGATTGGAGCTATGTAATACAAACGATATTTCCATTATAAAATTAAAATAGTACTATATGAAATTAATCCTAGTAAATTCTTAATCTATATAAAATGAAATTTAAAAAAAATAATCAGTTAATTGGTAATTATCCTTCTTTTAGTAAAGAAAATAATTACTTATTAACTTCTTCAGACAAATATATCAATATTATTGATATTCATACATATCAATACAATGGACATAAATAATAAATTTAATTAAGCAACTAATCCAATTGTGAGCATGTCTTTGTAAGCCTCAGCCATTTTTTTAGAATTTAGGTCAATATCAAACTTATGAATAAATAATTTAAGCATTTGATTATTAGAAGCTAATCTTTGATAATTTAGCATAGAAAAAGGTTCTTTGTGAAATTCACCTTTTGTTATTCTGTCTTGTACTTTAGCCATATTTACAGCAAAAAAAGACATATTGAAATGAGTATCTAAAATGTTTTTATTTGTAGATTGACAATCTTCTAAAACCAGTAAAAAGTTTTACTATCTCTAAATAAAAACTCTATTTGAAATCTACTTGAATAAAATTCAAAAATATCTAAGGCAGATAATTCAAGGTCACTTGAGTAAAATATATGACGCTTATCTTTATTTGTAAGTAGTAAAACTATTTTTATATTTCTTTTCAAAGATAAACTGTAAACAACTTTTGAGTACAATTTTTCACCCTCAAGTAAAGTAATTACATAATCTAACTTGTGATCTTTAAAATCAACTTTACCATAATATTTTCTAGGAGCACCTTTTTTGTTTGTTCTTTCACCTTGATAAAGATAATTTAAATTAGCATCTGACCTTAGTTTACAAATAATATGCTTCTCTTGTTTGATTATTCCATCTACAAACTCTTTTTTTGAATGAAATCCATCAAAAGCAATATGTTTTATCTCTTTAAAGTATTCTTTGTTATTTTCAATATGTTTTAGGTAAAATCCATTCTATTTTCACAATTAGAATCTGTTTGAAGTGCACTTATTGGATAAGCTGTGTTATATTCTGTATCTATCATTGCTAATAATGATAACTCTAAACCTTTAGTTACTTTTGAGTTCTTTCCATCCCAAAATTTACCTAAACCATCTGTTTTCTTTCCACTTTTTTTTATAAATGACGCATCAAAAGCCAATATATTTTTATTATTTTCTTTATAGATTTTTAATTCCTATTATATCATTTCTACTATATTTGAATGATTATCCTTTATATAATTTCTTGAGATTGTTTTTTCATTCAATTCTATATATCTGCTTATATTTCTAAAGTTTTTTCCTAGACTGCAAAAAATTCCATTACTTACTTTTTCTATAAATTTTTTGGAGCTCTCTTTTAAATTAGACATTTTTGATAATACTTTTGTTATAATTCTCATCAGATAATTACCTCTTTATTATTTTTATTTTGATATTTTAAAAGTATAATAGGTTTTTATCTACTTTTTTACATTATTAAAAAATGTCCACTGTATTGACATATAAAAAAGTGAATGAAATATATTATGAAAATATAATACCTAATCAAGTAATCTGTAATTATAATGATGATTGGTTAGTAACTTTAGGAAATTACAATAAAGCTTATATTATAAATATACAATTATCAAACATAGTTTTTACTTTTAATACAATAAGTAAAATATATAAAACCTATGATTATGACTATATATTTTTTTGTGATGAGCAGAATTATATATGTTCTCTGGAAATTAAAACAAATAACATAAGAAAAATAATTAAAGTAAAAACAGTTCCAAAAACTATATATATTAGTTTTGATAATAAATACTTAGCTTTTGAAGAGGAATCATTTATTAAGATTATTAATATTCAATCTAATGAAATATTTTATGAAAATAATCAATATGATTTAACTATAGAAAAGTTATTGTTTACAAAAAAAAATGTTCTTTTTTGTCTTTCCTTCTCTAAAGAACTTATATCATTTATAAGCTCTTTTAATATTCAAGACAATATTTTTAATAGCTTTGGTTTAGACTTTATGGGTGCAAATGATGTGCTACTTATTAAGGATAAATATTTAGTATATTGCAATTTCCCAGATATTATAAGAGAAAATTTTGGCGAGTTAGTAATTTATGATTTTAAAAATAAGAAAGATGTGTTTGTAGAAAAAGTGAAAGACGGGTATGAAACATTATTATTCAATCAAAAATATAACTTATTATTATGTACTTATAACAATTATATAGATATATTTGATATATTATACTGAACACTTAAAACAAGAGTTATAAAATTGAGTTAAATTATTTTTTATATTAATGAAAATTTCTTTAAAATTATAATGTATTTAACTTACAATTTCTTACTTAATCTTTCAAGTACATTAACAGTTTTTTACTTTTTATATCTTTTTTACAATAAATTTTAAACTTTAATGATAAAATGAATCAATTATTTTTATTGGTCATAATTTTATTCGGTAAAATCCCTTATTTTTGAAGAGTAATTGACCTTATCGCAGAAGTTAGGAAACATTAATGAAAATAATGGTAAAAAGTAAATTAGCTTTAGTTGTTTTATTTATAATAGCTAATTTTTTATTCTTTACTAATGAAGTAATTGCAAAAGAAGAAGAACCACAAAAAGTTTATGTAGGATTATTTCTTAATAATATAGCTAATATAAGTTTACCTGAAAATACATTCAGTGCTGATTTTTATATATGGTTTAAATGGAAAGGTAAAATTGATCCTAGTAAAACCTTTGAATTTTCAAATTCTTATGAAAACTGGGGAATGACTCAAACTCCAGCTTATGAAGAGCCTAAAATACTTCCTGATGGTCACAAATATCAAATAATAAGGGTACAAGGAAAATTTATTTGTAAATTTGATTTACACGCATATCCTCTTGATAAACACTCTCTACATATTGAAATTGAAGATAGTCAGTATCACTCTAAAGATATGATTTATATTCCTGATAATAAAGAAACTGATTTTGAGAAAAAACCTCTTGTACCTGGTTGGAGAATAAATAATTTAAGTAATAATACATTTATTTATGATTATAAAAGTAATTTTGGTGATAATAGCCGTAATATTGAATTTGAGAAATATTACAGATATAGATATTCTGTTGAAATAGAAAGACCAAAATGGTTATTTTTGTTAAAAACAATAGTTCCTATATTCATTGTATTAGTTAGTGTTTTCACTGTATTTTTTATACACCCATTTTATATAGAAGTAAGAAGTGGGATTATTATTACAGCTCTTTTAAGTGCTGTTGCTTTACAAATAACAGCATCATCAGACTTAGGGCCTGTGGGATACTTAGTTTTAATTGATAAAATTTATAATATTTCTTATGTGGTAACTATTTTAGCTTTAATTGAAACAGTTGTAGCAATAAAATATAAAGATGTCGGTGTTTTGGATAAAGCAATTAAACTTGATAAAATTAGTTTTAAAGTTCTTGGTATAATGACATTGTTAAGTACAATACTTGCAGTTATGACTAGATAGTAATTTAAATAAGGTAAATATGGCAAAGACAATAGATTTTAATGTTGGTTTAATACATTTTAGTAATCAATTTGGTTTGGATTTAGAAGATAAATTAAATAAACTAGAACCTTTTAAAGATAAAGATGGTAAATTAGTTAAAATTAATGCTGAGCACGTATCCGTTCATGAAATTAATTTAGACTTCAAAACTAAGTACAATATGATAATAGATAGAGGTTCTCATAGATTTAAGCAAGGGATTGGAATACTTATGACCTATGCTTTTAAAGGTGTTTATATTATAAATAATCCACTTAGTTTTCATTTTTTTATTGACAATAAAGATGTTGGATATAGCATTGCTCATGAATTAGGAATAAATGTTCCTACAACTTATACTTTACCTCCTCATACAACTCCTAATTTTGAACCTGAGAACTTTAAATATCATAAACTTTTTGAATGGGAAAAAATGATGGAAAATATAGGATTTCCATGTATTATAAAACCAGCTGGGGGTAGAGCAGCTATTGCTGTAAATGTAGCACATAATATGGATGAATTAATTTATCATTATAATCAAAGTGGTGAAATGATAATGACAGTTCAAAAAATGGTTGATACAGAAACAGAATGGCATGTAAGATGTATTTGTGTTGGTAGAAAAATAATACCAATTAAATATATTTTTAGAAAAATGGATGGTTCAGAATATCTTCTGGATGATAATTTTCTAACAAAAGAACAAGAAAAAAAGGTTATAGAATCAGCAAGAATTATTAATCGTGCTTTTGGTTATGAAATGAATTCTGTTGAATTTATGATAGATAAAAATGGTGAAATCTGGGCTATTGATTTTAATAATCCTATACCTGATGGTAGATTAAGTGCTTTAGGTGAACATTTTTATAATGAGTATCAAAATGCTTTTATAGAAAGAACTATAGAAGTTGCAAAGAATAAACCTGAATATTTATTTTTACCTAAATTAAATGAATTTTCAAAAATAGCACAAATGAAAGTTTCTAGAGAGAAGAAATATAAACTAGCTCTGGAAGAAGCAAATAAATTTTATCTGAGTTAGTAAAAACTCAAATTACTTTTCAAATTTTTACTTTAACTCTTAAGATAAAGAGTTCATTGTATAATTCATTATGATTTATAAATATGCTAAGGAACATTTTTATGGAAAGCAAAGAATATAATTTTAAAGAAATAGAAGAAAAATGGCAAAAATATTGGGATGATAATAAAACATATAAAGTTGATTTAGACTCTGATAAACCTAAATACTATATACTTGATATGTTTCCTTATCCTTCTGGTCAAGGATTACACGTAGGTCATCCAAAAGGTTATGTTGGAAGTGATACTATAGCAAAATACAAAATGATGAAAGGTTTTAGTGTTCTTCATCCAATGGGTTGGGATGCGTTTGGTTTACCAACAGAAAGACAAGCTATTAAAGAATCTATTCATCCTGAAATTATTACTAAAAGAAATATTGAAACATTTAGAAGACAATTAAAAAAAGTTGGTCTTGGTTATGATTGGGATAGGGAATTTTCAACAACAGATCCTGATTATTATAAATGGACACAATGGATATTTTTAAAACTCTATGAAAAAGGATTAGCATATCAATCAGAAGTTGCTGTTAATTGGTGTCCTGCTCTTGGAACAGTTTTAGCAAATGAAGAAGTTAAAGATGGTTTATATGTTGAAACAGGTGATCCTGTTGAAAAAAAATTAATGAAGCAATGGATGCTTAAGATTACAGAATATTCAGAAAGATTAATAAAAGACCTTGAATTAGTTGATTGGCCAGAAAGTGTCAAAGAAATGCAAAGAAACTGGATTGGTAAATCAGAAGGTGCTTTAGTTAGATTTGATATTAAAGATAGTGATTTATCATTTAATGTTTTTACAACAAGACCTGATACTCTTTTTGGTGGTACTTATTGTGTTTTAGCTCCTGAGCATGAATTAGTAAGTAAAATTACAACAGAAAACCAAAGAAAAGAAGTTGAAGAATATATAGAAAAAACGTCTAAACTTTCTGAAAGAGAAAGAATGATGAAAAGTGAAGAAAAAACAGGTGTCTTTACAGGTGCTTATGCTATTTGTCCTGTTAATAAAAAAGCTTTACCTGTTTGGATTTCAGATTATGTTTTAGCTAGTTATGGTACTGGTTCTGTTTTTGCTTGTCCTGCACATGACGAAAGAGATTATGAGTTTGCAAATAAATTTAATTTAGAAATAAAAGAAGTTGTTAAAGGTGGAGATATTTCTAAATCAGCTTATACAGAAGATGGAGAACATATTAATTCTGATTTTTTAAATGGTTTAAATGTTGAAGATGCTAAATCAAAAGTTATTTCATGGCTAGAAGAAAATAATTTTGGTCAACATCAAATAAATTATAAGCTTAGAGATTGGTTGTTTAGTCGTCAAAGATATTGGGGAGAACCAATACCAATATTAATAGATCCAGAAACAGGTGAAACAAAAGCTGTTAAAGAATCTGAGTTACCTGTTTTAAGACCTTATTTAGATGAAATTACACCAACTTCAAGTGGCGAACCACCTTTAGCTAGAGCAGAAGAATGGAGAAAAGTTACTGTTGATGGTAAAGAATATCTTAGAGAAGTAAATACAATGCCTCAATGGGCAGGTTCTTGTTGGTATTATTTAAGGTTTATTGATCCTAAAAATACAAATGAAGCTTGGGATAAAAACTTAGAAAAAAAATTCTCACCTGTTGATTTATATGTTGGTGGAACAGAACACGCAACTCTTCATTTACTTTATGCTAGATTTTGGCATAAGTTTTTATTTGATTTAGGATATGTTTCACACCCTGAACCTTTCCAAAAATTATTCAATCAAGGAAAAATACAAACTCGTAGTTATCAAGATGAAAGAGGTAAATATTATTATCCTTATGAAGTTTATGAAAAAGATAATAAATGGTACTCAAAAGATAATGATGAGTTACTAAAAACTAAAGTAGAAAAAATGAGTAAGAGTAAACATAATGTTGTTACTCCTGATGAAGTTATTGATATTTATGGTTCTGATTCTTTAAGATTATATGAATTATTTATGGGGCCTCTTGAAGATGATGTTGTATGGCAAACAGATAGTATTAGTGGCGTTAGAAGATTTTTAGAGCGTGTTTGGAACCTTTTCCATAGTGATAAATTTGTTGATAAAGATGAAGAAGCAGATAAAGCTATATCAAATTTATTACACAAGACAATAAAAAAACTTGGTGAAGATTATGAAAAATTACAATTTAATACTTCAATTAGTCAATTAATGATTCTTGTAAATGAATTATATAAACAAAATAAAGTCTCAAGTAATACTTTTACAATAATAGCAAAATTACTTGCTCCTATGGCTCCTCATATGGCAGAAGAATTATGGGTAAAACTTGGTAATAAGGATAGTATATTTAAATCTAGCTGGTGTGAATATGACCCTGAGTTAGCAAAAGATGATAAAGTTGAAATTCCTGTTCAAGTATTAGGTAAACTAAGAGGAACAATTATCGTTGATAAAGATGCTTCAGAAGATACAGTTAAAGAAATTGCTTTATCTCATGAATCAGTTTCAAAATTTATTGAAGGAAAAACAATAAATAAAATAATATATGTTCCAAATAAAATATTTAATTTAATAGTTAAATAATAATCTCTAGGAACCATTTTAATAATATTAAGAATACTTTAGATTTATAGTTTTTAGGCTTCTTAATACTTTATAGTGATTTATTTTTTATAAGATAATTGTTATTATATTAAATAGCAAACTTTATCAAAAAATTTTTATCATAAAAGGATTGAAAATGGGAACATTAACTGGACATTTATCTTTGTATGCTACCCAATCTCTTAAAGCAATTGATGATTGGATGAATGTAACACAAAGTAATATTGGTGGTTCTTTAAGGACTGGTTTCAAACAAGTAGAGTTAATGTATGGCGGTAATCTAACCCATGAATTAAGACCTGTAAGTCAGACTAAAAATGGTGTTCAAATTGCTGAACAATCATTAACTACAGGAAACACGAGAGTTAATTGGAGACAAGGTGAGATAATAAGTTCTGTTAACACATCTCATATGGCAATAAACGGTGATGGTTTTTTTATGGTTTATGATCCAGATGACCAAAAAGTGTTTCTTACAAGAGATGGTGAATTTAGAGATGATGGTTCTGGTCAATGTATAAATGCATTAGGTCAGGTATTAGTTGATGGAGCAATGGCAATTAATTTAGGTCTAGATGCTGGTCTTAATACCCCTACATTTCCTTATACAGCACCAACATCTTTTACTGCTGCAGATTTAGCTGACAAAAAAACAGTTTGGGCTCCTATAACAACTCCTGCTGGTGCTAATGGTGCAACACCTTATGGTTTACCAAGTGCAGGCTCTGAAGGTGACTTCACAATTCAAGCAAAATTAAATTTCTTTGTAAAGAAATCAAATATAGTTGGTGCAGTAAATGTAAACTTTAGAAATGATAACTTTGGTTTTTTATATGTTAATGGAAACCTTGTTGCATCAAATACTTGGCCTATAATTAATCCAGCAGTAGATATTTCACCTTATTTAAGAGATGGGGCAAATGTAATAACTGTTCAATCATCTAATGCTCCTCCTGCAATAAACCCAGGTGGTTTTGTTCTTACTGGAACAATTACAGGTGGTGCTTATAATGGTGGTAATATTGTTCTTGATACAAATGCGACAAATCTAACAAATAGATGGGCTGTTAAAGCTTATTCTGATACAGAAACAACACCAACCTTAGATGCAATTAGAGTTCAACCTGAAGATGTATTACTAGTTGATACAAATAAAAAAGATGAGTTAAAGTACTCAAAATTTGGTTCTACAATTTGGGACTCGCCATTCCCAATTGATACAACAAATTATACAGCTGGTTTGTCTGGTACAAATGGAATGGGACTAGTTATGAATAAAGCTTTAGAAGCCTCAAATGTAAAAGTTGAAAGAAATATAACAGAATTAGCATCTTTAGGTAAAATTTATAATGGTTTTGTTCAGCTTATTAAAGTTTATAATTCTAATCTTGATGAAGTTTTAGGTTTTATTAGATAAATATAACTATTGAAATATTTTATATACCCTCAATTTAATTACATTGAGGATATTTCCTTTTTTATTAATTGTCTTATCCTATTAACTTTTATATTAACAGGCTCAATTAAACGAGCTTTATTTAATAGCATATATGCTTCTTTAATATTACCATTTATATATTCTAAATAAGATAAACCTATATAAGCTTCAATACATTTTGAATCAAGTTTTATAGCATCATAGAAAAAATCAACTGAATCTAATAATAATTTTTTATCTTGAAGTTCAGAAAATCTATTAATATAGGTTTGAGCTATATAACAATAAAAGTTAGCTCTCTTTTTATTATCCAAGCTTCTATCTTAATTGTTCAACTATTTTTAACATTGGAGCTAAAACAGAAGCACCAAGCTTCTTAGATTTATCAGATGACCAACCATATTTTTTATCAGGGTTATTATCATCATCCTTAAAAGGCATTTCAAGTGTCATTGAAAGGCAATCAAATGTTTCTCCCATATAGTTTGTTGCAAGAGTTAAATTTGCTTCTCCAAATTTATCTTTTTCATAGCCATGAACATTTTGAAATGCAGGATTAGCTTCTATAAAATCATTTAAAAACTTATCTTCTAAATTTTTTATCCTATCATTATAATTAGGATTACCTTCACAAGCTGCTATAAAGTTATATGGAATTGCTTCATCTCCATGAACATCTAAAAATAAATCAACACCTGTTTGATGAACTTTTTCTCTAACATAATATACCTCTGGACTTCTTTCAATAGATGGTGTTTGCCATTCACGATTAAGGTTTGCACCTGCTGAATTACTTCTTAAATTTCCACTCATACTTCCATCAGGATTCATATTTGGAACAACATAAAAGAAAGCTTTTTCAAGTAATGATTTACTTGTTTTATCATTTTCATCTAATAATCTTTCAAGCATACCTTCAATAAACCATTCAGCCATACTTTCACCAGGGTGCTGTCTTGCAATTACCCAAAATATCTTTTTATTTTCTGGGTTCGTCCCAATACTTAATAAACTAATATCATGACCATCAACACTATCACCTAAGTCTGAAACTTTGCAAATAGGTGATTTTTGAGCAAAACCAATTAAGTCTAAATGTCTTTCATAAGAATAAGGTGTAAAATAAGCATAATAAACATTATCATGTTCTAATTTATGTTTAATTATTAAATTAGTTCCATCAAATTCTGTTGGAACTCTAAACCACTCTTTTCTATCATAAGATGCACAAGCATTATAGTTTTTCCAACCATCTACATAACTACTTTCATGTGCATTAATTATTTTCATTGTATATTCTTTTCCTGCTTCACCTTGCAATCTAAAATGAAACCACTGAAAAAAATCTGAATTAGAATCCTTTTGAATTTTTAATTGTATATTATTAATATCTGAGTCATCTACAATATCAATATTTCCGCTATCAAAATTTGAACTTATTTTCATTACGTCTTATCTTTCTAAAAAATTATTCTATAAAAATAGTTTAATTAAATTTCTAACTGATAAATAAATTTTTAACATTAAATAAAATAATTTTCTGTAATCTATTCACAAAATAAAAAAACAAAAATTTGATTAGCTATTAAAAACTATAATCATCTATATGTAATAACTCATTAGTACTTTCTTTATAAAACCAAGCTTCTATCTTAGAAGGAGCTGTGCCACACATAGGACATTTCTCAAAATTGATACTTTCTTCTATATATGGTGGGAAATTAAGCATTACATCATAATTTTTTATAAAATGTGAAACTAACTTTTCTTCTGTATTTGAGTCTTTTGTATCAACTATTATAAGTAATTTTCTTAGAGCTTGGACAGAATGAAATTTAAATAACTCTTGTTCAATATCAAATTTTAAACTATCAATAGTATTTTTATAAATAACTTTAGCAATTAATAAAACATCTTCTTTTGATTTTTGTTCACTCCAAACAAAATTTGGCTTTTTAAAAACAACAAAATCAAATTCTGTTCCAACAGGTTCTTTTGTATAAGAGCTTCTTCCTACAAGAACTTTTTTAAACTCTAAAATATGATCTTTTCTAAAATCAGATATATGAGCTAAATTGTCTCTAACACCTTGATTTATACTATTTATTTTTTGATAAAGTGGCATATCTTTGTAGGTCATAAGTGTTTTCCTTATTAATAAAAAATCAAAGAGTATTACATTTTAAGCTTAAATACCAAACCTTTTATTTAAATGGATAGTTTTCTTAATAAAACTTTATATTTTTCTCCTAAAAATTACTTTTTATTAAGCTGAGAAATTTTTTAATTAATCTCTGTGATATAAGTTACAACATTGGGTGTTTTAGAAAAGAAATCTTAACATTTTAGTTTTATAGGTTTTTAACTAAAAAAGATTCAATGAAAAGGAGGTTTACTAATGAATAGTAATTTATTAAGATTAACTATGGGTTTAGTTTTAACAGTGACATCATTTGTGTCACCAAATGGATATGGTGCAACTCAAAAGAGTAATCATATTTCAATAGGTTTTATTGGTGATAATAAAACAGCACATGTAACAGTAAATGATCAAAATGTAATTACAATTAAAGCAAACGAAAAAATTAATCCTTTAATCAAGACAAAAGAAATAGCACAAAATTTAAATGAACTCTTAAATGAAAAACAATTAAGACCAGACAGTATTTTACCTGCAATAAGAAATGGAAAATACATTGCACGTGTTAATGAAAAAACAATTTTTTCTGTAGATGAAAAAATAGCAAAAACAATGAAGAACGACCCTGCACAATTAACAATGAAATGGGTTAATAATCTTAGATTAGCTTTAGGAGGTAATCAAGTTGGTTATAGAGTTTCAAGAAGTTTATCTGTAAGATCTTCAAGCTCAAGTCAAGTTGGTTATAGTTCTTGGTATGGTTCTGGTTTTCATGGAAGACCAACAGCAAGTGGTGAAGCATACAATATGTATAAATTCACCGCAGCACATAGAACATTACCTTTAGGTACACCAATTCTTGTAACAAATTTAGCAAATGGAAGAAGCGTTATGGTTAAAGTTAATGATAGAGGGCCATATGCTGATACAGGTAATAGAGTAATAGATCTTTCACAAGCTGCTTTCTCTGCAATTTCACCTCTTGGTGCAGGTGTTATCAGAATAAAAATTGATGTAATGAGATAATATTCTTTAGATTTAGATATATTTTAGAATTTTGTCTAATTTATATCTGAATCTAAGATTTAACTTTATCTTATATATTGATGAAAACATTTAATAAATATATACTTAAACAAAAGTAAATTGAGAAAACTGATAAAGCAGAACTATTTAAATTAGTAAATATGCTACTATTGTCTTATTTCTTCTTGTCTTCTTCTCTTTTTACTTAGTAAATATACTCAAATATTTAAGTTTAATATAATATGCAAGTTAAAAATTCTGTTACTAATAAAATTATTTCTTTTATAAGTCAAAATAATTTATTTAATAATAATGATAGGATATTAATTGCAGTATCAGGAGGTTTTGATTCAACCTTTTTAGTGGATATTATTTACAATATACAAAACCTTTTTAAAATAGATAGAATTGCTATTGCTCATATTAACTATAATCTCAGAGGTAATGATTCTATAAATGATAAAAACTTTGTAATAGACTTATCAAAAAAATATCAATTTGAAATTTTTACTTTAGACATAGATTTAAAAGAATATATAAAGTCTAATAAAATAAAAGATTCTTTAGAAAATATTGCAAGAAATATAAGATATGAATTTTTTAAAGATATTAGTTTAAATAATAACTTTAATAAAATTGTTTTAGCTCATAATGCGAACGATCATGCAGAAACTATATTATTAAAATTAATAAGAGGTACTGTAACAGGTCTAAAGGGTATAGAAGTAAAAAAAATTTTTAAAGGTTTAGAATTAGTAAGACCTATATTATGTATTTCAAGAGAAGATATTGAAAAATATTGTATTACTAACAAATTATACCCAAGAACAGATATTACAAACCTTAAGAATGATTATACTAGAAATAGAATAAGAAATAATATATTACCATTAATTTTAAGAGAAAATCCTAATTTTTTAGAGTCAATATATAACTCAAGTATTATTTTTAATAGAGAAGATAAATATCTTGATAAATAATCAATTAGTATACTTGAAGACCTAATAATTAAGCAAGAAAAAAATTATATTATAATAGATAAAGATAAATTAATTAATCATGATGAAGTGTTAGTAAATAGAATCATTAAATTATCTTTTAGTAAAATTAAAGAAGATAATAATAGTTTTAGTTATAAGCATATAAAATCTATTTTTGATAATATATACTCTAATATAAGTAATAAAATAATAGAATTACCTAAAGACCACTTTTTTATAAAGATAAAAACTATTTAATCTTTTCAAAAAATAAAAATTAATCTAACACCTAAAGAATTTTTATATAAATTAGAAGGTATTATTTTAATAAAAAGAACTAGACTTAATAGTTAAGTTATTAGACTATACAAATGATATAATCCCAAATAAAACAAATTTAGCATTTAGTATTGAACATTTAGATAAAATTGAAGTTAAAAGTTATAATGAAAATATAAAGTTTATTCCATTTGGAAAAAATAGTAGTATATCTTTAAAAGAATATATGGATAAGAATAAAGTTCCGAAATTTATTAGAAAAGATTTAATAATGATATATATAAATAATGTTTTTTTAGGTATTCCAAATTATATAAGAACAAATAATTTTTTATTATCAAAATTCTCTAAATCATATTATTTTAATTTTGAAACATGTATTTAATATAATTCTCCTTTATTCTTTATGAATTAAATATTATTAGATTTATATTTAGTATTTTTAAGGCTATTTTTGGTGATATAATTATACACTTAAGAAAAATCATTGATAATTCAAACTAAATAACAGGGTAAAAAATGTTTACAGAAGAGCAAATTAAATTAAAACATTCAAAAGTAAAGTCTGGAGCAGATTTTCCAAATTATATTAAAGATTTAAAGCATTTAGGTGTAATTAGTTATGAGATATTAGTAAATGATGGACGTACAATATATTTTGGAGAAGATAATTATAGTATATCATCACAAGTACAATATAATGAGTTATCAATCTCAGAAGATTGTAATTTAGTTCAATTTAGAGAGTGTTTAAAAGAACATCAACAAGGAAAAACAAATTATCAAACATTTTGTGAAGATTGTGCAAAATCCGGTATAAAAAAATGGGTTGTACTTCTTAAAGAAATGAAATGTACTTATTATGATAAAAAAGATAATGAGATTTTAGTTGAAAAAATTCCTGAGTAGAAAATATAAGCTGTTATCTAATTATAAATACTCAAGTTTTTTAATAAGTAATAGATTTGTTATATTATTTATATTTCTAATACTGATATTAGCATCTGTTTATACACACATATATTTAAAGAGTTCATTTTTAACAGGTATTGGAGATATAAAAAAAAGTGATTCCCTTTATGTAAAAGAAACTATAAATAATAGTTTCCAAAATCAAATTCCAAATGATTTAATTATAGTATCAAATGATAATAATTATAATAAAGAAAAACTATATAATCTTTTAAAAAGTGAGAGTAATATTAAAGAATTTTATAATACTAAAAATAATCAGATATTAGAAAATCTTTTAAATAAAAACTCAGATGTTTATTTAATAAAGTTAAAAAAAAATTTATTTAGTGATTATGAAAAATTTACTCCAATCATTCGGCAAAAAATAAAAGAAATTTTTCCTAACTCTAAGATTTATGTGACAGGTAATGCCTCATTTTCTTATGATATGAATTTTATAAGTGAAAAAGAAGGAAAAGAAGCTGAGATAAAAGTTTTATTAGTAACACTCATTGTACTATTTTTAGCTTTTGGTTCTATTAGTGGTTCTATTATTGTTGTAAGTTCTGGATTTATATCAACTTTATTAACAATATCAATTTTAAAAATAATTTGTTTATTTTATCCATTGTCAATATTCTCTCAAAATATATCTACTATGTTAGGTTTAGGTTTAAGCATTGATTATTCTTTATTGATGATAAGTAGGTTAAGGCAAGAAATAAAATTAAATACTTTTGATATAGCTTTTGATAATACAGTTAAATATGTTTCTAAAGCAATTTTATTATCTGGGATAACTGTAATGATAGGTTTTATTGCTTTATTTATACCTAATTTAAATATTTCTAATTCTATTGCTGTAGGTGGAAGTATTATTAGTTGTATTGCTATAATGACATCTATTATATATGTTCCAATTATGTTATATATAACAAAAAAATATTTAAATTATCCATTTAATTTAAAAGAAAAATCTATAATATCAGAAAAATTTGGAAACTTTATTATAAAAAACTCTTTTTTACTTTCTTTAATAACAATAATAATATTAATTACTATTATGTTTCCTGTACTAAGAATAAAACTAAGTGAGCCTGAAATATCAACAATGCCTGAAAATATGGAATCTAAACAAGGATTTATAGAATTAAATAAAATCTCAAAAGCTAATATTTTTTATCCAATACAAATAATTTTAGAATCATACAGTATGATTGATGAAATAGAAGCTTATAGATTATCTGAAAAACTTAAAAAATATCCTTTTTCAAATATTTTTACTATATTTGGAGATTTAAAAAATACAAATTATACAGAATATTACTTATTAAAAAATTCTGGTATAAAGACAGGTATTTTTTCTAGCTTAGAAGAATATTTTTTAAGTAAGGATAAAAAGAAATTATTAATAACAATTTTTCCTATTAAGAGCATAAATAATTATCAAATCAATTCTGTTATAAAAGATTTAAAAAAAATAAAGGATAATGATTTTAAGATTTTTGTAGGAGGTCAATCTGCCTTAGGTTATGACTTAATTGAAAATTTATACAGAAATTTCCATCTAATAATAATATTTATATATACATTAACTTTTATTGTTTTGTTTTTTGCTTATAAATCAATTCTTATACCTATTAAAGCAATTATAGTTAATACTTTTTCTGTATTAGCTTGTTATGGTCTACTTGTATTAGTTTTTCAAGATGGATATTTTAATAATCTATTTAACTTAAAATATCCACCAAACTATATAATATCTGGAATCCCAATAATTCTATTTTGTATTATGTTTAGTCTTAGTATGGATTATGAAGTATTTTTATTAAGTAGTATTTATGAAGAGTACCAAAAAACAGAAGATAATAAAAAATCTATAATATCAGGTCTTATTAAAACTTCTGGAACAATAACAAAAGCAGCAGTTATAATGTTAATAGTATTTATAGCTTTTATACAAGCTGATATTATTTTAATAAAAATGCTTGGCGTTGGTCTTACTTTTGCTGTATTAATTGATTCAACAATAATTAGATTAATACTTGTTCCTAGTCTTATGAATTTAGCAGGGAAATATAATTGGACTAGGTTTTTATAAAACCTATTTTGTCTCCAATATTTAAAGTTCCATTCTTTTGTTCAGATATTGAATTTTGCCCAAAAGTGACCTTATTATCTTTTCTTTTGTATGTAGATAATGTTTTTAATGGCTCTTTTCCATTATTAATTCCTGTATCTTGATCAATAGTAGTAATAACACATCTTTCACAAGGTTTTACAAGAAAGAATTTAATATTTCCTATTCTCAATTCTTTTATTTTATCTTCTATAAATGGTTCTAAACCTCTGATAACAAGGTTTGGTCTAAATCTATCCATATTTATTTTTTTTTCTAATTTAGAATTTAAATCATCTAAAGAACTTTGTGAGGCAATAAGATAAGGGTATCCATCTGCAAAACTAACTATATCATTATTAATTGAAAATAAAGGGTTTACAGCTCTTTCTGTAGTTTCAGGCATGTATACTAATTTTACATTTTCATTTAAATAATCTGAAAACCAATCATTTATATTATTTTCAAAAAGTTCAGCTTTACAATTACTTCTCCAAACTTTTACATCAATAAAGTTATTCGTTTTTGGTAATAATGGGAATTTAATAATATTATTATTAATGGAGCAAACTAAATTTTCCCCATCAATATTTACTTTTATTAATGCTAAAGAACTAAATTCTCTTTGAGTGACAAAATTTCTGTTTTCATCTATAAGCATATATCTTCTATCATGTTTTAAACCTCTAAGAGAAATTTCAGATGATTCTAAACTAATTCCACCTAAAGATTTAATAGGATAAATATATATTTCACTTAAAAAAACATCATTCATTATTTATACGCATTATTTATTAGAATATAATCAGCAATAACTAGAGCAGACATTGCTTCAATTATAGGAACAGCTCTTGGTACTACACAAGGATCATGACGCCCTTTTCCTTTTACTTTTGTTTCATTACCATTTATATCTATACTATCTTGTTCTTGCATAATAGTTGCAACAGGTTTAAAAGCAGTATTAAAATATATATCTTCACCATTTGAAATACCACCTTGGATTCCACCTGATAAATTAGTTTTTGTTTTTATTTTTCCTGAGTCATTATAAAAAATATCATTGTGTTCAGAACCTTTCATTGACACTGAATTAAAACCAGAACCATATTCAAAACCTTTTACAGCATTAATACTCATCATTGCTTTTGCTAATTCAGCATGAAGCTTATTAAATACAGGTTCACCAATTCCAATAGGAGTATTTTTAATAACACAAGTTATTATCCCTCCAATTGTATCTCCTTCTTTTCTTATATTATCTATTAATTCAATCATTTCATTAGCTTTTTGAATATCAGGGCATCTAACTATATTTTCTTCTATTAAATTAAAATCTAATTCCTTGTAGTTTTTATCAATTTTTATATTTCCAACTTGAGAAACATAAGCTGTAATTTCAATATTGTATTTTTTTAAAAACATTTTAGCAAATGAACCACCAATAACACGTGCTGCTGTTTCTCTTGCTGAAGATCTCCCTCCACCTCTATAATCTCTTATTCCATATTTTTCTTGATATGTATAATCAGCATGAGAAGGACGATAACTATTAGCTATATGTGAGTAATCCCCAGATCTTTGATCACTATTTTTTATAATTATAGAAATAGGTGTTCCTGTACTTTTATTTTCAAATATACCTGATAAAATTTCAAATTCTTCATTTTCTTTTCTTTGTGTTGTTATTTTAGATTGACCTGGTTTTCTTCTTTCTAAATCTGTTTTTATAAGTTCCAAATCTATTTCTATTCCTGAAGGAAATCCATCAATAATTAATCCAATACCAACACCATGAGATTCTCCAAACGTAGTTATTTTAAATAGATTTCCAAATGTATTTCCACTCATTATTGTTTTACAACCAAAGCACTACCTATTGCACCACCAATTAGACCTAAAAAACCGAAGTATAAAGATGAAATAAAAATACCTCCACCTATTATTGAGCCAATAAAGCCCCAAATTAAACCACCTGATGTTCCATCTACTGCAACACCTATAAGACCTAAAAGAGCTGTAATTATGATACCTGCAAAAATTCCAGAAAGAGTACCACTTAAAAAACCTGAAATCATACTTCTTTTCATATCTTTTACAAATAAACTACCTATAATTCCTGAAGCAATTGGTCCAATTATTGGAATAACTCCAAGTATCGACATTGCAATACTTCCAACAATTAAGGAAATCAAAAAGTTCATAACTTATTCCTTTTATAAAATTCAAGTAATTTCAATTATATTAGAACATGTGTAAAATAAATTGAAAAGAGGATTAAAGAATAAATAAAGGATAAATTTTTTATGAAAGAAAAATATAAAATAGCAGTTTTTGGTCTTGGTTCTGATAAATTAACTGAACAAAATAAAGTAGATGCTTTTGAAATAGGAAAACTAATTGCTCTTTCAGAAAATATATTATTAACAGGACTTGCAAAAGGTATTACAGAATATGCATTAAAAGGTAATAAGAGTGTAAATGGTATTTCAATTGGTATAAACCCATATTCTGAACATGATATAGAACATAATGATATACATATAACTAAAACAGACATAATTATAAACACAGGTTTACAAGATAGGGGAAGAAATATAATTAGTGTTAGAACTTGTGATGGAATGATTGTAATAAATGGGAATTTTGGTGTTCTGAATGAAATAACAAATGGAGTAGGTGAAAATAAACCAATTGTTGTTTTGAAAAATTCAGGAGGTGTAGCAGATATTATAGAATTTGTATTTGCTAAATTAAAACCAGATTATAATAATTTTCAAGTTTGTGACTCAATTAATGAATGTTTTAACAGGTTAATTGAATTGATAGAATTAAATAAAAGTATAAACTCATAAAATAGCTATTATAAATAAAATTTCAATATATAATCTCTAAATCTTTTAATAAAAAATTAAAAAGGTAATTAATACTAAAAATAGAGTAAATATAATGAGAAGAATTTACAGTATTATTTGATATAAAATTTTAAATTCATATTTTATAACTTATTTGTGCATGATAATATATAATCAAAGTATTTTTTTTTATGATTGTTGAAGGTTTAATGAAAAAGTCTTTGTTTCTTAGTTGTTCTTTATTATCTTTTTTAATTGTAGGATGTAACTTTGGTACACAACCAATTATAAGACGTTCTAGTGAACCTGTACCTGTTACAAATTTAAACCCATCTTCTTTACCTTCACCATCTCCTAGTGCTTCATCAAAACCAGTTATTGATGAATCTGAAAAAATAGCTTTTATGTCTAATAAAAGTGGTTTTTGGGATATTTATATAATGAATACAGATGGTTCTAATCAACAAAAAATAACTAAGGATGATATGAGAGAAGCTTATCCATATTCAATATCTCCTGATGGTAAAAAATTAGCTTATATTTCGGATAAAACAGGAAATTCTGATCTATGGGTTATGGATTTAGCCTCTAAATCAACAACTCAAGTAACTGATACAGAGTCTGCCGATGAAGGTAGTCCTTCTTGGTCTTCTGATAGTCAAAGTATTGCTTTTCATTCAAATGATGGTGGAGGATTTTTTAAAATATTACAAGTAAGCTACCCTTTGAATGATAAAGGTAAAAATACATTTAAAAATCTAATTGCAGAACCTGATATAAATGCATTACATCCATCATTTTCACCTGATGGAAATAAATTTTTATATTCTTTAGTTGATTCTAGTAATAATGCAACTTTACATATTTTTGATTTTCAGTCTAAAAAAGATAAAATCATTACTCAAAAAAATGATCAACCTGTTAATGGAAGTTGGGCTCCTGACAGTTCAAAGGTAATCTATTGGACTAATTTTAATGGTATTTTTCAAACAAATTCAGATGGTTCAGGAAATATTCAAGTTGGAGCTATTAAAAATATAAAAGGAACTCCATTTTTTTCACCTGATGGCAAAAAAATAGTTTTTGCAAGGGGTTATGGTTTTGCTGATGATTATAATGTATGGATAATGGATAATGACGGAAGAAATCCCAAAAAAATAACCTCTGAAGGCGGCATTAGCCTTAGTTGGTATAAAGTCGCTAAAAATAGTACTACTATAAGCAATCCAAATACTCCTACAGGTTCTAATAATACAGGGGGAAATTCTACAATTGATCCAAATGATCCTGTAATAAATCCATAAATTATTAAGTTTTTTTTAAAGAATTATTTAATTGATTATAAAAAAAATATAAAAGTAGTGTAGAATTAAATATCAGTGGTAATATCAGTTATGTTTTTATTATTAACTTTGCTAAAAAAGTAAGAAATATCCTTATATTAGGAATCAGTTAAAATTACCGTACTAATAAGAGGCGATATTATTAATTAATATTTGATTATTTTTTGAAGATAGGTTTAAACGAATTTTAAATGCATCAGAATGCCAATGATACTTTTTCAGAGAACAAAGATACAAGCTTAGAACATGAAAAGCTACTAAATATGTTAGGAGCTAACGTCACTGAAAATGATAGTTATTCTGAAGTTTTTTCATTATTAAATCAAATGTATAAAACTGAAGATGAAACTTTGCCTGTTGTTAAGGTAGTAAAAACAGAAGAAGTAAATGAAATACCAAAAGAAGCTCCTAAAGCTCAAGAAATAAAAAAAGATTTTGAGTATTATTCAAATCAAGGAAATGATTTTTTAAGAAGGAGAGAATATAGTTCTGCTTTAAACAGTTATAAATCAGCTTTTAAACAAAATAGTAAAGATTTGAATCTTATAATGAAAATAGCTTTTTGTTATCAAAAAACAAATAAAACAAATAATGCTATTGAACTTTATAAAAAAATTGAAAAAGCTTTTAAAGATGATGTAACTTTTCATAAGAATTTAGCAGATGCGTATTTAAATGTATCAAACTATAGTTTAGCTCTAAATAGTTTATTTAAGGTTATTGAAATAGAACCTAATAACTCAGAATATTATTTTAAATTAATTGAGTCTTGTTATGATCTTGAAGACTATAACGGAGCTATTCACTATTCAACAGAATATTTTTCAAAATTTGATGATGATGTAAGAGTCTTAAATATTATGGGAGATTCATATAATAAAATGGGATTTTCTCAAAATGCAGTTACTTGTTATCAAAAAACGATTGCTATAGATCAATTTAATTATAAAGCCTTATTAAGTTTAGGTGAAACGTACTATGAAATAAATGATTATATGAAGTCTGCTGAGTTCTTATATAAAGCACAGAAAATAAAACCAGATTGGTTTGATGTTGCTTCAATTTTAAAACTTGCTAAATCATTTGAAAATTTAAAAGTACATGATAAGGCTATAGAATTTTTTACAATTTATCTTGAAACAAATCAAGATGATGCTGATACTTTATATAGTCTTGCAATGATTAATAAAGAACAAAATAATTATGATAAAGCTTCTTTATATCTAAAACAAATGGCTAAAATGGATCTTGAAAACTCAGATGTTTGGAAAGAATTAGCTGAATGTTACATAGAACTTGAAAAATATGAAAAAGCAATGGATTGTTTAAGAAGATCTTTAAAAATAAATCCAAAACAACCAAAAGCTATATTTAATATGGGCTTATGTTATCAAAATACAAACCAATTTGAAAAAGCTATAGATTTTTACACTAAATATTATAAGTTTAGCCCTAAAGATTCGGAGGTTTTACATCGTTTAGGTTCTTGTTATCATGAGATTCTTAATACAGATGAAGCTATAAGTTTTTATTCTAAAGCTGTGAGTCTTGAACCGCAAAAGTTTAAAAGTTGGCATAATTTAGGTTTAGTTTATTATAATACCAACAATTATAAAAAGTCTGTAGATGCATTAAAACAGGCACTTTTAATAAATACAAAAGATCCTGCAACATGGTTTACTTTGGCAAGTTCTTATTATAAGTTAGAAGATTATATAAATGCAAGAAAGAACTATAAAAAAATGCTTATCTTTTAGAACCACATAATAGAGATTTTAAAATAAGTTTAGCTTTAACATATACCCAAATGGAAAAGACAACAGATGCAATTGCTTTGTATGAAAGCTTAACAGATGAGTATCCTGATTTTGCAGAAGCTTGGACAAATCTTGCTGAATTATATAGAGTTTTAAAAATGGATCAAGAAGCTGTAAAGTGTTATGAAAGATTAGCTCTGTTAAAACCAGATAGAGCAGATGAAATAAAACAAACTATTGAAGAAGTTTTATTGAGTGGAAGTAACCTTCGTAAAACAGTAGTTCTTTTTGAAAAAAAGATAAAAGAGAATATAAATGATCCAGAAGCATGGTTTAAGTTAGGTAAATTACACTTTGAGTTAGAAGACTATGAAAAGAGTAGAAATTGTTTAAAAAAAGTTTTACAAATTGATATGAATCAATCTTTAGCAAAACATTTATTAGCTTTAACATATCAAAAGCAAGGACAGGCATTTGAAGCAATACCAATCTTGAAAAAAATGGCTAAAGAAAACCCTAAAGATCATATTCTTTTAAATAATATTGGTGTTTGTTATCAAGTTCAAAATGATATTGATGAATCAATTAAATACTTTGAAAAAGCTATTGAGACTAAACCTGATTTTTATGAACCATATTACAATATAGGTGTTTCAAATTATCAAAGTTGGAGATTTGATAAAGCTATTTCAAGTTATGAAAGAGCCATTGAAATTGATCCTAAAAGATATGAAGCTTGGTATAACTTAGGTATATCTTATTATAAATCTAGACAATACGAAAAGTCTATTGAGTTTTATAATAAAGCAAAAGAAATGAACCCAGATAAACCTGAAAATTTATTAAATATTGGATTTGCTCATTATAAGATAAAAAATTATGAGTTAGCTGTTAATAATTTTGGTCTTGCAGTTAAGCTTGACTCAACAAACGCTGAAGCATGGAATATGTTAGGTTTATTAGCTTTTAAGCTTAATAGGGCAGAATTAGCGACCTCAGCTCTTGAAAAAGCAAGTCAAATTAACTCTGAAAATTATAAAATATGGAATAATCTGGGTATGGTTTATTCTTTAAGTAATAAATTAGGTAAATCTGCTGAATCATTTAAAAAAGCAATAGATTTAAATAAAGAAATATATGAACTCTGGTTTAATATAGGAATTATTTATAAAGGAATTAAAGAATATCAGAATGCTGTAGATGCTTTTAAAAGAGCAGCTGAAGTATATAATGACCACTATGACTCATGGTTTAATATTGCTTGTATATTCCAAATAATTAATAAACATCAGAATGCGATTCAGTTTTATAAAAAGGCAATAGATATAGATTCTGGAAAATCAAAAGCTTGGTATAACATGGGGATTACACATTATAAGTTAGGTGAGTTAAATAGTGCTTTAGAGTGTTTTCAAAGAGCTTCTGAAAATTCACCTGCTTTGAAGTATAAAATTGCTTTAAAAATAATTAATTTAAAGCTTGGAAAAATAGAGAATCCAAGAAAGAAAGTTGAATATTCAAAAGTTAATCAATTTTCTCTATCTATAATAAATAAATATAAGGAAAAAGATTATATCAAAAATTTTAAAGCAACCTTTGATGAAAATGAAGTTTTTGAAGATGAAGTCTTAAAACTAGATTAGTTATAGTAAATTTCCTTAATTATATTTATTTAGCCATTTTAAGATTATTTTAAAATGATCTTCATTTGAGCTTTTATGAGTAAGTATATTTATATGATCATAATCTTCTTTAAAACCTGTATTTTTACCTAAAATTTTAAATTCATAGATTTTAGGTTTTACCTCTTTTATAAAGTTTTCAACATCAATTGGATGACCTAAAGACTTATCTTTTTTACCTGTAAGTGAAAGTAAAGGAGGAAAATCTTTTATATTTTCTTCATAATTAAAAGCATCTACTGGGTCTAACCATTTATTACCTCTTACCCAGAAATCGGTTTCAGTATAAGATTTTTCAGTTTCATCATCAGAACCAAAACCCATTTTTTTTGCTGGTAAATAACCATATTTTTTTATAAGAATTTTTGACCAAATATTCCAAACTATATTTATTTTTAAAATTTTTTCAAGATTAAAAACACTTATAACTCTTTTTGTTCCAAAGAAAATCATTGATTTAACTAAAGGTTGATATTCAGGAAATTTTGAGAAAATAGAAGCTAATAAAACACCACCCCAAGAATGACCAATCCAATGTTGAGGTTTATTACCAGAAATTTCTATTATCTTATTAATAAAATCAGGTAAGTCATTATTAATTGTTTCATATTGTCCGAAATCAGAGTTTTTATTAATATGAGGTTTACTTTCTCCTCTACCTCTTAAATCAGCAATAAAAACATCAAAACCATTTTGTGCTAAAAATGGAGCTAAACCTTTGCCATTATTACTATAAAATATTCTTCCATTTTCTATAGAACCATGAAGCATAAAAACTACAGCTTCACTATTTTCTTTATACATTCTTTTTAAATGTAATTCATAATTATCTTTCTCAATAAATATTGATTCTTGTTTATAATCGTTCATTTAATTATTAGTCTTAAAAATTAATATATTAGAAGTATTTAATAGTAAATGATATATAGTAAATATTACAAATATTATTAAGAAAATTAAGTCTATATTGCTTGTCAATTTTTTAAAACATATAATAATAAGGAAAATATTTTAAAAAAGATAATTTGATAATGTACTATAATAACGACTCAATTGTATTTCTCGACAGAGAATTTATCAAAGCAACAGAAGCTAAAACAGACTTATACAGCCAAACATTACATTATGGTAATGGTGTTTTTGAAGGTATAAGATCTTATGATACACCTGAAGTAGAAAAGATTTTTAAATCTAAAGAACATTATGAAAGATTGCTTTATTCTGCTGAAAAAATGAATATAAAGCTTGATTATACAGTTGATGAATTAACAAATTATACTTATCAAGTTTTAGAAAAAAATAATCTAAAAAATGCATATATAAGACCTCTTGTTTATCTTGGTGCAACAATGGGTTTAACAACATCAACAGAAGTTCATTTAATGATTGCTGTTTGGGAATGGGGAAGATATTTAGGGAACACACTCCTTAAAGCTACAATATCAGGTTATCAAAGACCAAATCCAAAATCATGTCATGTTGAGGCAAAAGTAGTAGGACATTATATAAATTCAATACTTGCAACAAATGATGCAAAAGCAAAAGGTTTTATGGAACCTATTTTACTTGATCATAAAGGATATATTGCAGAAGGTGGAGGCTCTAATTTCTTTTATGAAAAGGATGGAATTATTTACACTCCACCTTTAGGAAATATTTTACCTGGTATTACTCGTAAAACTGTAATAGAACTTGCTCAAAGTGCTGGGATTGAAGTTGTAGAAAAATTATTTACATTCGAAGAATTAAAGTCACTAAAACCAGATTCTGCATTCTTAACTGGAACAGCTGCTGAAGTTGCAGGTATTAGTGAAATTGATGACTTGGGATTTACTAAAAATTGGGAAGATACATTAGGTTTTAAGTTATCACAAATGTACAAAAAAATAACTACAGGTGTTGAATAAAGTATATTTAAGTTTTAGAGATTAGAAAATTAATGGAATTAAATAAATACAGTAAAACGGTTACTCAAGATCCAACTCAACCTGCTGCACAAGCAATGCTTCATGCTATTGGATTAAATTCAGAAGATTTAAAAAAAGCTCAAGTAGGAATAGCTAGTACAGGTTATGATGGAAATCCTTGTAATATGCATCTTAACGATCTTGCAAAGATTATAAAAACAGGTGTAAATGAATCAGATTTAATAGGTTTAATTTTTAATACTATTGGCGTAAGTGATGGAATATCAATGGGTACACCAGGTATGAGATATTCCTTACCATCAAGAGATATAATTGCAGATTCAATTGAAACAGTTGTAAATGCACAAAGCTATGATTCGGTTATTGCTGTTGTGGGTTGTGATAAAAATATGCCAGGAGCATTAATGGCAATGTGTCGCCTTAATCGACCTTCTATTATGGTCTATGGTGGAACTATTGCTTCTGGAAATTATAATGGTAAAAAACTTGATGTTGTTTCAGCTTTTGAAGCTTTAGGTGAAAAATATTCTGGAAAAATTACAGAAAATGAATTTAAATGTGTTATAGAAAGTGCTTGTCCAGGTGCAGGAGCTTGTGGTGGGATGTATACAGCTAATACAATGTCATCCGCAATTGAAGCGTTAGGAATGGCTTTGCCTTATAACTCATCAAACCCAGCAACAAGTCAATCTAAAATAGATGAATGTAAAAAAGTTGGGCAATATATTAAAAATTTACTTATAAATGATATAAAACCAAGTGATATTATTACAAAAAAATCTATTGAAAATGCATTAACTCTTGTTATTGCTTTAGGTGGCTCTACTAATGCTGTTTTACATTTTCTAGCTATTACAAAATCTATAGGAATTGATTTTAATTTAGATGATTTTCAAAAAATTAGTGATAAAACCCCATACCTTGCTGATTTAAAACCTAGTGGCAAATATCTTATGGAAGATGTTCATGATATTGGTGGTATTCCTGCTGTAATGAAAATGCTTTTAAAGGAAGGTTTAATTCATGGAGATTGTTTAACAGTTACAGGAAAAACAGTTAAAGAAAATCTAGATTCTTTACCTGAATTAAAAACTGAACAAAAAATTATTATGCCATTTAATAAGCCTATAAAAGAAACTGGACATATACAAATTCTTTATGGAAATTTAGCTACTGAAGGTTCTGTAGCAAAAATAACAGGTAAAGAAGGTGAAGTTTTTATAGGAAATGCTATTGTGTTTGATGGAGAGTATGAAGCTAATGATGCAATAAGAGCAGGAAAAGTTAAAAAAGGTGATGTTGTTGTAATAAGATATGAAGGTCCTAAAGGTGGTCCTGGTATGCCTGAAATGTTAAAACCAACTTCTTCGATTATGGGAGCAGGTTTAGGAAATGATGTTGCTTTAATAACTGATGGTAGATTTTCAGGTGGAACTCATGGTTTTGTTGTTGGTCATATTACTCCAGAAGCACAAGTAGGAGGAACAATTGCCTTTGTTAAAGATGGAGATAAAATAACAATAGATGCGAAAAATAATATTTTAAATGTTGATATTTCAGATGAAGAGTTTAAGAAAAGAAAAAGTAATTGGAAAGCCCCTGACTTAAAATTTAATAGTGGAGCATTATATAAATATGCAAAGCTTGTATCGTCTGCATCTGAAGGATGTATAACTGATAAGTAACAAAACTTAAATTTATTTTTTACAAAACTTTACACAAAAATATGATAAATTTAAGCAAGGTTTAAGTTTTTTTATCTAAAGAAATTAATAACATAAGTTTAAATTTTGGTAAAAATTTAATTATCTCAAAGGGAGAAACTATGAAAAAAATTGCATCAATCGCACTTTCCTCTATGATTGCTTTATCACTTGCTTCTTGTGGTTCTGATAATTCAGTAAACCAGATTGCACAAAATACACAAGTAGAGGCTCAAGCTGCTAAAAAGATTAATCTTTCAATGAAAAAAGATGAGTCAAAAGCTGTTAAATCTGCATCAAATAGCATTAAAGATTTAAATGTAAAAATTGCAGATAAAAAATCACAAGACAAAGCGTCTAAATCTGTTGAAGAATTAAAAGTTACATTTTCAGCTGTTGAAAAAGGTAAAAATGACTTTGATTCATCTAACAATGCTATGGTTGCAAGATATAGTCTTACATCAATGAATCAAGCTAGAACATGGGAAGATGGATACAGAATTGGTTTACAAGCTCTTGAGCAAATGATTAGAAATAATAATGCTTATGTTGCAAGAGTTAGCTGGGCAGCAGCAAACGCTACAAAATCATGGGAAAATGGTTATAAAGTAGTTGCAGCAGCATTAAATCATATTTCAGCAGATAGACCAAATTCAGCTTATGAAGCTTGTAATCTTATCATGAGCATGATGAATGCAGCTACTTCATGGGAAGATGGATATAAATCTGGTTATGCAGCTTTACAAATTATCGGACAAACTGATAACTATACAGTAAAATCAATTGTTGATCTTGCTTTACGTCAAGCTAATACAACAATGACATATGAAAGTGGTTTCAATGTTATTAAAAATGCACTTCAAGAATTAAGAAGAGCAAATATCTAATATAGTTTTCTGGAAGTTAATAAAACTTCTAAACAAAAAAGCTCAGTCTTAACTGAGCTTTTTTAATTTGTTAATAAAAACTTAACCTAGATATAACGTAAGTTTTTATCATAAATGAGTGAAAATATAGTTATATTTACTTAAGGTAAATTTTTGGAGGAAAAATGACAAATATTTCTGTTGGTAATACAAGAATCAATTTTAAAGATTCAGAACCTAAGAAAACTAATAATACTAGTAATACTAATAATGTAAGTTCTGAAAACGTAAAATTAAGAGGTATTACTTGGAATGAAAACGTTAACAGAATTGATGAGTTAATTAAAGATCGAAATAATGTAACCAAAAGAGATAATGGTGTAATTCCTTCAGGAAATGAATTACCAGAGTTATTTTCAGATAATAGTCAAAATAATGAATTACCTGATATGCAAGACTATTCAAATCAAAATAATAATTATCAGGATTATTCTAATAATCAAGATTATGGTTATGGAGAATCTAAACCACAAACTAAAACCCAATCCTCAGATGAAGGAGCTATGTCTACAGGTATTGGTATGGCAATAGGTGCTGTTGGGGGTGGTATTCTTGGTAAAAAATATGGAATGACAAAATGGGGAATTGCTATAGGAACAGCAATTGGTGGATTTATAGGAAACAAGATTGGTAAATAATTTGTGAGGATTTAAATGTCAAACTTTGGAATCTCAAATAATGGGAATATAAATATAGGTAAGTATGATGATGGAGTTTTTGATTTAGCAGATAATGTAAATATTAAAAAAAATTCTACAGTAAAAACAAAACAAGAAGCACTTGAATTAACAAAAAAAAGTTCAGGTGCTGATTTTGTTGTTGAGAGAAATACAGGAAAAGGTTTAGAATATGATGTTTATGATCTTAAGATAAATGACTCTGCTAAAAAAATTCATAAACTTCAAGATGCAAAAAATTTAACCCTATTTGATAAAGTTTTAGATAAAATAGAAAAAAGTACAGGAACAAGTAATAGTGTTAAAGCTTATGTTGTAGCTGAAAATGGTGAAATTGGAAATAATGTTTATAATTCTCAATTTACCAGATCAAGATATGATAAGTTAAGAGAAAATTTAGGTTTAGAAACTAGTAAACCTTGGTTTTGGCTTGTTGATACAGTTATGGGTGCTGATTCTCCTTCAGATGATATGCCATCAATAGACAAAAAAGAAATTAATAATATGAAATCTCATATAAAGTCAGGTGATATCTTATTAAATGGAAATGATGGTTCTTTTATTCATGGAATCTTATATGTAGGTAAAGATCCACAATTACAACAGCAATTAGAAAAAAAATGGAATTTACCAGCAGGGAGTCTAAAAGATGAGGGGATAATAATTCATTCTTTATTAACTGATAGTGATAAAGAAGTTGATGTAAATGGAAAAAAAGAAGTAAGAAAAGCAGCAGGTCAAGGTGTTAATGTTGACACAATTGAAAGATATCTTGAAAGACACCCTAGAGATGTAATGATCGCAGTAGAAGTAAAAGATGCAACCCCTGAAAATAGGAAAGAAGCGATAAATACAGCTAAATCTTTTATTGGTAAAAAATACGATAGAGCATTTAATACTTATGATGATAAAGAAATGTATTGCACAGAAACAGTTATGAAAGCTTGGCAAGGGACATCAAATCCCCCAAAATTTGAAACACAAAGAAATCCTTTAGTTTCATATCCTAAATTTGTTTTAGATAAATTACCAGAAAAAGTAGCAAAAAGAATGCAAGATGGTGGTTTTTTACACCAAGAAATGATAATGACTGATGGAATTGCAACAAGCCCTTCTACAAAATTAGTTTGGGCAAGTAAAAATGCTGATAAAAGTGAGTTTTATAAAAAGCATGAAAGATGGGCAAACGGCATGAATGATAAAGTTAATCCTGAATATAAGAAAATGCTTTTAGAAGATGTACCAAATCAAGCTAATAAATCTCAAGAAATGATGGAGCAAATAAAAAAACTTTCTGATAGAAGTAGAAATGAAATTAAATAAATTTTAATTTATTTATAGATTAAAACTGTTAAAATATGTATAACTTAGTTTAGAGATAGGAAAATTTTAATAATGAGAACAAGTAAAAAAATAGTACTAGCACTATTTACAGTATTAACGGCATCAAGTTGTGGTACTAATGATAATCAATTAGATTTAGAACAACAAGTCTCGCAATTAAATAATAATAGTGTTCAAGCTCAATTTGCAAACCTTTCTGAGAAAGAAGATGAAGAAGTATATATAGATGAAGAATATTATAAATCATTTCCTGATCAAGAATTAAGTAATCAAATTTCAGAAATTGAAAGGGGAACAATACCTGAACAAGTTAAGACCTCTAATGTTGATGAAGTAAAAGCTCAATCTTTTCTTTCAATATTTAATCGTAAAGCTACTATAGATATTTATGATAGTTTTGGAACTCCAGAAAAATTTACTGTTATTGGTAGAGTTTATAAAAAGAAAAATATTAAACCTGAACTAACAAGCGATTCAAAACTTAAAAATCTTATTAGAAATATAAAATATTTTACTCCAGATGGTATTGAAAGTATTGATGTAAATGTTATTGCAGGTGGTTTATCAAGAATTGCAAGAACTGATAATAAAGGTTTTTTTAGAGCTGAGTTTTCAAATACAACTTTACCAGTTGGAACATCTCCTCTTAGTGCAAAGCTTGTGGCTAATAAGTATAAATATGATACACCTAAAGAAGAAATTGTTATTGATAAAATTAATTCAACAAAAATTGGGATAATTTCAGATGTTGATGATACTGTAAAGTATACAGGTGTTGATAATAAATTAAATATGATAAAAAAGATACTTGTTGGAAATTATAAAACTGATAAAGAGATTCCTGGAGTTGCAACATTATATAAAGGTATTTTATCAGATGCTCAAAGTAGCGATGTTGGAAGTATTCATTATGTTACAGGAAGCCCAACAACATTATACGCCAGAATACAAAACTTTTTGAAATTAAATAATTTTCCTCAAGGTTCTTTAGCTATGAAAAGTAAAGGAAGCTTAGTTGCTCCAACACCATCTGACACCTACAATTATAAATTATCAAGAATCAGACCTATAATGAATGCTTATCCAAATAAAAAGTTTATTATGTTTGGTGATACAACCCAAAGAGATGCAGATGTTTATTTAAAAATAAAACAAGAGTTCCCTCAAAATGTTATAGGTATATATATAAATAATGCTACCAAAGCCAACCCAAATGATCCTAAATATAGTGGAACATTAGTAACAGATTCAGCAATTGATGCAGCACAAGACCTACTTAAAAAAGGTGTTATTACTCAAGATAGTGTCAATAAAGTAATTGCAGATGTAAAATAGTAAATTATACTAGATAATAAGTGAAAAGAAAAAAGTAATAAGACAAAAGTATTTCAGTAACAACGCTAAGGACAAATATTTTTTGCAAACTAATTACTTTTAAGTATAAAACAAATAATTTAAAGAATAAAAAAGCTGAGTCAAAGACTCAGCTTTTTTATTAACTTCACTTAAATCTAAAGAAAATTATTTTGATAAAAGTGATTAAACAAAAATATTAGAATTTATCATTTTTCTCTTTTCATTCTTGTCTTTTCACTTATCACTTTTTACATTTTTCTTTCTAACCTTCTTTTTTGCCTTGGTCTTTTTTAGCTAAATTATCTTTTAAGAAGGAAATAGCTTTTTTCAATTGTGTATCATTTTTATCAATACCAGAAGAATCAGGACTTTCAACTTGAATATTTTTTGGTATTTCAACTACTATATTTGGATCAATACCTTTTTTATTAATATCTGTACCTTTAGTTGTTAAGTATTTATTAGTTGTAATAGCCATACCAGAGCCATCATCAAGTTCATGAACTGTCTGTACTAAACCTTTTCCAAATGTTTTTGTACCTATAAGTGTTGCTCTATTATTATCTTTTATTGCACCTGAAACTATTTCGGAAGCACTTGCACTTCCTTCATCTACAAGTAAAACCATAGGTAAATCCATTGGAACTTCAATATCACCTGTTGCATTAAGATATTCTTTTTCACCTTTTTTATCAACTATTTGAACAATAGGACCTTTTTTAACAAACATACGTCCAATAGTTACAGCATTTGGTAATAAACCACCAGGATTTCCTCTAAGGTCAAAGATTAAAGCTTTCATATTATTTGATTTAAGCTTTTTAAGAGCTTCTTAACTTCTTTAGGAGCATCATTACTCATAAATGTATTTAGTCTTACATAATCTATACTATTTTCTAACATTCTAGATTTAACTATTTTAGGAACAATACTATCTCTTACAATACTTGAATCCCAAATCTTTTTTGTTGAATCTCTATACATTTTTTAATTTAACAGGTGTTCCTTTTAAACCTTTTATTAAATTAACTGCTTGATCAACAGCAATATCTCTAGTTGTTTTTCCATCAATTTCAAGAATAATATCCCCTGATTGTAGTCCTGCTTTCCATGCTGGTGTATCTTCAAGTGGTGCAATTACAGTTGGAGTATTCATTTCATGCCCATTAATTAAATTTTTTCTTACACCAATTTGAATACCAATACCACTAAAACTTCCTGTTCTTTCTTCTTTCATGCCTTGATAAGCTTTAGGATCCATATATCTTGTATAAGGGTCTCCTGTTGCTTCCATCATCCCACGTATAGCACCTTGCACAAGCTTTTCATTATCAATATCATTTAAATATTCTGAATTTAAAATATCATAAGCTTTTAAGAAAACACCAAAACCAGAGCCTTCAGCTTTTGCTAATAAAGGTTGCAAATTAAGACCAGCAGTAAATGATGTAAGCATTAAAGCAATAACTAAGCTTGAACTTTTTAGATTAGATTTAAACATAACTTTCCTTTCAAAGAAGAAATACTAAAAGATATTATATCAAACCACATAAAATAAAAAATTACTTTAAATCACTTTGAATCACTTTTTTTTAAATATTTGTTTTTTTGTAAAATTAAAAACCTTATTTTCTTACTTTTTTATTAGAATTAAAGTATCTAAATTTTTAAAAATCTTTTACTCTAAAATTAGCTGAAATACCAGAAGAACGTATATTATAAGGATCAATGCTAAATAATAAAGATGTAAGATAATACTTAGTAGAAAATGTAGCAACTAAACTAATATCATTTAATTTTCTTTCTGGAATACTAAATTCATCAAAAACATTAAATTCTAAAAATTCAAAAGGTCTATAATTTAGTTGTAATCCTACAAATTGATTTGGTAAGACATTTTCAAAACTAACACCACTTTTCCCCATAACTAATCTTTGTCTATATCTTAAACTATAACTAAAGTTTTTTAAAAGGTCATGATTAAATAAAATCTGTCCTGCACCTGAAACTTGGGTTTCTTTTGAAAAGTAATGAGAAATTATTCCATCTGTCATAAGCTGAAAATAGATATTATCATTTACAAATAATTTAGGACTGTTTATATTAGCTGTAACTCTCATCCTTCCTACATCTTGTAAAGGTTTATCCTTTTCTTGAATTATAAATCTTGTCAACTCCATATTATATCTATATCTTATACCAGTATGAATTTCTTTTCTAAAAATAGAGCTTATAGAAACTTCTGGCAATCGATTAATAATAGTATCTCCTAGAGATTGATTTAAAGATGTCCTTATACTAAGAGTTTCATATTGCCAATCATGTAAAAATGTTAAATCACCGCTTACATGGGGTCTTTTTAAATATCTATCATATTGTCTTACTAATCCACTAAATTGTATTAAATTTCCATTATTATCTGTAAGATCTTGATATACATTTGCTTGAAGTTGAGATAATAAACCATATTCTAAAGTCAAGAAACCATTACTATAATTGTTACCAAAATACGATAAAGTAATATTTCCCCAAGGTCCTCTATAGCTATCTGTACCAGCATTTAAAAAAAATGAACCTGTCTGAAAAAAACCTCTTATCCTTCTTTGGAATATATAATCTCTTGCTATGGTTGGGTTTCTCATAAAAAAACTATAAGCAGGAAAACCAATAGGGGAAATATTTTCCCAAGAAAATAAATCACCATTTATTTTATTTAATTGTAAATAAAAAAAGTTACCATTAGAGAAAGGAAATATAGCTAATTTTTCAAGATTTACAGAATATTTTAATGGCAAAATTAGTTCTTCATCTTTAAATTTAAAACCTTCAGCAGTATAATAATTTTTCATTAGAAATAGTGATTTAGCAAAAAAGTCTACTCTATGGTTAATATCAACTTTAGCATTATTTAGTTTAATCGACTCTAAAAGCATATCAACTTCTATACTGTCGCAATTAACTTGAACCTCATTATTAATTGCTCTAACATTTCCTTTTGCTTTTATTTGTTTATTTTTAAAATCAATAAATAGGTAATCTGATTCTAAAGTAAAGGTTTGATATATTAATAAAACTCTGTTTTCAAGTATAACTGTGTCTTTATCTACGGTAGTTAATTTATCAGAGTAGAATATTAATTCTTTTCTAAAATCTTTATTTTCTGAAGAATATGATATTTTAGGTATTAGCAATAAAAATATTAGAGTGAGAATAATTATTCTCACTCTATTAAAATTTAAGGGTTTTATCATTGTGCCCCGTCAGTTACAACCTTCCAAGTACCAGGCACTATTCTTGGTAAATTTAAACCTATCACAGGATAAAAATTATTAGCATAATTTGTATTTATAGGAAAAGATGGTGTTCCAGCTAGTTGAACTCTGTCTAAAGTTTTATCATATAAATATATCCTTCCAAGTCCTTGTTCTTCTCTATTATTAGGATCTGTTCTATCAAAATAGCTTAAATTTGGTGGAAGATATGAATATATTGACCCATAAAGTATTAACCTATCATTTTTTGAAACTTCATTATCTCCAACTCTAGTTTGTGTTAATTTATGACCTGCAACCAATTGAGCAGAGATAGTTAATGTATTTTTACATGGACAATTAGAGGATGTTTCTTCTGAAGTAGTTGTATAATGATTTTCAAGAGTAGAAGAGTGATTATAGTGACCTACAGGAATCTTTATATCATTTGAAGCAATTAAAGCTAAACCATTTACTTTTTGACTAGGAGGTAATGAAGATACAGGTGAACCATCATTATTAGTTACAAAATTTGATGAATCTCTATCCATTTGTCTAAAACCATTATGATTATAATCAGATTTAACAACATCACTTTCCCAAGGACTAATTTTATTTCTATAAATTATATTTCCTGTTATTACTATATCTCCTTTATTATCAGTTGAATTTGATAAACTATTATCAATATAGGTAGTAGGTTTTTCTTCTGTATATGAAACTATAGTGAGTCTTCCATCAATTATAGTGTTATAACCTAATGTATTAGTATAAAGTGTACTAGTAACATTTCCTTTATAATTAGCTCCACCAATTCTTATTACTCCATCACGTACAAAAATAATTCCACTATCTACTAATTGTCCATTAACTACTGATGAAGAGTTTTTAGGAATTTGCCTGTAAATATAGGCATGATAATCTGAATTTAATGCACTTGACTCAACTCTTAAGTAATCTCCTGAATTTGGGTTATCATTAACAAAAATAGTAGCAGTATCTGTTATTTTACTATTTATAGGTAAAACATCTCCACCAGATGAATACTTTAAATCATTTCCAAAATATGTTGACCTTAAATCTAGCATTCCACCTTTCAGATCATAATAACCGTTTTCTCTATCATCTGGAATCTCATTTAAACTATTAAAGTAATCGTTAGAGTCTTTTGATAAATTTTTATTATATATAATTTTTATTATTTGGTTAGCATACATTCTTTGAGTTGTATAATTTACATTATTTGGAGCTAGTATAGGTGCAATTTTACTTGATGCTGGTGAAGGTTTTAAACTATTTGAAGCATCATCATTGATATCAGGTACTCCCCATTTAAAGAATAAGTCACTAGAAGCTTTAAAATCTGTTGTTAATATATTTGGTGTAACTTGATGTCTGTGTTGATGTCCCCAGTCAACTATAGGAGCACTAGTTAAATAATCAGTAGGTTTTACTGCTTGAGTTAAGCTTACACCTGATATACCAAATATTTCACCATGACTATGAGTAGAAGACCACGGATAAGAACTTGTACCAGGAGCTTTATGAGCGTGTATATAATAAAGGTTAGGAAGATTAGTTGGATTTACATATCCTGAATAAGTTATATTATCAAACACTTTTATTTTATTATGTGGAATATTTTTCTCTGTAATATATGTAGCCTCATAAAATGCTCCACCTGCTGGTTCAATTCCTGTTGGATCCCAAGCAATATATGGAGCATTAAATCCTGGAAAAGCAGGAGGACCAATAAATCTATAATCTGTAGTTTGTGTATATACTTGTTGGCTTAAAAAGCCTCTTCTATCATTTACTTGCATTAATCCATAAATTTTTAGTGGTGGGATATATGCAGGTACAGGAACATTATTTTTTATACTTGCTTCATCAATTACATATCTTATAGCTATACCTCTTGAAACACTTCTAACATCAATTGTATATGAGGTTGCAGTACCAGAAGGTAAAGAAAATTGTAATTTAGTTGCAAAACTCGTTAGAGTTGGTGTTGTACTAGGTGGAACAATTTGTTGACCTTGTACAGCAGTAGTAGGACTAAATTCAGCAGAACCATTTATTGATATTTTAGTATCACTAGCGGATAAACCAAAGTTAGTTCCATAAATAGTCATTTGGGTTGATGACTGACCAACTTCTCTTACAACATCACTAATAAATATAGGAGAAGGATCGGATAAGTACGGACTTGGAAATCTATATTGTGTAGCAGTATATTTTTCATTAATACTATTTGGTCTATCTGGATTAAATATATCAAAATTTGCATTCCATGAAAAATCAATTCTATTATTAGAGTGAACTTTACCAGTAATTAATTGACCTCCTATTAATGTTAAATACCTATCTGTTGTTGCTGTAATACCTGCCTCAAATCCATTTGTTGAAATTAAATAACCAGATGGGTATGTAAAATTACTATTAGATATGAGACTAATATCTGTATTAGTTGGTACATCAATTACTGCATATATAGATTGCTTTTCAGTATTGATGTTTCCTTCTACTTTAACTCCATATCTATAAAAACCTTCATCTTTATGATAATTTTTATTAGATGGAAGATTATCCCATATTTTGTTACCATATCTATCAACACCTTCAATTAAAGAATTTGTAATAGTTTTTAAACCACTTACAAACTCACCATTTTCTAATGTGAGTCTGTACTTACCTATAATATTATTATCTTTATCTTTTACATCTATATAATTTGATATTTGTGAAGAAGATGGAAATAAATTTGAACCATCTAAGGCTTTTGTATTAAACCATTTATTATATATAATACCTGAACCAGTATCCAAATAGTTTACTTTAGCTATTTGAGATTTAAAATGATTCAAACCTATCTCAGCAATAGATTTAGCTGTCTGTGACCTCTCAATTTTCATAACAGCTTTACCCATATTTTTTATATAAATTAAATATGTAACACCAGCCATTAAAATCAGAACTATAATGAGTAGTGCTGGAGTTAAAGTAAACCCTTTTTGTTTGTTAATTAATCTCAATTTCTTACTGTTACCTCTGTACTTAACTCAAATGCTGTTTTTCTTCTGTCACCAATCTGCGGTCCAGCGGTTGCAACTTTTATTCTTATTATATTTCTATATTGATTTAACAAAACACTTTTTTCGGCTCTAGTTAGTGATGTATCAGCTAATTTAGTTGCTAAATCATTATCATAATCATCAACGGAATAATCTGGATCTGATGAATTAGTTATAAGTTTATGTGATAAGACTGGATAAGTAAAATGTACATACTTAAGATTACTAATCATTACTGTTTCTTTACTGGTTTGATATTCTAAACTATTAGGATCTTCATCTTTAAGTATCAATCCTGTACTTACAGGAGGATATTGAACTCTTCTTTTGAGTTTATATGTAGTAAGATAGGTTTTATTACTCGATTTAGAGATTGGATCTGTATAATATATAATTCTTAATATTTTATTATTTTCAACCTTATAAAAAACTAAAACATTACTTTCTCTAGGTAAATCATCTCTTTCAGCGTTGTATTCTTGCTGAGGAAACCAAGCACTTGAACCAGCTTGATAAACAGGCAAACTATAAGCAATAGGATAAACAGGATACTCTTTAGGAGTAATTGCAACATTAAAAATAGCTAAAGATGCCTTAGGTTTAGTTGGAGGTGTTACATTATCATCATAAGGAAATGAGTAAGTATATCCCATATATGGTAATGAATCATAATCTGCTTTTGTAATAGTACTCATTTCAGGAGGAACTGTATTAGCGTGTTTTATATCATCAGTTATTTTATTCATTATAAACTGTAATTGATTTAAATCTTTTATAATTGCCTGTTGTTCACTTATTATTCTTGTAGAACGAAAATAGAATGACATTAGACCTGTTAAAACAACAATACCAATACTCAAACCTACCATTAATTCAGTTAGAGTAAAACCTTTAGATATTAGTTGTTTGTTTATATTATACACTTCTAATTTTCTTTCTATTTTAATTTATCTCTAGTAATTATACTTGTTAACGAAACTGGTCTTAATGTTTCATTAGCTTGTCCTTCAATTCTTATAGTTACAGAAAAACTTATAGAATCATCTGATAATGTTGAATCTCCAAGTATATTTCTATATTGTTTACTAATAAGTATTTTTTTAAATTTACATGGTGTACTATCAAACTTAGATATAGATCCATTATTAATATCAATACAAAAAGATTCTTGTATATCTATAGAACGAAGAGCATTCTTCAATTTAGTAAATTCAGCATCATTATTTAAGTAACGTTTCGCAAAAACCCAAAAGCCATCATATTTCATTTGATTAAAGTATTCTACCTCTTTTTGAGCAATATTTGTCAACATAGATTTAGTTTTACTAACCTTAGAAGATTTTACACCGCTAAAAAGTATAGGCAAAACTCCAACCATTGCTATTACTATTAACAAAGCTGTTATTAAAACCTCTGTTAACATAAAGCCTTTCTGAAAATTAGTTCTTCTAGTATTTATCTTAAATATCATTTTAATTATTACCTTTAGAACTATTATTTATACCAACAGGCGGTGGAGGCGGAGGCACAGGAGCTTTTACATTATTATCAACAGGAGCAGAAAATTCAGGAACTTTTGGTGCTTCCTGTACTGGTTGCTGAACTTGTTGATTTTGTACAGGTTGAACTTCTACAGGTTGACTAACATTATTATTTTGAATAGAATTACTATTATTACTATTTTCTTGTTTTGGTACTTCTTTTACCTCATATTCAGGAAAAGCAGAAGCAGGAAAATCTGGGTCTGTAGATTCAACTGTTTTTCCATTAGGTAATGTAACTGGTATATCAGTTTGAACAGGAATTATCTCATTAGCTTTTGTAATAATTAAAGGAATACCCTTCTCTGGATCTTTTTTCCAACCTATTACATCTTGAGTTTTATAAGTTAAAATACTTCCATTATCACAATCAATTACTATCATATCTTGATCTTTATAATATGTCTTTTTAACTGCTTTTTGACTAGAATAATCTGATACTTTACCATCTGGCTTAAAATTATCATCCAATTTAGCTATATTAGCTTTAAAAGAAGAGTTTTTAGCTCCTGTATTATTGCTATATGATGTTGGATTAGATTTAGATTCATCTATTGCTTTTCTTAAATCTGCTGGCATCTTTGCCTTTAAAGCTTCATATCTTTTAATTCTTTCTGTTTCTGTTTCTGCACTTGTCCATTTACCGTATAAAGCCATTAACTTTGGAACCCCAAAACCTAAAATCCCTATTAGGATAATACTTCCAGCAATTAAAGCAGTTAACTGTCTATTTGCTTTACTTACAAAAAATCCTATACCTTTTTTATCAGAAACACCAAATAAAAGTTTTGCCACTACTTCTTGAGCAAATTCATTTGTAGGATCAAGCATTAAAGCCATTCTTAATTGTCTTACTGTTTCTTGTATATCTCCTGCTTCATGTGAAGCTATAGCTAGATTAACCCTATATACAGGTCTATGAGGGAATAAATCAACTGTTTCTTTAAAAAATCTAACTGCTCCTTGTGTATTACTAGCTCTTGAAGCTTTTATACCTTCTTTAAAAATAGTTTCTACTTCATTATTATTATTTTGTTTTGCTCCAAATCTTCTTTCATCATAACTCATTCTTTGAAATGGATCTGTTAAAACCTCATAAGCTTTTGTTAATGTATAAAGCGTTTCAGCAGAACTTTTTCTGGTTTGTGGATCTTCATCTTTAAGATTTACATATTCATCACATAATCTCTCAAATGATCTTTGGATTTCATTTGTAGTCGCAAGAGGAGAAACTTCTAATATCTCGTAATAACCTTTTTCAGTTACAAACTTTTTAGCCTTAACAGACATTTTTTATTAAGTCTCTCTCCATAAAAAATTTCTAATATTATTTTAAAACTTATTCTTAATATACTCAATCAGAAATATTTAATATTACTAGATATCTTTTCAAGTTTTTAGTAAATACTTCTCATTTAGTATAATTAAGTGAAATAACTTATACTAAGTTTTTAATCACTTATTGCTTTTTACAAACTATATTTTAAAATTGTAAATGTATAATTCTCAGTATAGACAATTATGTATAAGAGAACTCTATTAATAAGTAAAGAATAGATTAACATACAAATAATTTATTGTTAAATTTTTTAGTGTGAGAAATTGAAAAAAATAGTTATAGCTTTTTTAAGCTCATTAATATTTAATTTACCTAGCTATGCAGAAAAAGGAATTGTTATTATCCCTTTTGAGTCAACAAATGAAAGCAAAAATTTATCCTATGCAATTTCTGATAATATTTCTCAAAGTTTAGCATTGAGTGAAGATATTTATATAATAAATCGTGGGCAATTGATGTCAGCTTTAAAGGAAAAGAATTTATCTATTGACTTAAGTAAATTAAATTATGTTAGTAGTTTTTTTGAATCAGACTTTACAATTAAAGGTAAATTACTAAAGTCAAATAATAATTCATATCAAAATTCAGAGCTTTATAGTCTAGATATTGATTTATTAGACTCAAAGAACGGAAAGATAATAAAAAATATTGATATAAAATCAAATGATATTTTTAAATTACAAGAAAAAGCAGTAAAAGAATTATTAAAAACTCAAAAAATATATAATACAGATGAACAGTTAAAAAATATAAGTAATATTAATTATCTGACTAATGATCTAAAGGCTTATATGCTTTATTTAACTGCTAAAAATTACTCTTTTATAATGACTGAAGAATCTATAAAAGATGCAATAGAATATTTAGATAAAGCAATTAAGCTAGATAGTAAGTTTAGCTTAGCAAAAGCTGAAAAAGCTGAATTAAAAGCTATACTACTTTTATATAGTTATTTTAATGAAGATGTTAAAACTCAAGATATAAATAGATTATCAGAATATATAAATAAGAATTTATTAGATTATAGCTCTATACAATTATTTAGAGCTAAAAGTATTATTTATTTCTTACTTAAAGATTATAAAAACTCTTTACTTGAAGCCAAAAAAGCTTATGAAATGAGCACAGGAGATTCTTTTACAAATTATCTTATATGGCTAAATGATAAAGATGAAGTTTTCTTAGATAAATCCTTAAAGTACAATAACTTTTTCTTACCTGCTCTTATTAGTAAATCTATTCTTGAAAAAAATAAAGAAAATTATGAATCAGCATTAGAAATATATAATAAAGTAAATCTTTTTACTCCAAAACAAATTATGATTGATAATTTGATTGCTGATATATATCTTGAACAAAAAAAGAGAACTAAAGCGTTAAAGATCTATGAAACAAACTTATATAAAGAGCCTAATAATTATAAAGTTAATATAGGATTAGGTAAAATCTATCAAGAAAAAGACTTAAATGATAAAGCAGTTGAGTATTATAAAAGAGCTATAGAAATTAATAAACAAAACTCTTTACCTCATTTTTTAATTGCAATTATCAAACATTCTGAAGCTAAGACAGAGGAAGCTATAGAAGAATATAATAATGCTATAAATCTTGAACCTGAAAATCCTAAATACTATTCTGGTTTAGGTCAATTATATTATCAGTTATCAAAATTTGATGAAGCAGAAATTCAGTATAAAAAATCTATAGAGTTAAAACCAGAAATGGCTTATGCTTATGTTAATCTTGGGCTTGTATATAATAAACAAAAGAAAAAGGATGACGCTATTGAAAAGATAAAACAAGCAATAAATATAAAACCTAATTATTCTTATGCTTTTTATAACCTAGGATTAATTTATCAAGAAAATGGTGATAATGATAATGCTTTAGATAATTATAAAAAAGCTTTAATTTTAGATGATAAGAGTCCTTTAGTTTATAATAAAATAGGTGAAATCTATCAAATCATGAATAATAGTTATGAGAGTATTAATAACTTTACTAAAGCAATACAATTGGAACCAAGTTTTACTTTAGCTTATATAAACTTAGGGAAAATACAAATTTATGAAAAAAAATTTAAAGAAGCTATTTCATCTTTTAAAACGGCTTTAAAGTTAAAACCTAAAAATAAAATTTTAAGATTAGAAGCTTCAAATGCTTATTATGAGTATGGGAAAGATTTATTTGATAAAGAAATTTATAAAGAGTCAATAACTCAATTTAAAGAAGCAATTAATATAAAGCCTGATAATGAAAATTCTTATATTTATCTTGGAAAAGCATATTTTAAAATCTCAGATTTTAAGAGTGCAATAAATGAATTTAAAAGAGCTTTATTTATTAACTCTAATAACCATGAAACATTATATAACTTGGCTTTATCTTATGAAAAATTAGGTTTGATAAAGGAATATCAATTATACTTAAAAAAGTCTTGTGATTTGGGTGGTATTCAATATTGTAAATAATGATTATACTTTTAACAAATATACTAAAATTTTAGGTGAAGTTTATAAATGGATTTAAAAAAACTAATTACAGCAATAACTATTACAGTATTTACATTTCAATTATCATCAAATGCAGAAATAGATTACAAACCTTATAAATCAAAAAAAGGATTTTCTATTAAATACCCAAATGAATGGAGTGTTTTTGAAAAAAGTATATCTAATAATGAATTTACTTTTTTATCAAGTCCTTTAGAAGATAAAAATGATAATTTTTCAGAAAACTTAAATGTTTTAATTATTAAAGCTAATATGTCTACAGATAAATATTTAGATCTAAATATTTCAGATCTTAAAAAAGGTAATACTCTAAAAAATGGAAAACTAATTAAAAGAGGCGATTTTAATAAGAATAAAATAAAGTATATTATATACTCACATAATTATAATAACTATGAACTTAAAGTAAAGGGATATTATATTTGTAATGGTAAAAATTGCTATAACTTAACAGGAACATCTACTTCAAAAACGTTTAATACATATGAACCAATATTTGATGCTATTGCTTCATCTTTTGAGATTTCATAGACTTTCGTTCTTAAATAAAAATTAACCATATAACAACTTATTTTAAAACAAGTTTTCTCTTTTAAAAACTATAATTTAAAGTGATTTTATGATAGAAATTTTTATGATTTTAAGAATCAAAAGTGGAGAGAAGAGTGATTAAGTTAAAAGCGTTAACAGCAATATCTTTAGTATTTTTATTATCTTCATGTGGTAATAACTCTATTAATGCATCAACTGAAAATAATCAAAAAATAAATACTTTTAGTACAGATGATGACTCTTCACAAGATATAGAACGAATTAATAATGCAATAGATTTTGCAACAACAACAAAAAATAGTTTTAATAACTCTAATGTTCACTTTTATATTGATGGTCCACAAGTTTTTCCTGCTTTAGAAAAGATGATATTATCTGCAAAAAGTAGTGTTTATGTTGAGGTATTTGAATTCCATAATGATGCGACAGCAAAAAGAATTGCTGATGCTATGGTTAAAAAAGTTAAAGAAGGTCTTGATGTTAAGTTTTTATATGACTTTATTGGAAATAGTGATACAAAACTAATGACTTATATGGCTCAAAATGGTGTTGAAGTTCAAACTTATGGTAAAGATATTTTATCTAAAAAAGTTACAGTAACTCATAGAAAAATATATCTAATTGATGGTGTAAGAGCAATGACTGGAGGAATGAATATTGATGCTAGGTTTGCTGATGGTGGTTTATTTCATGATATTTTAATGAATTATGAAGGTGAAGCAGCAAAAGATACTATGAGTGAGTTTTTTAAAGATTGGGAGATGGCTGGAGGAAAAATAACAGCAAAAATGCAATCTGAATTTGGTAAACCAATAGATAATACAAAAGAGCAACAAGAGCAGTTTACATTAAGACTTGCAACTACAAGCCCTGTAGGTAAAGATAAAAAAGAAAATATTTACAAAATGATGTTAGCAGCAATAGGGGCAGCGAAAAAAGAAATAAGAGTTGCTATGCCATATTTTACTGATGACACTTTTATTAATCATTTGATAAGTGCTAAAAATAGAGGTGTTAAGTTAATATTGTTAATTCCTGCAAAAACTGGTTTACCACCTGTAACTATGGCAAATAAAATGACATCAAACCAATTTATTAAAGCTGGAGTTGATATATATAAAGGTGGTGCTAAAGATGGGAGCTTTAATCATAGTAAAGTTATAACAGTTGATGGTGTATGGTCTACTATTGGTTCATGTAATGCCGATTATAGAGCTTTTCATTCAAATCAAGAACTTAATATTGCTGTATCAAATAAAGGATTTACAGAAAAACTAAATAAGGAATTTTTTGATAGATTTGTTGGAGAAGCAACAAAAGCAAATTATGAAAATATTCCTTGGTATCAAAAACCGCTTTATGATATTGTTGAAGGTTTAGATAATTTATTATAAAACAAATAAAGTCCCATTAGAAGGGACTTTATTTGTTTAAAATATTTTTTAAGACATTAATCTTATTGAGGTAATAAAGTTATTTTCACAAAAAACACCAAACTTAGGCCATAAAGCACCTCTAACAGATTTCATTTTTGGTTGACCATATAATTCTATAGCAGAGTCAATATGATCACCAGATCTTAGACCTTTTGTAGTTGCACCTCTATATTTATTACCAAACTGAATTTCACGAACTATCATATCATCATTAAATAATACTGTTACATGAATATCATTATAAAAAGCGATTAGTTCATTATCATCATCTTGATATTCGATTTTACTAATATCTTTCATAATCTTATTCACATCTATTTTATTTGATTTACCTATGATTATTCCAAAAGCTATACCTTGTTCATAGATTGTAAATTTTTCTCTCTCATTAGAGAGTTTTATTTTTTCGAGTATTTCTTGTAATTCACGAGCTTTTCTAATTTCTTCAGGAACTGTTCTTATTAAGTCTTGTGGTTGACCATTATTTATTTCAACTTGAACATCATGTTTTATACCAGGAGAAGTATTTGATATAGTTGATTTATCAACAGTTTGTGTAAGTCCTTGCATTTTGGATAACAGCTCCATTGCTTCGGATGGCATCCCTGCAGTTGAAACAACTTGTTGCATTGAGGAGAGTAATGCAGCTGCATCAGGTGGAAGCCCTTGATTTAGGGCAGCAAAAGGATTTTGAGTGTCATCAATTAAAATTTTTTTAATACCTTTATCATTGTTATTTTCTAACACTAAAAAACTCCTTAAAAAATTGTGACTATTTTCACAGTTGCCTTTTTAATATAATAGCTTAATTAACAGAATAAGTACACTGTTTATTACAATAAATTCATATTATAAATTTAATAGTTTTAGAATTACTTTTCTATACTAAAATCTTTATATTAAAATATTAAGAGTAATTTTTTTTGTTATTTATTTTAGAGAAAAAATAAAATATTAGATTAATAAGTAATGTAAAATTAATATTAATTTTTTTAGAATATTTACTTGATATTTTTTAATAAAAATTAGTCATAAAACTTTAGTAATAATTTTTAAGATTCTATATAATCTTTTACTTCCTCTTATGTCAATTCTAAATATCAGATATGTATAATTTTCTTAGAACCATGTAATTTCAATAGTTAATTTTATTTCATTAATATTTATAAAATCAAAATGGTATTATATGTTATCAATTAAAATATCCTGCACCAAAGGGTTATTTAAGTTTCTACTTAACATAAAGTCTTTTATTTTCTATTACTTGCCATACTCTTAATTTTTAAGTTTTAATATCTACATAGTCTTTGGATATGTCAGATAACTAGATGTTCTGAGATGTTATTTATAATTTTTTTACTAAATCTTCAATATCATAAAACTCATTGTTTTCATTTTTATAATCATTCTCTTTCATCATTCTAACAATAATTAAATTCTTCTTCGGTAATATTATCAAATATTCACCTGAAGAACCTATTGCAGAATAACAAATACTATTTTTAACTTTAATTTTACTTATATTCAAGGGATTTATTTTGTCTAAATCTTTCCAATAGTTTTTACCAAATAAATTACTTAGTTTTTTATCATATTCTTCATAATTATATTCACCTTTAATACTAGCAATTCTTTCAACAAATTGGTTATTAACTTTATTTTTTCTTAAAAAATTAATTCTTTCATTATCAATAACAAAAGTTTCATTACCTCCTTTTAACCACCATAATAATCCGTAATCTTCTGAAAATTCTTGTGAGGCTGTGAATGTTAATTTAAACCAATTTTCTGAAATTATTCGTTTATTTTTATATTTACCCTTATTAAGTACTAATTGACCTATTTTTGCTAAATCCTCTGGGAATATTTCTAAACCAGCCATTACCAATGGATTACCATATGCATCAATTTTCCAAGAAAAATCTTTTATTTCTAAACTATCAAAGATTTTATTTTTTAAATAAAGATCCAGTCTTTGCCCTGATGATTTTTTTACTATACCTGACAGTAGATTTACTGCAATATTATTATAATCAAAGTTAGTATTTGGTTCAAAATCTAATTTTTTGTTTAAAGCAAATTCAATAGTATTTTTATTTAAAATACTACCTTTAAAACTATGATTGATTCCAGAAGTATGATTTAGTAAATTTTTAATTGTAATTTTATTCTTTGGTGCTTTGGAGAACTCTTTATAAAAATCACTTACTGGTTGCTCTATAGATCTTAATTTTTTATCAGTGATAAGTTTACCTATTGCCAAACTTACAACTGATTTTGTTATAGAATTACATTCAATTTTTGTTTTTTTTGTAAGGTAAACTTTCTTAAATAATTGACCATCTTTATATACTATTAGTGCTGATGATTGGGATTTCTTAGATTTAATTATTAACTCGTTTAAAACATTTAAATTAATCTTTTCTACTTTAGCTAATGATTTATCACTAATTACTGGCAAAATCATTATTATTAAAAATATTAATTTAAAATACTTTCTCATCTTTTATCTTTCTCATGCATGATAATATATTTATATTTTGTTTGCATGACATATATTATCATATGCATATTTTGTTTGCATTTTGTTATTGTAAATTAACTTGGTTTGTTAGTATTCTATTTAGGTATTGCTATTTTTTCTCACTTCCAAAGAATTTACTTCGTTTTCATGACTGTTACTGCAAATACAAATGAAGCAAGTGAGTTTTTTACAATCTGTGTATGTGTTGTATAATATAAAATAAGGTGGTATGTTCTGAGGATGCAGGGGCTCAGTTGTATTGCATTTCAAGAAAACAATTGAATGATTTTTTGAATACTAAATCCCCATAATTTATATTTACCTATAAAATTTTAATGCACCACTATAATTACATCTTTGAATAATATTAGTTTTAATATTATAATTGTTTTATTAATAATCAAAGATTTAGTATTAAATTCATTTTAATGGTTAAAAAAATAAATGACATTAGAAGTTGGAGAAGTAAGATTTTTAACAAGAGTTGCAGAAAAATCTCCTAGAGGTTTACGTCTTCTTTTGTTTAAAGAAAAATCTACTGGTAATGAGAAACTTGTTTTTATCGTTAAGACAGCATCAACAGATGTTGATAAATTAGCTCTTTCAAAAATGACATGGCAGGTTGAACAGAGTAAATCAGCTCATAGAGTTGTTATAGTTCGATTAATAATACTTCCTGAAGGTGCAGAGGAGTATTTTCAATCTGAAACAGGTTTAATAATGAATGAGGAAAAAGATAGAAAAAGTCTTCAAGCTTTAGTAAATCAAAAAAGTGTTGAGATTTATTTTTTTACATATGAAAATGAGTTTAACTCAAAAATTGAGTTAATGACTACATATAATATGCATACTGCTGCAAAAAACCTTTTAGAAGCTAATCCAATTATTGATGAAGGTCGTATGATAGTTAAATCTGAAAACTTATCAGAGAATGATATCAAAAACGCAATGGCAGGGAAAATTAGAGCAACTCCAGTTAAAGATAAAGATTTAATGGACTCAATTCAAAAGAAAATGCCTACAGTTACTAATAGTGTTCCTAAAACTAAACCAGAGGAATTTAATAAAACATCTGTTAAATCTAATGATTTATTAAATAAAGATGATTTTGATACCACTATATCAAATAATAATATCAATAATACTAAGTCAGAATTAACAGCAGATGACTTAAAAAAAGCTGTTTCTGTTCCACCTGGTAAAATAACACCTGAGGATCTCTTAAAAAGCTTACCACCTAATAAAAAACTTGCAGATAGTATTAAATCAGGAGATTTATTTAACTCTAATGTTGATTTTAAATCTATAAATGCAGATGATTTAATGAAAGTTGTTAATACAATCCCACCAGGAAAAATAACACCTGATGAATTGTTAAAGAGTTTACCTCCTGTTAATTCAATAAATTTAAGTAACTCTTCTATTTCTTCTACTAATGATCTTACTACAGAAGAGCTACTTCAATCTTTAGCAGACACAATTTCAGCTGATAGTAATATTAAAGCCAATGATCTTTTAGGAACTATTAAAGTTCCAACAGAAAAGATAGATCAAAATAATTTATCCGAAATACTGAAAGCAGATGATAACGGATTTTTTGATAAAACTCCTACAGTTAATATTGATAATAGTACCAAAGAGATGAAAGTTGATGATCTATTAAGTGCATTAATGGCTGAAACAAGTCCTTTAAAACTTTCAGTAGAAGAAGAGAAAACATTATTAAATGATTTAATGTCAGAGCCAACTCCTCTAAAATCTGAAGAGGGTGGTAATTCAGAACTTATGAAAAATCTTGAAAGTAATATAAAAACTACAACAACTGCAGTTAAAAAAGAAGAAGGTATTAGTGAGGATGATTTACTTAAAGCTTTAAATGGTGAAGCTTAAAAAAGTAATGCTTGGAATATATACTAGACAATAAGTAAAAAGAAAAAAGTGAAAAGACAAGAGTATTTCAGTAGCAACGCTACAGATAAATATTTTTGTAAACCAATTACTTTTAAGTATATAGTCTATCTTTATAGAAAATGATATCCTAGACCTCTATAAGTCGGTTGTTTATCAATAATCTTATTGTCCTTGAAAATATAATAATGATTAAAATGCTCTGCTAATTCTCCTGCTTTTGCGTGTCTTAATATTATTGGGTCACCGATATTTATCTTAAGCTTCTTATCAATAACTTTAAATGGTGTTTGTACTTCTCCAAAACCTTCAATATCAACACTCTCTAAACCTTTAGGTAAAAATACTTCTGGTTGTCTATCTTTACCTATACTACCTGATGCTATTAAACCTCCACCTAAACAAGTAATATAATCCTCATCTGATTTTCTGACTATTGGAATTGCAAAAAATATAGCAGGAGTTAAGCTTAAATTATCATAATAACTAAACAAATGAGAACAAAGAAATCCAGAACCTACAGCTATTTCATTAATAGTATTATCTTTTACACTAGAATAAATACTACCAGAACCTCCACCATTAATAATTTCAGGGTTAAAGCCATTTTCTTTTAACATTTCAACGCTTTTAGCTCTAAACTCTTCAACTTTAGGAACACTTATTTCTTTAATCTTTCTTTTAAATGGATTTTGAAAGACATTCCAAGGACTATTATCAGCTAACCCAGCAACTTGGGCTTCATAAAGCATTATTCCTTTTAGGTTAAGATTTTTTTTTCTTTGTATAAACCAGATTCTATCTTTTAGTTCATTTAAGCTTTTTATTGAACTTCTTCTAACTCCTAGATTTACTTTACTATCAAACATTTTAAGAGAGCCATCAAGTTCAAGAATAATGTCAAGTTTTAAGTTATTTTCTTTTGCTATATCATCTACCGCCTGTAAATGTTCAATAGAATCAACAACCATAGAAATATTACAATGAGATTTTGTTAATGAAACAAATGTTTTAAGAGATTTAGGATTAGTATCAGGATAAGCTAAAAGCAAATCATTAAATCCCATATCATTTAAGTATTTTGCTTCAGACATTCTATAACACATTATTCCAGAGAAAAGATCTTTTTCTTTCTCAAATAGATATTTAAGTAAATATGGAACCCTAATTGATTTCGAAGCTATTCTTATTTTTTTATTATTCTTTTTAGCTATTTGAGAATAAAAATCTAAGTTTTTATCTATTGCATCTAGATCAACCATTGCCATTGGGAAATCATTATCTTCTATAATTGATTTTAGTTGATAATAAGAAATCCTAGCTAACATAATTTCACCTACATATTGAGAATATATTTAAAATATATTAAAGTATATCACTTAAAAACCTTACATTTCCATAACTTCACTCATTTCTTGAGAATGAATAATTTTTATAGTTTCCTCAATTATAGGTTTTAGTTTATCAGCATTTTTATTCATTTTTATTTCTATATTAAATTTTTTGCATATAAAGTTAAACATTTTCTTTACTTCTTTTTGATAAACATTTATTTTACTTGGTATAAGATTATTTTCTATTATAGTATTCAAAAGAATAGTTGGAAATTTATTAAATATTTTATTATATTCTGTAATTTCAAATCCAAAAGCTTCACCTGTTGTATTATCTGAAATAATCATAATATATGGATAATATGGTCTTTGATTATTTTCTCTTGTGGGAGTTGGTAGATTAATTGAAATTATATTCCATACTTGTTCTTTATCAATCTTTATTTTATCTATTTTTTGAATCAAATCATTATCAATTAATGGTTTTATATCTTTTGCTCTATTTTTTTTGGGTATAATATATTCATCTTCCCATATTTCATCTTTTCTTACACGTACCAAAAACTTTTTATTATCAGAATTAATAAATCTCTTACATTCTTTAGCTCTTAGAGAAATCTCTATAACTTGCTCAAGAGAATTAATTAAAAAGTCTGCATCATAATTATCTATAAACCAAGGCAAATAACCTTGACTATAATTTCTTATTAAAGGAAATTCATTTTTCTCAAAATTTAGTTCTAGTGCTTGAACAACTTCAATATCATCTTCAGATAAATTCTCTATATCTTCAAATGAAAGCATTATACATTTTTGATTTAATAAAGCTTCAAAACTTCCAGCATCAACCTTTCCAGAGCAAATACTAAGATAGCTTTCTAGACCATCTGTTCCTAAATATATTGATAAACTTTTAAATCTTCCAAGTTTACCCATAATACAACAATAGCCAATTTTATTATCTATAGGGTTTTCGACGCCAAATAAATCATGATCTGTCATCCATTCCCAAGGTTTTAATTTATAAAATTCAATAATTAGTTTATATAGTTTTGACCAAATTTTTAAACTTATTGAATTATTTCTCATTTATTCTTTAATGATTTCACATAAATTTTCTATTGGTAAACCGCCTCCATCTGCTGGTAATCCACCTATTAGCTTTCCTCTTAAACCTGCAACAGAAAACACAATTCTATTATTTAAACTTTCTTCTGTTTTTACCTCACTCTTTTCAACAGGTTTAGTATTTCCAAAACCAACAGCAATCAATCTATTACAATCAACACCATTTTCTATAAACCATTTTGAGATATTTAAAACTCTTTTTAATGACAGTTCTTGAGATTTTTTTGAGTCTGAGTAACTAACATGACCTTCAATTCTTAATAAACTAGTAACTTTTTTATCCAATAAATAATCTTTTATTTCTTTAAGGGAATTAATAGTTTCTTCAGTTAATGAGTCAGAATTTTGTATAAATAAAATTCTATTATTAGTTATTAAATTTCCACTTTCCATTCTAACTTCAGATTCTTTACTATAAGAACTAGTCGAACAAAAAATCAAAATACTTGATAATAATATAAAATATTTTTTCATTAGTTATTCCTTATATTACATTAGATATAACTCTATTTTTACCTTCTCTTTTAGCTTTATATAGAGATTCTTCAACTTCTCTAAAGAATTCTTCTAAAGTTTCTCCATTATCAGGGAAAATTGCAACACCGATACTTACAGTCATTTTTAAATTATCACCTATAGGTACCTGAATCTCCATATCTTCTATTTTATTTCTTATAAACTCTCTGCAATATCTAATGTTTCATCAGAATCTTTTTCTGGTATAGAAACTACAAATTTTTCACCTGCATATCTTGCAGCTAATGCGAGCTCATGAATTATATTTTTTATTTATTCACAAGTTTGCCTTATAACCTGATCTCCAACAAAATGTCCATAATTTTCATTACATTTTTGTAGATTATCAATATCTATCATCATTAAACCTAGTTGCAAAACACTTCTCAATGATTTTTCATTTCTTCTTCAAGACTTTTTCAAAATATCTTCTTACATATAATTTACTTAAACTATCAATACTTGCTAGTTCAAATAAATGTATACTCTCCCATACAGCAGCAACTAATTTACTAAGAGTTCTAACAGTTGATTCATCTGACTCTATGAAGTATTTTTCATTTTCTTTTTCACTTTTTTTATTGAGTATATACATTACTCCTTTTACTTCCTTTTCAACCATAAGAGGAAATATTAGGGCTGTTTCAAATCCCTCATCTTTTATTTTTGAAATTTTATCTACATTTACATAATTTCTTGTTTCAAATACTTTTTTTAGATAAACTCCATCATTAAAAGTAATTTTATCTCCATCATTTATCTTTTCCATGTTTACAGATGTCATTACTTGAAAATAATTTTCTTCTGGTAAAAATTCAATAATAAAACCTTTAGAAGCATTAACAAGTTTAATTGTTGAAGGTAAAACAGTTTCCATTAATTCTTTTGTATCTTTAATTGAGATTAATTCTTCTACTAAAACATTTATAGAATTAAGGGTCACGATAGTATCATTTAATTGATAATTTTTAGACTTTATTTGTTGGTTTGCTAATTCCATTACCTTTTGTTTTTCAACAAATTCATCTTTATTTATTTCTTCTTTATCATAATATTTCTTTAGCTCATGGGACATATCATTTACATTTTCTACAAGTTCACCTATTTCACCATATAACCAAGTAGATTTTAGATCTTCTGTGAAACTTCCTTTTTTTATATTTTTAATCTTATTTTTAATTTTTTCTATTGGAGAAAAATATAGCTGATGCAATTAAAAATAAAGCTAGAAGAATTAAAAAACTTGTAATTATAGTATTTCTAAATAATGAAACAGACTTTTTATGTTTTTCTGAAATATTATTTATATACATATCCACAGCTACAACTGCAGATTCCTTTACATTTGAGTTTCTTATTGGTGAATACCCTCTTAACCAAGAACCTTCTGCATTTGTAAAGGTTACAGGACTTACAAAACCTTTTTCAAAACCTTCCTTTAATCCAGACTCAGCCTTTATTTTTGTCTGATAATTTATATCATCTAATAAAATTAAGCCTTCTCCAATATCAACTTTTCCATCTTTATTTGTATCTTGCGATTTATCATTTATATCAGTTAATTAAACATCTTCATTATTTTTTTTAACTATGATTGAGATATTTTTAATATTCTCTATTCTATCCTTTAATCTAGTTAACTCTGTTTTGATATACTTATATTCTTTACTATTTATATCTTTGTTTTTTGAAAGAGATATAACCTCTTTTATATCAAACTCCTCTGCTATTAAATGTACAATATGTATAAGTTTATTTTTTGTTTCTTGATAAAGTAACTCTTTGATATGTGTTTGATATAAATTATTAATAAAATAAAGAAATATAGGAAGAAAAACAATTAAGCAAAATAATATTAATTGTATTTTTAAACTTAAAAAAAAGTTTTGTTTTTCATAAAATTATTTTAATAATGGGTGAAATTTTTCAATATCATTTATAATATTAAGCATTTTTGAAATATTTTCATGCATTTTTTTCTTTACTCCATTTATCTTTAATATCAAAGTCTGGATATTGCATTATATTTAATGTTGAATAAACTCCCTGTGCTAATGCTTCTAAGTTATAGCCACCTTCTATAGACAACTGTTAACTTGCCACCACAGAGTTCTTCAGATAAATACATGATTTTTTTAGTTAAATAGTCGTAAAGTGGAGATGTAGCATTTAAACCAGATACAGTATCTTTAAAATGAGCGTCATAACCTGCTGCCAAAAATATTAATTGAGGTTTAAATTTTCTTGCTGCTGGTAAAACTATTTTATCAAAAGATTCAATATAAATCTGATCTGTAAATGCTTCTGGTACAGGTATATTAGTTATAACCATAACCTTCTTTTCTCAACCTCTTTATAAGCACCAGAAAAAGGCCAGAAATCAGATTGATGCCAAGAAACAGTTAAAACCTTATCACTTTGATAAAATATTTTTCATAACATTTCATGATGAGCATCCCAATCTATAACCATTCTTTCTAAATTATATTTACTAAGTCTATACAACACCTAGAGATATATTACTAAATAGACAAGAAACCCATTGAGCTATTAGATAAAGCATGATGCCCAGGGGTCTTATAATACAAAAAACTTTTTTTTAGCTTTTTCTTGCATAACTAAATCAACTGCTTGCTGAAAACACTTCCTGCAGCTATCTTAGCTACGTTATATGACTTAATAGAGATTCACAGTATCCTCATCAATTCTTTTACCTTTTTTTACAAAAATCTATAAGTGAGAAATATATTCTGGTGTATGAACTTTAAGTAATTCATCATCTGTTATTTCACGAGTAGGAATTTTCTGATTTATTCCATACTTCTTTGTCTTTTATATACTCAAGAATTGAGTCTGTCTTTAAGGGGCTTTCAGGATGAATGCTTATTTGCCTGTATCTTTCATCTCTGAAGTATCATGTTCTTTAAAAATTTCAGAACTTATTATGCCAATATTCATTTTATATTCTTTTAGAGTCTATTAAGATTTGATTTTCTATTAGTATTATTTCTTTCTTTATTAACTCCTTCCCCATAACTCTTCAGGAGATTTGAGCTTTATATCTTACAGAGATATTAGCAAATAGTTCTTCAGGGGAAGTTAAATAAACAACACTAGAATCGTCATTATCAAAATTTTCAAATAAACTCTCAGGAGATATCAGGTCTATATCATCAAAGTCTTCAGCTTGAAAAACCCCAAAGTTTTGAGAACTTGCTATATTTTGTCACTTGCCTATCTTTTACCTTTAATATCTGAAACATAGAATTATTATATACAAAAAAATTATATTATATGCTAATTGTAAAATTTTACTTAATCTTTATCTATTTTCATCATGATGGAATTCTATATCTCCACTAATAGAACTAAGTAATAGTTTAGCTTTTCCTTCTTTTAAGATACCTGTTAATTTACCTTGAGATTTAACAACATTATGCATATTAGTAAATATATCACCGCTTTTAGTTTGACAAGTAAATGATACATCACAGTCTTGATCTATTATCCATTCAATATCACCACTAGTACTTGTAGCCTCTATTACTCCTAAGTTACCAACTATACTTTCAGCTTTAATCTGTCCACTATTTGTTCTAGTTCTTAAAGTATTATTCACTATTCCATGATAATGAATGTCACCACTATTAGTTACAAGATCTAAAAGCTTACAATTATCATTTTTTGATGTTTTTAGATCTATATTTCCACTTGAAGAAGTTAATTCAAAACTATCATTTATGGATACAAAGCCTCTTACATTTCCACTAATTGTATTTAATCTAGATTGACCGTTTACTGTTCCATTTATCTCTATATCACCACTAGTAGAACGATTAAATATAATTGAATCTATATCTTTTAATAAAATATCTCCACTTACAGACAAAGCTTCAATTTCAAAAGTATGAACGTTAGTTAATCCTATATCTCCGCTATTAGTTTTAATATAGATTTTTGCTTTATTGTTAATCATATCAGCTATATTTACATTTCCTATAACAGTTGTTAATTGAAGTTCTAGATATTTAGGTACTTTTAACTCAAGATTTATTGTGTCATTAATATCTTGATGATTTGTTGGAAGTAAAACTTGTAAAACACCATTATTTTGAATATTACCAACTTTTATTCCCTTATCTCTTTCAATAGCAGATTCTTTTGTTGCAGTCCATATTATTTTTTCAATATGTAAAGAAATATCGTTTCTTTCTTCACCAGTAACTTTAATACTACCCCATGTATTATCTATAATTATTTTATTAATATGTGTTTCTAAGTTAATATGCTCTTCACTTGTAAAAGAATATTTTTCACCTGAATGAGTAATATTTTTATCATGTTCAAACTTGGTATTTATTCTTTGGTTAATATTTTGAGCTACTCTTTCAATGTTAAAACCTAAACCTGATACGAAGCGTTCAATTTTTGAAACACCTTCACGAGCAAAGTCTGTTATAACTTCTGGATTTGGATATTGAAAACTTGAAGATTTATCTTTAGTATTTTCTGTAGAGTTAATATAATTAATTATCTTATCTGCTTCTTCTACATTAATTCTTCCTTCTTTTAAAATGTTTAAAACAAGCATTCTTATATCTTTAGATGTATCCATAATTAACCCCTTTCAATTTTTAATATTTTTAAGTAATAAATTTTTATCTTCTTTTTACTTAATAAATTTAACCCTCTATTAAAATTTTAAACCTTTAAGAAGCTAGTTTTATTAACTTTTGTAAATAGTAAAGAATTTCAAGCAAGTTTTTTGGTTAAGATTCGATTATAATATTGTTAAGTTTGTATGATTGTTGAGTTGAACTAAAAGAGGTAAATATTATGAAAAAAGTTTCAATAGTTTCATTAATCGTTTTATCTTCAGTTTCTATCACTGCTTGTGGTAATACAGCTAATGGTGTTCTTCCAATTCCTGTAAAGATGACAAGAGTTTCAGTTGACTCAGGTTGCAATTGTACAGGCGTAAGACCAACAGTTAAGCTTCAAGCTACCATGCCAGAAGATATTAAAACAGCTTCTACAATTATTCCTCCAAAGGTTAATGCATCATCAACTCTTAGCACAAAAACAATAGTTAAATCAACAACAGATACAAAAAAAAGTGAATTAGATTTAGGAAGCGAATTACCTGAAGTTAAAGCTCCTCCTTCAAGCAGTACAGGTTCAGGCTCATCAGTACAACAACCAGAAACAAAGAAAACAAAGTTTGGACAACTAGTTGATAAAGTTAAAAACCTTTTCAAGAAAAAAGATTAATAACTTTCAATAATTTCATTTTTTGAAACAAAAAAACTTTTGAATAGAAGTGTTTTAATTCATTATAAAAAACTTAATGTATACTAAATAAGAAGTAAAAAGTAATGAGAGAAGAAGATAAAAGTTAGAAGTTTCAATATTTCTGTTACATTAATTTTATCAAATCAATTTTGTTTAAGTATATATACTAACAATTAATTGGTTTGCATTTTTTAATATGAAATTTTAAAGTAAGTAATGACTTAAGTTTAGATTCATGTTATTAGTATTGTTAAAGAAGTTCATAATATTTTCTTTAAATTCTGAGAAAGTTCTATAGAAAGTAGAATTTATTAGCTCTTTTTTTATAAACTTCAGAAGCCGTTCAATAATATTAAGATTAGGGAAGTATGGAGGTAAGAAATATTTTGTTCTATTTTAGATGTTTTAAGCCATTCTTCTAGGATTTTATTTTTATAATATCAAGCATTATCACAAATGACATAAATTTTAATTTTATTAGGATTTCTTAACTCAAGTTCTTTATATAACTCAATTGTACTTTGCATATTTATTGTAGGACTTTCTATTGCTATTATATCTGTTACATCATTAGCATTTAACAAACCATTTATGTTTAATCTTTGCCTACCACTTACTGCTTTTATTTCTTTTCTTCACCTTTCAATATCCAACCATAACTACTCTTTGTATTATGTTGAGGATGAGAACTGCATCTGCAAAATAAATTGATTCTGTTTCTGGTAAATTAGTATTTAAAAATTCAAATTCTCTATAAATTCTAGTTGCTTAACTACATCATAATTACAAGGTTCTAGCTTTGTTTTCTTATAACTAAAACCTAATTTGTGTAACAAAGGAACTAGACAGTTCTGAATGTAAATTACATTAAATTCTTGCTCTATATAATCACAAATTGAACGACTTGTTAAGTGTAAATTTGTTGACAATTCTAATTTCAATAAATATTTTTGTTCTATACTTAATTTACCTGTATTTATATGATAATTACTAGATAAGTATTTATCTAAACCTAATGATACATAACTATTCATATATCTTCTAACTGTTGATATATCTATTCCCAAATATCTTGAAACAAACTCAAATGATAAACCATCATTTAACATTAAAATTGATGTTATTTTTACATAGTCTTTTTTATACTTCTCATTTCTTTGAAGTTCTCTCAGAAGTTCTATTTCTTCTAATGATAAATTTAATTTCTCTAACATACATTCACAATATATCTTTTTTAGCTATTTGACAAATATTTTTATTCTTTTATTGCAAACTAATTAATTGCAAGTATATTTTAAAAAGGGATTATATTATTTATAGATTTTTAATTAAAAGGGTAAAAAACTTTGACTTACAACGTACTAGTAATTGATGATGATATAGAAATTCTTAAAGCCTTTGAATTAATTTCTCTTGAGTTTGAAGATTGTAAGTTCTTTTGTTTTTCTAAACCAAGTCAAGCCTTAAAGATAATAGATTATACAGTAATAAACCTTTTAATAGTTGATATTGTTCTACCTGATACAACAGGTTATGATATATGCAAAAGTAAAATCTAAGCCTAATGCATCTAAAATCATATTGTATTTTAATGTCTTCAGATAAAAAACATTTATTAGATAGGATAAAAGCTTATAAGGTTGGGGCTCAAGAATTTCTTCAAAAACCTTTTGATTTAAAAGAAGCAGAACTTATTGTTAGAAGTAAATATGACTTTTATCTACAAAGTAAAGGTGAAACAGAAAATGATTTATTTACTGTTGGTAAATTTACAGTAAATATGAGAAATCAACAAATAATACTTAATGAGAAAAATATGGAATTAACTCAACTAGAATTTAATTTATTAAAGTTTTTTTTAATGAATCCAGAAAAAAAATTAGATTTAAATGATATTGTCAGAGAGATCTGGGGAGAATTTACAGAAAAAAGCTTTGAGAGTGCTAGAGCATTAATATTTAGACTAAGAAGTAAAGTTGAACCTGATACAAAAAATCCTATATATATTACTAATAAGAAAAATGTTGGGTATATTTTTTATCCTTCAGGAAATACAATTATTTAATTTTAATTTTTTCTTGTAAATCTAGGCTTTTATCTATTACTATTTCTAAAATAGGTAATTCTATAAAAAATGTTGTACCTTTATTTTTTTCTGTTTCAAAATATATTTTTCCATTCATTAAATCAAGATAATTTTTACATATAAATAGACCTAAACCTGTGCTTCTATCTTTACCACTATTTATAGTACTAGTATCTGCTTTTGAATAACATTCAAAAATTTGGTTTTTAAATTCATCGTCTACACCTGAGCCATTATCACTTAATTTTATTAATAAATTTTTATCTCTAACTTCTAAATCAATAATTATTTCAGTATCACCATATTTTATAGCATTTGATAATAAATTTGAAATTACATTTTCTAACCTTAAAGAATCACCTGAAACCAAAATATCAAATTCTGGAGCATTATATTTTAATTCGATTTCATTAGCATTTATATTATTAGAATGAATAAATATTGCATCATTAATTATTTTTTTTATTGAAACAGGTTCAAGTTGTAAAACCAATTTACCTAAACTTATTAGCTCTCTATCTAATACAATACTAATGTGATCATTCAATTTTTTTAGTGATTTATTTAAATCAGTTAAACCATTCTCTATATATTCATTTCTAAAGTTCTTTTTTTCCATATAATATTTTATTCTATCAGCTATGATATACGCACTTGATAAAGGATGCTTAAGATCATGGCTTAGTGTAGATGTTAATTGTCTTAAGAAATTTGCTTTACTTTCTAACTCCATTTTTTCAACAACTAAAGATATAGTTTTTTCTTTTAGATTAAGATTATTTAATGCCATAGATAAGCTTGTTCCAAAATTCTTTAAAAAATTCTTTTCTTCAAATAAATATTCTATTTCAGATTTTTTTTCACCAAGAACTAAAATACCAATAGTATTATTTTCATTCTTTAGTGGCATTACTAAAGAACTATCAATATCTAGAAAATCTTCATTTAATTGATTTGTTTGAAATCTAGTATTAAGATCTAAAAAAAACCCATTATTAATACTTGAATTATTTCCTGATGTTAGTAACTGCAATCTATTAGTTTTATCTGGTATATAAAGATTAATAAATAAAGGATTAATTGTCTTTTCTAAATAAAATACAGATGTAGAAAATAAGTCTTTTTTATCAAAGATACGATTTATTTCACTAAGAAATTCTTGAAGTAAAATTGATAAATCAAATTTTTCACGATAAAATGCTTTATCTATGGAATTTTGAATAATTTCTTTTAATTGACCTGTTATTAATGTAGCTAAAATTGCAGAAACAGCTATATAAATATCTTGATTTAAAGATAAGTAATTTTTTAAGAATAAAAAACCTATAGTAGAAAATATAAAATAAGCTAGAGCTAAAGCTAATGTTAAAGAAGCATATATTAAACCTTTTCTAATAAAAAACTCTATATCAAAAGCTTTATATCTTACAATTGAATATACTATTGATATTGGAAATAAAGCAAAAAATATGAATATATTTTGTAGAGATGCTTGATAGCCAAAAAGAGTTGGAATAAACCATAATATAAAATATGGAGAAAAGGCTAAAATATTTCCTGTAAATATTATCCTACTTTGGTTTCTTTCTAAACTATAGTTTTTACTTTTAAAATAAGCATAAGATGATAATATTGCAAATATTAAAAAGCATAATGCTATATAATTAACTAAAATCTTAAAAGTTATTAAAAATAATTCTGTTAGTATAGGATATTGAAAAATATTTCCTTTAACAAAAGGTTCTAAAAATAAAAGCATTACTGATAGTATTAGTGAAATAATAATATTTAAGTTAATTAATTTTTTAGTATTTTTATCTCCAAAATTATTTTTATTCATATATAAACCTAATTGAACAAGTGAAGCAACAGTAAGTATTTCTAATGAATAATTTATGGAAGATAATTTATGATTGAGTGGAGAATCATAAAAACTAGCACAACTAGCTGTAAATAATAAAGTAAATAATAGTAATGTTTTTATTTTTGAGTCATTTGCTTTATAGTTATAAATTATGAATATACTAATAATAAAATAAAATAAAGAAATAAAATATGAGAATCCATAAGTTTCCCAAAAAACTTTTTTACTAAATAACATTGTCTTAATTTTATCTTTTTCTAATACACCATTTTTTTCAAAAGTATATTCGATTTCTGTATTAGGCTGTTTAGACTCGATAATTTGTTTAAAATGTTCAATACTATTAATTTTTATACCATCTACTTCAGATATTTTATTATGTATAGGTATTTTAGTTTTATAACCTGTCCATTCCTTATTTCCCATAGGTGAAAATATAATATTAATACCTAAACCAAATCCTGAAAAAGTCTTACCAATTAATTTAGAACCTGTATATAAGTTATATGATGCAAATATAAAAACAAGACTTGCAATAAATACAAGTATAATTTTTGTATGTCTAATATCCTTATTTTCTACAAACATCTTTTGCATATAAAATTCTAATAGAATTAATTAAAAATATCATACTATATAAATTCAATTTTTTCTTTAGTTATTAGTGCAAAATTATAAATTTATTACAGCAATATTATATCAATATAATTTTCAAGGCTCATTTATTATAAACCTATAATTTTGAAGAGTTGTAATAAATAAGCTTTTAACATGTCATAATAATAATCTTAGCCCATTTGTTTAAAAATCTAAAATTATAATCTTATAATCAGATTTAATTTTAAAATAACTCATTTTGAATGTATTTATAAAATATGAAATGATAAATTAAATATATACCAATTAAATGAATAAAATGTGAGGTATATATGGAAAAACTTAGAAATTTAATATTATCATTAGCGTTAAAAGAAGAAGAGCAACAAGAAATCGGTTTAGAAAAAAAAGATGATGTATTTACCTTATATGCAGGATAAAAATTTTACATGAGAATTAGAATCAAAACTAATTTGATTTTATTTATTAACTAGATACTATCTGTGGGTAGTCTTTTGTTTATGATTTCATTTTCTTGTACAAGGCATGTTTTTATGAAATCAGTACTTAAAACCTTTTCTTTACTTCAAAAACAAGAAAAGGTTTTTTATTTAAAAAAATTTTTAAGAGGTGAAATATATGAGTACATTATTAAAATCAGAATTAGATATATATGAAACTTTATTAGTAGAAAGTATTAATAAGCTCAATATATTTTGTTCTGATGATTTAATTAAAGAACCTGTAAAACTTGCTTTAGATAAAACCTTAAATAAAATAAAAGAGGGTAAGATCTCACCTGCTATTTTTCCAATATTATTAGAACAAGATTTAAAATTAAATAAAAAAGCTCTAGCAATAGACCTATCTATAATATGTGCATACTTTCATACATCTGCAGATTTAATGGATGATATTCAAGATAAATCAAAAAATAACTCTGTTATAAATAAGTATGGTATTTCACAAGCGACTAATATTTCAACTTATTTATTATTTTTGTACCAGCAACTTATCTTATCTTTAGATATTCCAGAAAAAAATAAAATAAAATTATTAAACCACTTTGCAAAATGTGGTAATAAAATGGTAAATGGTCAATTTTATGAAATTGCATTAACAAATAAAATAAATTTTCCTGAAAAAACAAATATAAACCAAGAGTTTATAGTAGAAATATCTAAAAACAAATCAGGAGAAGAAATTTCTTGTTTTATATCATGTATTTTAGTTGCTTTAGATAAAGAGCACGAATTATTTTATGAATTTGGAGCCTTATATGGAACATTAATTCAAATTTTTAGTGACTATATTGATATATGGGGACAATTATTTAGTGATGATTTAATTGATTTAAAAAGTAGTTTACCAATTTTTTCATCATTTCATGATACAAACCTAAAAAATATGGTGAGATTTATTCTTGCAGGTAAAAATGACTCATCACAAAAGCAATTTGAGTTAAAAAGATTTTTATCAAAAACTGAAGCAGTAGAAAATTTAAAAATACTTACAATTTATACTCAAAGATCTATTAATGAAATTTTAGATTCATTACCACAGTTGGATAACTTTTCAAAAATGTCAAATGAGTTAATAAGCTCTTGTTATGACCTATTGAATATAATATTAGAGCTTAGAGATATATCAAAAAATGATAAAATATCTACATCACTTAATCTTGATAATGTAATAAATGATGCTATTGATTATATAAATCCATCAACAAAGTTTGAAAATACTTGGGAAATCCAAAAGAATAGTTTTTTAAACCAACCTTTATTAATTGCAAATATTTTTACTCCTGCTTTAATGGCTGAAACAATGGTAGATTTAGGACAAAATGTTGATAATACTATTGATTTTTTAATGAATTTAAAAGGTTATAAAGGTTGGTATTATTATACTAACTCAAGATTAATACCAACAGACTCTGATATATTAGGTCAGTTATTAAATATAGTTTCAAGAACAAATAACAAAAGTAAATATGAACACTTATTTTATGAACCTTTAGAGATTTTATTAAGCAATATAGAAGAATCAGGAAGATGTCCAACTTGGCTTGATGATAAAGTTGAACATTTTAAAGAGAGTATAGAGAAGTCATGGTATGGGAATAGTTGCTTAGGTGTTATGGCAAATCTTTATTATGGTTTAGCTCTTTATGACTATGAAAAATATAGTTTAATTATTAAAAAAGGTATTAATTATATTATAAGTAATCTATTTAAAGAGAGTGAAGAGAAATATAATGGTGAGTATTATAATACTTTTTATAAATTCTACTTAATATCACGATTAGTTAATCATTTAAACTTAAATTTTGAAGCTCTAAATAATTTAAAAAATAAAATACTAAGTTCTCAATGTTTAGATGGTAGTTGGAATAATTCTCCACAAGATACATCTTTTGCTTTACTAGGTTTAAATACATATAAGGATACAGACAGTTCAATATTAAAAAATGGGCTCAAATTTTTAGTAGATACTCAAAACTATGATGGGAGTTGGGAACAAGAAAATTTATATGTTTGTCCTAATAGAAATGGCAAATTAACTTATTATAAAAATACAAATATAACCACAGCTTTTTGTTTAAGAGCTTTAAATAATATTAAATTAGTCTAAAGGTTTTTAATAATGGATTTAGTAAAAAATATGGAAATAATTAATGCAAAATATGAAGATTTAGATATATTATCAGATATTCTTCTTAAAGCATTTGAAAGTGAGCCAATGTCAAATTGGACAGTAAAAAATGATAATAAGAGATTACAAAGAATCAAATTAATGCAAGAAACAATAATAAAATTTTTTGGTTTCCCTTACGGAGAAGTTTTTACAAACGAAGATAAAACATCTTGTGCTGTTTGGATAAAACCTGAAAACTTTTTTAATATTTCTTTTACTAGTCTTTCTTTAATATTGGCATGGGTAAAAACAGTAGGTATCGAAAGAATACCAAAAATTTTAAAAACAGCAAATATTCTATCTAAACATCAACCTAAATTTAAATGTTATTATCTTATGTCATTGGGGGTAATTCCAGAACATCAAGGAAAAGGAATTGGTTCAAAATTAATAAAACCAATATTAGATAAATGCGATAAAGAGAGAATCCCAATATATTTAGAAACTTCTAATAAAGATAACTTAAGGTTTTATGAGAAACATGGTTTTAGAATAAAAGATGAAATAAATAATCCATCTATACTTCCTTTAACATGGACTATGATTAGAGAACCAAAACTTTAATTATAATTAAATTAAATTGAATTTGTTTGATAAAATTAATTAACTAAAAATGTTTTTCATCTTTCACTCATCATTTTTCATTTCTTCTATTTTCTTTTAACATTTGTCTTATGATATAATTTCAGACTGTTTGAATAAGTTTTGGAGTTAAATATTTTGGAATTATATAAATTACCTGTACATGAATTAGTAAAAAAAATAAAAGCGAAAGAATTAAGTTCTTATGAAATCACAAAGAGCTTTTTTGATAGAATAGAAAAATTTGAGAAAAATATTAATTCATTTAATTATATTGAGAAGAATTGTTTAGAAAAAGCAAAAGAAATTGATAACAAAATTGCTAATGATGACGTTAAAAATCAGTTAGCTGGTATTCCTATAGCTATTAAAGATAATATTTGTACTGAGGGTATTTTGACTACTTGTTCATCTAAAATTTTAGGTAATTTTGTTCCTCCATATAATGCAACAGTTATGGAAAAGATAAATAATGCAGATATGGTTTTAATCGGTAAAACAAATCTTGATGAGTTCGCAATGGGTTCTTCTACAGAGAACTCTGCCTTTAAATTCACTTCAAATCCTTATAATTTTGAATATGTTCCAGGGGGAAGTAGTGGTGGTAGTTCAGCTTGTGTATCATCATACTTTGCACCTCTTTCTTTAGGTTCAGATACAGGAGGAAGTATTAGATTACCTGCTGCTTTTTGTGGAAATGTAGGTATGAAACCAACTTATGGCTTAATTTCAAGATATGGTTTAATTGCTTATGCTTCATCTCTTGACCAAATAGGCCCTTTTTCAAACAATGTTAAAGATAATGCTCTATTACTCCATCTTATTGCTGGACATGATAAATATGATTCAACATCAGCTAATGTTGAAATACCCAATTATATAAATCATCTTGAAAAAGATATTAAAGGTTTAAAAATTGGTATTCCAAAAGAAATGATGGAACAAGGTTTAAATGAAGAAGTAAAAGAAAGTGTACTTAATTCAATAAAAAAACTTGAATCTCTTGGTGCTATTGTTGAAGAAACATCATTACCTCTTTTAAAGTATAGTTTAGCTGCCTATTATATAATCGCTACAGCAGAAGCTAGTTCAAATCTTGCTCGTTTTGATGGTGTTAAATATGGTCTAAGTATAAGAGAGAATGTAAAAGACTTAGAAAGCTTATACCTTGAGACTAGAAGCCAAGGCTTTGGCGATGAAGTTAAAAGAAGAATAATGTTAGGTACTTATGTTTTAAGCTCAGGATATTATGATGCTTATTATAAAAAAGCACAACAATTTAGAACACTTTTAATAAAAGATCTTGAAAAAGCATTCTCTAAATATGATCTATTATTATCTCCAACTTCTGCTACAGTAGCATTTAAAAAAGGAGAAAAATCAGATCCTTTAAGTATGTACGTTACAGATATTTTAACTGTAATGGTTAATCTTGCAGGTATACCAGCAATGTCGATGCCTTGTGGTTTTGATAAAGAAGGAATGCCAATTGGATTACAATTAATGGCAAAACCTTTAGGAGAAACAACCATTTATAAAACTGCCTATCATTTAGAAAAAGAATTAAATCTTGAAAATAAAATTAAATTCTAATGGCTTTTAATATTGTTTTAGTTAACCCTCAAATACCACCAAATACAGGTAATATTTCAAGGTTATGTGCTGCCACAAAATCTATACTTCATATAGTTAAACCTATAGGTTTTAGTCTTGATGATAGATATATGAAAAGAGCAGGACTTGATTATTGGGAGTTTTTGAAAATGTGTATTTATGAAAATATAGAAGAATTTGTTGAAAAAAATGATAATAGTAAATTTATTTTCTTAAGCTCAAAAGTTGATAAGGTCTATTGGGATTATGAATTTAAAGATGGGGATTTTTTAATTTTTGGTAGTGAAACTAAAGGTTTACCAGAATATATAATGGAAAAATTTAAAGAACAAATGTATACAATACCTCAATATAATGATCATGTTAGGTGCTTAAACTTATCTAACTCTGTTTCAATAGTATTATATGAAGCAATAAGACAAACTAAATCTTTATAATATTCTTTATTAAGCAATTTGAAAAAGATAATTTACTTTATCAAACAAAATATAAATAGCTTTATTTAAAAGTGTTGTAAGTTTTTTTATCTTTCTTAAGGATAACTTTAATTATTAAGTTCATAGTTTTTTATAATCTAACTAAATTTACTATAATAAAAAAATAGTTCCTACAAAAAAGTAGGAACTATTTTTTATAAGAAATTTTTACTCTTTCATATCAAAGTTATATCCAATATTTAAAGATATTTCTGTTGATGGACCTGCTAACGGAGCATGAGAACCATCATAAGGTTGGATATAATAATATGTACTGTTTAATAAGTTATTTGCACTTAAACTAGCGTCAAGGCCTTTAATAAATAAATTTTTATATAATAAATTTAAGTTTACTAAAAGGTTTGGTTCAAATTCTTTTATTACAGCTTTACCATCTTTATCAAGAGAATTAAAACCAAATCTACTTCCTGTAAATACAACTGAAGGATTTAAAGAAAGATTATTAAAGAGATTTAAACTACTATTTAATGTAACTCTGTGAAATGGAAATCCTAATAATATATCAGTTCTAGATGGAACAGAATAAACATCTACTTTATTCTCATTAGCAATATTATAAGAGTATGTAAGATTAGCATAGCCTATTTTTTCATCTTTTATTTTATACTCAAGCTCTAAGCCTCTAGCACCTGTTTTTTCAAAGTTATCATATGAATCAGCACTAGTATCTTTATCTGTAAAATAAATTATCGGATTTTGTATAACAGTATCAAAGAAATTGGCATTTATTTCCATATTAGGTGTAATATCATAACCTAACTCAATTTCAGCAACAGTTGCATTTTCAGGCTTAATATTTGAGTTTTTACTAAATCTAGGATTAAAATTTACAATATTTTGAATACCTGGTGTTCTAAAAGATTTAGAATACAATAACTTTGCATGTAAACCTTCATAATTACCAGTTAAAGCAGCCCTAGGAACAAATGAGAAACCATACTCACTATGATTTTCAGCTCTTGATCCTAAAGTCACATTAAAGTATTTACTTTGATACAATGCTTGAGCAAAAGCAGCTATATTATTATATCTAACAGAGTCTTGTTTTTTATCTTTTCCAAAATTTGCACTTAAGGGATCTAATGCTTTTGCAAAGTCAGTATAAAATTCAGCTCCAGCAATTAAATTTAAATCTTTCATTACATCCCAATTAGCAGTTAAATTACCTGTTGTTCTTTCAACCATTTTACTAATAAAATTTGACTCAAAATCTTTTGTAACAGCTAACTTACGTCCTTGTGCATTATCAGTTTGCCAAGGAAATTGTCTTTTATAATTTAATTTTGGTGTTAGAGTTAAATTAGAAATTGGCTTAAAATCATATTTTAATTCAGCATAATAGCCATCATGACTTATTGGAACTGCTCCTATTGAATCAGGGATAATATTTGATAATCCATCTCTATATGTTCTTCTATATATGTCAGAAATAAATTTTGCTGAAAAATCTTTATAGGTCACTCCTAAATTAAGAAACAAAGGATTTTGTTCTGCATTACCTTTCATACTATAAGATTGATTGTAAAAATCTGTAAATGTTCTATCACTTAAATTACCTCTTCCTAAAGTACCATGTAAAGATATATCTAAATCTCCAAATTTTTGACCGTAAGATAAATTTATATTACGTCTTGTATAACTTGTTATATCATTAAATGTAGAACCTAAATTTACTTTTGCAGATAACCCACCCATATCTTTACCAGTTTTTGTTGTTACTTTTATAACGGCTAATTCAGCTTGTCCACCATATATTGCAGAACCTGGACCTCTTAATATTTCAACTTTCTTTATTTGATGAACAGGAATATGATTTCCAAAAACTATTGTAGGCCATAAAACATCATTGATTTCTTGCCCATCAACCATAACTAATAAACGACCTTCTGATGCCCATATACCTCTAAAACCTGTACTTATACCACCTTGCACATCAACATTAAATGTAAAACCAGGAACTAAATTTAAAAGTTCTTGAAGATCTCTAACTCCAGATTTTTCAATATCCTCATCTGTTACAATAGTAATAATACCAGGTGCCTTTTTAAACTTAAGACATTTTTAGATGCAACAGTTGATCTAAGGTTTATAGGAATATCAAGTAAATCTTCTGGTAAATCACTAGAATTACTAGCATAAGCAACATTAGATACAGATAACGCAAGTAAAAGAGATAAAGATAAAAAATTTTTTTTCATTGATAACACCTTAAATTACTTTAAATATATAGAATTAATTAGAAAAGAAATTATAACAATATTTACTACCTAATAAATGTGATGTTATTACACTTATAAAAAAAGCGATAGCAAAAATTTATAATTTTTAACATTAATTAAGCATAATTTAATATTAAACTGTATTACTAAGAAGTTTTAGTTATAATAAACTTTAAAAAGATTATTTTTAGTATAGTTATTTAAAAATTTAATTTATGAGTAGAAAAAAAATAGTTGCGTTTATTTCATTAGCATCTTGCCTGATTTGTACTTATCCATCTTATTCTGAGCTGGAGCAAGATGTATTGCAAAAAAAATGTCTTGAATATTATAATCTTTCAGGAAAAAAGATTCTTCCGATGTGTAAAGATTTGATAAATCCTAATGGTACATTAAAAGATCTAAAAAAAATACAACTAGAAAAAGTAAAAAAAGAGATTGAAAAGAAAAAGAAAGAAGAAGATTTAAAAAAAGCTGAAGAAGAACTACTTATACAAAAGAGACAAATTGAAGAAGAAAAACTTAAAGAAGAACAAAAAAAACAACAGTATGAAAAAGAACAATCACTAAAAGAGATTGAAAATAGAAAGAAGCTATTTGCTTCAGCGATTGAAAAACATAATTTAGTCTATGTTGAAGGTGGAACCTTTATTATGGGTAATATTTTAGGCTCAGGAAAAAAAGATGAAATACCAGCCCATAGCGTTACATTAAATAGTTTTTATATTGGAAAATATGAAGTAACACAAAAAGAAATGGAAGAAGCTGTTGGTATAAGTAAATCAACATTTAAAGGTTCAGAATTACCTTTAGATACATTTTCTTGGAATGATTCTATAAAAATCTGTAATGTTATTAGTAAAGTTGAAGGGTTACCTGTTGCTTATGACTCTAATGGTAATTTTTTAGATGAAAATGGTAATATAACAACAGATACTAAACAAGTTAAAGGATATAGACTTCCTACTGAAGCAGAATGGGAATTTGCAGCAAAAGGCGGGAAAAAATCTAATCCTAAGCCATTCTTATATTCTGGTAGTAATGAAATTGATGATGTTGCTTGGTATAATGGTAATTCAACTCAAACAAATTCATCAGGAACCAAAAAGCCAAATGAACTAGGTATTTTTGATATGAGTGGTAATGTATACGAATGGTGTAGTGATTGGTACTCTGAAGATTTTTATTCTAGTAGTTCAGCAGAAAATCCATATAACTCAAAAACTAATACTAGACGTGTATTACGTGGTGGTGCTTGGTCTTATGATAAAGATCTTGCAACTAATTTTGCAAGAATGAAAAGTAAACCTGAAAATAAATTATCAGGGACTGGCTTTAGATTAGCTATAACTAAACCTAATCTATGATATTACTTTAATTTGTTGATAGTTTATATAAATATTTAAAAAACTTTTTTTGAAAGTTTGAGCCTACTAAGTATTTTTATTTCATTTATTAATTTAAAAGCAATAGATGAGTAGTCAAGAGCTTTTGGCTTTTCCATAAAAGAAACAGCTCCATATTTTAAAACTTCTGACTTTATTTCTGATACTGGTTCAACAGATGTAAGAACAATAATAGGTGTAGGATTTTCACTCATTATTTTTTTTATTGCTTCAACTCCTGTCATTTTAGGCATTCTCACATCCATTAATATAACATCAGGTTTTAATTGTTCAACTTTTAAACAAGCATCTTCACCATCAGAAGAAATACCAACTATTTCAAATGTTTTTTCTTTTTCTAAAATACCTTTAAGCATTTTTTGAATTACAGATGAATCTTCAGTTATTAAAATTTTTACCATACAAATCTTTCTTTCATTTATTAATTTAACAATTTATTTATTGTTTCAAGTAATTTATTTTGATTAAATTCACCTTTAACAATATAAGCATCAATGCCAGAATCATATCCTTTCTGTTTAAGCTCCGGTGTCGCTAAAGACGAAATCATTATAACAGGGGTATTACTATAAGTCGATTCCTTTTTTACCCAAGATGCAAATTGATAACCATTCATTTTAGGCATCTCTACATCTGTAATAATTAAGTCAGGGCTATATTTTTCAACACCTTCTTTACCTTCAAGACCATTTTTTCCTATTACTACTTCATAGCCAGCACTTTCAAGTATATTTTTTTCTAATGTCCTTGTTGTAATTGAATCATCTACAACAAGAATTCTTACTTTTGCTCGTTTTGCTTCTTTATTTGAATCAACTATTTTAATATCTAAACTATCTATTTTAAAAGATTCAGAAAATATAGTATTTAAAATTTCTATTGGATTTAATACCAAAACAGGTTCACCATCACCCATAATTGTTGCTCCTGAAATATTTGGAACTTTCAAAATCTGGCTTCCTAGTGGTTTCATTACCATTTTTCTTGATTCAATAAAATCATCAACTATAAAAGCAGCCATAAAATCAGATGACTCTAAAACAACAACAGTTATTTCATTAGTAAACTCACTTTTCTTTTCTTCAAGAATTGTAGAAAACTCAAGAAGTCTTACTGGTCTATTATCTATTAATATTTCTTTATTAATACCATTTGTAATTATTTTATCAAGAGTAATAGTTATAGTAGATTGTATAAATTGTTTTGGTAATGCATATTTATTACCAGATATATTTACCAATATAGAGTCAAATGTAGTTAATGTTAAAGGAACAGATAATATAAATGATGAACCTTCACCAAAAACAGATACAACTGATATTGTTCCACCTATACTTTCAATAGTTGATTTTACAACATCTAAACCAACACCCCTCCCAGATACATCAGTAATTTTTTCAGTTGTAGAAAAACCAGGGGCAAACATTATTTTATTTAAGTCACCTTCTGATATATAAGATGACTGTTCTTCTGCGATAATTCCTAATTTTACAGCTTTTGCTGAAATTTTATGGTAATTAATACCTCTACCATCATCACTAATTTTAAAAATTATATTATTACCAGAAATACTAACATCTATTATTAATTTTGCTTCTGAAGGTTTATTTTTAATTTTTCTTTCTTCAGCACTTTCAATACCATGATCTAATGAATTTCTAACAATATGGCTTAAAGGATCTTTTAATCTTTCTATTATTGATCTATCTATTTCAATTTCTTCTCCAGAAACATGTAAGAAAACTGATTTATTTAATTTTTTAGATGTATTACGTACAACTATTTTCAATGGTTCAATAAGATAAGATGCTGTTAACATTCTTGTATTTCTTGAGTCTGATTGAATTTGATCTACTAATAAAGAAAGAGTATATGTATCTTTTTTTAAATCTTTTAGATTAGAGTTTAATTTATGAGAAAAAGTATTTATATCATCTTGTATATTTATTAATCTTTGAATTAAATCTTCATCTGTATTTTTATTTTCATTTGCTTTTGTAATAATATTTTTAATACTAGATTTATAAGTTGTTAGATTTTCTATTAACTCACTTATTTCAGAAACCCTATGATCATAACCAATTTTAGTAATTAGAAGTTCATCTGAAAGATTAATTATCTTATCTATTTTACTTGTAGATACTCTTATTGTCTCATCAATACTTTTAAATGCTGATTTTTTATTATTACCTGTAGTTTTATTTAAAGTTGTTTTATTATTTATTGTATTTTTAGATTTATTATTAGTTACTCTTAAGGAGTCTTCTAGTAATTTTTTATTGTTTGTTATTCTAGTTTCTTTTTCTTTTAAGGAATCTTCTTTATAATTTAATATAATAGTATCTTTTTTATTATTTATTGTTTGTCTTACTGTATTAACTTCTTTTTTAATTCCTAAAATTTTATTAAAAGCCACTTTCATTTGTTCAAACTCTAAATAAAAGTTATCTAAATCTGACTTTTCAAAATATTGTTTTTTCTGGCTATTAGTAATAAGAGTTTCAAGCTCATGGGCAAAAACTCCTATTTTACTAAATCCTAGAGCATTAGAGTCACCTTTTATAGAATGAAACTCTCTGTATAATTCATTAAATATTTCAATATTTTTAGTTTCTTCAATCTCCAAAAGTAGTGATGATATTTTAGTTATATGTTCTTGTGTTTCATTTATATATATTTCTTTCATTTCGTCACTTAGAGAATTATCATATGATTCTTGTTCTTCTTCAGTTTCTTTCTCTTGTGGTTCAATATTTATATTTATTGCCTTTAATATAGATTGTTTTAATATTTCTAGATGCTCAATTAGATTATGTATTATTTGATTATCTAATTCTTTTTCATCTTTTTGAATAGATGTAATGATGCTTTCCATTTGATGAGCAATACTTGATATTTTATTAAGACCTAAAGCACTTGAGTCTCCTTTTACTGAATGTAATTCTCTATAAATAAGCTCAAGGTTTTCTTTTTGTGAGTCCTTATCATTTTCTAGATTAATCAATACCTGATATATATTATTTATATGTTCTTTAGACTCTTCACCATACAGAGATCTAATTTCCTCAGGTATTTCAATATTATCAATAACAATATTGTTAGTTAAATCGTATTCAGGAGTTTTCTCGTTCTCTTCAATAAATTTATAATTTGTCTCATTACTAAAAGTATTTTTTAAGATATTAAGACTATCAAAAATTTGGTTTAGGGTATTAGTATTGTAATCTAAATCTTGTTTTTGTATTTTAGTTATTAAGGTTTCAAACTTATGTGCAATATCACCAATTTTATTAAATCCTAAGGTATTAGAATCCCCTTTTATTGAATGTAATTCTCTATATACCTTTTCCATACATTCTATTAATTTTGCTTCATCACTTTCTAGAACTATTAAGAAATTTTCTATATTAAAGATATGTTCAGATGTTTCAGAAATATAAATTTCCTTTATCTCTTCTGGTATATCATTATCTACAGATTCAGACTCTATATCAGTTTTTTTATCTTCAAATATAAATTGTTCATTAGTATCTATTGAGACACCAGTTATTTTAGAAATTATTTTAGACATTACTTGTAATTTATTTGTAAGAGTTTCTAATAAATCACTTGTTATATTAGAATCATTTTTCTGTAATGATGTAATTATAGTCTCCATTTGATGAGCTATTTTTCCAATATTTTCTAAACCTAAGGCATTAGAATCTCCTTTTAGTGAATGTAACTCTCTATAAACATCAATAAAGTATTCTTTCTGAGATTCTGGATAATTTTCAATATTAAAAAAAAGTTTTGAAATATTATTTATATGATCATTTGCTTCTTGACCATAAAGAATTTTCATTTCATCTGGTATATCAACATTTTCATAATTTTCAATATCTTCTATTGATTCTAAAACTAAGTCAGATTTATTTTTAATATCTTTATTTTTTTTATCTACTCTATTATTAGAGTTATCTGAAGATATACTATTTATTTCTGAATCACTTTTATATGTGCCATTTACAATCTCACTGACAAGATTTGATAAATTATCAATACTATCAAATAAAAAATCTATAAATTTATCATTAGGTATTTGGTTTGATATTTTTAAATCAGAAATATTTGTTTCAATTATATGAGAAATTTCTGCTATTCTATAAAATCCTAAAGCATTAGAGTCTCCTTTTATTGAATGAATTTCTCTATAAAAATCATCTAACAATTTTTTGCCTTTAGATTTATCTTTGTCAATTTGTATTAGTATATTATTAAGTTTTTTTAGATGTTCATTAGTTTCTTCAATAAATAAAGTTTTAATTTCATTAGAAACTTCAAATACTTCATTTAAAGGTTTTGTAATAAATTGCTCTGTTATTCTACTTAAAAATATATTTACATTAGCAATATAGTTAGAAACTTCAATTAAAACATATTTAGAACTTTTATTTATAAGTATTGATTCAAGCTTTATTATCATGTCAGATGATAAAAATTCAATCTGTTCATATTCATAAACTTTAGATATCTTTTCTATATTTTGAACATACAATTTTATTTCTAAAAGAAAATCAGAGTTCATTCTTTCAGAAGAATTTATTTTAATATCACTAATTAAAGATGTTATATTATTAAGCTCAGTTTGAATTTGTTTTACTATATCATCATTATTAGTATCAGAAGTAACTTTATTCATTGCTATAATTAGTTTTTACTTACAAAAGATATTTTTCTCATAGACTCTTCAAGTTGTTCAAGACTAGTTTTTTGTTCAATAGCAGAGCTTGATATCTGATAAGCTGCTTCAGAAGAATTCTGAATTGAATCAACAAGCTTTGTAATTGTACTACCAGCAACTTTAGATAAATTAACACCTATATCAGCTAATTTAGTTGCATCTTCTGTAAGCATTACAGACTTATTTGTAAGACCTTGAATTTCACTAAGTATTGTTGATATTTTTTTTGTTGCTTCTTTTGACTCATCAGAAAGATTTTTAATTTCATTTGCTACTATAGAAAAACCTTTTCCATATTCTCCAGCTTTTGAAGCCTCAATTGAAGCATTAAAAGCTAAAATCCTTGATTGTTTAGAAATATCATCCACAGTGGATATTATTTTACCAATAGCTTTTGTTTGTGCACTTAATTCTAGTATTTTTGTTGCGACTTCTTCAATTTGAGATTTAATTTTTTCAACACCTTGTATTGACTCATTAACTGCTTTTTCTCCATCTGAAGAAATACTAACAGAAATAGATGCAGCTTCAGCAACTATTCTTGCATTATCAGAAACAACTTCAGAGTTTTGTTTGATTTGACTAACAGATGTTGATGTTTCTTTAACAAGAGACTCAAAATTAGCTGAATTATTAACAACAATTTTCTTTGTATTTTCACTATCAGAAATAAGTGAATGAATATTATTAATCATTTCATTAAAAGATAAGCCTAATTCTTCTAATTCATCTCCTGTTTTAATATCAGTTTTTGCTGTGAAATTACTATTTTTGTTCTGATTAATAGTATTATTAAGAGCCTTTATTGAACGAACAATACCTGATATTATGAATATAGCAGAAATAATTGATAATAATGTAAATAAGACTATTAAAGTTGTTAATAGAAATGTATCTGATTTAAGTTTATCAACTTTTTCATTAAGTAATTTATTTTCAACGTTTATTAAGTTGCTCCAGTTGTCAAAAGTTTCATTTAAGGCTTTAGATGATAAATCAGATGTTTTAGTATCTTTATAATTAAGCTTTGAGTTTGAATTAACAATAGAAGAATTAACATAATCTAAATATTTTTTTATTGAGTTTTTTGTTGATATCATACTATCTGATAATTCATTTTTTATATTTTTATCAATACTATTTAAATAAGGCATTTCATAAACTGAGTTTAACTCATCAATATTTGCTCTTATTAAAGAACTTAAAGAAGCTATTTTTATTTTATCATTAGAGTTTATATCCTTTTTTATAATTGTTTGTTCTATTAAGTATTGTAATTGGTAAATATAATCAGATATTGCAGGTATTTTTAATAATGCAGTATCACTTAAATACGAACTAACAAATTTAGAAGAAAGTTCAAACTTTGATATATTACCTGTATATATAATTAAGTCCCTTAAATCTTTTATTAATTTTTTATGTATATTATCAATTTGGTTTGTACTTAATGAATTAGATTTTGTTTTAATTTTTGACCATTCAGATTTTAAACTACTAATTTTATTAGATAAATTATCAAAACTTTTACCATACTTATTATCTATAGATTCTAACTCTATAATATTTTGATCAATATTTGCTCTTATTTCTAATAAAGTTTTATCAGAAATTCCACTGGATGATTTTTTCTTATATGAAATTAGATTATGTTTAGATAAATCTTGTAATGTTTTTATCATAGGAAAAAGATAATCATTAGCTTCTATTTCTTTAGAATTAATAGATGCAATAGAATTTTTTTCACATACATTTAAATAAGTTAAAGCGGAGATAGGAATACATAGAGCAATAATAACCCCAGCTACTTTTGATGATATACTCAACTTCATTTTCAACTCCTAAATTTATCTATAAGAACTTTAGATTTAATTTAATAAATTATAATACTTAAATATTATTAAAACCAAATTATATTGTGAATATTTTGTGAATTTTAATCAATTTCAATTATAATAGATGGATCATCAAATATTTTATCCATGTCGATTATATTAAAATCATTATTAATCTTACCTTTTA
>JAXLXG010000012.1:0-129247 GCA_046328075.1 Candidatus Sericytochromatia bacterium
TTGTAAGTATAGTAAATATATTGATAATAGTTTCATTAAAACTTATAACAAATAATATTGAAACAACTTCATTGATAAGGGACTTATCATGGGGTGGTGCAAGTGGTATATGTTCTGCAATTCTTGCAATAGGTTCTTTACCATATTTAGAAAGCGTTTTTGGTCTTATTACATCTTTTAAACTTTTTGAATTAGCAAACCCAAATCAGCCACTACTTAAACAATTAATGGTAAAAGCTCCTGGTACTTATCAACATAGTTTGGTTGTTGGTAATTTAGCAGAAGCTGCTGCTGAAGCTGTTAACGGGGATCCACTTTTAACAAGAGTTGGAGCTATGTATCATGATATAGGAAAAATGGTAAGACCATATTTTTTTATTGAAAATCAATTAGGGATTGAAAATCAACACAGTAAAATATCACCTCGTCTAAGTGCTTTAGTAATTACGGCACACGTAAAAGAAGGCTTAGAGTTAGCTAAAGAATATAAATTACCAAGTACAATCAGTGATTTTATTCCTATGCATCATGGAACATCTTTAATTGCTTATTTCTTCCATCAAGCTAAACAAACTGAGAATCCTGAAAATGTTATGGAAGAGCATTTTAGATATCCAGGGCCTAAACCTCAAACAAAAGAAACAGCGATTTTAATGTTAGCTGATGCGACAGAAGCTGCTGTCAGAGCTATATCAAAACCAACAGTTGATCAGATACAAAAAACTATTGGGAAAATAATTAAAGCTAGAATTGATGATGGTCAATTATCCGAAGCTCCTTTAACACTTGTTGACCTTGAAAAAATAAGTGTTGAATTTTTAAGAATTTTACAAAGTCTTTATCACTCTAGAATAGAATACCCGTCAGAAAAACAGATAATGAAAGATTTAGGAAGAAAGCCTCAAAATGGAAATTTACTTAAATGATAATCAAGATAAAATAAAGATAGACTTAGAATATTGGGAAAAGTTTATATCTAAACTTTTAAATCTTTTAAAACAGAAAGATAATACAGAAATAAGTATAACTTTTGTAGATAATGAAGAAATAAAATCTTTAAATAAAAATTATAGAAAAATTGATAAAGCAACAGATGTTTTATCATTCCCATTTGATAACTCTTTTAATTTACCAATTAATGTTTTAGGAGATATTGTAATATCTACAGAGAAAGCTCAAATTCAAGCAGAAGAATATGGAAATACTTTAGAACGTGAGATAGGATTTTTACTCATTCATGGAATGCTTCATTTACTAGGTTATGACCATCAAACAGAAGAAGAAGAAAAAGAGATGTTTGGCTTACAAAAAGAACTAATCAAGGAATTTAGCTTTTAATGCCTATAATAAGAGCAGAAACACTTATTGATAGTTTTAAATATGCCTTTGAAGGAATAGCTTATACTTTAAAAACTCAAAGAAATATGAGAATACATTCAGTTGTTGGTTTTCTTGTGTTTTTAGCAGGTTTGTATTTTAAGGTTAGTAGACTAGAATTAGCGATATTAGTTATGGTTGCTTCAACGGTTGTAGTAGCAGAAATGATAAACACAGCAATTGAAAGTGCGATAGATTTATATAGTCGTCAAAGACATCCTTTAGCTAAGATTGCAAAAGATGTTGCAGCAGCAGCAGTTTTAATATCTGCATTTGCAGCTGCTATTGTAGGGCTTTTAATTTTAGGTCCACCTTTTTTTGATTTAGCTATTAATAAATTAAAATTGTTTTAATTTTTTTACCATTTATTGATTAACAATAATTAGATTTAGACTATTACATTTATATACTTTTATATCAATATTGATATTGATCAATTTTGAAGCTGTCTAAAGTCATGTGACTTATATGAAAAAAAGATTTTAATATTCAATGGGAACATCTAAATATTATTTTTGGAGGATTATGATAGAAACAAATGAACAAGTTTCAAAGCAGTTAGATGTACCTCCTGTCTATGATGACGAGATCGTAAAAAAGTTTAGTCTAGCTGCTTTGTTATTTGCAATTTTAGGAATGTTCTTTGGAGTTTGGATAGCTTCAGAGTTAGCATTTCCTTTTATGAATTTTGATTTACCATGGATTTCATTTGGTAGATTAAGACCGTTACATACTAATACTGTAATATTTGCATTTGGAGGTAATTTACTTTTTGCAGCTTGCTATTACAGTGTCCAAAGAACATCACGAGCACGACTGTTTAGTGATTTCTTATCAAACTTTACATTCTGGGGTTGGCAATTCATTATTGTTTTAGCCGCAATAACATTACCTCTTGGTATTACAAGAGCTAAAGAATATGCAGAATTAGAATGGCCAATAACAATTCTCATTGCAGTGGTATGGGTTGCTTTTGGTATAAACTTTTTTGGAACACTTTGGAGAAGACAAGAAAAACATATCTACGTTGCAAATTGGTTCTTTATGGCTTTAATAATAGCTGTTGCAATATTACATATTTTTAATGGTTTATCATACCCTGTAACTTTATGGAAATCTTATTCTGTTTATTCAGGATTACAAGATGCTATGGTTCAATGGTGGTATGGTCATAATGCTGTTGGTTTCTTCCTTACAGCAGGTTTCTTAGGTGTTATGTACTACTTTATGCCTAAACAAGCTCAAAGACCTGTATTCAGTTATAGATTATCAATTGTTCACTTTTGGGGATTAATATTTGTATATGTTTGGGCTGGTCCACATCATTTACTTTATACAGCACTGCCCGAATGGACGCAGACATTAGGTATGACATTTAGTTTAATTTTACTTGCTCCTTCTTGGGGTGGTATGATCAATGGTCTTTTAACACTTAATGGTGCTTGGGATAAACTAAGATCAGATCCTATTATTAAATTTATGTTTGTTGCTATTTCTTTCTATGGTATGAGTACTTTTGAAGGCCCTATGATGGCAATTAGAACAGTTAACTCTCTTTCACACTATACTGACTGGACTGTTGGACACGTTCACAGTGGAGCTTTAGGTTGGGTTGCAATGATTAGTATTGGAGCTTTATACTATATGTTTCCAAGAGTTTTTGGTAAGAAGCAGATGTATAGTTCTAACTTAATCAATATTCATTTCTGGATGTCAACAATTGGTGTTGTACTTTATATTGCAGCTATGTGGATTTCTGGTGTTATGCAAGGTCTTATGTGGCGTGCTGTTAACCCAGATGGAACATTAACATTTACATTTGCTCAGACAGTTGCAGCAATGCATCCATACTATGTAATAAGATTACTTGGTGGTTTAATATATCTTACAGGTATGCTCATTATGGCTTATAACGTATTTAAGACAATTACAATGGTTGAAGATGAAGATCTTGAATCAAGTAATTTAGTAACAGCTTAAGGGAGGTAAATTAATATGAAATTTGATCATTCGTTTATCGAAACTAGAGCTGGTGTATTAGGTATTTTATCTACAATTGTAATAAGTATTGGTGGTTTAGCAGAGATTGTTCCTCTTTACTTTATAAAAGATACAATACCACCTCTTGAAACTGTAAAACCATATACAGCGTTACAGTTAGAAGGTCGTGATATTTTTATACGTGAAGGTTGTTATAACTGTCACTCTCAAATGATAAGACCATTTAGAGCAGAAACTCAAAGATATGGTCCATATTCCAAACCTGCTGAGTCCATGTATGATCATCCATTCCAATGGGGTTCAAAGCGTACAGGACCAGATTTAGCTAGAGTTGGAGGTAAATATCCTGACAGTTGGCACATTCAACATTTTAGAGATCCAAGAAGTATGGTTCCTGAATCTGTTATGCCAAGATATCCTTGGCTAGAAAAAACAATGTTAGATAATTCTAATGTTAAAAAGAAAATGGAAGTAATGAAAACTCTTGGCGTTCCTTATACTGATTCAGATATTGCAGGAGCAGAAATAGAAACTTCTCATAAAACCGAACTTGAAGCTATAATTGCTTATCTTCAAGGTTTAGGTAAAGCTGTACCGAAGGAGTAATTTTATGGAATTTGAAACAATAGTAGGTTTTAGTAAACAATTTACTACGATTTTATTCTTTACGTTCTTTATGGGAGTAACATATTGGGCTTATAACAAAGAGAATAAATATGCTTTAGAGGAAGTAAAATACTCTATTTTTGATGAAGATGAGATAAGGAGATTAAAAAATGGACAATAAACATCAACCATCAACAATGGGGCATTCATTTGATGGGATTGAAGAATATGATAATCCTTTACCAAGATGGTGGCTATATATGCTTTATTCATCTATAGTTTTTTCCATTATATACTGGGTTCTTTATCCATCTTGGTTTGGAGAAGGTTATCTTAAGTGGTCACAGAAAACACAGTATGAGCAAGAAGTTGAGTTAGCTAAGACTCTATATCCTGTTAAAACAGTTAATATTAAAGACTATTTTAATAAAACAGAAAGTATTGAGCAAGGTAGACAACTTTTTACCCAAAATTGTGCTTCATGTCATGGTGCTCAAGCACAAGGATTAATTGGACCTAACTTAACTGATAACATTTGGTTATATGGTGGTAAACCTGAAGAAATTGTAACAACCATTACTAATGGTGTAAAAAAAACAGGTATGCCAACATGGGGGCCAGTTTTAGGTTCAGAAAAAATAGCTATAGTTGCATCTTATGTTTATAGCTTAAGTCATGATCTTAATGGGAATTTAAAACCAGAATTAGCTGAAGCTGCAAAAGCTAATGCAAGTTCTGATAAAATTATAAAAATAGCAGACATTATTGGTAAGCCTGAGCATATTGACAAAGGTAGAGAAATTTTTAAACAAAATTGTACTTCATGTCATGGACCAGAAGCAAAAGGTTTAGTAGGACCAAACTTAACTGATAATACATGGATACATGGTGGTAAACCTGAAGATATTCAAAACACTATTACAAAGGGTGTTGCAGCAAAAGGTATGCCAACATGGGGACCAATTCTTGGTAATGAAAAGGTTGCTGATGTTGCTACATTTATATATAGTTTGAGTCATAAGTAAGGATAAAAATTTTTTAAAATGTGTACTATTAATGAGAAACCTGTTAAAGATAAACCTCCAGCCCCTCCTGTACATTTAACATCAGGTAGAAAAAAGATATTTGTTAAACATATCTGGGGTGAATTTCAAAAAAGAAGATGGTTAACTTTTACATTTTTCGCAAGTCTATTTTATCTAATTCCTTGGCTAAAAATAGATGGTAAAAATATAGTACTATTTGATATTCCTGCACGTAAATTCCATATATTTTCAATTACATTGTGGCCGCAAGAAGTATATTTATTAACTTTGTTTTTGATTACTTCTGCGGTTGCATTGTTTTTTTCTACAGCAATTGTAGGTCGTGTATGGTGTGGATATATGTGTCCTCAAACTGTTTTTACAAGCGTTTTTATAGAGATAGAACGTTTGATAATGGGTGACAGTACAAAGCAAAAAAGATATGCAAAACAAGGTTGGAATAAAGAAAAAATAATTAGATTATCTATAAGAAATCTATTTTGGGGCTTAATTGCTTTAGTAACAGGTTTCACTTTTCTTTCTTATTTTGTTCCTAACACTGAAATAATTAATCAAATTATGACAGGTCAATTATCTGGCTGGTCTTTCTTTTGGTTTTTATTTATTTCAGGTTTTGCATTTTTTGACTTTGGTTTTTTTAGAGAACAGTTTTGTTTTATTCCATGCCCTTATGGAAGATTCCAAGGAGCTTTACAAGATCCAAATTCTTTAGTTGTTACTTATGACAAAGTACAAGGTGAACAAGGAAAAAATGGACAAAAACCAGCTTGTATTGATTGTAATTTCTGTGTAGCTGTTTGCCCTACAGGAATTGATATAAGACATGGTGCACAATTTGAATGTATTTCATGTGCAAGATGTATTGATGCTTGTGCAGTAGTACAAATTAAACAAAAGAGAAGTCCAGATTTAATAAGATATGCTTCTGAAAATGAATTAAATGGTAAACCTACAAAGATTATAAGACCAAGAGTTATTTTGTATTCCTTCATTATCTTTAGTTTACTTGGTTATATAGGTTATCAATTAATAAATAGAAGTGGTTTTGGATTCCAAGTTATAAAAGATAGAACTATGGTTTACCAACAATTAGCAGATGGTAGAGTAAGTAATGTTTATACATTAAAATTAATGAATATGAGTAATGAAGACCAAATGTATATGTTACAACTTAATGATTTAAATGCAGAGCTTATAGCAACAGAAGTACCTCTACAAGTAAAATCGGGAGAAGTTCATGATACAAGTATCTCATTAATCGCAGATCCTTATAAAATGAAAGATAAAGTAAATAAGTTTTCTTTTACAATTAAAAGAGTTGATCCTACAGGCATAAATAAGGAAGCAACACAATCTTCGACATTTGTAATACCATAAAGAGAGATTAAGAAAGATGATAAGTGCAATGAAAATAGAAACAAAAGCTTTTTTAGGAGTATTTACGTTACTAGGTTTATCAGTAGTTGCAAACCTTATAATGGTATATTACTCTATAACCTCTTTTGATGGTTTAGTTGAAGATAACTATTACTTAAAAGGTTTAAATTATCAGAAGGAAATAGAAAGAGAAAAGCGACAAGCAAAACTAGGTTGGGAATCAGAATTACATAGAACAAATAATACTTTTACTGTTATTGCAAGAAAAATAAATACAGAACCAATAAAAGGAGCAAATGTATCACTAAACTTTTTTAGAGAGTCACAAGCTGGTTTCGACCAAGAAGTTAAGTTAAAAGAACTTGGTAATGGAATGTATCAAGGAAATGTAGACCTTAAATTAAAAGGTCTATGGACTGTAACAACAGAAATAAGGAAAAATAATGGTGTATGGAAGAAAAAGGAAAAAATAACAGTCAATTAGAATTGATTTGTTATCATTGCGGTTTACCTGCAAAATCTGCTTATAAAGCCATTATAGAGAATAAAGAGCAAAATTTTTGTTGTCAAGGATGTATAACAGCTTGTAACCTTATATATTCTTCTGGAGCTAGTTCATATTACAAAAATAGAGATGGATATTGCCAACTACCTGTAAAAAATGATAATGAGAACATAAATTATAATAGTGAAAGTTTTTTCAAAGATTTTATTAAAAAGAATAACAATAAATTCTCAATCAAGTTTTATATAGAAGCAATACACTGTCCAAGTTGTATGTGGGTTATAGAAAAGGTTCTATTAAAAGAACTAAATATAAAAGAAGTTCAAGTTAATTTTACATCAAAAACAGTGAAAATTAGCTGGGATGATACAAAAACAGATTTAAATGATATTGTTAATCTCTTAACAAATATTGGTTATAAACCTCAACCTGTAGAAAAAGTAAATATTCAAGATAAAATAACAGAGTCTAATAGAGATTTACTTTTAAAAATGACTGTAGCAGGTTTTGGTACACTTAGTACTATGTTTCTGTCAGAACCTTTTTATTTTAAATATGTACAAGACTTAAATCCAGAATATGCAAGACTATTAAAACTAATTTCATTAATAATCACAACACCAATATATTTTTATTGTATTAAACCATTTTTTAGATCAACTGCTTCAGCTATAAAATATAGAGTTTTTTCAATGGATTCTAATATATTTATAGGAGCTACACTTATTTATATTTATAGTGTTTTAGCTGTTTTTATGAGTAATGCTCAAATATATTTTGATTGCCTTACTATGTTTTTATTTTTGATAATTACAGGAAGATTTGTTGAATCAACAATAAAAGAAAATATCTTTATAAAAGTAAACCAATCAATAAAAAATTATTCAAAACAATCTATATTAGTAAAAGATGGAGTTGAAAAAGTAATTTATAGTAAAGACATAAAGATTGATGATGTTATTTTAATAAAAGTAGGAGAACAAATACCAATAGATGGAGAAATTATTTATGGTAGTGGATATATCAATGAAGCAATTATGACAGGTGAAAGTAAACCTTTATATAAGACAATAAAAAACAAAGTTATAGCAGGTTCAATTAATATAGAGGGTGCTTTTTATATTAAAGCAGAAAAAATAGGTAATGAAACAGCACTTAACCAAATAATAGATTTAAGTGAAAGTATTTCCTCGTCAAAAAATAAAATTAATTTATTTACGGATAAAGCATCACATTATTTAATAAGTATTTCTTTGATTTCAGCAATAATATCATTCTTTATTAATCTTTCACATGGAATAGATTTTGCTTTACTTACTATGGTTTCAGTAATTGTTGTTACTTGTCCTTGTGCTATGGGTCTTGCTATACCAGCATCAATTAGTATGGCTTCATCTATAGGATTAAAAAAAGGTATTCTATTTAAAGACTCAAAAATATTTGAATTAATAAACAAAACAACTGATATTATCTTTGATAAGACAGGAACTATAACTCAAGGTGATATGACAATTTCAGATATACAAACATTTAATGGATATGATAAAAACTCAGTAATAGAAATTGCATCTTCTGTAGAAAGATATTCAGAACACCCTATAGCAAAAGCTATTGTTAACTACCTAAATAATGAAAAATTAAATACATTAAAAGCTTATGACTTTATAAATATAAATGGTCAAGGTGTAAAAGGTTTTTTAAACGGTGATGAAATTCTTGTAGGTAAAAAAGATTTATTAATAGAAAATAATATTTTTATAGAAGAGAATAAACTAAATGATTTAACACAAGTATTCATAGCATATAAAGGTTTATTAATAGGTATTATTTCTCTTCAAGATAAGTTAAAAGATGATGCTATTAAAATAATTGATAATTTTAAATCTAAAAATATAAATATTGGGCTTTTGTCTGGTGATAGAAATAATGTTGTAGAAAAAATTTCTAAATTAGCAGGAATTAAAAATTATAAAGGTGAAATGAAACCTGAATCAAAGGCTGAATATATTAATAATATAAAATCAAGAAATAAAATAATCATGATGGTTGGAGATGGTATTAATGATACTCCTGCAATGTCTGCGTCTGATATATCAGTTGCGATAACATCAAATAATGATTTAACAAATCTAAAAGCTGATATTGTAATTTTAAGTAAAGATTTTAATTCTTTAGATGATATGTTCAATATTTCAAATAAAACATTTAATATAATAAAGCAAAATATAGTATTATCTTTTATATATAATTTAATTGTAATACCTATAGCAGTATCAGGTAATATATCACCATTAATTGCAGCAGTTTTAATGCCTTTAAGTTCTTTTATAGTATTATTTAACTCTCTAAAAATTCTAAGAGGTGAAAAATAAATGAGTGTTTTATACTTTATGCTTCCGATAATGGCTTTTGTTGGAATATTTTTAATTATATCTTTTTTCTGGGCTGTAAGATCAGGTCAATTTGATGATTTAGAATCTCAAAAATATCGTATCTTTTTTGATGATTAGTCACTTATTAAAACAAATTTTGATAATTTACCATTATTTTCACACACATATAATCCAAAGTTTTTACCTCAAAAAGACTATGTTAAAATATAATCTATGATTATTTTGTAATAAATTAAAAGTATGGCAATAATATACACAAGATACAATAAGCAGAATAGAAAATTTCTTATCTTGAGTTTTTTTACTTTTTAAATTTTATTATACATATTTATAATCTTTTTAAACTTTATAAATTTCTTATGAGGCTATTATGAAAATAATTAGTAAAGGACAAAAAATTTCTCTTGATAAAGAAATTGGAATAAAAAATTTCTCTATAAATCTTAGATGGGATTCTAATAATTATGAAATAGATTCCAGTGCTTTACTCTTATCACAAAATGGTAAGATGGAAAAAGAAGAAAATTTTGTATTTTATAATAATACCTCAAGTCCTTGTAATGGTGTAACTTTAGAAAATGTATCAAATAACTCAAAAAACTTTAAAATAGACTTAAATAAAATTTCTGTAGATATTTTAAGAGTACTATTTATATTAACTATAGAAAATCAAAATTTTAGTCAAGTGAGAAATATTTCTGCAAATATAGTAGATAATTCTAATACTCTATTAAGTTTTAATGTAGAAGATATGACAAAAGAAACAGCAATTATTGTTGTTGAAATATATAAACATAATGGAGAGTGGAAATTACAAGCAACGGGAAATGGTTTTAACTCTGGTTTATCTGCAATAATTGAACAATATGGAAGTGATGCTGTTAAGGTTCAAGATAATCAAGAACAAAATACACAAGCGAATAATAGTAATATAAGCCCTCAATTAGGACAAAATAGTTTTACTCCTCCTAAAGTTATTACAAGAGAATTAAGCAATGAAGACAATCAAAGAATAAATAGTATTAAACAGATAAATAGCTCATCTACAAAAGCTCAAGTTGTTGTGGCTCTTGATTTATCATATTCTATGAATATGATATTAAAAAATGGAGTTTTAGAAGATACATTTAATAGGATATTACCATTAGCAATGCAATTTGATGATGATGGACAAATTGATGTTTTCCCATTTAATGACCAAGCTTATAATAATAAAACTCCATTTAATTTTGATAATAAAAAAACTTATCTAAAAGATCAAATACTGTTTAAGCATTATCTTGGAGAGGCTTTTTATACTCCAGTAATACAAAATATTATTCAAAAGTATAGTAATGCAGGTAAATCAAGTCCTCCAGTTTATGTAATTTTTATAACTGATGGGGACTGTAAAGATGAACAACAAGCAGAGAATATATTAAAACAAAGTACATCTTTGGGAATATTTTGGCAATTTGTTGGAATTAGTGAAAAGTTATCAAGATTTGGTTTTTTAAATAGATTAGATAATTTATCAGGAACAAATATTGATAATGTAAGTTTTTTACATATAGCTGATATAGAAAGAACTACTGATAGTGAGCTATACAAGGGTTTACTAAAAGAATTTCCTCAATGGGTGCAACAAGCAAAACAAAAAGGAATTTTAAAATAATAATAAGCTTTAACCACAAAACAGCTAAAACATTTTAATATTAAAAATATAGGTTTTATAATTTTATAAATATAAACACAGGGCAGAATGGCTATAAGAAAAGACGGTATAGTGATTAGTGATGAATTGCTTGAAAAACTAAATTCTTTAGGCTTTTCTAATGAAACAAGTCATAAATTTACTGTAGAAGAAGTTTATATAGCTAAAATTATTCATGATTGTGGCTTTAAATTTGAACAATTAAATTCAAATTATATTTTTGATGTTGAAAGTAAATCTGTAAGAACCGTAAAATACTCATCTGAAACAAGTATCTTTTTCTCTAATTCAAATAATGAAGATAGTGAAATAAGCTTTGATAAAATTTTAATCCTGCCGACTTGGGCTGAGGCAAGAGAATGGTTAAAAAATAAAAATTTTATTATGGAATTTCATTACGATCCATTTAAAGAAGGAAATATTAAAATTGGTTTTATGAAACCTAAATCGTTTACTGCTACAGATAACCTTGTAATAGAATCTCATGGAAAAACAGATTTAGAGGTTATTTATAAAATAATTCTTGAAGTTATTAAATATGAAAATAACTTGAATACCTAATTTAAAAAATTATAAATTAAGTAAACTAAAAAATAAACATTTAACTTTATTAGCTTATTATAAAAATGTTCAAACTTGAATACTATACTAAAGAACTTAATAATTTATTTATTATACTTTCAAACTCTCCTAAAAAAGTTAAAAATATTTCAGAATTATTCTTTATAGGTCTAATTTTTATATCAAGTTACTATTATATATTAACAATATCAGGTTTTTTTGATGTAAATATAAAAAGGATAGATTTTATACTAATACCTCAAGTTTTAATTATTAGCTTATTTATAGCATTTATTGAAGAATTAATTTTTAGATATTATATTTATAATAAATTAGTAGCTAGGTATAATAATATATACTCAATCTTAATTACTTCTTATTTATACTCTCAATCACATTTTATAAAATTTAATTTATCCTTTTTTGAAATTATTATACCTTTAATAAACCTGTTTTTATTTGGTATTATCTTATCAAGTTTATATAGGAAAAAAGGTATATACGCTAGTATTGGACTTCATTGGTCATTTATACTATTTATTTCATATATCAATCAGACTTGGTTTATATCTCCAGTTAAATCAACTAATTTTATTACTGGTGGATTGTATGCTCCTAATGGTTTTTTAACTACTATTATTTTTATATTTTATTTAGTTTTTGATGAATGTCTTAAAAATAAACTAAGTGAGAATTTAATAAATAAATAAAAAGTATGCCTTATCACTTTTAAATTTTCAGTTTTTACTTATTATAAATGTTAGCTAAACTTTTCTATATCTATTATATTAGTAGATTACATAGTTAAATCTTGATATTATAATTATTAAAGTTATATAAGTATTTTAATCTCTTAATGAAGGCACAAAAAGTTAATACAACTGATATAGTTTTAAGTATTCCAAGTTATTTACCAGAGAATACAGAGATAAAATTCACTGGTTTTGAATCTAAAACTATAAATGAAGTAATTGAAGAATTTTTAAACTATAAAACATCCTCAGAAACTAAGAGAGCTTATAGAGTTGATCTTGTTAACTTTTTTTCAAAACATAGAATAAATTTTTTAATAGAACTTGGATATATACCATATCATGAGATTGTAAGAGTCTTACTTAATTATATAAACTCTTTTAAAAAATCTGAAAAATATCATCCAGATAGAATTATTAATGCAAAAACTATTAATCGTAAAGCTTATTCTCTTTCTGCTTTTTTTAATTTTTTGGTTAATGTATATAATTATCCCAAAAACCCTATAGAAAATTTTATCCCTCTTAAAGTAAAGAAATATAGTACAACTACTAGCCTAAATAGAAACGAAATGTTTGAAATAATGAATTATCTTAAAAATAATATGTCTATAAGTCATATGCATTTAAGAGATTACTTATTATTTATGTGTATGTTTTACTTAGCATTAAGAAGAGCAGAAGTTGCAAGTTTAAAGTGGAAAGATATAGACCATGATAGCCAATCACTTACTGTATTTCAAAAAGGAGGTACTTTTAAAGAATTACCCTTACCAGATAACCTTTATGAGCAACTAATGATATTAAAAAAAAATGATTTTATAAAGTGTGATTATATTTTCCATCCTGTCGTAAATAATAGAACAGGTAATATTAATAAACCAGTTACAACAGATCTAATATTTAAAATTGTTAAAAAAGTTGTAACTAATGTAATACCTGAAAAAAATATCACACCTCATTCATTTAGAAAGACTTTTATAGAATTTGCATTAAATAATAAGCAAGATTTCATTTCAATAATAAATGCTACAGGTCATACTAATATTGAAATGGTGAAGTATTATGATACAAGAGATAAACTAAGAAATAACGCTATTAACAATATGGGGTTTTAAGAAATAAAAAATGGACGAAAAGATAACAGATTTTTTTAAAAAATTTGATCCAAATGTTTTAAAAGCTTTAGATGGATTAAATATAAGCAAAATTATGAAACAATTAGAACAGTTAAAAATAAGCGGTTTACTTGAAAGATTAGAAGATTTAAACAGACTTTCAAAATTATTAACTCAAATGGATGATATAAAGTTAAGTGAAATCGTTAAAAAGATTGAAGATATAAAGTTAAGTGAAATCGTTAAAAAAATTGAAGATAATAAAATTCCTGAAATGCTTAATAATATTCCTAATCCATTAAAACAATTTAAAATTGAGTCAGATTCTCAACCTATTATTAGAATAGAAAATAGAACAGATTCTATACCCGATCAAATTAAGAAACTTGCAGAACTAAAAAATATGGGAATTATTACTCAAGAAGAACTTAATAAAAAAAAGAAAGAATTATTAGATAGAATGTAGTTTATTTACTTAATTTCTTGTGTTGGGGTGATTTTTAGGGTGATTTAATGTAATAAATCTCTTTTAAGAATAATAGTACATATATAATAATATGATACATTCTTAGTTGAAGGACTTAAATAATGAATAAAAAACTATTATCTATATTATTTTCATCTTTTTTAGTATCATGCTCTAGTATAAATCAAAGTGAAATTAACAGTATATCTAACAATAGTGTCACAATAAGCTCTAAAAATCAAATAAATACGTTAAAAAATGTTTTACCAACAAATACTTCTAGTATTAGGTTATTATCATCTAGTTTAGATAAATCAAAATTTGCAATAAATCAAAATGGAAATAAGAAAATAAATATCAATCCTAGTATTCAAAGTAACTCTCAACACATTAAATTATTAAAAGATGCTATGAGTCTAATGAATAAAGCAGAAAGTTATAGAGAAGCTAATAATATTGGTAGAAAAACAGCAATTGCAATATATAAAAACTTAATAAATAATAGTGGAACTCACTATGATCTGAAAAATATTTTAAATGAGTCATTAGTTTTTAATAGAGTTGAAGAACAGTTCCCTGATTTTTATGATAAGTATTCTGAAAAAAATGAATATACCTCTTTTATGGTTGCATTTGCTTTATTAGTAGAATTAGGTGTATCAGATGGTGGTTCCCCACAAAATATGGCTATATATGCTTATAATAGCATAATAGCTATTCAAAAAGATAATGAGATTCCACAAGAAATTTTTCATAGAGACGGTTTTTATTTAGCTTCATTTGCACTTAATATATATGCAAGTGAGCCTGAATATACTAAATATAAAGATATTGCAAAATATGCTATAGATTCATTAGATTATGATAATGACAATACAGAAGCTTTATTTAAAAAAGTATTTAAAGCTTTAGATATAATATCTGGATAATAGATATAATAATAAAAGTTTTATATGATTAGTACAATGTAATCTAAGTTTTATAAAATTTATTTGGTAAAAACTTACTTTATCAATTTTTCAAATAGATAAAATTTCAATTACACTGTACTAGTTAAATAAGAATGATTATGAATTACATCATATTATTATTTTTTTGATTATAGTAAAATAAATTCAAATTATTTTAAATGAAAGAAACAAATATCAATTATGAAAAAAACTATTATTTATTCATTGGTATCTATTTTAGGTTTATCTTTACTATCAGTTGTAAATGCTGAGAATCAAAGTCATGTAATTCAAGAATTTGGTAAAGGCTCTATTGATTGGACAGATAAGATAATAAAAGTTACAGGAAGTGGAGCAATTCCAAGTGACAAACCTGTTGGACAAGGACGATTATTAGCAGAAAGAGCTGCGATTTCAGATGCTTATAGACAAATATCAGAAATTGTATATGGTGTTAGAGTAAATTCAGAAACAACTGTAAAAGATTTCGTTGTTGAAAGTGACATTATAAAAACTAAAGTTGATGGGTTCATAAAAGGAGCAAAAAGAGGAGATAAAAAAATTAACTCTGATGGAACAATAGAATATGAATTATCTGTTCCTTTATATGGTCAAAATGCCCTATCAGATGCAATTGATTTGGATTTAGAAATAAAAAAAAGCCAAAAAATGCGTATGAAAAAATCACATAATATTTTATTTAAATATAATAATAAATTTGCTTTTAACTTTAATCAAACTAATGATTATTTTAAAATAGCCAATTCCCCAGATAATAAAAATAATAACTGCTTAGAATGTCATACACCTCACCCTATAACAGATAAAATGAAGAATAATGATAAACCAAAAGAAAATACAAACCAAATAAATAACTCAAATGAAAATGTTTCAGGTGTAATAATAGATGCAAGAGGTTTAGGTTTAGTTCCTGCAATGGATCCAGCTATTTTGGATTCAGAGATGAAAAGAGTATATATAGGAAATTGGGAGATTGATGCTGATTTCGTTGTTAATAATGGTGTAATTGGTTACTTTACAGATATAGATGAAGCTAAAAAGGATATTTCAAGAGTTGGCAATAACCCTATAATTATTAAAGCTAGTTCCATTAAAAACTTAACTGATTTGATATTAGAGGCTGATTCAGCAAATACATTAGTTAATAGTGATAACTCAAGTAAGTTTTTACAAAAATACGCTGTAAATGTAGTAATGTAAAAATATTAATAATAAATAAAAAAGAGAGGATAAAATATTATCCTCTCTTTTTTATTTATTATTAATTTTTAAGCCTTAACTTCTTGAACTTTTTCCTCAGATTCTTGAGTTTCTTCTGCTTCCATTTCAGCAATTTCTTCATCTGTAGGAAAAGGAGAAATCTCACCTCTAAGAATAGCATCTATTCTTTCTTTTAATTTTGGCATTTCTTCAAGTAATTTATCTTTATCAGTAACAATTTCATCGAATGTCTTACCATTAAGATGATCAATTTCATGTTGTAAACATCTTGAAAGTAATTCATGACCTTCAACAACAAATTTTTTACCATTTATATCTATTGCTTCAACAGCAACATAATCAGCTCTTACAACAGGTAAATACATACCAGGTAAACTTAGACAGCCCTCTTCACCAAGTTGTGTCCCTTTATACTCAATTACTTTAGGGTTTATTAATATAAGAGGTTCTTTTTGATATTTTTCCCCACAATCTACAACAATCATTCTTTTTGAAACTCCAATTTGTGGAGCTGCAAGACCAACACCATAATATTTATACATAGTTTCAATCATATCTTGAGCTAGAGTTAAAATCTCTTTATTAATAACAGTTATTTGTTTTGCTTCTCTATTAAGAACAGATGAACCTAAATATTTAACTTTTAAAAGTGACATAAATTATTAAATCCTTTATATGTGAAAATAAATCACAAAATAATTTTCAGACGAGTAAAAACTCGTAAGCTAATCATATATTATAACACAGATAGAAAGTCTGAAATTTTAAAATTAATGAATCAATAATTATTAAAACAAAGGTTGAAGTTGAGTATATTTATTAATTTTATCTTTTTCTTTATATAAATTCTTAAAGAAATCATCATCAAGTTTTTTAGAGAACTCTGGACTCATATCCCTTTTAAAGATAGTATCATCAATCCCTTTATTTTTACCACTTATCATATTTTCATCTTCTATCAATATAGACATTTCTTTATTAAATAAGAAATTATTTAATGTTCCTGTTAATGATCTAGATGTTAAATTTGTAGAGCCTACAATTGCACTTTTACCATCAAAACTCATTGCTTTTGTATGTGAAAATTTACCTGTATTTTCTTTTTCATTCCATTTATACAAGTATGCATTAAATTTTCCTTTTGAGTCACTCTCTTTACTTGCCTCATGTAATGTTAAAAGTGAGCCTAAGTTTCCATAATGTAATAAATCTCCTTCATCAGAGTATTCTGGTACTATTACATTTACTTCAGCACCTCTTTTTATCGCTTTAGCTAACTCATCTATAACTTTTTTATCTGTGAAATATGCGTGTTCTATATTAATTTTTTTAGATGTTTTTATTTTCTCCATTATTTTTTGATATGTATCAAATCTATTATCATCTGTTACAAGTATTTGAGAATTTACTGCTTTTTTATTACCTGATTCTTTTTGTTTTATCTTCATTGCAGATTCAAGTGATTTAGTATCTTTTAAAAGATTAGACTTTTCCGTTTCTGATATTTTACCAGCAACCTCTTCCCAGTTCTCTATAAATTCTTTTTGAATATAATTTACAGCAGGCCCCCAAACTTCCATCATTGTGTCATGCTTTTTTAATGCTGAGTCCGTAAGGTTTATTCCACCACCTGAAAAAGCAAATTTACCATCAATAATCACTTCTTTTCTATGATCTATTTTTGTAATTCCACCATTTAAAAGCTTCCATCTCATATTCTCTTTTAAATTATCAATTACTTCTTGTCTTTGCTCTTTACTTAAAGATGAAAATTTACCTCTTCCTTTTTCTACATCATTTATAAACTTATCAACTTTATTTTTTACCATTTGAAAGCTTTCATGAGTCTCTTCTGTTTTATCACCTTTTGAACTATCGAATATAAGTTTTACTTTAACACCTGATTTCTCAACTTTAAGACTATAAGAGTTTTTATCATTTAGACCAGATGCTTTCATTATTAGTTTATCTGTAATATCCTCAGCAAATTTACCATTAAATAAAAATGATTCTACATTAATACTTTCTTTTGCTTTATCAAATCCTTCGAATAGTTTTTCTGAATATTTGGATGTTCCGATTATAGGCTCTAAGTAATTTTTACTCATTTTAGTTTTAATTTCAGGTAGTTGTTTTTCATCTTCTTTTATATGAAATTTGAATCCATCCTCTTTATTGTCAGCTATATAAAGTTCTTTTATATTATTAGTTCCATTTGGTTGATTAACTTCCATATTTTTAGAAGCTACAGCAAAATTGCCTGAACCATCAACTTTTGTTGATATATCACCCTTCATAGATATTTTTTTATTTTGTTTTTCAAGATTTACTTCAAGATTAGAGTTAATTGTTGAATCAACTTTATTTTTGTCATCAACAGTTATTTTTCCTTTAATATCTTTAAGCTCAACATTTATATTATTAAAATGTTTGCCTAAATCAGAGCCTTCAATTTTAACTATACTGACCTCTTGACTATCTAAAGAAGTTGAAAATGAGCCATCATTTATAGTTATTTCTTTGAGCCTTTTGTATTAATATCTGCTGATATATCGAAACTTGCAAAATCTGGATCACTTGAAGTTTTTTCGTTTACTTGGTTTCCTTTTTCATCTTTTTGAAGATTTGAGGCTGTAATTTTCAAGTCTTTAAAATTCATATCAATATTTCCATCTTTATCAATATTAAATTTTACGTTTTCAAAATCAAGATTAGTTTTATCTATTCTAATAGATTCTTTAGAGTTTATTTTTATTTCTCTATTTTCAACCTTTGTTAAAAACATTAATTTACCATCTTTTATAACAGTGTTTAAACCAAAGTTTTCTTTTTTAAGCTCTTTAGCAATCTTATTTTGAACTTTATTTAATATGTCAGAATCAGACTGTAATAAGTCTGGTAACCATTTTTCATCAACTGATATTACAAGATTATTATTTTTATCAGGTTTTATAATTAAATCTATATCATCATTAAAAAAAGCAAATCCATCAATTTTTAATTGTATTTTATATGCCTGAGCTTTAGGATCAAAACTTACTTTTCCAATATCAACATCAGCTTTCCATGATCTTTCAACAGATTTACCTTCAAGGCTTTTAAGAGATTGAAAAAAAGCATCTTTTTTAATATTTATATTTCCATTTAATTTTATACTTAAGTCTTGTTCTCCACTATCAACAAAACCATTTTTATCTCTTAAGTCTATTTTTAAATTTGCCTTGATATTTCCATTATTAGTGCTATCAACAAAGGGTAAGGCTGTAGTTAGTTGATTTATTTTATTGCTTATTTTTTCAGAACTTTTTTTAGCTGAGATTGACATAAAATCAATAAATTCTTTACTTGGAGATTTTATTCCGTCTGAATTAGGACTTAAATCTTTTCCAAAAACATCATCTAAGGGTTTATTATCCTCTTTTTTTACCTTACATATATTAGCTTCTTTTATATCTTTTTGAACAGATAAATTATTAAATATGTTATTCATATCAACAAATAGGCACATGATAAACTCCTGATATGCTTTTAACTTTGACTAGAAACATTATAGTATTCTTAATATAATTTCTTGCTAAAATAAGTAATAAGTGGAAAGAGAATACTTTATTTTTTAGAAATCTGCGTAAATTCTTTCTATCCATGTAATCTGTGTTCTATTTCTAAAAAGAGAGGAAGACAAGAATTAAAAAGACTCTCTACTATTTATTAAAAACCTGTGTTTATCCTTTTTATCCTTATCATTTGAATCCTATTTCTATAAATACAGATTTTCAGGGCTATTAATAGGAGATTTACAAGTTAAATTTTCACATAGATATGCAGTATGTTTGTTATCTAGTTTATTCTTACCTTTATACATCTCTAAACTATCATTACTTTGATTATGAAAATGTATAATAGTATTAGTATTAAATATATCTGCGATCTTATCAAGAAATGGTTTTATTTCTTCTACATTATCTCCAACTAATATTAAATCAGAAGGCAGTTTAAAATATAGATCTAATATAGTTAAGAAACTTGCAACACCTGACTGATATTTATTGACAGTTTGTGAAAAAGCTTTAATTGTCTTATTTATCTTTTCTTCTAAATCTTTATCTTCGGTTAATCTAAATAATCTTATCAAATTATATAAAGCAATAGCATTAGATGAAGGAATAGAATGATCCAAAATTTCTTTTGTTTTAACAATTAATTCTTCATGGCTTTTACCTGTAAAGAAGAAACCTCCTTCTTTTTCATCCCAAAACTGTTCTAATATAACTTTATTTAATTCTATAGCTTTATCTAAAAATTCTTGTTCTAAAGTTACTTGATGAACATCTATTAAACCTTGAATAAAAAAAGCGTAATCTTCAAGATAAGCATTTAATTTAGATTGATTATCTTTATATGTTCTTAAAAGTAGATTTTTTTTATACATTTTGTTAAATATAAAGTTAATTGTTTCTTTACAAGCCTTTAAATACTTCTCATTTTTTAAAACCTGATAACCTTTTGCAAATGCTGAAATCATTAGCCCATTCCAACTAGTTAAAACTTTTGTATCCTTAGCTGGATAAATTCTTTTTGTTCTATAATTAAAAAGTTTAACCTTTGAGCTTTCAATTATCTTCTTTATATCATCTATATTTAAGCTCTTTTTTAATGCAAATTCTTCATATGAAAATAGAGTTTGTAAATTACTTTTACCATGTTCAAAATTTCCTTCTGAACTTATATCAAAAAAATCACAAAATAGTTCAGCATCTTTATCTCCTAATACTTCTTTTATTTCTTGTGGAGTCCACACATAAAATTTTCCTTCTTCTTTTTCGCTATCTGCATCTTGAGTAGAATAAAAACCACCATTTTCTTGATACATTTCTCTTAAGACATATTCAAGAGATTCCTCTGCTTTATTTTTATAAAAATCATTTTTTGTTATTTGATAAACTTCTAAAAGTAATTTTATCAAGAGAGAATTATCATAAAGCATTTTTTCAAAATGAGGAATTAGCCATATTTCATCTACAGAATAACGATAAAATCCTCCACCTAACTGGTCATAGAGACCACCATTTGACATTTTTTTTAATGTTAACTCAACCATATCAAGATATTTTTTTTCATTTGTATTTTTGTAATGTCTTAAAAATAAATCTAAGTTAAAGGTATTAGGAAACTTTGGTTTACTACCAAAACCACCATTATCATAATCAAAGTAATTTTCTAATTGGCTTATTGATTTTTCTATAATATCGTAACTTAGATGAGTATCACTAGATTTAAAAGAATTAATTGATTTTAATTGCTCCATTATTATCTTAGAATTCTTTTCTATATTATCTTTTTTATTATGATAATAATTACTTACACTAACTAGGACTTCTTTAAATGTTGGCATATGATATCTTCTATTTTTTGGAAAATATGTTCCTCCATAATATGCTTGTTTATCAGGACTCATAAACACAGACATAGGCCAACCGCCATGACCTGTTAACATTTGAACGACATTCATATAAATAGTATCTACATCTGGTCTTTCTTCTCTATCGACTTTTATATTAATAAATAATTTATTCATTAAATCTGCTGTTTCTTTATCTTCAAAGGATTCATGTTCCATTACATGACACCAATGACAAGCCGAATAACCAACACTTAAGAATATAGGTTTATCTTCTTCTTTTGCTCTTTTAAATGCTTCTTCTCCCCAAGGATACCAATCAACAGGATTATGAGCGTGTTGAAGTAAATAAGGACTTGTTTCATTTATAAGACGATTAGTAAATTCTGTCATTAATATTTTTTATACCTAATAAAATTTTATTTGCTATAAAAGACATTTTAACACTGTTAATTATGTTCTACTAAATATTTAAAGATTTAAGATACCAATCCTCGAGTATAAAAAATAATTTTGTAGTAAATAAATTGTTAAAAAAGGATAAGTCCAAATTTTATAAGATTTTAATTATATAATAAAATAAGAGCATCAAAATAATTAATTGGAAGCTAAATAATATTCTAAAAAATCAGAGAATAATAAAAGTTATTGAAAAATTTGTATTAGAAAAAGAATTTTAGATTAAATGAGAATGAAAAGTAAAAATAAAAGTGAAGAATAAAACTCTTCACTCTTATTATTTAAAATTTATGCAATAGTTACATCTTTACAAAGATAGACATCTTGAATTGCATGAAGTAAAGCAGAACCTTCTTCAATTGGTCTTTGGAAAGCTTTTCTTCCAGAAATTAATCCCATTCCACCTGCTCTTTTATTAATAACAGCAGTTCTAACTGCTTCAGCAAGGTCTGTAGCTCCAGATGAAGCACCACCAGAATTAATTAAACCAGCTCTACCCATATAACAATTAGCAACTTGATAACGTGTTAAATCAATTGGATTATCTGTTGTTAATTTTGTATATACATCTTTATGTGTTTTACCAAAGTTAAGAGCATTATATCCACCATTATTTTCAGGTAGTTTTTGTTTAATAATATCAGCTTGAATTGTTACACCTAAATGATTTGCTTGTCCTGTTAAATCTGCTGATACATGATAATCAACCCCATCTTTTTTGAAAGCTGAGTTTCTTGTATAGCACCAAAGTATTGTTGCAAGACCTAATTTATGAGCATATTTAAAAGCTTCGCTTACTTCAACTATTTGTCTTTTTGATTCTTCAGAACCAAAATAAATTGTTGCTCCTACTGCTGCTGCACCCATTTCTGCAGCCTGTTCTACATCAGCAAACATAATTTGGTCAAATGAATTTGGATAACTAATAAATTCATTATGATTTATTTTTACAATAAAAGGAATTTTATGTGCATATTTTCTTGCTACAATACCAAGACCACCAAGTGTTGAAGCAACTGCATTACAACCACCTTCGATTGCTAATTTTACAATATTTTCTGGGTCAAAATACATTGGATTTGGAGCAAATGAAGCACCTGCTGAGTGTTCTATACCTTGGTCAACAGGTAGTATTGATATATAACCTGTTCCTGCAAGTCTTCCTGTATTATAAATTGATTGTAAATTTCTAAGTACAGGTATTGTTCTATCTGAAGGTGCAAAAACTCTATCTATAAAATCAGGGCCTGGTAAATGTAATGAGTCTGATGAAATTGTTGTACATTTATGATCAAGTAATTTTTTTGAGTCAGCTCCTAAAAGTTCTTCTATCTTTTCTATACCGATTGTCATTTTAGTCTCCTTTTTTAAAACATCATTGTTTTATAAGAATTGAATACATTTAGGTTAACATTAAGACAGTGAAAAAACAATATTCATGCACAATATTTACTTTTTTGTAAATAAAATATTTACTCTAGTAAAATTTATTGTATAATAAGTTTTATTGAAATTAATAATGAAAGGAATTTTAATATGAAAAAAAATATTTTTTTAAGCTCAATATGTTTTGCTATTTTTACTTCTTGTACTCAAGTTAATATTCTTCCAAGTCCAAGCCCTACAGCAAGTACTGGTATAAATAATTCACCAAATCCTAGTTCAACACCAGTTTCTAGTGTAAGCCCTGTTCCTAGTGCCTCTAGCTCAATTACCCCAAGCCCGACTCCAAGTCCTATTAATCAGTTTATTAAATATAATCTACCAGCAAAATTTGTATATCGAGCAGAATGTAATAACAATGAACAAAAATTAATTTATGAAGTAAAAGATAATATATTTTCTTATAACTTAAATACAGAGATTTATGGTACAGATAATAAAGATGATATAAAAACAGTTAATATTACTCCTGAACAAAGTCTAGAACTTAAAAAGTTAATTGAAACAGCTGATTTAGCAAATTTATCAAAAGATGATGTTAAAGTTCCTGATGGAACACCAATGACAATGGAGTGTCGTTCAATACTAGGTTTTTCTGTAATCATAGATGGAAAAGAAAAACTTTTTGAAAGAAATGATAGAAATTATACCCATAGTACAAAGTACATGGAAGCATTTGATAAATTAAAAACAGATTTTGACCTATTTAAAAAAGATAAGGTTGATAATGTTTTAACAAAAGAATATGAACTTGGAAAAGAATTTACATTAAAAATAGGTGAAACAGTAAATATTAAAGATGAATCAAGTTCTTTAAAAGTAAATAAATTAATTGATGACTCACGTTGTCCTAGTAATGTAAATTGTATTTGGGCAGGGCAGGTTTCTTTTGATATGAGCTTTAAAAAGACTATAAATCAAAACTTTACTATAGGTTTTGGAGGAAGTACAACATCTACAAAAAGTATTGATGGATATAATATTAAGCTTATAAAAGTTAGCCCAACTGCTTTTACATCTGGTAATACACCTAAAGAATCTGATTATTTATTAACCTTAAAAGTTGAAAAATGTGTATTAAAAAAAGGGGCTCTTAAAAGAGCCCCTTTTTTTAATACACATTTTTCAACTTTAAATAAGTTCTACTTAACAAGATATGTGCTTGTTCAAATGCAGGATCTATTCTTACAGATTTTTCTAATATATCTAATGCTTGACTATACTCTTTTTTTAAACATAAGTCTCTTGCATAAATATAAAGATCCATAGCTTCTTGATTTGTTGTACTTCTTGCTCCTAATGTTGTATTTAAAGTAGTTGTAATTGGACTACGTATTTTAGGTGGGTTATTGGTCAGACTAGTATCAAAAGTAGGAATAGAAAATTCACTTTTATCTTCAACAATTGGACTTATTTGTTTATTTTCTATTGGTGGTGGTGGAGGTATAATAGTCTTTTTTATATCTTGAGGAGGTGGAGGCGGTGGAACTCTTATCTTTACTTCTTCAATTGGTGGAGGTGGTGGTGGAATTACAAATTTAGGTGGTTCAGGAACTTCTAATTCTTCTATTGTATTTATTTCTTGAATATCATTTTGATTGATATTTGTATTTAAACTTTCAATATTAGAATCTATTATATTCTCTTGTAATAATGTTTCATTTAAAATATTTTCAATTTTTGGTGATTCAATTGAAATATTATTAAGAAACTCAGGTACTTTTATTTCATCTTCAAAACCTTCTTTTATTTCTTTACTTTGATTTAAAACTGAAATATCAATATTTTCATTATTATTGACTTTAATATCATTTGATAAATTTAAAATATTTTCTGGAATAGATATTTTTTCTAAGTCAAGGTTATTTTCAATAAATACATTTCCTATATCATTATTATTTGAATCTAGTATATTAATATCATTTGAAAAATTTAAAATATTTTCTTTAATTTCAATATTTAAGTTATCTTTATCATCTTTTTTTGTATTTGAAATAGGTTCTAAAGTTTCTAAGCTTTCATTTATAAAAGAAGGTATACTAATTTCATCAATAGTCTCTTTATATTCATCTTTATTTATAACTAATGGCTCTAAATTCTCTAGATTACTATCCTTAGATTTATCTAATTCTAATTGAATATTATTTAAGTCAGCCAAATCAAATAAAGAGCCCTTTTATTTTCTTCTATATGTACCTCTTTACTAAAGTTACTTTCTTTACTTATTTCTTTGGTATCAAACCAAGATGATAAATCGGTATTTATTTCTGCTTTTATATCATTTTCTTCTGTTTGCTGTATTTCATCATTTTTATCTTCTGATAAAAACTCATTTTTTAAATTTTCAAGCTCAGATATAGCATCCCTAACAATTCTTGTAGGTGTCATTTCACCTTTTTTCTCTTCTATTTTTTCATCTGAAACTCTTAAAATATTCTTTGCTTGAAATTTTGGAATATTTTTACTAATATCTTCATTATCTTTTTCTTGAGAACTTAACTTCATTTCTTCTTCAGGTTCCTCTTGAACTCCAGCAAAGTCAATTAGTTCTTTTAACGAGTCAATATCAACATTAATTTCTGAGGCTTTTACTATTTCTTCTATTATTTCTTCTTTAAAATAATCTTTTACTTCTACAATTTCTAAATTATCTATTTCAAAAGGTTCTCTATGATATGGGTCTGTTTTATCTATTTCTTGAGAGAGTGTTTTTCCTCTAATTTGCAATAATCCAAGTAATTTATCAACTTCTTCTAAATGAATTACTTGTTTATCTTCTTTAATTTCAAGAATTTTATCTATAAAAAATGTAGTCTTAATTTTTTCAATCGTGTAATCTTTATTATCTTGTGAGTCTTCTTGTATAACTTGAGCATTAACTCCAAAACTATTTATAAAATCTGGAGGCTGAATCTCTTGTATATCTACTTGCTCTAGGCTTTCAGTTATATCTATATTATTTATAAATTCAGGTGTTTCTAGAAACACTTCATTTAATTTTTTTGATTCAAAATTATTTATAAATGATGGTAGTTCTATTCTTTCTGAATCATGATGCTCCTTAAAATTAAATTCTGAATTATTAGACTCTCTGTTTTTATCTTGGTTAAACTCATCATTTATACTTATATTTTTATCATGTTCATTTGATTCTTTCTTCAAAGGAAGTTTAGGTATTTTAAAAGGTATATGTTCGACTATATTGTGTATTGATGGTTCAGGTTCATCTAATTTTTTCTTTAGCTCACCAAAATCAACTTTTTCATCTACAAAGCCTAAAGCATCTAAACTTGTATCAAGAGTATCATACATATAACTATTATAATCTCTTTGCTCACTTATCTTATCATATATCTTTTTTACTTTTTCAGAGCTTTCTAAAGGGTTTTTATTAATTTCTTTATAACTTGGTAACTCCTCTTGCTGTTTTTCTTCTTGCCCAAACATTAAACCAAATGACTCTTGTTGATGTTCTTTTTTATGAGTGTCAAGACTCCCTTTTATTATGTCATCTATACTCATACTTTCTATAATATCAAGATGTTTTTTTTCAAAGTTTTGTGAGTTAGGACTAGGCATTTCAAAATATGCTTTTATTTCTTGCATTAACTCTCCATTAAAATCAAATTCAGAGTTTTGTTTAACAGGTTCTATTTTTTCTTCTTCTGGTTCAATAAATAAATTATCATTTTGAGGTAAATCCTCTATATTTAAGATTTTAGGTGTATAAGGTATTGTTTCTTTTTTTTCTTCAACCTCTAAATAATTATTTTCAAAGTTTTGGTTATTATTTTCAATATAATCTGATTCATCCTTTTTTAAAAATTGAGGAAGTTCTATATCTTCAATATTGACTTTTGTATTATGTAGAGGTTTTACATCTTGAGCAACAACTTCTGGTGGTTTAAATCCAATTGTTGGTAAAAACTTCATTTGGCTTTTTATTTGTGTTTTACAAAAAGGGCAAATTATAGCATCTAAGTTAATATCACATAAACAATTAGGACACTTTTTATTTTTCATGATTTTTACTTAACAAAATTCTTTAAATAATAAATATTAGCTTAAAGTGATAAGTATAAGTGAGAATAATTAACTTTTAAATTTATTCTAATAAATCACTTTTATACTTTTACTTCTTAATAAGTATAATCTTAACTTATGCTCAATCAAAATTGGTTTGAAAAAATTAATTTTGTTTGATTACATATAAATAAATTACTAGAATTTTTTGCTATATTTTTCTGCTAAAAATTTAATAAAAAATTTTCAAAAAAATTATAAATTTTCAAATCTCAAAGCTAATTTATTAGATAAAATATATTATATGAGTATAAATTTTAATGGATTTAATTTCACTAACTTAACTAAATTTTATTTTGCTTTCATTAGCTAAATAAATAATCAAAAAAAAACGTTCATATAAGCCTTATATAAATTAATTATTTTCAAATAAATTCAATAGAAATATTGTCTTTATTTGTGCTGTAAAAAATTAAGGAATTTAACTAATGAGACCTTTTAAAAGTTAGATTAGATTTGAAAGAAAATAGGAGAAGTATGGTTATCAAATAAAAAAAGAGGTATTTGTACTGATTGTAATTTATTAAAACCTTTATATTATTCATTTGTTTTAAGCTCTGGAAAAAGTATTAGCAAAGTTGTCAAGACTGTTTTATAAAGTTCGATTATTTTTCATCAAATAGGGAATTTAAATATGATTAGAAATAAATTTATAAAAACTTTTAAATTAAATGCATTAATAAAATATAAAGTGATACAAAATTAAATAAAAAAGAAATTATTCTTTTCCACAAAAATTTTCTTAAAAATATAACTATACAAAACTTAAAATATAAATTTCCATCTAATGAAAAAGTAATAAGTATCACAATTTAACAGAAAGCCAAATCTCTCAAATTTCCTATATTGCTATAAAAGAAGTGCAAGGACTTTGTAAAAGTAGGCAAGAATTATTAAAATCCAAGATAAATATAAAGGTCTAGAGTCTTTTAGCAAAATTTATAAAAAAGTAATTACATAGTTTGAAATTTTATTCTAGATACTATCAAATATTAAATTTTTTCTAAACTTTTGCATAGAAAGGCTGGGTGTATAATTATTCAAAAAATAGGGTCAGGTTTTAACTCCTGATTAAATGAGTAGGGCGTAAATTGAGATTAATGAAAAATAGTATTGATGAGATAAAAGAAGGCTGGGATAAAGTCTTATCTAATATCTCACAAAAAGTTAATAAACCGATTTATGAAGGCATGATTAAATCAATATTTCCAATTAATTCTAAGGATAATTATTTAGAATTAAGAGTTAGTAATGATTTTGCAAAAGATGTCTTAACTTCTAGATATACAGATCATTTTCAAGATGCCTTAAAAGAAACATTTAATGAGGATTATGATATTGAGTTTGTTGTACAAAAAGATGAAAGTAAAGAATATGTTTATAAAGAAGATATAAAAGTTTTACCTCAAGTCGAAACTCAAGAATCAGATAATAATCATTCTTCAAATAATAATTTAAATCTTTATAATAACCTTAATACAAAATATACATTTGAAAGTTTTGTCATAGGTAATCATAATAGATTTTCTAATGCTGCAGCACAGAGAGTGGCAGAGTCACCTGGTAAAGCGTATAATCCCTTATTTATTTATGGTGGAGTTGGTCTTGGTAAAACACATTTGATGCACGCTATTGGTAACTATATGATGGAAAATTCACCTGATGTTAAAGTTGCCTATTTATCCTCAGAAAGATTCACAAATGAATTAATTAATTCAATTAAAGATGATAAAATGATTGAATTTAAAAACAGATACAGAAATATAGATCTTTTACTAATAGATGATATTCAATTTATTGAAGGTAAAGAGAGAACTCAAGAAGAGTTTTTCCATACATTTAATACACTTCATGATGCAGGAAAGCAGATAGTTATTTCATCTGATAGACCACCTAAAGAAATTTCAGCTTTAGAAGATAGACTAAGATCAAGATTTGAAATGGGTTTACTTACTGATGTTCAACCTCCTGATTTTGAAACAAGAATAGCGATCCTAAAGAAAAAAGCTGAAATGGAAGGTATAGCAGTTTCAGATGAAGTTTTACATTATATAGCTGGTGCTTTTAAAGATAACGTAAGAGAGCTTGAAGGTGCATTTATAAGAGTAATAGCTCATGCTTCTTTAATGAATAGTCCTACAACAGTTAGCCTTGCAAAAACGATACTAGGTAGAGAGCCTTCAAAAGAATTAACTCTCGATGATATACAGAATGCTGTTGCTGATTTTTATGGAATAATGGCAGAAGATCTTAAGAGTAATATAAAGACAAAAGAAATTACTTGGGCAAGACATGTTGCAATGTATATTTCAAGAGACAGAACAAAATATGCACTTCAAAGAATAAGCCTAGCATTTGGAAGAAAAGATCATACAACAGTACTTCATGCATATGAAAAGGTTAAAAGTATGACCCAAACAGACCCAGAAATTAAAGTTGAAATTCAAAAGATAATTGATAAGTTAAATTAATATTATTTAGATAAAACTATTGAAGCTTATTATTAAGTTTCATAATTTAAGTATAAGTCATTTATAGTTAAATTATCTAATCTTTATATTGCTATTTAAAAATTAAGGTTTATACTTATTTTTTAAAAGATTATAGTCCGCTACAATTTAAGGATAAAAAATGACATTATTTAGAGATTCTGAACATTTAGAAAAAGTATTATATAATTTCTTTTTAAAAATTGCTGATAAAAACGAGATTGCTTCCAAATTAATGGCACATAAGTCAATTCTTAGATTTAATTATACAGAACCAGATCTTGTAATAACAATTGATTGTTCAAAATCTGATAAACCTGAAGTTTTTATTAACAATAAAGATATAGAACCTGAAATTGAACTTTGGATGAATGCTGATACAGCACATAAATTTTGGTTAGGTAAAGTAAATCTTGTTATGGCTATAACTAAAAAAGATATAATTGTTAAGGGTTCTGTTCCTAAACTCTTAATGCTTTTACCTGCAATAACACCTGCTTATAAAATATACTCTGAGTATCTAAAAGAAAACAATTACTCTGAATTAATATAAATTTTAAAATGTTTTTTTAAGATATTCTTAAACAAAAGTGATTTGAATAAATTAATGAAGTAAAAGTATTAAAATTTATAACTCTTGTCTTCTTCTCTTATCACTTTTTATCTCTTCTGTTATTACTAACTATAAGTCTTTGTAATATACTATATGTTGAATGAATTTTTTAAATGAAAATATAGAGATTTAGGAGATAGAAATGGGCTTACCCCAAGAATTAAAAGAAGAGTTAAGTGAGTCATTATCAGGTGCTTTAACTCCATCTGAAGCAAATAAAACAATAGAACAAATTGATAAAGTATATGACTGGTATTCAGAATATGTTGAATCTGAAATTTTTGAACAGTTAAGTGAAGAACAAAAAGATTTATCTGGTCAAATTATAATTGATTTTACTGCTCTTGTTCATTATAGACAGCATACAAAACCAGAAGATTGGGATAATAATACACTCAAAGATTATGCAGAGTCAACAATTATTGATGAAAAATATCTTGAAGATGAAGAATATTTTGAGTCTGTAAGTCCTATCTTGACTTCATTCTTTACATTTTTAGAACAAAAAAATTATATTTCAAAGGCTAATGAGCTTAAAAAACAAGTTGCTAAAATGGGTGTTTCATTTAAAAAAGCCTATGAAAAAGCTAATGAAGAAGATGATGAGGAAGAAGATGAAACAGAAGCAAGTTCTGAAGATATTCTTCAAGAGTTACAAGATTTATATATGGATTACGAAGGAACAGAGTTTTTTGAAGAACTTTCTGAAGAAGAGCAAAAGATGGCTTTTGGAATACTTATAAATTTTACTGATTTTTCATTTCAATTTCATCAGATAACACCAGATAAATGGAATCCTGATAATGTAGAAAAAATTTGTTTACATTCTCTACCAAAAAGCTACCCTGCTGATGAAGATACATTTGAAGCTATAGTTCCTGTTTTAATATCCTTTATGAAATTCTTACAAAGCGAGGATTTACAAGAAGGAACAGATAGAATTATTAATAGACTTGAAAAAATTAAAGATAAAATGCTTGAAAAAGCAATGGATGAAGAAAACTGGGATGCAAATAAAACAGTCATGATGATAGCTTTAGAAAATGAAGTTGATTTAACAAATGAATATGAAATGAAAGATTTTGTTGAGCTTCATTTAGAGGAAATAAGAGAAAAGTTAGAAAGATTTGAAACTCAACCTCAAAGTACTAGTAGTCCTCTACTTGCTGAAATGTTTAAACAATTTTCCGAAGGTGGAACTCAAGAAACTGTAGTAAGAGAAGAGCCCAAAATAGGTAGAAACGAGCCTTGTCCATGTGGAAGTGGTAAAAAATATAAAAAATGCTGTGGTATGTATGCATAAAATAAGGTGATTTAATTTATGACTTCATTTTGTTATAAAATCAAAGAAAGTCTTATTGAAAAAGATAAATTACCTTATAAAAAGTGTTGTTGGAAAAAAATATTTTTCTCATTTTTAACTTTTAAAAATTATCAATTATCTGATAATAATATAATAGAAATTAAGCTTGAAGAAAAATATATGATTAATACTTTTGAAAATAGCTTAAAAATTTTAAATATAAACTATAAAAAAGAAAGTATCAACCATAATGATGTTATTAACTTTAGCTTTGATAGCACTTTTTTAACTAGTAATATAAATGAGTTAGTTGATTTACCTGTAAAAAAATGTTGTATATTAAATTGGTTAAAAATTGCTTTTTTATCTATAGGGTATGTTAGTGACCCAAATAAAAATTATCATTTGGAACTTTGCTCAAACCTTGAGAATATTGAAAAGATTAAAGATATTCTTCATTTTGAAGATTTAGAGGCAAAGTATTATAAAAAAAATAATGAATCAGAAAATTATATTTTATATATAAAAAAAAGTGATGATATTATAAGATTTTTAGGTTTAATTGGTGCTAATAAACATTTATTAGAAATTGAGAATGTAAAAATTGAGAAAGAGATGAAGAACCATATAATAAGGCAAATTAATTATGAAACAGCTAATCTTGAAAAAACTATAGAGTCTTCTGTTAAATATATAAGTGCTATTGAATGGGCTATTGAAAATGGTATTTTTAATGACCTTGATGAGAATTTAAAAGAAGTTGCAAATTTAAGAATAAAATATCCTGATAAAAATCTTAGAGAACTATGTGATTTATCAGAAAAACCTCTAACAAAATCAGGAATAAATCACCGTTTACGTAGACTCTATGGTATCATTCAAAAAGAAAAATCTAAAGTTATTTAAATTTTTAAGATAAAGTGAGGTAATAAATTATGGTAAAAGTTGCTATTAATGGATTTGGTAGAATAGGAAGATTAGTTTTTAATGCACTTGCAGAAAAGGGATATCTTGGCAAAGAACTAGATGTAGTTGCTGTTGCTGATATATCAACAGATGCAGATTATTTTGCTTATCAATTAAAATATGATTCTGTTCAAGGAAAATTTAAAGGTTCAATAGAAACAAAAAAAAGTTCTCCATCATTAGAAACAGACGATATCATGATTATAAATGGACATGAAGTAAAATGTGTAATGGCAACAAAAGAGCCTTCACAACTACCATGGAAAGAACTAGGAATAGATTATGTAATTGAATGTACAGGATTATTTACTGATTCCGAAAAAGCAAAAGGTCACTTAGAAGCAGGAGCAAAAAAAGTAATTATTTCTGCACCTGGTAAAGGCAGAAGTTAAACAATTGTTATGGGTGTAATGAAGGTGAATATGATGCTTCCAAACATCATATTATTTCAAATGCTTCATGTACTACAAAATTGCCTTTGTACCAGTTGTTCATGTTTTATTAGGAAGGTATTGGTATTGAAACAGGATTAATGACAATCATTCACCATACAGCAACTCAAAAAACAGTTGGATACTTTCCAAAAAAGATTGGAGAGGCGGAAGAGCTGCAGCAATGGCCATTATACCTTCATCAATTGGAGCAGCAAAAGCTGTTGGAGAAGTTTTTACCACAAACCAAAGGAAAGCTTGCAGGTATGTCATCTGAGTCCTAACACTAACAGTATCAGTTGTGATTTAACTTTTACAGCTTCAAGAGACACATCTATTGAAGAAATAGATGGTTTATTGAAAAAAGCTTCAGAAACATATTTAAATGGTATCTTGGGTTATACCAATGAAGAATTAGTTTCTACTGATTTTATTCATGATAATAGATCTTCAATTTACGATTCTTTAGCTACTTTACAAAATAACCTTAAAGGAGAAAAACGCTTTTTTAAAGTTGTTTCATGGTATGACAATGAATGGGGTTATTCTTCAAGAGTTGTTGATTTAATTAAATTCATGGCTGAAAAAGAATAATTTTTCTTTTAAAAAAGGATATATTAAAAATCAATATATCCTTTTTTTTATATTATCTTTTTGTAAGTAACCAAACATTTTCTTTAATAGTTGTATTACTTTTCATACTTTCAGATATATCTGAGCTCTCTAAAAGGTTTATATTATAAGAATCTTTATAATGTCTATTAACTTCTTCTTCACTAACTGAAAAAGGTGGTCCTTGTCTCTCATTTTGATTATAATCAAAAGTAATAAGCAATTGATTTGTATTATTACTAATATTAACCAAGTGTTTTGCATAATTATTACGCATTTCTTCTGGTAAAGCAATAATACAGGCTCTATCATATATAGCATCTACATTTCCTAGAATTTCTTTTGTCATATTAAAGAAATCTCCAACATAAATATCAATGTTTTCTGAACTGTAATGCTTAAAATTTTTAATCTCTGATATATTAGGTTTTATATTAATGTCAGAGAAAAGTTGTTGTATTGCTATTTCAGATAATTCGACTCCTACAACTTTAAAACCATTTGATATTAACCATGAAATATCTAAAGTTTTACCACATAAAGGAATAAAAATTCTATCCTTATCTTTTAAAGATAATTGATTAAAAAATTTCACCAAAATAGGATTTGCTTCATTTCTATGAAATCCTATTTCATTTTTATTCCATCTTTCTAGCCAAAAATTACTATCCATATATTCTCCATAAGGAATTTATAATAATATTATTAATAATAAAACCTCAAGTTAACTTTAAGTCAATAGTGAATAAATTAGATTACCAAGTATTAAAAAAAATATACAAAGATTACTTGTTGTGAAATTTACACTAAACTTTGTTAAAATATAATTTTAGGAGGTGATAAATATGACATTAACAATAATTGTTAAAATGTTAACAGGGTTAAAATTAAATAATTCTATCAAGCATTTTGATAATGTTGAGAATGAATCAAGTACAAAATATATTGATATATTCTAAACAATAGAAAAGTTTATTCTAGATACTTGAATAATGTAAGAAAGTAATTATATCTTAACAAAAAAGATTTACTTATTATCTTTGTGGTTCAAAGGTATTAAGAGATAAAAATTAATATTAAAGTACATCATTTTCTATAAGATGAGTATTATTTAATAATTTCACAATACCTTGAGCAGATAATGGTTTATAGAATAAATAACCTTGTCCAAAATGACAATTTAAGTTATTTAAAATATTTAATTGTTGTTCTGTTTCTATTCCTTCTGCTATTACTGATATTCCTAAACTTGATGCAAGGGTAATAATTGTTTTTACAATTTCATAGCTTTCATTTTCAGTATCAATACTTTTTATAAAAGAACTATCTATTTTTAAAGCATCTATAGGTAATTTATGTAAAAAACTTAGTGAAGAGTAACCAGTTCCAAAATCATCTATCTGTAATTTAATATTCATTGCTCTAAGTTTATATAAAATTCTTTTAAGATTGTCTATATTTTGAGACATGATTTTCTCTGTAATTTCAAATTTTAAGTATGAAGGGTTAATATTATATTTATCTATTATATGTTTAACTTTATTAGCAAAATCAGTATCTAAAAAGTTTTTACTTGATAGATTAATACTTAAGGAAAAGTTTTCATTTATTATATTATTTTTTTCCCATTCATTTATCTGTTTGCATGAATTTTCTAAAACCCAAATATCTAAATGACTAATAATACCTGCATTTTCTGCAATATCTATAAAATCTACAGGATAAATATTACCTTTACGTATACTTTTCCATCTTATAAGAGCCTCAAAACTATCAATTTTGTAATCCTTAAATGATAAGATTGGTTGATATTCTAAATAAAATTCATTTTTTTCTAAAGCTTTCCATAATTCTGTTTCCATCCTTAAGGAGTCGACAGCTTGTGTATGCATTATTGAGTCAAATATTTCAAATCGATCTTTACCTTTTGATTTTGCACTGTACATTGCAGCATCAGCATTTCGCATCATTTCTTCTGGAGTATTATTTCCATTTGTACTACTTAAAGCAATTCCTATACTAACAGTTGTAAATATATCATGCTCTTCCACATTAAATGGGTAAGATAAGGCTTTTCTAATCCTATCAGCAACAGTTATAACATCACCTATACTTTTAATTTCATCTATTAGAATTGTAAACTCATCTCCACCTAATCTTGCTAATGTGTCTGTTGGTCTTATTATTTCATGTAATCTTTTACTTAATTCTATTAATAATTTGTCACCAGCAAAATGTCCTAAACTGTCATTTACGATTTTAAATCTATCTAAATCTAAGAACAATACAGCAAAATAGTAATCTTTCTTTCTTTTTAGATGTAAAAATGCATTGTTTAATCTATCTAAAAATAATGCTCTATTAGGAAGATTTGTTAGATCATCATGTAATGCATCATGTATTAACCTATTTTCAGATATCTTTTGTTCAGTTATATCAAAACCGTAAATATGTATATAACCAATATTTGATACAGGGTTATATGACCATAACATTGTTTTATCCTTAAATTCTATTTCATGTTCATAATTAGTTTCATTATTTTTAGAACATTCAATACATATATTTATATGATTTTTAGGCAATAAATGTTCAATACCCATATTCATTTTTAGCATTAATTTATGAGTTGCAGGATTTATATAAGTAATATTACCTTCAAAATCACATTCTAAAACGGGATTAGGATTAGCTCTTGGAAAGGCTGCTAATCTTAAATTATCATATTCAAATTGTTTTCTTAAAGTTATATCTTGAGCTATTCCTATTATCTCTTTAATTGTTCCATCATCTTCTCTAGAAAAAACGGTGCTTCTAAATGATATCCAATGCCATTTATCTTTAGAATCCTTCATTCTGTATTCATTTTCATAAATTTCGTCATCATAAATATATTTATATTTATCCATATTACGAATATAAACTTTTGAATCATCTTCATGCATTAAGCAAATAGGATAATTTTTACCCATTTCTTTTACTTCTCTATATGAATAACCAAGTTGTTTAGCTAGTTTATTATTAGAGTATATAACTCTTGATTCTTTAAGACTATAAACATATATGCTATTTGGACTTGCTTCAGCTATTCTTTTTATAAATTGAGAGTTTTTACTTAATTCTTCTTCAACTCGTCTTTTTTCTGTAATATCTGATACTTGTAATAAGTAGAATTTTTTATTTTCATGATAAACATTTTTTATTAATACCTCTCCCCAAAAATATTTACCTTTTTTAGATATAAACTCAACTTCTTTATAAATAGAATCCATTTTATTTAAGAATTTGAATAGAGAATTTTTTTTATTTAGAATTTTATTTGTAGTACTTATTTCATTATTAATAAGATCTTTTTTATCTAATGATTCAAATAATAATATAGCAGAATCATTACAATCAATTATTAAATGATTCTCTGAATCAACTAAAATTAAAGCCTCGAGAGATTTTTCTATAGTTTCTTGAGTAAATCCATTTAAATATATCAAACTTTTAATATCTACACTTTCCATATATTTATATATTCATTTTCTTTCATAAGATAAAACTTAATTAAAAAAAGAAATGTTTTATTAAGTAATAATACACTTTAATTGTACCTCGATGTGTGATTTAAAACAAATTATTTTATATTTAACAGATATTTTTATTTAATTTTATTTTTTAATAGATTATTAGTTATAAATTAACCTATTTTTTTATTAGAGTTAATAATTAGAGATTTTTTTTATTAGAGCTAATAGTTATAATTTTTTTTTATTTTTCTAAAAAGTGTGCTAAATTTTAGCATATAGAGGATTAAGCTAAATTTTATGGTAATAAATAAAATAGATAAACAGTCTAAAAAGCCAATAATTATCTTTGGGTTAATTGGTGCAATTCTAATAAGTGGGACAATATACGGGATATATTATTATACAAAAAATAAAAAGAATAATATAAAGACTATAACTGTTACTCGTCAAACACTAAAAGATATTATTGATGTAAGTGGTACAGTCGAGGCAGAGCAAGATATAAATATACGTTCAACTAGTAATGGATTAGTTATTAATAGATTTGTTCAAGAAAATAAAAAGATTTTAGTTGGAACACCTTTATTAGAAATAGATCCTCAATCATCAAAATTACAATTAAATCAAGCAAAAATAAATGCTTCCAATGCAAAATTACAAGCAGAAACAGAATTATCAAGTGCCAAAAGAAGTTTAGAAGATGCTAAATATAGACAAAACTTAAATCTTAGAAATTTTTCAAATCAAATAAATAAATCAAAAAGTAATATAGCATTTCTTGAAAAAGAACTTAAAAGAAATTTAAATCTATACAATCAGGGTGCAATTCCAAAACAGAATATAGATAATCAAAAGCAACAAATTGAACAATCTAAGATTGACTTAAAGACAATAATTGATAACTACAACAAAGCTAAAAATGAAAAAGGTGAAATTGTTAATGCAGAGAATAGAATAAATGTAGCTCAAACAGCTTTAGGAAATGCAATAAAACAAGGGAATGCAAATATATTACTAGCTCAGGATTCTATACAAAAAACAATTATTACAGCCCCTTTTAATGGAACTATAACAAAATGGACCATTAATAAAGGTGATTATTTGACTTTAGGTGCTAATATTGCTAGATTTCAGAATCTAGATCAAATAAGATTAAAATTACCACTAAATGAGTTAGATGTTCCTAAGGTAAATTTAAAAAGTCCTATAAGTATAGTTTTTGATGCTTATCCTGATAAAAATTATAAAGGTAAAATAACTTGGATTAGTGAGTCTAGTTCTCTTGAAAATAATGTACAAGTATTTCCAATAAAAGTTCAATTTGATAATAAAAGTAAACTTATTAAACCAGGTATGAGTGGAGATGCACAAATAACAATTTCTGAAAAAAAAGACGTTTTATCAATTCCACTTAATGCTATACAAAAAAAAGATAATAAAATATTTGTTAAAGTTTTTGTTAATAATGAAGTTGTGGAAAAGGAAATAGTAGCAGGTATAAGCACATTAGACTCACTAGAAATAAAATCTGGTCTATCTCAAGGTGATAAAATAGTTGTAGAAGAAGAAAAGAAAAAATAATGAGTGATTCAGTAATAAAAACTGAAAATCTAAATAAGATTTATGGCGGAGCAATACCTTATCACGCTTTATATGATATTAATCTTGAAATAAAAAAAGGTGAAATGGTTGCAATAATGGGGACTAGTGGTTCTGGAAAATCAACCTTAATGAATATATTAGGATGTCTAGATAGACCTACAAGCGGTAATTTTTTATTAAATGGTAAAAATATTTCAGAATACTCTGATAATGCATTAGCTGTAACAAGAAATCAAGAACTAGGTTTCGTTTTTCAAAACTTTAATTTATTACCAAGGTATTCATCACAAAAAAATGTTGAATTACCATTACTTTATTCTTCAATTTCTTCTAGTGAAAGAGAAAAAAATGCTAAAGAAGCACTAATAAGAGTTGGTTTAGCAGATAGACTAAAAAATAGACCAACTGAGTTATCAGGTGGTCAAAAACAAAGAGTCGCTATTGCAAGAGCTATTGTAAATCAGCCATCAATTCTGATGGCTGATGAACCAACAGGTGCTCTGGATAGTAAAACAAGTGTTGATATTATGAAGTTATTTCAAGGGCTCAATCAAGAAGGAATAACTATAATAATAGTTACTCATGAACCTGATATTGCGTTATATTGTAGACGTATGATCCGAATGCAAGATGGTAAAATTATAGAGGATAAAGAAATTGAACAAATTATGCTCAATGATTAAAAATCCATTGTTCCTGCTGGTAAACTTACATTAGTTCCCTCAACGTTCATTTTTAATTGGAAAACTAACTCTTTATCTGTATACATTTCATCTGCTACTATCATAAAAGTAGTTGCATCAAGAGCTATATGTTCTTCTTTGATTTCATCATCCAATCCATTATTTTTAACTTTTATCATATAAGCATCTTTACCATTTATTTGAGTTTTTCCAGCTAATTCTAACTGAGATTTAGGATCATTTGCTCTCCCAAGAATTGCAACATGATCTAATTGATCAAATCTCCAACTTCTATTAGTTGTCATTTTACTATCATCTAATTTCATATCCATTGGAAATAGACCTAAAACTCCTGCTGCCTTAACTTTTGCAGAGTCTCCACCTTGCCAAACCATTTTAGCCCCTATAACCATAGATATATTATGTTCTAATACATCAAATACTGCTGTTCTTGGTGGCTGAAAAACATATTTAAATTTCATGTTAATTGCAGGATTAGCTTTTGGAGTTGTTTTGTCATTTCTTTTTGAATACATAATTATTGTTGCAGTATAATTTTTCAAAGCATCATAATTTTGTTTAGACTTTGTTAATAGCTTTTGTGAAATTGATAAACCAGATGTATCAGTAGTTGTAGTTGTTGTAGCAGGTTTTGCTGTAGTAGTAGTTGTAGTTGTTGTATTTGTTGTAGTTGTAGTTCCTGTATTACTTGGAGTAGTTGTAGTTGTTGTAGCAGGGTTTCTAGATATATTTTGTTGTGGTGCTTGTTGTTGATTTGAAGATTGTTGAGGTTGATTTGCCTGTTGCTGAGCATATTGTTGAACATCAGGGGTTGTTACGGCTTCTTCTTCACCACAACTTGTGAGTAATGTTGTAACAAGCAAAGATGATAGAACTAATGCACCAAGTTTTTTATTCATTTAATTTATATTCTCCAAATAATCTCTAATTACTTTATTTATACAATAAATATATTAAAAAGTAATTATATTATAGATAAAAATAACTAAAACTAATAATAATTTTTTAGTTAAATTGTGATTTTTTTACTCTACTTACTAATATTTTAACAGTTTATCTTATTTATAAATAGAGTTTTTTATAAAAAATATTTATTGTGTTAACATTTCCAAAAAATTATGTTTAAAAGAGAGGATATTTAATATGTTAACAACTTATTTTAAGTTTATCTTGTATATAGCTAAAATATAGGCTAATATTTAATTCTATTATGTAATACAGATTTATAATTTTTGTTATAGGTATTAAAATATGACAGTAATGAAATTTCCTGAAAAAAAGCAAAGCTCAAGTGATTTATTAAAACAAATGCAATCATTTCAAGATAGTGATGTTAATTGGCGTGAGGGTAGAAACTCAAGTTTAGTGTACTTTATAGGTGATGAATCTACTAAGCTTATAAGTGATGCTTATACTATGTATGCTTCTACGAATGGATTAAGTCCACTTTCATTTCCTAGTTTAAAAAAGTTTGAATCTGAAGTTGTTGCAATGAGTAAAGGCTTACTTAATGGAGATGATTATGTTGTTGGAAATATGACATCTGGGGGTACGGAAAGTATTTTAATGGCTCTTAAAACAGCTAGAGAATGGGCAAGAGCAGAAAAACCACATATAACTAACCCAGAAATAATTTTACCAAATACTATACATCCTGCATTTAATAAATCTGCAAGTTATCTTTCATTAAAAACTGTGATAATACCTGTAGGTGATGATTTTAGAGCCAATTTAGAGGCTACAAAAAATGCTATTAATGAAAATACAATACTTATAGTAGGTTCTGCTCCAGCTTATCCTCAAGGTGTAATTGATCCAATAAATGAGTTAGCATCCTTAGCAAAGGATAACGGAATTTTAATGCACGTAGATGCTTGTCTAGGGGGGTTTTTGCTACCATTTGTAAAAAAACTTGGATATGATATACCAGACTTTGATTTTAATGTTGATGGTGTTACATCAATTTCTGCTGATATACATAAATATGGTTATGGTCCACGTGGAACTTCTGTTGTTTTATATAAAAATGCAGAGTTAAGACAATATCAATATTTTTCATATACAGATTGGCCAGGTGGATTATATGGGTCACCGACTATGACAGGTAGTCGTCCAGGTGGAGCAATTGCAGCAGCCTGGGCTATTATGAATTACTTAGGTGAAGAAGGTTACTTAGAACTTGCAAAAAAAGTTATGAATACAACTAATAAAATGATTGAAGGTATAAATAATATTCAAGAGCTTCATGTACTTGGTAAACCTAATATGAGTGTATTTTCTTATACATCGGATACTTTAGATATTTACTCTATAGGTGAAGAAATGACCAAAAGAGGTTGGAGTTTAGATAGGCAACAATTACCATCTTCTTTACATATGATGGTTACTCCAGCACATGAAAAAGTGGTAGATAAATTTTTAGAAGATCTTAAAGCATCTGTCGAAGAAACTAAGAATAATCCTAAAGAACCTGAAGGAATGGCTGCAATGTATGGAGCAATGGCATCATTACCTGACAGAAGTATGATAAGTGGCTTTATTACAAGCTTTTTGGATTCATTAACAACTTTAGAATAAGTTTTAAGTTTAAGTGATTAAGTGATAAAAAGTAAAAAGTGATAAGAGAAGAAGATAATAGTTAAAATTTTCGATACTTTTAGTTTATTATTTTTCTAAAATCACTTTTACTTAAACTAATTTTGTATAAAAATAGTTGATTTAGAAAAAATATTTATCCTTAGCGTTGTTACCTGAAATACTCTTGTCTTATTACTTTTTTCTTTTCACTTATTATCTAGTATATAATCTAATTTTTAAAGTTTTTTAACTCAGATGTTATTATTGTTGTGTCTGGAAGAATATCAACCTTTTTTACAGCACCAATATCTTTTACAAGCCAAAGACTTGTTTTATACCTAGCTGAACCTAAATCAACAAAATAACTAACTTTATTTGCATCATAAGTACCTGAAGGAACTGTCACACTTTCTTTTCCTTCATTAACTATTCCATTTTCAGGTATATCTGGATCAAAATTATCAATTAAATCTTCTTTTATTTGTTCTCCTCTTAAACTGCTTGTAAATTTGACTTTAACTTTAGGAGGATTAAGCTCTATTATTTCAGTTGTTACTTCCTCTGGTGTTTTTGAAATATTTTGTGTTGTTGAAGTTGTTGTAACTATAAATGTATATTTCATTCCAACTTTATATGTAGGTTCAAAAGAAGTAACAAATTTTTTATCTACTAAGGTTTGTTCCTTGTCGATAACCTTTGGAGGCTCAACAGGGGGAACATAATTACATGAATAACTAAAACCTAAAAATGCTAATAGAAATATATTTAAGATTCTAATTTTTTTCATCAATTTTAAACCTTAATAAATTCCTTAATAAAATATTGTGGATTTAATTTTTCACCTGTTGCTTTTTCAAGTGTTTCATTCCAATCATATCTAGCACCATGAACAAAATATTTATCTTTTAAGTAAGCACCAGATTCAGGATTATTTGTAACTGTATTACCTGTATGTTCTTCTATAAAATGTTCAAGTTGAGATGCGATTAATTCACCTAAAATATAATTTTGATAATAAACAGGTGCTAAAGCCAAGTGAAGTTTTGAAGCCCAATCTGCTTTATTTCTATTTTCAGGTCTTTTAACAAATTGAAATTTTTCAACACAATCCCACCATAATGTATTTAAATCTCTATCAGGATTTTCATACATAGCTTTTTCAAAATTGACCATTACAAGACCCCATCTTATGAAAATAAGCATAGCAAGTCTTGCTTGTGATTTAACAGCAGGTAAAAGATTTTTTGTATCTTCTTCTGGAATATTTACAATTTCTTTTAACCATCTTTCATCTTTTGTTAGTCTACCCATTAACATTGCAATTGCTTCAGTTGACATTGTATGTGCAGGACTTCTTAAATAAAATGGTAAATCATGAGGCAAATATTTATCATAAACGGCATGACCAAGCTCATGTAATGTTGTTGATGTCCATTTTTCATTAGGTGTTATATTACAAAGAATCCTAACATCACCTTCTTTATCTATATCAGTACAAAAAGCGTGTTGACATTTACCTTCTTTTGAATAAAGATCACTTCTTTCTAAAATATCTCTAACTTCAAGATTTATTCCATCATAGAATTTTAGATTTAAATCAACAATATCTTTATGTTTAAAAACATGATCCATATCTACTGCACCATGTGAAGGTGCTTCTTGAAAGAAAGGGTCTGCATAATGCCAAGGTCTTAAATCTTCAACACTTATTTTGAATCTCTCTGCTAATTCTTTATCAAGTTTTCCTTTTTCTCTTTTAAAAGGTTCATCTGTAAGTTCTTTTAAATTATCTAGTGTTGTGAATAAATAGTCATGGTCTATTTCTTCTTGTTTCAATGACATCTCATAGTGATTAACATAACCAAGTTTTTTTGCAACTTCATTTCTTAAGTGAACTATTTCTATTACCTGTCCTGCAACCTCTTGACCTATTTCTTTACTTGCTTCCCAAGCTTTTTTTCTTAACTCATTATCGTTTGATAATTGTAATATTTCTAAAATATCATTATCATTAACTTTTTTACCATCAATATGACCTCTAAAATTATTATATTTATCATTTATTTCAGCAGTTAAATGAACCATTTTATCAATATGTTCTTCATCTTTTTGTTCTGATTCAAAACTATTAAAAAATAAATCTAAATGTCTCTTAAGATCATGATCTTTAATTTCACCTGATTCTCTAAACTTTTTTAATTTTTGATACTTTTCTTTATCTGCATATATTCTAGTTATTTCAATTTCTTTATCAACTCTTTTGTCTTTCCACTCTTCTTTACCTGTTACTTCAAATTCCCATGAAGCAATATAAAGTTCTCTTCTTAGATCTTTGGTTAAACGAACGTGCTCATCTATAAATTCTTGAAATTCTTTTTCTGTACTATTCATTAAAAACACTCCATATTAAATAGTTTAACCACAAGGGTTACTCTACATAATTTACCGAATAACTTAATAGTTACCCTAACAAAATTTATAATCTAAATCTTACCTTAACTAATGTAAATCTAACATTAATAATTAATAAAGTATTGTAAATAAAAACAAATTAATGATTAATTCTTAGAAAGAAGAAATAATAAAATAGAATCCCAAGAAATTTAAATTAAAAATCCTGAAATTCTTATTTTTATATGATAATTAACTATTTATTACTTTCTTGTTTTTCTCTAACTGCAGAACGTATATGTAACTCTTTCATAAGTTGAGGTTCAACATTTGAAGGAGCACTTGTCATTAAACATGTTGCTGTCTGTGTCTTAGGGAAAGGAATAACATCACGAATATTATCACAATCTGTTAATAACATAACAAGTCTATCTAATCCTAAAGCCAAACCACCATGAGGAGGTGCACCATATTCAAAAGCATCCATTAAGAAACCAAATTTATTTTTTGCTTCTTCATCTGACATACCTAAAACAGTAAACATCTGCTTTTGAACATTTTTTCTATGAATTCTTATACTTCCCCCACCTAATTCATAACCATTTAAAACTAAGTCATAAGCATTTGCTAAACACTTCCCTGGATCTGATTCTAAAAGAGATATATGTTCAGGCTTTGGTGATGTAAATGGATGATGTTTTGCTGCCCATCTATTTGAGTCTGAATCCCATTCAAGAAGAGGAAAATCAACAACCCAAAGGAGATTAAATTTAGATTCATCAATAAGATTTAATTTTTTACCTAAATCAAGTCTAAATCTACCTAAGACATTTGATACAACATCATAAGAATCTGCAACTATTAAGAGTACATCTCCATTCTCAGCTTTTGAGATGGATTTAACTTTTGATAATTCATCTTCTGTAAAGAATTTAGCAACAGGTGATTTTAATGAGCCATCATTATTATAAATGAACCAAGTTAAACCTTTTGCTCCTAATTTAACAGCTTTATCTCTTAACATATCAAGTTCATTTCTTGACATATCTGACATTTTATCAAGTTTAATAGCTTTTACTTTACCACCTGTCTTTGCTAAGTCTGCAAAGGCGTTAAAACCTGATGTACTCATCATTTCTGTTAAATCTATAAATTCCATACCAAAACGTGTATCAGGTTTATCTGAACCATACATATCCATAGCTTGTTGGTATGTTAACCTTGGTATAGGTTGTTGTAAGTTGATATTTTTAAAATCACTTATCATTTTAACAACCATACCTTCAACAAGATTTAAAATATCTTCTTGATTAATAAATGACATCTCAATATCTATTTGAGTAAATTCTGGTTGCCTGTCTGCTCTTAAATCTTCATCTCTAAAACATCTTGCAATTTGAAAATACTTTTCATACCCTGAAACCATAAGTATTTGCTTAAATATTTGTGGTGATTGAGGTAATGCATAAAATTCCCCTGGATGAACTCTACTAGGAACAAGATAATCTCTAGCACCTTCTGGAGTACGCTTTGTTAACATTGGTGTTTCAATTTCATAGAAACCTTTATTATCCATATAATTTCTAACAAATTGTGTTAATTTATGTCTTGTTTTTATTCTATGTTGCATTACAGGTCTTCTTAAGTCTAAGTATCTATATTTTAATCTTAGAACTTCATCAACATTAACACTATCTTGAATCTCAAAAGGAGGTGTTTTAGCTGTATTTAATATCTCTAATTGATTTGCATATACTTCTATCTCACCATTTTTAATATTATTATTAATACTGTCTTCAGGTCTTAAAGATAACTTACCTTTAACAGCTATAACAAACTCGCTTCTTAATTTTGATGAAAGCTCATGTACTTCTTTATTTAATTCAGGAGAAAATACAACTTGTAATAACCCTGATCTATCTCTTAATTCTATAAAAACAACACCACCAAGATCTCTACGAGTATCAACCCAACCCATAAGAGTTACTTCTTGCCCTGAATGTTCTTTTGTAAGTTCTCCACAACTGTGGGAACGCTTCAATGTTAACACCTTAATGACCTCATTTAAAAACTTTAATTATCGTTGAAATGTTGATGTATTCTATCACAATCTTTTATGAGTTTGAAATTATAATGAACTAAAAATTAATTATTATATACTTAAACACAAGTGATTTATGAAAACTAATAAAGTAAAACTATTGAAATTTCTTAGTCTTGTCTTCTTCTCTCTTTACTTATCATTTCTTACTTAGTATAAGTTCTATTTAAAATAAATTCATGTACCTTTATAGAATAAAATTTTTCTGTTAATATAAATAGCAATATCTCAATTAGTAAATACAAAGTTGTTTTTACTTAAAAGGGACTACTCTCACTATATTATTAATATAAAGTAGGTTTTAGATTTTTGGATGAAAAATAAAGAAGCCGTCCCTTTAAAAAAAGTAGTAAAAAATATTTTAGGTAACATAAAATCAAATAAATACCTTCAAGGCTTAGATTTTGCATATATTGACTCTAATGATATATATCAAGGAGCTTTGTCTAATCTTATTAGTGGTAATACTGAAAAAACTCTTAAATGCTTAATCTTTGGTTTAGATATAGATAGAGAAAATACATCTCTTATACATTTAGCAAGAACTATGCTCTATAGTTTAAGTGAAGATTTTTATGAAAGTGGTGGAGATATCTATAGACAAAAATATACAGATCTTGGAAAAGCAGTTGAACAATTAACAACAAAAGTTGAAAACTTAAAAGAAGAATCAAGAAAAAAAGGTGAAGCAATAGAATTTACTGAAAAAGAAATAGAGGAGAAAAAAAAGAGTTTCTTTTACTTTTTTAGTAAAGGAAAATTAAATAATAAATTAACGACTCTAAGATTAGAATTAAGTAATACTAATACAGAGCTATTTAAATCATCTGAAGACTTAGAAAAAGTAACCCTTTTAGAAAAAATAGAGGAATATATGAAACTTTTAGGTGTTGTTCTTGAGGTTTGTATATTCCCTGCTAGATTTACATGGATAATGAGTTCTTAAAAAATATCAATTAAAGAAGGTATTATCCCATTTGTATAACCAAGATTTAATCTTATATAGAATCCATTATTATTAATATCAGGTGCATTTTTTACTGGTTCTCCTTTAAATTGTAAACCTGTTGAATACATAGTAAAGAGATAACCTGCCCTAAAACATATTACCAAACCACCCTTTTTAGGATTTGATTTTCCAAGACCAATTACATAATCACCACCTAATGCCAAATCACCAACAATATTTGTTGAAGCAAGAGCTATACCTTTATCTGGATCTTTTGCTAAGTTTTGAAATTCAGGACTTTTTTCATTTTTAAAAATATCTACAAATATTCTACCAATACCAGCTCCAACCATTGGATAAACTCTAAAACCATTGCCTGAATAAACCATATATCCAATATCTCCTATCATATTAAATGATGAAGAATTAAAAGCTCTATGATTATTTTGAGGATTTGTTACATTATTTTCAAAAGCAAAGAAACTTTCAACACCTGTAACAATTTTCCCTGATATTGTTCTATTACCTCACCTAAAAAAAGCATATTTGTTGGTAAATTACTTAAGTTGAACAAAGTAAATAAAATTATTATGTATTAAAGATAGTAGACCTCATATAAACTGAAACGTAGATATAAAAGTAATTTCAGTAAAAAGGGTCTAAATGAAATATTAGCACAATTTGAATCAATAATGGATTTTTTATCAGTAACAAAAGAATGTATCAGATAATCAAGTAAGTAGTCTTAATAGAAAGGATAGAAGAAAATATAAAGATAAAAGAATTATTTAATATAAACGTACCTGAAATAATAAATATAATCAATAATACAGTAGGTGATAAATCATTAATAATGGATTATGTGTTAATAAATAAGGATATGAAAATAATAGATAGACCATATAATTTGATATTTAATCATTGTACAAGAAGATATGAGCCTTGTTTAGTTATTTTATTTGCTATAGTTCTTGTAAATGGTATCAAATATCCTATTAATTTGATTTTTGGATATGCAAAAATATGATTGGAACTGATGATTATTTAACTAAAAAACGAAATTGCTAAAAATATGGCAAATGTTTATTAGACAATGGTTTAAAGATAGATAGGATATTATTTTGATAGGATTCACTTCAGAAGTACTTATTAATTTTATAAATGAGCAAAGATTCCTTTTACTTGTAGAATTGCAAAAACTAAGAAATTTATCTATAGGAAGAAAAAATATACACCAAAAAGAGCTATTTAAAAAATGTAAAAAATGCTTCTTTTTACTTTTATATGAAAGTTGGATATATGAGCAAAAAATTTGTAAAATATTTTGATGTTAAATCAACTCTTGTAGTAGTTACGAATACCAGAAATAAGCTAATAGACAGAGATTTTTATTGTTTAATAAGTACAGAATCTAAGACTTATACTGAAATATTTAGAATATATAAAACAAGATTTCATATTGAGTCATTTTTAGAAATATGAAAGAGTTATATTGGTCTAACTTCATTTAATACTCATAATCAGGATAAAATAGATAATCATATAAGTTTATGTTGTATCTCTTACATTTGGAGTATTTTCTAAAAAAATTAAGATGACATTTTTTCAAACTCTTATGTATATTCAAACTTTATCAAAAAGTATTCTTGAACGAAAGTTATATCCTATATTTAAGTCTATTAAAATATTTTAACGAAAAATCGACATTTTCAGACTTTAAACAACCCTATACTTAAATACTTGAGAGCCTTTTAATATTATGCATGACAACTTGAGTAAATTAGGATAACCTAGAGGATTTAAGTTTTTATTTAAATTATCAGTATTAATTGTTGTTGTGCCAAAACCAAAAAATGTTAAATTGTCTGTTGTTTCAATTTGTACAGGGTTAGAATATGCAGAAAAAGGTATAAAACTTAATAATGTAGATATAGACAATATTTTTTTTAGGTTCATGGTTTTATATTTAGTTAGTTATAATATTTTAGAGATTTATTATACTTTAAAGCTAATATTTATGTAAGTGAATATTATTTTTTATAGTTTTATTTATTAACTTAAACATTAAATATTTTTACTTTTTACCATTTTTAAAATTTATGTATAACACCTGCTCCTAAATTAAAACCTGTTCCTTGAGGATTTGTATAAGATGAGGTTGAATCATAATTAGCTCCACCCATTATACCTGTTTTTTTATCAAACATATAGAATCCATTTGCACCAGCACTAAAACCTGTTTCTGTTACAGAACCATTTACACCTAATCCCCATTTATCTTTATTATCTTTTAAAGTAACATTTGCATCAAGTCTATTTTGTTCATAAATAAATTTACTATCTGTTATTTGACCTGTTACTCTTGCTGATAAATTCATATCTTTCCCAACAGGTGTATCATATTTTACACTTACTGTACCTGTATTACTTAAAAATGCTGTAGGATCTCTATAGATCATAGTTGGATCAACTATTTCATATTTTGCTTTATAACCTAAGCCTAATTGAACTTGACCATTACCAACTTTCCAAGGTGCAAAGTCAAGATTTGCTCCTGTACCTGTTTTTAACTGAGCTAATCCCATTACTTGACCAAAATCCATAAAAGGTACATTCCCATTCTGAGCATGACCTGTTACTTTTCGACCTTCTTCAGTCATAACAAATGGTAAAACAACTCTACCTTGAATAAAACCGTTAATAGATAATCTTAAGTTTTCATTCTTAATTAAATTCTTTTCTCCCCCATAGCTACCACCAAAAAATGGAACTAATGTTGGCATATTTATCTGTCCTTTTGTTCCATCTGATAAAGTTGAAGTTGATGATAAAGGAGTGTGATACATTACACCTGCAGATAACCATTTATACTGGTCTGAATGTCTTTGATATTGTCCAACAGTCATTCCTGTAGGTTTATCATGAATTAAACTAAAACCACTTGTGACACCCTCTTTATTGGTATCAAATTTACCTATACCAATATTTTGTAACTCACCATTTCTCATCTGACTTGTTAGTTTAAAACCACTTGGTGCATTTAATTGAATACCATCACTACCTGCATACATTCCTGTAGTATTAAGAGTTCCACCAGCAAATGTATTAAAACCTAAACTTGATGTAGAAGTAAAATTATCAAAAATAGCAGAGGCTCTACCTTGACCAATAGAACGAACTTCAAAATCATCTTTTGTTGGTTTATAAATTACATAACGATAAACAGTTCCAAGAGAGTCATTTTGCATTTTTCTCATAGCATCTTCAGGTGAACTCGCATTTGACTTATAGATTTTTCCGTATTCCATTATGTCAAATAATCCATCTTTATTTTTAAATATGGTTACATTATGAGGCCCTGTAGTTCTTCCTATTTGAACTGTATAAGCCTCAACACCATTTTGATTTAATAAATATGTAGCTATATTATGTATATCAGAACATTCACCATGAGTTGAAAGACCATTCCAAACCTCTCCAACAGGTCTTCTAAAAGCGTTATCAGAATTTGTATTAGGTTTATAATCAATTCTATCTGCAACTGCTGAAATATTATTTATTAATTCTTCGCCTTTCCCTAAACTTTTTGAAAATTCATCAAGTGATTTACCCCAAGGTAACTTTGAAATATCACCTGTATTTTTACTAACAGGTATTGAACCTTGTGGCATTTGATATTTTGAATCTATATTAGCAGGATCTGATATATTATTATCAAGTTTTACAGGACTTCCATTTGTTTTAATTTCATTTGACTTACTTTCAATATCAGTAAATAATATTTTTTTACCTTTTATTTCTGATGAATCAAATATATCTTCAAGTGTAATAGCAGAACCATTTTTAGGAATATTTATTTTATCTGAGCTTATTAAAAATCTTTTTCCATTTTCATCTTCAATAGCAATTTGATCTTTACCATCATTTTTAACAGACTTTTTTAATTCTTCAATAGATTGTTCTTTTTTTATATCTGTTATGCTTTGATAAGGTATTTTTATTCCAGAATTATTGATATTATTTGACACAAGAAATAACTCCTAAAAATAATCACAATTTATATTATAGATTTAAAATATTCTAAACTTGCTGAAAGTAATAAATAATTCTCATATTTAAGAATAAAATGTATTATATAATCTATTACTGATAAATAATACATTTAATGATAAAAAATCAAATTAGTATAAAACCTTGAATCTTCTTTTAATCTAATGAACCAATGTTTTAAATTCTCTTATTTGAGAGACTTAAAATCTTCTAATTTTTTTAATTTTTTATTATAGTTTGCTTCTTTCTCATATTTTTTCTCGAAAAATTTACCATCTTTATAACCAAATATAGTATTTTCAGATTTTATTGATTTATAGAAAAATTTATCCCAAGTTTTTGATACATAAGATTTAAAATATCCATTTGAGAACCCAATAAGATAAGCTATAAAATGATTAATTTCATCTTTTGGAAAATCTTCAAAAGGACTTTCTATATATATTCTTGGTCTAGGATCATTTTCATGAATAAGTTTTCTAAACTTAAACTCTATACTTGCTCTAACATTTGACACATTCATTATATATTCATATTCTTTATTATTTTTACTAAAAGAGATTAAGAATGGGAATGAAAAAGCACCTTTCCATTCATCATAAAGATTGCCACTTTCACCTGTCAATTCTTTTAAGGTTACATAAAATTTTGCAAAATCTGAAAATATAGTATCTTGTCTATAAAGATACATCATAAAAACATAATCTTCTTCAATCGATATTGAGTTTTTAGCAAAATTTATGTACTGTTCATCATTTATTCTTACAAAAGAATAATTTATTTCATTTATATTTGCTTTAAAAACTTCATGATTTAAATTATTTTCATGTATTTTAGAATATTTTTTTATAGTTCTATTAATTAACTCTAAACCTTCAGTATTTTTATTTTTTACCATTATATGACTTCTACTACTAGATTTATAATAAACTTATTATAACATTCAAAACAATAAGAAATATCTTGATTTTGCTGATAAAAATACATATTAAATACTTCTAAAATAATTTATTGCTTATTTGTAAGATTATATAATTAAACTAAGGAGTAAATTTATGAATAATAAAAATATAAATTCAATTGATTTAAATAATTATCTTTTTATACAAAATATTTTAGAAAGACCTCTTGATTTATTACAAGATTTAGTTAGAAAAATATTACCTTCTGATAAAACTTTAAAAATAAGTCAAGAAGAAAAACTAATTTTAAAAAAAAGATTTAAAGAATTACTAAAAAGAGATTTAGAAAATGTTCAGAAAAGTTATTATCCTAAAACTTTATTATTTCAAATACCATATTTTAAATATTTAAAAAATACACCTCTTTTATTAATTGAAGTATTAAAAATGTATTATTCAATAAAAAATAATTTATATAATAATCTGCCTAAAAATGTTGATTTATCGAATTATCCAAATTATTTTACAAGAAATTTTCATTGGCAAAGTGATGGATATTTTAGTTATAAATCAGCTGAAATCTATGATATAGGAGTTGAATTATTGTTTTTAGGTACGGCTGATATAATGAGAAGACAAATAATACCTCCTATAACAAATTTTTTAAAAGATAAAGATATTACTAATATAAAGATGCTTGATGTAGCTTGTGGAACATCAAGAGTTATAAATCAAATAAATAAAACACATCCTAATTTGGATATAACAGGAATTGATATTAGTCCTTTTTATATAGAGTATTCTAAAAATAATATAAAATCAGATAAAATACAATTTTTACAAGCAAATGCAGAGAGTTTACCTTTTGAAGATAACTCATTTGATATAGTAAGTTCTGTTTATTTATTTCATGAGTTACCAAGAAATACAAGAAAAAAGGTTTTATCTGAAATGTATAGAGTCTTAAAAAAAGACTCATTATTAGTAATTGAGGATTCTATACAACTGAATGAAAGTAAAGAAATTGAAAATGTAATCTATCGTTTTTGTAAGGAGTTTCATGAGCCTTATTATAAAGATTATGTACAAAATCCAATTGAAAATTTTATAGAGGAATCTGGATTTAATATTATAAACTCAGAATATCATTATGTTTCAAAGGTTGTAATTTCTATAAAATAAAAACTTTACTATAAATATTACTTTTTAGTAAATTATTATATTGACTTTAAGTAAATAAATTAGTATTATAAAAATACAGTAATCTTATTTATCGAAAAGGAACAATATTATGAAAAAGTCTTTAGTCTTATTAATTGGTTTTATTGTTATATCTTCTGGTTGTGCGGCACCTACTCCTCAATCAGTATCACCTATGGGAAACTACTCAGGTGCTCCTCAATCTGATTCTATTGCCTCTTCTGGAGATACATATAATACACCTCAAAAATCTAACATTCTTACTCAACCATCTGGAAGTGCACCAACTGCTATGGCATCAACAGCACCTAATGCTAATATGATGTCAAAAGAAATGACACAACAAGATATGGCTTTACAGAGACCTAACTATAATACTGAAGAATACTCAAATATTATAGAAAATCCTTTTATTGAAGTTGTAAAGAGTCCTTTATCTACTTTTTCAATAGATGTTGATACTGCGTCATACAGTAATATTAGAAGATATATAGAGTCAAAACAAGCTCCACCTAAAGGTTCTGTAAGAATAGAAGAAATGATTAATTATTTTACTTATGATTATCCTCAACCAACAGGAAATGATCCTTTTTCGATAAATATGGAGATGTCAAATGCACCTTGGAATAAAGAACATAAATTAGTAAGTATTGGGTTACAAGGTAAAAAAATTGCAAAAGAAAATATGCCTATAAGCAATCTAGTATTTTTAATTGATACTTCTGGCTCAATGTCAGGCTCTATTGAAATGCTCAAAGAGTCATTTAAGTTACTTGTAAATCAATTAAGAGAACAAGATAGAGTTTCAATAGTTACTTATGCTGGTTCTGCTGGTTTAGTTTTAGATTCAACATCAGGAGCAAATAAAAGCAAAATAATTGAGGCTATTGATAGATTACAATCAGGAGGTTCAACAGCAGGTGGAGCAGGAATTAATTTGGCTTATAAAGTAGCAAAAGATAATTTTATAAAAAATGGAAATAATAGAGTAATACTTGCAACAGATGGTGATTTTAATGTTGGTGTTTCAAGTGAGGCTGAACTTGTAAGTATGATAGAAAAAAAGAGAGAAGAAGGAACATTTTTATCTGTTTTAGGTTTTGGAATGGGAAATTATAAAGATTCAAAAATGGAACAATTAGCAGATAAAGGTAATGGTAACTATGCTTATATTGACTCAATTAAAGAAGCAAAAAAAGTTTTTGTAGAACAAATGGCAGGAACAGTTTTACCAATAGCAAAAGATGTAAAACTTCAATTAGAGTTTAATCCTACAAAAGTAAAATCTTATAGATTAATTGGTTATGAAAATCGTAAGTTAAATAATGAAGATTTTAATAATGATAAAAAAGATGCAGGTGAAATGGGTGCAGGACATTCTGTAACTGCGTTATATGAACTAACTATGGCAGGTTCAAATGAAACAACAACAAAAATTGATGATTTAAAATATCAAGAAAATGTAATAAAAACAGATGCTTTTAAGACAGATGAGTTGATGACAGTTAAGTTTAGATATAAAGAGCCAAATGAAGATCAAAGTAAATTAATTACTAAGACTTTACAAAACAACTCTAATGATTTTAATCAAACATCCGATAATTTTAGGTTTGCAAGTTCTGTAGCTGGTTTTGGATTATTATTAAGAGATTCTCAATATAAAGGAAATATTAATTTACAAAGTATTCAAGAAATGGCACAAAAGTCAAAAGGACAAGATATAGAAGGTTATAGGGCTGATTTTATAAAAATGTTAGATATTTACCAAAGTATAAAAGATAGACCACAAGCATCATATAATTACTAAAATATATTTTCTAAAAAAGGTCGTAATTTTTAATTTACAACCTTTTTTATTATTTTAAAGAACTATTTGAGGGTTAGGATCAAGTTGTTCTACTATTTTATTATTTCTTATATGTGTTAAAAGCCAAATAGGAATTGAAGCAACAAGTGTATTTGGTGGGTTTAATATACCAATTACTTTTTCATACACATTCCATAAAGGTAATGTAAGACTACGAACATTATCTTGATTACTAATATATTCTTCCCATTCATTAACTTGAGGTAAACAAGTATGAACTCTTATTTTATCTTCTGCAACTTGTACTAAGAAGTTTCCATGAACTCTACATTTAGCAGGTCTTACAGGATAAATACCACATCTATCAATTACTAAAAATGGACAAGCTGTATCTGATAATGCTTTTGATAATGTTTTATATGCTTGATCTACTTCTTGTTGAGTTTGTAATTTACCACTGATTAAATCTTGTTGTAATAAAAGAGCATCTCTATACTCTTGAGCATACCATCTTGCACGTCTTACAATCTCATCTTGAACTATTTTAGGTAAATCATTTATATAATAAAGTATATATTCCCATTCAGCAGCAGTTATAAATGGAGGATGAAGTCCTTTACAACAATCAGCACAACCAGATTTACAAACTATATGATTATAAGAGTTTTTAACTTCTTCTGAAATAAAATCAATAATATCATAAACATCTTCAACGCAATTAACTTCACGTAATGTATGATAACATTCAGAAATAGTGGATGCTAATCCTTCTAAAACTGGTTTCATTTATATAATTACCTAACTAAAAATATATAAAATTCTTATTGCTTATTATACAAATCAATTCATTTAACAGCAAATAAATTAAATAAAAGATGAAGAATGAAAGATGAAAAAATAAAATTAATGAATAGTTTTAGTAAATCATTTTTATAAAGACAATTTTGAACCTATTAAACATTATTATTCATAACTAATTATTTTTTACATAATCTAATATAAACATAAATCCTCTAAGTTGATTTTCAAAATTCACTTTATTATTTTGATTATATTCATCATAAAAGTTTTTTTCTCTTGAAATTTCTAAACCTAGTGACAAAATTCCAAGTTCTCCATATACATAGTCTATAGATGAACCAGGAGATAACATTGATTTAGGTAAACTTTCTATCACTTTTGGAAGATGAGTAGGAGGAACTTTTTTTTTAATTTCATTAACTAAATAATTAGGTATATCTTTTACTTGTATAGAAATAAAATCACCCCTTTTATCACTATTATTAGAGATTAAGCTTTTAAATCTATCAACAAATTTCTTATATTTTACTTCTACATTTTCGTTTATTATTTTTTGTTCTGTATATGTATATGGAATAATAATCATCCCTTGATTAAAATCAGATATTCCTGAATGATAATCTAAAAATACTTTAATATTTTTATTATTTATTAAAAAATCTCTAATACTTTTTGTTTCATTCTCTGAAAAAGCTTGTAAACCTTTATAATAAGAAGATTTTTTATTATTAGAGTTTTTTTCTAATTCAATAGATACTTTTTCATCCCAATGAAATCCCCAATTTCTATTTAAATCAACCCCAAATGTCTCATCATCAACTTTTATTCTATTTTTTCTCCACATAAAATTATTATATGAATTATTTAATAAATCAAAATCAGCACCATCAGGATTAACCATAGGAATAATACATACTTCTATAGTATCTAGAATCTTATCTTTATTATTAATTAAATTTTTGATTAAATTCATAGCAATTAAAGTTGTATCATGTTCATCTCCATGTTGAGCAAATATTGCTAATACAGAAGATTTAGTTTTTTTTATTAATTTATTACTTATTCTAGCCAAATAAATATTTTTATTTTCAAAAGTTTTACAAATAGTTTCTAAACTAACAAAATTTGTGTTTTGTGTTGATAAATCATTTAATTCTATTTCTAATCTTTTATATGAGTATAATTTATCTATAATATCTTTATTATCTTTAGAATAGGATATAAAAGGGAAAAAGACTATAAATATGATTACAATAAAATATATTTTTTTCATTATTAAATAAAAGGATTTCCTTCTTTATCTTGATTACTGTCATAAACACGTATAGCAATAACTTCAGCTTCTACTGTTTTTATTCCTTCTGAAAATAAATCACAAATTAAAACAGTTTTTCTTCCTTTTACCTCTTTTACAGTAGCTCTAAGCTCAACAGGTACATCATTTGAAGTTGGCTTTAAATACTTTATATTCATTGTACCTGTTGCATATCTATATATAGGTTCAGAATCTAATGACCTATTTTCTATCTTATAAGCATAAGCCATAGCTGTTCCCATACAATGACAATCTATCAAAGTTGCAATAATACCACCATTAAGCAAATGTGCCCAACCATGATATTTTTCTTGAGATTCCCATATTAAAACAGATGTCTCATTCTCCCAAAAACTTTTTATTTGTAATCCTTCATGATTACTTGAGCCACATCCAAAACATACGTTTTCAGGCATATGGTCTTGAAAATATTCTTTTTTGTCCATTATTTTTTAAAGAAATTTGTTGAACGCTTATTCATTAACTCTTTTTTCATATTTGGCGGTAAATCCATTCCAGGCATACCAGGCATTCCACCTTTACCCATATGCTTTTCCATATTTTTCATCATTTTTTCTAACTGTTTACCCTTTTTATTTTTAGCACCACCAAATAATCCCATATCAGATAAACCTTTAATCATTTTACGCATTTCACCAAATTGCTTAAGAAGTTTATTTACTTCTTGAACTGTAGAACCACTACCTTTAGCAATACGATTTTTACGACTGATATTTATTATTTCTGTATCTCTTCTTTCTTCTGGTGTCATTGAAAAAATAATTGCTTCAATTTTTTTCATTTGTTTTTCACCTTCTGCTAGGTCTTCACTTTTTAATTTTCCACCAAGCCCAGGAATCATTCCTATTATCTGTTCAAGAGATCCTAAACGCTTCATTTGTTTCATTTGTGCTAAAAAGTCTTCAAGAGTAAATTCACTTTTTCTTAATTTTTTCTCTAAAGCTTTTGCTTCATCTTCATCTATACTAGCTTGAGCTTTTTCTATAAGAGTTAAAACATCACCCATTCCTAATATTCTTGATGCTATTCTTTCAGGGTGAAACACTTCTAAAGCATCTAATTTTTCACCTGTTGTCATAAACTTAATTGGTTTACCTGTAACAGCTTTAACAGAAAGAGCTGCTCCACCTCTAGTGTCACCATCAAGTTTTGTCATAATAACACCTGTAATATCAAGATATTGATTAAATGTTTCTGACATATTCACAGAATCTTGACCAATCATAGAGTCAACAACTAATAATATTTCTGTAGGCTTTGCAATTTCTTTTACTTTTTTTAATTCGTCCATTAACTCTAAGTCAATGTGTAAACGTCCTGCTGTATCAAGAATAATATAGTCATGACCTTTTTCTTTTGCAAATTCAAGAGCCTTTGTTGTGATTTCTACAGGATCTATTTGTCCTAAACTAAAAACAGGTATATTTATTTGTTTACCCAAAACTTCAAGTTGTTTAATAGCAGCAGGTCTATAAATATCTGCTGCAACAAGCATTGGTCTTTTTCCTTGTTTTCTTATATTTAGTGCAAGTTTTGCACTTGTAGTTGTTTTACCTGCACCTTGAAGACCAACCATCATATATACTGTAGGTGATTTTTGTGCATTCGCAAGACCTATATTTTCTCCACCCATTAGAGCAATCATTTCATCATTAATAATTTTAATAAATTGTTGCCCTGGGGAAATACTTTTTAAAACTTCATGTCCTACAGCTTTTTCTTTTACATTATTAATAAATTCTTTAACAACTTTAAGGTTTACATCTGCTTCAAGTAAAGCTCTTCTTACTTCTCTTATAGCTTCTGTTATATTTTCTTCGGTAATACGTCCCTTACCACTTATTTTTCTAAAAACATCTTGTAATTTATCAGATAAATTCTCAAACATAATATATTTTTCTCATACAATTATTTTAAATTTTAAATATAAGCTAAATTATAGCATTGATTTATTATTTGCTTGTATTTAGGTACAAGTAAAAAGAATCAAGTATTTATAAAAAAGGAGCAGGTCTCATCTCTAGACCTATATTAATCATCTTTTCAACTTCTTTTTTTACTTTGTCTACAAGAAACCTAACTAATTCAGGATCTTCTAAATCTTCTTCTGTATACTCATCAAAACGCATAGGACGACCAAAAATAATTCTATATTTTGATGGTAATGGTATTGCTCCTAAAGGTCCAAATAATGGCCAAAAAGGTGTAACAGGGAAATTAGGCATATGCAATAATTTTGCTAGTGGTTTTATATCAAATAAAACTGGTGCCTGTTCTAAACTTCCTGTAACTCCTGTTGGTATTATAGGAACCTTCTTTTTTATTGCAAGTTCCATAAAACCAACATTAAACTCTTCTAAATCATAATATTTAAAATAACTCTTTGTTGCTCCTGCTGCCCCTTCAGGGAAAATCTGTAAAAGTTCACCTTCCTCTAAAATTATTTCAGCATTTTCATAAGTACCAACAGTTTGACCTACCCTTGAAATAAATGTATAAAAGAATGGTACTGTTGGCAAAAATCTTTCTACAAGTGTTCTAACAAGTCTTGGTTGTTGATGTTCTATTATTATAGAAGAAGCAATATAAGCAGCATCAAGAGGTAATACACCTCCATGATTAGGGACAATTATTGCTGCCCCTTCATTTGGGACATTATCAACACCAAAAACTTCTACTCTATGCCAATATTTATAAAGTAAATTAGTAACAAGAGATGCCATTTTAAGTACATCCTTATCGATACCAAATGGATCATTTTTAGGTATTTTTATTTTCTCAATTTTTTCTAAAATTCTAGGCTCAATTACTCGATTAATTATTTCAGGAGCTATAGAATTTATAGCTTTATCAACTTCAGAAATTATTTTATTTATCATTAAATCTTTATACTAAAAATACTTTAACCACATAAATTTTATTTTAAAATTTAATGTGGTTATTTATAAAATTATAATTTAATTATATAGGATCATTAAGAGCTTTATAAGCGTTTACTAAACCAGAACCATATAAGTCATCTCTACCTTGAGCACCTAGATCTGTTGCTGTTTTTTCAATTCTTTCTTTAATCCATGCAGGAGTTGCTTTATCTTTAAATTTATCTTTTAACATTGCTGCAATACCTGCTACTAAAGGAGAAGCCATTGATGTCCCACTCATTTTTCTATAGTTTTTAAGATTTAAAAATGAAGGAGTAGTTGAAACAATGTCAAACCCAGGAGCAGCAACTGAAACATAATCCCCAGAATTAGAAAAGAAAGCAATTTGATTATTTTTATCTGTTGCTCCTACAGCAATTACACCATTAATAGCAGCTAGATAATTTTTTCTATTTGTTGTCGCTCTTTCATTTCCTGCTGCAACAACTACAGAAACATTATTTTCTAAAGCATATTTAACAGCTCTTTCTATTGTGTTACTTTGTTCCCATAAACCTAAACTTAAATTTATTACATCAGCATTATGTTTTACAGACCATACAATCCCATCAGCTATTGCTGAAACAACTGTTACATCTGAGCCATCATCATTTTTCTTTGCAGCTTTAAAGAAATCTGTAAAATCAGGGAATATTTTTACAGGTAATATTTTTGCTTCAGGGGCAACACCTGCAATACCTTTTGTATTATTATATTGTGCTGCAATTATACCTGCGACATGAGATCCATGTTTATATGTAGAAGATATATAATTTAATTTACTTGCATTTGCGGCTTTTTCGCCTTCTATTTTTGAAAAAGCATCATAACCAGGTAAAACATTAACTTTTAAATCATCATGTTTTACATCAACACCTGAATCTATAACAGCAACTTTTACATTTTTTCCTGTAGATAATTCCCATGCTTTATCTACATTTGTATTAATTAAGCCATACTGATCTTTAAAGTATTTATCATTAACTTGAGGTGTAGAAAATATACTAAATATCGAGTCTACAATATCACTCTCAGCAGTTGGCTTATTTGTTGCCATATTATCTGTTTCTATAAATGAAAATACTTTTTCAGCAGATAATTTTTTAATTAGTTCAGGTACATTTTGATTATTTGTTGCAAGAACAACAGTATTAATACCTTGCATAAAATTTTCAATTTTTACATTATATTTTGTTGCTAATTCTCTTACTTTATCATAATCTTTTTCATTTCTTATACCTGCAAGTAAGGTTTGTGTATTGTAATTTTCAGCTATATTAACTCTTTCAATAACTTTAATTGAGCTTGGAGCATTTGGAGCTAATTCCTCTTTTGTTGGTTTTATTTGATCTATTATATTATTTTGAACAGACTTTGATATTTCATTATTAATCTGAACATTTTGTTTAGTTTCTTGCTTTATCTCTGTTTTAGGAGCTGGAGCAGTAATAATTGTTTCTTCTGTTGAACAGGCAGAAATAACTAAAGAGCTAATAATTAAAGATGCAAAAGTTTTTTTCATTGTTATATAAATCCTTTAAAACACTCTATCTCGAATTAAGTTAATTATAGTATCTTTTGTACTATCCCATGTCTATTTTACATTAATAAATGTAATATTTTTGTTTAATATTTGGTTAATTTTTCTAATAGTTTATAGAGTTAATATACTTACTAATTAATGTACTGCACCATCAGAGTCTTGGCTTATCGAATCTGTTGGCTCATAATCCTCTATATCTTTTTCATAAGAGTCTGGACTTTCTACAGGTAACATTGAAGGTGCAACTTCTTCTACAGTATTTACTTCTTTTGATTCAATATCTTTTTTACTACATGATGGTATCAAAATTAATAAAATAATTACTAAAAATCTAATATTATTTTTTTTTATGAAATTAGAACTTATTTTCATTTAAAACTATACAGAAGCTCCAAGCCCCATATCTTCTCTCATCCATCTTGTAACTTCATCTGGATTATCAGAATAAGATAAAGCATCATCTGGAGTAATTACGCCATTTCTATAATGTTCAAACAAAGCCATATTCATTGATTGCATACCATCATAACCACTTGTTGCAACAACTTTATATAATTCTGGAACTTCATTTCTGATGATATAACCTCTTGTGTTCTGACCACGAGCATTTGGAGTTACAAGCATAACTTCAATTGAACAAACTCTACCTGGTTTATCAAATCTTGGAATAAGTCTTTGTGCAACACAAGCTTTAATAGTACTTCCAACCTGTACACGTATAGTTTCTTGTTCATGAGGAGGGAAAGTATTTACAATACGATTAATAGTCTGAACAGCGTCATTTGTATGAAGTGTACTCATAACTAAGTGACCTGTTTCTGCTGCTTTTAAACCAGCCATAATTGTATCAGGGTCACGCATCTCACCTATTAGAATAATATCTGGTTTTTGACGTAAGGCTCCTCTCATAGCCATTGGGAAACTAAGAGAATCTATTTCAATTGCCCTTTGTGTAAATATAGATTTTTTACTTTCATAAACATACTCAACAGGGTTCTCTAGAGTTAATATATGAATAGCTCTATTAACATTACAAAATTCAACTATTGCTGCAAGTGTAGTTGTTTTACCAGAACCTGTTTGTCCGGTTACAAGTACAAGTCCTAATCTTTCAAATACTAATTTTTTAAGAATTAGAGGAACGCCTAAGACTTCAACAGGTCTAATCTTTGTAGGAATAACCCTAAAAACCATACCAACACAACCTTGAGAATGGTACATATTACAACGAAAACGAGCAACACCAGGAACATAGAATGAATTATCCATTTCTAGGGTTTCTTCAAATTGCTGAATTTGAGGCTCTGTTAATAAATAACTAGAATAATACTTAGTTCTTTCTGCTGTTAAAAATTCAGGGAAAGATGGACAAGGTTTCACATCACCACCAAGAACACCCATTGGTCTAAAACCTGCTTTAATATGAATATCTTCAGCTCCCCACTCTACAAGAGTTCTTAAAAGAGAATAAAATGGTATTATATTATTTTCTTTTTCATATTCAGTTTGTTCAAATACACTCATATCATATTGAACATTACCTCTAACAGCAGCAAATCTTTCATATTCTAGATATTCAATTTTTTCTTTAACAGCTTCTAATTCTTCTACTACTTCTTGAGGTACATTAGAGCCTTTTAAGGCTGTTAATAAATCTGCGCAAGGTAAATAAGCGTCAAAGAAACCTTGAGGACTGTTTCCCAAGTTTAATAAAGGCTCATTAAAATAAACCATATGATGACGTGTCATATTGTGATACATATGTGAAGTCAACATAACATTTTTATTTGTTACAGGATTACTAACCTCATAATAAACAGACTTAAATTCTTTATATAAGCAATTTTTATCAACAGTACAAAGATTTTCTTGATTAGTAAAATGTGTAATTATATAAGGTTGTTTTTCTTCTTTATACTGAGCAATTATTTCTTTTTGAGTTGCCACTCTAATTGCTCTTAACTTTACGTCATCTGTTTCTTTTTTTATATTTTCAAGATATTTTTCTTTAACAACAACACCTAAAATTGGTAAACTCATTAAATAATTTGCAGTATGTTCAAGTTGTACAGGATTATGTATTTCTTTTTTAACATCATCAACATTTAACTTTGGTTTTTCAGGTTCTGGAGGAGGAGTATCTTCAACAACTTCTTCTTGAATTTCTAGTTCATCAAGAGTTTCTTCTAATTCTTGTTCTAAGTGTTCACTTTCAAAGCTATCTTCGGGTAAGTCTTCATAATTCTCTTCTGAGTATTGTTCGTGCTCTTGATTTTCGTCATGAGAAAATTCCTCTTGATATTCTTGATTATCAAAGCTTTCTAAATTATCCTCATGATAATCATTATTTGAATCTTCATAATTATCCTCTTGATGATTTTCTAAATCTGAATTTTCTTCGTCAGCAATTTCGTAGCTTTCTTCTGGGATTTCATCAAAATCATATTCGCTTTGTTCTTCAGTCCCATCTAATGACTGTAAATCCTCATAATTTTCTTCTTCTGAATATTGTTCATGTTCTTGATTTTCATCATGAGACAATTCTTCTTGATATTCTTGGTTATCAAAGCTTTCTAAACTATCCTCTTGATAATCATTATTTGAATCATAATTTTCTTCATAGTTATCTTCGTAATTTTCTTCTTCGTAAGTATTTTCTTGGTAGTCTTGATTATCATCATTATCTTCAAAGTTTTGATCTAAAGAATAATTATTTTCTTCATTGTTTTGATAAGAAGACTCAAAATTATCTGGTATTTCATCATATACAGGATCAACAGAATCATCATAAAGATATTCTTCTTCTGAAATTTGTCCTTCTTTTCTTTCTGGTTCGAGCATATCCCCTGACATAAAAAGTTGGTTTCCTTTCTTTAATACTGTATTGAACTAAAGCATTATACAAAGAGAGAGCTATATTTTAAAATAGCTACCTGCTAAATAATACTATTGTTAAGTTTTTCTAGAATTATTTTGTAATAATTATACAACATTATTAAACATATAACCCCTTTTTGGGACAGTTGTTATATATTTAGGTTCTTCTGTTTCTTCAATTTTAGATCTAATATTTTTAATATGAGTTCTTATAGTTTCAGGGTTTCCTGTTTTTGGAGGATAGTTCATAACTTTTTGTAGTAATTCTTCAACCGCTATAGGTTTGCCTGTGTTTACGTATAAATAACATAATATATCAAACTCAACAGATGTTAAATAAACCTCTTTACCTTTTATATTAACTGAAAATGTTTCATTATTTATTTTGAATAGTGAATTATCTTCTTTTTGAGCATTCTCTTTTTCTTCTAGTATTCTAGTTCTTTTTAATAAAGCTTGTACTCTAAGTAACAATTCAAGAGGTTCAAAAGGTTTTGTTAAATAATCATCTGCACCAGCATCAAAACCCATAAATTTATCTGTTATATCAGCCATTGCAGTTAACATTAAAATAGGAACATGCCTATAATGTTCATTAGCTCTTACAAAGCGACAAAACTCTACACCATCCATTACAGGCATAACAACATCAACAATAACTAAGGAAATATTTTTTTCATCATTTAAAATACTTATAGCATCTTGCCCATTTTTTGCAGTATGGGTTTTATAACCAGATTTGTTTAGATATTTACTAACTATAAGTAAAGTACTTTCATCATCATCGATTAGTAAAAGTTCTTTCATGTAAATTAATTAAGCTAATAAGCCCCCTGAATAATTAACTATTTAAAATAAACAAAATTCTTAATATTAATAATAATCTTAAATAATATTTGAACTTGAATTAAATATAAAAATCACTAACTTCTAATTTTTAAATAATATTAACATAAATTTTGAAGATTTACCAAACACTTAGTTAAAGATAAGTTAAATAAAGCTTAAGTTAAATATTATGATTATGATACAATTAAATTTATAAATTTAGTTTTCTTACACATTCTTAGGAGTTTAATAAAATATTATGGATTTTAAAATGTTAGAAGACTATTGGTTTGTTTTATGCGAATCAAAAGATGTAAATAAAAAACCAAAAAGTTTTAAAATTTTAAGTAAAGATATTGCTGTTTATAGAACCAAAAAAGGTGAAGTTGTTGCCTTTATAGATAAATGTCCTCATAGAAATATACCTGTATCAGATGGAAAAATTTGTAATGGAAATTTAGTATGCCCTTTTCATGGATGGGAGTTTAATTCAGAAGGGAAATGTGTAAAAGTTCCAGGTATGATGGAAAAAGAAGAAATTAAAGCCCCCAAACTTAGAAAATATGAAATTCTAGAAGAAGAAGGTTTTGTATGGATAAGGCTAAATTCAAGATCTAAATTTACAAGACCATATATACCAACTCATATTAATGACTCAAACTATGTTTCTACAACATTTAGGACTCATCTTGGTTGTAGTATGATTGATATTGCAGAAAATTTTCTTGATCCATTTCATACTCCATTTGTTCATGCAGGGATTATAAGAACAGAAGCTAAAAGGTATAGAAATGTTATAACACCAACACTTACAGAAGACGGTTTAGAAGTTCTTTATATAAAAGATAAACCTCAATCAGGTTTTATTGCTAAATTTGGACCAGAAGTAAATAAAGATTTAGGTCGTTTTAGAATGCCAGGTATAATTGAACTTGAGTATTATTCAAAAGAACATTTAGAATTTGTAAATACAATGTATATAACACCAAGAACAGAAACAGACTCTAGTATTTATTTTAAAGCATCCTTAAGACCTTATAAAATACCTGTTCCACTTGTTTTTGCAATAGCTGGTTATGCAATAAAATTTGCTCTTAATCAAGATAAATTTATTTTAGAAAAACAAACAGAAATGGTGAAAAAATATGGTCAAGCATTTGCAAATACTGAGCTTGATATTGTAAGAAAACAATTAGAATATTTCTATGATGGTAGTGGAAAAGTAGTAGAGTTTAAAACTCTTGAAGCAATGATATGATAGTTTTATAGTAAGGAATTAAAAATGAATTTAGTAGATATATTTTATAAACAAGTAAAAAATAATCCAGATAAAGTTGTTTATACTCATCTTGTAAATGGGGAAGATGAAGTAAAGACAGTAACTTATAAACAATTATGTGAAAGAGCTGAATCTATTGCAATAGAATTACAAAAAAATTATAAAGTAGGAGATAAAGCATTATTATTATTTGATACAGGTTTAGATTTTGTATCATCTTTATGGGCTTGTTTTATTTCTGGTATTATAGCTGTTCCAATACATCCACCTATTGATATGCGTTCACTTACTAAATTATTAGGAATATTAAAAGATTCTAAAGCAAATGTTGTAATAACAACACAAGATTTTGTTAATCAAATGGCATTTGTAAAAAGTAGTATTCCTGATGCACCAGATATAGGTTCTTTGGCTGTTGATAAAATTGATATTACAGGTTCAACATTTATATCATTTAAAGCAGAAGATTCTAGTCATGCTCTAATTCAATACACATCAGGTTCAATAGGAATGTCCAAAGGTGTTTTATTAACTCATAATAATATTGTATATAATGCTTATATGTTGAAAGCTGTTCTTGATGAAATACCACCACCAAATGCTGAAATAGATTCATTTTGTTGTTGGTTACCTCTTTATCATGATATGGGTTTAATGAGTGGTGTTATATTACCTTTAGTGATGGGAACTTCATCTGTTTTAATGTCTCCTTTAATGTTTTTACAAAAACCTGTTAGATGGCTTAAAGCTATATCAAAATATAAAGCAACAGTTAGTGCAGCTCCAAATTTTGCTTATGAATTATGTATAAAAAAGACAAAAGAAGAACAACTAAACGAATTGGATCTTAGTACTTGGTCTGTTGCTCTTAATGGTGCTGAAGCTGTAAGAAGTAATACAATAAAAAACTTCACTGATAAGTTTTCTGTTTGTGGATTTAAACATGAATACTTTTTCCCTGCTTATGGTTTAGCTGAGTCAGTTGTATTTGTTACAGGGCCAAGTAGAAATGAGTTGCCTATAGTACTTAAAGCTGATAAGGAGAGTTTAGAAAATCATAAAATACTAGAAACAAATAATAATGATAATAGTGTTGATATTGTAAGTATTGGTCATATTTGGCTTGAAGAAAAGGTTAAAATAGTAAATCCAGAAACTTTAGAAGAATGTAATGCTGACGAAATTGGTGAAGTATGGGTAAATAGTCAAGCAATTGCGTATGAGTACTTAAATATGCCTGAAGAAAGTGAATATACTTTTAATGCCTTTATAAAAGGGAATGATTCAGAAAAATATTTAAGAACAGGAGATTTAGGATTTTTTAAGGGTAGAAATTTATTTATAACAGGAAGAATCAAAGATTTAATTATTATAAGAGGTAAAAATCATTATCCACACCATATTGAAATAACAACAGAGAAGTTTTCAGAGCATTTTAGATTAGGAAGTAATGCAGCATTTTCTGTAAACCATGAAAATGAAGAAAAATTAGTTGTAGTTCAGGAAATTAAAAATGATACAAAAATTTCAAACTCTGATGAATTAAAGCAAAGTTTAAAAAATCATATTACAGAAGAACATGGAATTACTCCACATGATATAGTCTTTATAAGACAAGGAAGTATTTTTAAAACTTCTAGTGGTAAAGTTCAACGTAGATTATGTCAAAACAAATACATAAAGGGACAACTTGAACTATGGAAATAAATTGGACTTTAGAGAAAATAGAAGATTATCTTTCAAATAAAATAGCTGAAATTATAGAAGAAAATCCTGAAAATATACAATTAAATAAACCTTTTTCTGAATACTCAATAGACTCAGCAGAAGGTATTGGATTATCTGGAGATATCGAGGAAGATTTTAATTTAAAATTAAGTCCATTAGTCTTATTTGAATATCCTACTATATCAAAGTTAGCAAATTATATTTTTAAGAAAATAAAATTTAATAAGTGAAAAGTGAAGAAGATAAAATTTAAGAACTTCAATACTTCTACTTTATTAATTTTCATTTCATGAAACAAAGAAATCTTTTAACAATGTGGCTTTAGTCTATTGTAAAATTTTAAGAATAAATAAACAATAAAAAATTAATAGTTCTAGTTAATCATTTCTCTTGATATGCTTTTTAGTGAATTGAGCAAAATTGGACATTATAACAAAAGTAAAATAAAATCTATCTTGCATATAATTGTTTTAGTTTTGTTATGGATAATTTAAATAGTACAGATACTTTAGAATGGAAATACATTTTAGAAGATTTATCAAAAAAAGCATCTTCTGATATAGGTAAAGAGTATTGCCTTAATCTACCATTTGCCGAAAATTTTGAGTCAGCTCTTAAGCTTCAAAAACAAACAGAAGAAACCTTGTATTTGATAGATACAGAAGGTAGTATACCTATAGGTGGGCTTAGAGATATTAGAAAAAACCTTGATGACTTATCCATAGGAGCAGTTCTTTTAGGCTCTTCATTTTTAGATATTAGCTCAACTTTAAAATGTGTTAGAAATCTAAAAAAGTTTATAGAATCAAAAAGCTTACCTGAAAATGAGCTTTATCAAATTATTTTCCCTTTATATACAAATCATGATTTAGAAATAAAGATAGAACTAACATTTGCTTCTGATGGCTCTGTTCTTGATACAGCAAGTCCAGAACTTGGAAGAATAAGAGGTTCAATTAAACAAATACAACAGAATCTAAGAGAAAAACTTATAAGAATGATTCAAGATTCAAAATATAAAAATGTGATTCAAGAAAGCCTTATAACTCAAAGAAATGGACGTTATGTTGTACCTGTTAAGACTGAAGCTCAAAGTCAGATAAAAGGTATTGTTCAAGATCAATCTCAAAGTGGTTCTACTGTATATCTTGAGCCAATGAGTGTTGTTGATGATAATAATAAATTAGCAAAAAAAATATTAGAAGAAAAAGTTGAGATAGAAAGAATATTAAGAGCTTTAGGTGAATTAATATTTCCTGATGTTGAACAAATAAAAGAAACTGTAGAACAAATGGCTATAGTTGATTCTATTATTGCAAAAGCAAATTATTGTATTTCAATTAATGGAAGAAAACCTTATATTAATGATAAAGGTTTAGTTGATTTACATAAGGTTAAACACCCTATTTTAATTTCTAGAAAAGGTTATGATAATGTAATTTCTATTGACATTTTACTCGGAAAAACATTTGATTCAATGATTATTACAGGCTCTAATACAGGTGGAAAAACGGTCAGTTTAAAAACTCTTGGTTTATGTGCATTGATGGTTAAAGTTGGATTATATTTACCCACAAAAACTGAATCTGATATGGCTTTCTTTGGAAAGATTTTAGCTGATATAGGTGATGAACAAAGTTTAGAACAAAATTTGTCAACATTTTCTGGGCATTTGACTAATATAAATAAAATATTAAAATTGGCAGATAATAATTCACTTGTCTTATTTGATGAAATTGGAACAGGAACAGATCCAGCAGAAGGTGCCGCAATAGCTCAAGCAATAATTGAAGATTTAAGAAAAAAAGGAGCAAAACTTGTTGTAACTACTCACTATGGAGAGCTAAAAACTTTAGCTTATAATTATCAAGGTATTTCTAATGCTTCTGTAGAGTTTGATATTGAAACTCTTTCTCCTACTTATAGATTACTTCTTGGAGTACCAGGTAAAAGTAATGCTGTTCATATTGCAAAAAGATTAGGTGTTGATATGTCTGTAGTTGAAAGAGCTTCTGAGTTATTAAAAGGTGAGCAACTTGATATAACTATTTCAATTGAAAAACTTGAAAGTGAGTATAAAAAGCTTTTAGAAGAAAGAAATAGAATGGAAGCTTTAAATATTTCACTTAAAGAAAAAGAAGAACTTTATGATACAGAACTTACAGAATTAGAGTCAAAAAAGAAAAAGATTAGACAACAATTATTTGAAAAATTTGAAGCAGAGTTAGAAGATGCAATCCTAGAAGTTAAAGATATTGTAAAAGAATTACAAATGGATAAAAGTTCTCAAAATGCTGAGAAAGCTAGAAAAGAACTTCAGGATGTTTCTGTTAGATTAAAAAATAGACATAAAAAAGAGTTAGAAACTAAAAAAATAAAAAAAGAAGAATTAGAGATAATACAAGGTGAATATTATTATTTGACTAAGATAAGACAAGTTGTGCAAGTTATTGATATTAAAGATAAAAAAGCTGAAGTTCAAGCAGGATTATTAAAACTAACAATTGGCACAGATGAACTAACAAAAGTTGAAGGAAAAGAATTAAAAAATCAAGTAAAAACTTTAAGAAATCAAGGTAATACAACAAGAGTAAAAACTGCACCAAAACAAAAAACAGAAAAAATTGAGTATAGGACAAATTTTAATGAATGTGACTTAAGAGGCTTATATGTTGATGATGCTTTAGATAAAGTTTCAAAATTTATAGATGAGTCAAGTTTGCTTGGTGCAAGTCCTCTCTATATTATTCATGGTAAAGGCTCAGGAGCTTTAAGAGATGCTGTCAGAGATTATCTAAAAAGAACATCCTTTGTTGAACATTTCAGAGGTGGAGATTTACATGAAGGTGGAGAAGGAATTTCTGTTGTTTATCTAAAAAATTAATGTGATAAAAATCATATAAAAATTTTTACAAATAAGTGTAATTAAAAGCTCTTTTAGTGCTATAATCAAAACTATGGCTATATGTTTGGTCTTGCCCATATTTACGGGGAAAGGTTAATTATCGGATAAGAGGTATTACCTGATGTTAAATCAAGGCGAAATTTTAGAAAGAATTGGCTTAGGAAAAACTCAATTAATAAAAAAAACTATCAAGGTTCAATATGATCCTAGGATTAATTTACCTATTGATTTTTGGTTTCTAGAGCAACATCATGAAATACTTGAGATTATTTCACATAATAAACTAGGGAAATTTAGTAGTGAATATCTCATAAGAACTGATAAAGGTATTTATAACCTAAAATTTTATAATATAGCTATTAATATACCTACTATACAATTAACTTATACATTTGGTTGGAAGCTTGATTTTAAAGTAATAGAGTAATTTTATTTAAGTCTAATAAATAAAATCGATTTGAGAGTATTACTGCAACATAAGTATTACTTATCACTTTTTACTTAATCAATTATTTTCAAAATATTTTTTATTTTTTCTACTGAGAGATTAGATATATCTGAAATAGTGTCAAAACTAAAGCCTTTACTATACATATTTGTTATTATTTCAAAATTTCTTTCTTCTTTTCCTTCGATTTTACCTTCAATCTTTCCTTTTTGAATACCAATAAACTCACCTTTGACATATCCTTTTTCAAAACCAAGTTCTTCTGACGTATCAATAACATTTTTTAAATCTCTATAATATTTCATGCTTTTTTCATAATCAAACTTTTGTTCTTCATTAAAATTAGCTATCTCTGCTATCTCAAATGCTTTTATAAACATCTCTGTTTGAAGAGGTTTTGGTATTTCTTCGAAATTTGATAAATATTTTAGAAAATATAACCATTTATCTACATTACTTTCTAATTCATCCTCTCTTTTTTTAAACTTAGGTATTTCTATGTAAACATAAAGTAATTTATCATAAAATAATTTCTTTGTTAGTCTTTCTGTTAATTCTACTTCATATAAATACTTATCTGGAAAATCTTTATCTTCATCAAAAGTAAAATCTAATATTCCAATACAATAAACATGATTTAATTGATAATCCCAATCTCCTCTTTTTGCTTGTTCTTGAATTGGAAATGTTGAATAATAAACAGTTCTATCCTTAAAAAACTTTTGCTCTGCTTTTTGTAGTTCAACAATAAATTTTTGTCCAATTTCATCTTCACAGTACAAATCAAATATTGCTTTTCTATTCATTTCTGTAGAACCTAAATGTTCTGTTTTTTTGAATGTTAAATCTTTTATTTTATGTTTATGTTCTTTATATAACAAACTATTTAGAAAATCTATGAGCAAGTCTTTATTATCTTCTTCTCCAAATAATTTTTTAAAACCAAAATCTGTAAATGGGTTTATGTATCTTTCTTCTATCATTAGAATATGATCCTATATATTCAATACATATTAATTATAGCTTATAAAAATTATCCATCTCTTTCATTAATACTTAAAACACAATTCTCTTTTCTGAGTTTTTCAATAAATTCTTTTACATTTATTTCTTCTGTTGAAATATAATAAATTGAACCTGCATTTGGATATTCTCCGCCTGTAGTTTTTTCATTATTTTTTTCTTGAGTTTCTAATTCTTCTTCTGATTTACCTATTGCTGTATCATGAGGTTCTATCATTCTTATTTTATATTCTTTAATTATAGAATTTAATTTTGACACATCAGTATTTTTTAAAGAATAAAATTTATTTTCATTAAAGTTAAATCTAATTTTTTCATTATCTTTAAAAACAATCATAATATCAGCTTTTCTTAGACCTTCAGTCACAGTTCTCTGCTCTGAAATTTGGGGTTTTAAAACTATATTTTTATTTGTTGGTGTATTTTCTTTTTTAGTTGTTTTTGTGTTATCTGTTTTATTTACTTGTACAGAATTAAAACATGAGTTTAATGATATTAATATAGATATAATAATTGTTTTACTAAATTTTTTCATTTTTTCCTCTTTTATTTATTATATTCTTAATAATAAGAAAATGTAATTAGCTAAGTTAAATTTATTTTTTTATCAGTTGATAAAAAAATCTTATTAATTTAGGGATGAATTTCTAAAATTGAATTATTTACTTTAAATCTTTCTTTAAACTCTCAATTTCTTATATTGTCATACCTGTTAAATCTGATATTATATTAACATCATATCCTTTTAATAACATATTAATAGCTATTTTTTTGATTCATCTCTTTTGCCTTCAATTTTTCCTTGATTTATAAACCATTTATTAAACCTCTAGCCTCACCTTTTGCTTCCCCCTCTCGCTTCTCCTCTTTTCTCTGATTCTTGCTCTGATCTTTCAAGCTTATATTTTTGTGTTTGGGCTATACTAGCTTTATAATGCAAATCCTCAAGATAGCAATTATATTCTGCTCTTTTATCTTTTGGTAACTTCAAAACATCTAGTTTTTCTTTTGCCTCTTTTAATCCTTTAGCTTTAAAACCTTCTTTTATCTCATCTGTTTTAAGAAAATATATCCATTCATCTAATCCATTTTTTGTTAAATCATTAAATTTTTTCAACTTTTAAAAGATAATATTCATGAAATAACTCAAAAGATTCTATTTTATTAAATAATCCTTTTTGTTCTTCTGATAACATTAACTTGTCTTTATTGCGGATTCCTATAAAATTAGTTGTTCCATGATATACGTAATCTGTTCCATGACCAAGATCAAAATATATTATGCTTACTGAAATTACCTTTTTTACTTTTTCATAAGGATTACCTTTTTCAATATTTTCAGATATTGTTTTTGATGTTCCATATAAAATTCTTTGAAAATAGTCATATTCATCTTCATTTTGAATCTCTATAATTACAAGTTCTTTATTTACAAGTTCACAAAGTAAATCAACTCTATTATATTTATCTTCTTTTGTTTGTTTATTACTTTCACTCTAAGATATTTAATATTTTAATATCTTAGAGTGAAAGTAATTCTGATAAAAATCCTTCAAGAATCCCAAAATTAGATTTATCTCTTAGTATATTTTTGATAGCCCAATCAAATCTTATTAAATTACTCATCTTAAAAACCATAAGAATATTAATATAATACTAATTATAATGTTGTTTAATAAGATTTAAAAGAGAAAGAAACAAAAACAAACTTTGTATCTTTTTTATTTTACCTCATTTAAGTTTTATCCAACTGTACCAATTCTGTTATATTGATTACCTTCATAATTGAATTGTCTGACATAAGGATTTGCTCTCATCTTATTTACTATTTCTATATTAGATATATTTTGAGTTTCTATTCTATACCTCGAACCCAGATGAGACACATCTCCTGATTCAGATGCTTGTCTTACTTGCTCCATTTCATCCATTTCTTCTTCAGTAAAAATAGTATTTACTACTCTGACTCTAATATTCTTATTTATGAGAATTTCATTAATTGATTTAGTATCATAGCCTAAAAGTGAATAAAACTCTTTCTTAGTTTCATTATATCTTATTTTGTATTCATCTTTAAACAATAAATAAAAATCACCTTCATTTCCTTCTGGTGTTGGTTTTTCAAAATAGTATGGATTATTTAATGGTTGGTTAAGAGGAGGTAATTGATTAGGACTATAAGAAGGTAAAACTGAGAATGGTTCAGATACACCTGACTCATAAGGACTAGGAGTATATGACGGAACAACTTGTATAAAATTAGTACTTGGTACTGGTATAACTGTTGGAGTTGGTGTAGGTGCTGGTGTTAAGTTCTTATCTATTGCAGAAGAATTATAATTTGTAGGGTCAAGAGTTGATACTGGTGCTGGAGTAGTTGGTGACTTTATTTCTGGTTTGGTCTCAACTAAGACTTTTGCATCTGTTTTGTTTTGGTTATTAGCTACAACAGTTTGGCTTTGCACAGGTCTAGGTGTAGATTTACTTTCTTGAGTTATAGGCATATTAACTTGACTACAACTCATTATCAAAGCTGATATTAGTAAACATATTATTTTTTTCATTTTTTTATTTTTATCCAGAAATAACAAGTTGATCTACATTAAAACTTCTAACATAAATATGTTGCCTAATAAGATTTCCAAACTCTATATTTTCTATATCTTTTGTCTTTATTATGTACTGAGAGCCTTCATGTGGTACATCTCCTGTTTCATTTAACTGTCTTTCTTTTTCTCTTTTATCCATTTCTTCTTCTGTATATCTTATTACAAATATGTTACCATTATAAGTTCTATTAATTGGATATATAATAATTTTTTCAGATTTAAAAATCTTATTAATAGATGATGTATCATATCCAGATAATGAATAAAATTCATTTTTTTCTTGATTATATCTTATTTTATAAATATCTTTAAATGTTAACCACCAATCTGCTGTTGTTCCTTCAGGAATCGGATCTATTATAGTATCAGGATTATGATATTTTGTTGTTGGTGGTAATGAACCTGTTACAATAACAATTGGTGGACTTATTCCACTAGGTATCGGTACTGGAGTAGATGTCGGAACAACCTGAATAAAATTAGTGCTTGGTACAGGTGTAATAGTTGGTGTAGGTACTGGTGTTAAGTTTTTATCTATTGCAGATGAATTATAATTTGTAGGGTCAAGAGTTGATACTGGTGTTGGAGTAGTTGGTGTCTTTATTTCTGGTTTATTATCAACCACAACTTTTGTATCATTTTTTACTTGGTTATTAACTACAACAGTTTGGCTCTGCACTGGTTTAGGTGTAGATTTACTTTCTTGAGTTATAGGCACGTTAACCTGACTACAACTCATTATCAAAGCTGATATTAATAAACATATTATTTTTTGTTTTTGATTCATATTATTTTTTTATTCTTAAATCACAGGTGTATTATAATTTTTCATTTTAACTTAATTTGAGGCTCCAACATTATTCTCCATAAAATTAAAACTTCTAACATAAGGATGTTGTCTAACAAGAGTTCCAAATGCTAAATTTTCTATATCTTTTGTTGCTATCAGGTATTCAGAACCAAAATGAGGAACATCTCCTGTTTCACTCTTTTGTCTATCTTGCTCTGTATTATCCATATCTTCTTCTGTAAACATTGGAATTTTTTTACCATTTGCATCATAAGTTGAATTCTTTGGAAATACTCTAATATTTTCAGATTTAAAAATTTTATTAAGAGAAGATGTATCATATCCAGACAATGAATAAAACTCCTGCTTTTCGTAAGAAAATCTTATTCTATATATATCTTTAAAAGTTAAATTCCAATAAGAGCCAATTGCATCATAAATTAATGAATAAAATGCTATTTGTGTTGTTCCTGTTCCTTCAGGAATAGGTTTTATTATAGTGTCAGGATTATGATATTTTGTTGTTGGTGGTAATGAACCTGTTACAATAACAATTGGTGGACTTATTCCACTAGGTATTGGTACTAGAGTAGATGTAGGAACAACCTGAATAAAATTAGTACTAGGTACAGGTGTAACTGTTGGAGTTGGTGTTAAGTTCTTATCTATTGCAGATGAATTATAATTTGTTGGATCAAGAGTTGATAATGGTGTTGGAGTAGTTGGTGTCTTTATTTCTGGTTTGGTATTAACTACAACAGTTTGGCTTTGTATAGGTTTAGGTGCAGCTTTACTTTCTTGAGTTATAGGCACATTAACTTGACTACAACTCATTATCAATGCTGATATTAATAAACATATTATCTTTTGTTTTTGATTCATATTATTTTTTTATTGTAACAATACTAGTTAACTGTAGTATTATCAAGTAAAGAGTTAATATTAAAACTTCTAACATAAGGATGAGCTCTAACAGCAGTGCCGAATTCTACATTAGGAGATATACTTTCTACACTGTATACAGAATTACCATTTGGAACGTCTCCTGTCTCCACCTTTTGTCTTTCTTGTTCTATTCTATTCATCTCTTCCTCTGTATGGAGTATACCTAAAATATGGGACATATATTTTATCAAAAGAGTTAATTTGATGTGATATACATTTATGCTACACTATTATTTCTATATTGTAAATACATTTCAGCTTCATTTGGTGTTAAATAATTTAAAGAAGAATGCCTTTCTTTATTGTTGTAGAATAATTTCAATAAATATAGCTAATCTAGCCTCTTTTTAGTCTTAAACACCTTTTTAATATCTCCATCATACTTCAATGTTTTGAAAAAGCTCTCAGCAACAGCATTATCCCAACAATTACCTTTTCTGCTCATACTTTGTTTTATTCCTAAATCTTTTAATAAATCTATTGCTACTTTTGATGTATATTGAACTATCTGAGTGAAATATTGCATCTTCTGTCTCATTTTATGTAAAGCTGATTTATTATATTTGTGAATATATCTGCTCCTATTGTATCTGAGATTGTGTAACTTATGACCTTTCTTGTTGATAAATCTATTAATGTTGCCAAATATTTCAAATCTTCAGAGTATTTTACAAGTAATATCTGATACAATTTTTTTAATGGTATAGACATGAACAAAATCTCTATTTAAAAGATTATCAAATATTTTATTATTATGATTAGAATCTGTTGTAACCTTATATATTTTTTTTTTTACGTCTCATTTTAGTATATAAACCAAGCTCTTTTCTTAGTTTTGCTACTGTTTTAAGGACCAATATTTATACCTTTAATAATAATTCTATATGAATCCTTTTTATTCCATAAGTTTCAATGACTTTCATAAAATATTTTATTAGTTCCTTGACTTCATAATCTTTATTATTATCTATTTAACCAAGCATAGTAATTGCTTCTTGTAATATCTAATACTTCGCACATCTGCAACACCTTAAATTCTTTCTTTTTTATTATCAAATATCAACTGATATTTCAAATTTTGTTGCAGATGGCAAGAGCCTTTTTTAGTATTTGATTCTCCACCTCTAATTTCTCTTTCTTTAATTCTTTCATTTCTTTTTGAATCTTGACTTATTTCTTTTTTTCAGGATTCATTTTACTTCTCCATTTATATAAATGCTGATTCTCCTATATTTATTCTTTTACAGAGATTACTTGTGGTTTATCTGTATTATACGATAATTCTACTGCCATATCTCTAAATTCTTTTGTGTACTTTGCTCTCATTTTGTATCCTGTCTTTTGCCATTTAGTTTTTTTATTAGTTAAATTAAATTTGTTTACAAATTCACGAATCCACTTTTCTGTCCTAAGTTTTGGGGATACTCCATTACTTTCTAAACATTTTATGTAATGTAGATGTTTTTTTCATTGTTCCTTGACCTGTAATAATGTCAACTAGTTTTCCAAATCTTGTAAATACATTCTCTTGAACATATGGAACACCAAATTTTTCACAAATTTCTTTAACTTTAGGTTGAATTTGTTGATACTTTAACATTGGTATATCAGGAAATAAATGATGTTCTATCTGATAGTTTAACCAACCTTGGAAGAAGTCTAAAACATCATTTCCACATTTAAAATTAACTGAACCTGTTACTTGTCTTACATAAAATTCTGCTTGATCACTTACAGGTCTATCAAATCTATATAAATCATCTCCAGCATGGTTAGGAACTATTATTAAAAAACTATGTATATTAGTAATTATTTCTGCAAGTATTGAGTTTATCAAAACAAATAAACTAGCTTGGAAGCCTAAAGGTAAAAATAATAAAGGAATAAGAACAAATTTTACAATAGAATAAGGTAAAACACACTTAGTAATAAAATCAAACCAGTCTTTAGTAAAAGGTATAAACATTCTCATACCAGGATACATACCATCTTTTACATTTTCCAAAAGCTCTCTTTTCTTTCCTTGTTTTTGATTTTTTGAATCTTTTAAAATAGCTAAAGTATTTGGAGCATAATAACTTAGTTTCCAAGTTGTCATAAAAAATCCAATAAGAGCATATTTAACAGGGATTGATAAGTTTAATTCTCTTACATAATGCATACTTTTTTCAACTAGGTCTGGATCATATATTTCACCTGTATGATAGTGATGTAAAAAATTATGTTCATAATCCCAAGCTTCTGGATGCATCCAATCAAGCCAGTCTATATATCTTCTATAACCTACTGCATAATTTTTACTTTTATATTTTTCAGGTATATTAGGAACTTTATCATAACCTTTATGACTTACATGATGTGTTATCATAGCCCATCTTGTTAAATTCCCTTGACTCATTAAAAAGGCAGAAACAGGATTTGGAATAAGCCAAGAAGTTGAATAACCTAAGAGAGTACAAAGTTTTCCCCAACCTTCTATTTTTTGCAAATGTTTTAGATCATCTTCACTAAGATTTTTATTTATTTCTTTTCTTAAAGTATTTAAGGCATCTGCAAAACCTTTATAGTCAATATCAGGAAGATTATTTGGATAAGAATTAATCAAGTTTAAATCTTTTTCATTTAGTATCTTTTCTACAAACATTATTTACTCTTTAAATTACCACTTATTTGATTTATTATATGATATTTCAAAAATATCAATAAGTCTTAAAATTTTTGCTTTATTTAACACTTTAAATTCTTATTATAAATAAGCTTCAATTTTTGAATCTTTATGAAGTATAACTTCTCCCTTATTTCCATCTATAGTAACAGTTTGACCATCTTTTAAAATAGTTAGAATATTAGGAATATTAACAACAGCTGGTATTCCATATTCTCTTGAAACTATGGCTCCATGAGATAAATACCCTCCTATTTCCATTATTATTCCAGATGCTTTTAAAAATAATGGTGTCCATCCAGGGTCAGTTGAAGGTGCGACAAGAATTTCACCTTTCTTTAAATTTTCACTCTCCAATGGATGTTTAATAATCCTTACCTTAGCAGTTACAACACCAGAAGATACACCAATCCCACTAATAATATTAGAAGGCTTATTTTTATTTTTTATTTTTTCTGCCTGTACTTTAAAATTATTAATAGTTTCTAATGGTATTTCATTATATTTTGAATCAGTAACTATAACATCATTGGGAGTATCATTTAAATAATTTTTATCTCTTATTTTTATATCATTAATTATTTCTTTAGCTCCAATTCCATCCCATTCACCAGAAACATACATATTTATATCAAATTTTGATAAATGAAAAATATCCTCTCTTTTTTCTATAAGTTTTTTTTCAACCATTATGTCACCTAATCTTAAAACTAAAAGCCTTATAGGTTGCTGAATCATAGCTAATGTAGATTTTGCTCTTTCTCTTAGAGATGCCCCTTTTCTTGCATTATCTGCTAATTTTTTTGCAATAAAACCTAAAATTTTTGGATATTTAGAAAGCTTGTTTTCTACTCTTTTTCTTGTTTCTTTTGCAATATTTCTAGGATCATTAATATCACCTGAGTCTAATATTAATTTTACTTGAGTAATAATAAAACTAGGATCTTCTTGCCATCTTGGATTTAGAATATCTCCCTCATAAACTGCTCTATGACCAAAATCATCTAAAAATTTGTTTAATTCAATTATAAACAACGATTTTTGATTAAGATTTTTCCAAACATTTACATTAAAATCTTTACTTTTAAAATAATCAAATACTTCTTTATCCTTTTCTGCATATTTAGCTAAATCATAAATCCTATATCCTTGTTCAGCACTTGTCACAATTCCAGAACCTGCAACTAAACCTGTACTTATTTCCATTGAATCCTTTTTTGCAAAAAGGTTCATAAGCATCTGTAACATTTGTAATGATGTTCCTGATGATGAATTTGCTAGTTGAAAATTAGGTGCAAAATTATTTAATATATTATCAATTTCTGATAAATATTTGGATATCTTTTCTTTAGATATATTCTCTAAATCAAGGGCTTTATAATATTTCATCTGCTCTTTTATTTTATCCATAGCAGGATATATTATTTTTTCATTATCCTTACCTGTTTTTAAAATTTTTTGACTATTTAAGTTCGCTGAAATTTTTTGTAATATATTTAGTTTTGGAACATTTATTTCTGGTTGATGACCTCCAACAAGATTATTAGTTTGAGTAGGAGATAAATTAAAAAGATAATGATAAGAATATTGCATAAAGCTTAAATCAAAGTACATTCTACCTTTAAATCTTCGTAATATATCCATACCTAGAGGTACTTCTAAACCACTTCTTTCAAGAGGTTTATACATAATGTATCTTATTAATTCTTTTAAATTACTATGACTTAAATTGCTTTGTACCCCTGGAATTGCATCTTTAAAGTTACCATTAGACCAAATAATAGGACTATTTTTTAATTCATCTAATGTTGGATAAGGTAAATTTGTAATTGGTCTAGATTGTACTAACCAAAACTTTTCATCAGAGTAAACCCATTCTATATCTTGTTCTTGTTGCCCTTCACCTAAATTCCAAAGAACTTTTAGACCTATATTACAAAGTTTAGTTATTTGTTCATTATTTAAAGTAATATATTTATTAGAATTTCGTGAAATGTCATAATTTATATAATTTCTTTTTACTGTTATTTCATCTGGGTTAATATTACCTGAAACAAGTTTTTCAGCAATTCCTTCTGTTGAACTTATTTTCATAATATCTTTACGACCAGTAACAGGATCTGCTGTAAATAATACACCTGAATACTTTATGTTTGGAATTATTTGACAAATTACAACAGCACATTTTAAATCTAAATGATTTATTTTCATATTTTCTCTATATGTATAAGCTTGTAAACTCCAAAGTGATGCATAACATTTTTTTATATTTTCTAAAATATTATCAAAACCATTTATGTACAAAAAACTTGAGTGAATACCAGCAAATGAAAATTCGGAACCATCTTCAAGGGTTGCACTAGATCTTATTGCAAGTTTCATATCCTTAAAATTATTTTCATATATTTCTAATAATTCATCTTTAAAGTTCACAGAAAAACTTTTATTTATTATATTTTTTTGAATTTTTTCGAGTAAATCTATTTTATTAGAACTATTATCTAGCTCATTTACTATGTTAATTACATTTTCATCTATAAATTCTTTATATAGATTAGCATTTACAACATATCCAATAGGTATATTAAAGCCATATCTTTTTAATCTTGATAAATTCCAACCCTTACCACCAACTATTTCAGAACCGAGTTTAAATGAATCTTCATAGCTTAAAATATTTTTCATAAAATTACTCCTCTAAAGAATATATCTAAACAATTTTTAAATTTTTGTTTAAGATCTATTGAATTATCATAGTGCCAATTAACCATAGCCTGTAAAATCATCATTCCAAGCATTTGAGACAATTCAAAATAATCAATATCATTTCTTATTAATTTATCTTCTTGAGCTTTTTTTATTACATAAGAAGTAACTTGTCTAAAAGAACTATCATGATATTCATTATTAAAAAAAGATTGAAATCTATTTAAGATAAGTGCTTTATTAATTTCTGGATTTTCAATAGCCCAATCAGCCATTTGATAAACAATTTTTTCAATTAATAATATTGATGAAACATTTTTATCTATATCAGATTTTATTTTTTCTTTAAAATCTAACATCAATTCTTTAGCTATAATATTTAAAATTTCTTCTTTAGACTTAAAATTATAATAAAATGTGCCTTTTGCAATATTAGCTTTATCTAATATTAAATCAATCGTTGTATTTTCATATCCTATTGTATAAAAAAGTCCTTTTGCTGTATTTATTATTGTTTCTTTAGTACCTTGTCTTTTTACTTTTTGCCTATTCATAATTACCTCATTTATACTACAGTATAATTTTAGACTACAGTATAAAAAATTACAAGTTTTTATATTTTATGTTTATTCAAAATTTATTACAAAAAACATTACATTGTTTATCAATATTTTTTTATCGAATAACAATAAATTTTTATTGACAAACATTATATGTATGAAATATAATCTTTATATCAATAATTTTTTTAATATGCTGGAAGATATAAATGTCAAAAAGTAATATGGAGATACTAGAAAAAAGATTAAAAAATATTAGAAAAGGAGCTTACTTTTCTGGTTTAATAGGTTATTTATCTATACTATTAGGTTTATTTTTACTTATTTTATCTTTTAATAATCTTATAGAAAAAAGAGCATTATTTGAAATAGATTATTCTTATATTTTAAGAACATTTGGTAGTCCATTTTTATATATTATTTATGGATGGGTTTTTATTTTTCTTAAAGACGCATTTGAGTCAATTGAAACTATAATTAGTGAGATAAGTGAAATTGTTTAAGGTATGATTAATTCAAATGAGTATAGTAATTAGATTAGATATGCTTATGGCTAAACATAAGATGAAACTTAATGACTTAGCAGAAATGCTTGATATAACACAAGCTAATTTATCTATACTAAAAACAGGAAAGGCTAAAGCAATTAGGTTTAGCACTCTCGAAAAAATTTGTCGAATACTAGAATGTCAACCAGGTGATTTAATAGAATTTATTGATGATTAATTATTTTTATGAGGTTTTATTTATGAATAAAAATTCTTTTATTACAGCTATTTCTGCTTTTACATTTGGTCTTGCTGGAGCTTTTATTGGAAATACGATAGTTTCTGTAAATGCTTTAGCGGACTCTGATATTAAAGATAATATAAAAGCTAAGAGTTTCTCAGTTGTTGATGATAATGGTAAGGTTAGAGGCGGTTTAAGAGCTGATAAAGACGTCTCAATGTTATTTTTAACTAATTCTCAAGGTAAGATGGTTGCAAGTATGCAAACGATGGATAATAATACATCTCTTTTTATGAAAAATAATAAAGGTAATACAATAGTTGATTTAAATGTTGATAATGAAACATCTGATGCATTTTTACAATTCTATCCTGAAAACTCAACACAAATGATAGATATATTAGATAAAAAAACAAATAAAATAACAAAACATAAAATAAAAGTAGCTAAACTTAGTTTATCATCAATGACTAATTCTAAAAATGGCCAAATAATGATTTCAGATAAAGAAGATAGTCCTTCAGTATTAATAAGTGGAAGTGGTAGAAAAGAATTAGGGGGAACTATTTCTTTAATGAGAGGAAATAAACTAACTTGGAATGCTCCTGATTAGATAAATATTAAGATACAACACTACTATAGTATGCAAATTGAATTATTAATTCTTATTTTGTATACTATTTTTAATCTTTTCACAATAAATTTTTCAGGTTAAAATCCCAAAATATACTAATTAAGATATAGGTTTAATCTAATTGTTAAAAGCTGAATACAAAAAATATACTCTAAATTTTAAAACTCCTGCTGGAACATCTAGAGGAGTTTTAAATCAAAAAAACTCTTATATTTTAAAACTATATGATACAAACAACAAAGAGTTATTTGGTTTAGGTGAATGCTCTCCATTAATAGGATTAAGTATTGATAATATTGAAAATTTTGAAAATAAATTAATTGATACTTGTAATTTAATAAATAAAACAGGTGATATACCAGAGGAATTAGAGTTAAACCCTTATCCTTCTATTGAATTTGGTCTAGAAACAGCATTACTTGATTTAGAAAATGGTGGAATTAGAAAGATAGCTAATACAGATTTTTTTAATAAAGAAAAGGAAATAAAAATAAATGGTTTAGTTTGGATGAATACTAAAGAAAATATGTATGAACAAATTAAAGATAAAATAAATCAAGGTTTTAAATGTATAAAGATAAAAATAGGTGCTATCAATTTTGATGATGAATGTTATTTATTAAGTGAAATAAGAAAAAATTTTACTGAAAAAGATATTGAAATTAGAGTTGATGCAAATGGTGCTTTTACAAATGAAGAAGCCTTAAATAAAATAGAAAAACTTTCAATTTATAAAATACATTCAATAGAACAGCCAATTAAACAAGGTCAATGGTCTATTATGGCTAATCTATGTAAAAAAAGCCCTGTACCTATTGCTTTAGATGAAGAGTTAATTGGAGTGAGTACAGAATCAGGTAAAAAATTATTATTACAAATAATAAAACCTCAATACATTGTTCTAAAACCAACACTTTTAGGTGGTTTTCAACTATCTCAAGAGTGGATTGAGATAGCACATGAAATGAATATAGATTGGTGGATTACTTCTGCTCTTGAATCAAATATAGGTTTAAATGCTATATGCCAGTGGGCAAGTACATTTGAGCTTAAAGAGTTTCAAGGATTAGGCACAGGACAATTATATGAAAATAATTTTGAATCACCACTTATAGTTGAAAAAGGTTCTATAAAATATGATAAATCCAAATCTTGGGTGTTATAAACTTTACTAGGATTTTAAGTATTCTTCAACAAATTCAACAACTCTATTTTCAGCCCATCTTCTATCAATATCATTTTTTGATGCTGAAAAACTATTTATAAAACCAACATGCCCACCATGTTTTGTAATTAAAAAATGAAGATTTTCATTATTAAGGTTCATTGCTTTAATTGTGCTGTTAAAAGGAATTATAGGATCATCTTGTGATTGAATTATAAGAGTATAAAGATTGATCTCTGATAAAAATCTTAGTGAGCTATTTAACTTATAATATTCTTCTGCATCTTTATAACCAAATGCTGGGCCTGTTATATAATCATCAAAATCTTTTAAATTTTTTATCTTTTTTATTAAACCAATATCGACATTTTCTGGATAAAATTTCTTTTTATTTTTATATGTTTTTATTAGTCTTTTACGATAATGATCATCATAAATTATATTTCTAGGTAGTATTATTGCTTCAGAACATTCAGATAAATCAAGTGGTGGACTAATTGCAATAACACCTTTTAACTCCTCAGGATATTTATTAGAATATTCTCCAGCCATTTTTAAAACTGTATTTGCTCCTAAAGAAAAACCAGCAGTAAAAATATTTTTATAATCATATTTTTCAATAAAAAAGTCTATAACTTTTTTAACATCATCTGATAAACCAGCATTATATAAAGTTTCTGATAAATGACTAGTTCCGCCACAATTTCTAATATTCATTCTTAAAACACTAAAACCTTTTTTATAAAGTTTTTGAGCTGTAGAAACTATATAGTTAGATTGAGCAGAACCTTCTAAACCATGAACAAGAATTACAAGAGTTTTTGTTATATTTTCTATTGATTTATTATAATCACAAATAATTGTATTTTTTGAGTCTATTTTGATCTCAATTTTTTTAGTATCTTTTAAATCTACAGGTTTATAAAATAAAGCATTATATATTGTTTGAAAATGACCATTTTTAAATAAACCTACAGGACTAAAATCAACTTTATTAAGAGATAATTTTACTTTTTCCATTTGTTAAAACCCAATAACTATACACTTGTTGTAACTTGAATATTTTCAGATTTTTCATAATGTTCAAAGAATCTTATTGACATAATAAAACTCACTAACGCAAAAATACCACCTGTTAAATAAGGATAATGATAACCTGCAAATTGGAAGATAAAACCACCCCATAAAGGTCCAAATATTCTAGCTAAACTTCCAATAGATTGAGATACACCTAATGTAACTCCTGTTTGTTCTTCTTTAGCTTTTTGGCTTATTAAACTAGTAAGACAAGGGTTAATAATCCCATTTCCAAAAAAGATTAAGGTTGATGCCACCAAAATTAAATAAATATTTGGCATATATGAAATAATAAACATACCAACTGTTAAAAATAATGTGCTAAATACTAATAATTTTACTTCACTAAATCTTTTTACAAGCTTACCAACTAATGCTCCCTGAATTAAAGCAGAACAAAGTCCAAAATAAGCAAACATTAGTGAACTTTCGCCAATTCCAAAATCAAATCTTTTTTGTAAAAATAAAGCAAATGTTGAAAATAAATTTGATAATGAAACCATTGAGATAAATTGAATACTTATTAACATTAACATATCATTATCTTTCATAACTTGTGTAAAACCTTGCCAATCAAAAGTTTTTCTCTGTACAGGTTTATTATTTTCTTTTGCTTCTTTAACTGTTTTATTGGATTCTTGAAGAAAAAAGTAAACCATTACAAAGTTTATTAGAGATAAGCTACCTGATAAATACCCTGGAATACTATAACTATAAGGAGCGAAGAATCTTAAATCAATACCATATTTAACTGTACTTAAATAAAATTTTTCATTAGCTAAAAATCCACTTAAAGCTGGTCCAAATACAAAACCAAGAGCGAATGCTGCACCAAGTTGACCTAAAACTTTAGAACGATTTTCTTTTGTTGTTAAATCTGAAATATATGATTGAGCAACACCTATTGTCGCACCTGCAATACCAGCTAATGTTCTTGATACAAATAACATAAATATTGAATTAGCAAAGCCAAACATACCGTATGCAATAGCAGAACCTAAAACGGTTAATAACATAACAGGTCTTCTTCCATATTTATCTGAAAATCTGCCCCAAATAGGGTTAAATAAAAATTGAGCGACTGCATTACATGACATTAAAAGCCCTATTGTTGTTGCATTTGCCCCAAATTTTTGTGCATAAAAAGGCAATAGAGGTATTATTATTCCAAAACTCAATATATCAAGAAATACAGTTAGATAAACTGTGGCAAGAGCATATTTTTTCATATCAAAATCATTAACTTTACTTTTATATTTTTAAACACATTAGAAAAAATGATACTTAATATTTAAACAAATAGTTACCTATTCTCTTTAAAAGTTAAATTAACTTAATCTGAAATATACTAAACTCAAAGATATATTTTTAATTATTTCTCTAATAAATACGTTTGAGTTATTATTATATTATTAAATTTGAAAATAATGGAATTAAATAAAATTTGTTTGGAGTGTGTTATGAGTATTACTAAACCAGAACTACTTGCACCTGCTGGTAATCTTGAAAAATTAAAATATGCTATTCATTATGGTGCTGATGCTGTTTACTTAGGCTTACCTACATTTAGTTTAAGAAGTAATAAAAATGCTTTTAACTGGGAAGATTTAGAATATGGTATTAAATATGCACATGATAGAGGAGTAAAAGTTTATGTAACTATAAATATTTTTGCTCGTAATCATGAATTAGATAGAATACCAGATTATTTAAAAAAATTAAAAGACTTAAATCCTGATGGTGTAATAGTAAGTGATGTGGGTGTAATGGAATTAATAAAAGAGTATTTACCAAACACTGAAATTCATGTAAGTACTCAAACGAGTATTATGAATTGGACAACTTCCAAATTCTGGCATAATTATGGAGCAACTAGAGTTGTTCTTGCTAGAGAATTATCTTTAAAAGAAATTTCTGTAATTAAAGAAAAAGTTCCAACTCTTGAACTAGAAACTTTTGTTCATGGTGCTATGTGTATGGCATATTCTGGAAGATGTATGATCAGTAGTTATCTTAATATGAGAGATGCAAATCATGGAGATTGCACTAATTCTTGTCGTTGGGAATATAAATTAGTTGAAGAAACAAGACCTAATGAATATTTTCCTGTTGAAGAAGATGAACATGGAACATACTTTTTTAATGCAAAAGATTTATGCTTAGTTAGTTATATACCTGATTTAGTAAAATCAGGAGTTTGTAGCTTTAAAGTTGAGGGTAGAACAAAAAGTAATTATTATCTTTCTATAGTTATTAGAGCTTATAGAAAAGCTATTGATGCTTATATATCAGATCCTGAAAATTTTAATCCATTACCATTTTTAGCTGAGATAATGACAACAAGTAATAGAACTTTTTCTTCTTCATTTATTGGAAATGAAAAAGATTCTCCTAATTTACAAAATTATGAAACAGGAGATCCTGTTCAATATTATGATTTTGTTGCAGCTGTTCAAAGTTACAATAATGAAAATAAAATGGTTACAATTGAAGGTAGAAATAAAATAGTTATTGGTGATACATTAGAATTTGTAACTAAAGATGATGTAATTATAAGTAAAGTCGAAAAAATATTTAACCTTAATGGTGAAGAAGTCGAAAAAGTTAAGCCAAATGAATTTTACAAACTTTCACTTGATACAGAAGTTGATAATTATACTCTAGTAAGGAAAAGAAATATAAATATTACAGAAGAACAAATGGCAGAAATTGTAAATGAACAATTTATTGCATTAGGTCAAGGTCAAGCAAAAGTTTTAAGATAAATTTTGATATAAATATTTGATATATAATAGAATATGCTAAATTTTATATGGAGAAAAGAATGTCTTTAAGTACTTATAAAGATAAACTAAATTTTTTAAATAATAAATTGGAAAATATAAGGGGGTCTCTTTGACCTTGAACAACTTAAAAGTTCAATAGATTTATTAGAGTTACAATCTTCACAACCAGAGTTTTGGAGTGATAATGATAAAGCACAAAAGGTTTTACAAGATTTGGCATTACAAAAAAATACTTATGATAAAGCTCAAAATTTAAAAAGACAAAGTGAAGATACTGATGTATTAATAGAATTAGCTATTGAAGAAAATGATAATTCTCTAGAAAATGAAATTAAAGAAAACATATATGCTCTAGAATCAGAGATAAGTGATTGGGAATTAGAAATGACTCTTGGTGGAGAGTATGATAAAAGCCCTGCTATTTTTACAATAAACGCTGGTACAGGTGGAACTGATGCTCAAGATTGGGCACAAATGCTTTTACGTATGTATACAAGATGGGCAGAAAGGCATTCTTCAAAAGTTGAAATGATAGACTTTTCTGATGGAGATGAAGCTGGAATAAAAAGTGCTACTTTAATAATTACAAGCCCATATGCTTATGGTAAATTAAGTGCTGAAAAAGGAGTTCATAGACTTGTAAGAATATCTCCTTTTAATGCAAATGGAAAAAGACAAACATCTTTTGCTTCTGTTGAAGTTATGCCTTTAATTGAAGGAGAAATAGAAATTGATATTAATCCAAATGATTTAAAAATAGACACTTATAGAGCAGGGGGAGCAGGAGGACAGAACGTAAATAAAGTTGAAACAGCTATAAGAATTACTCATATACCTACAAATATTGTTGTAACTTGTCAAAATGAAAGATCTCAACTTCAAAATAAAGAAACAGCAATGAAGATTCTTAAAGCAAAACTTTATAACCTTCAATTAGAAGAAAAAGAAAAGCAACTTTTAGAAATAAAAGGTGGTTATTCAGAAGCAAGTTGGGGAAATCAAATTCGTTCTTATGTTTTTCATCCTTATAGTTTAGTAAAAGATCATAGAACTAATACTGAAACTAGTAACGTTCAAGATGTAATGGATGGTGAAATAGATTTATTTATAAACTCATATTTACAATTTAAAAATAGTGGGATTACTTAATGAATAAAATTTTAAATATTTTACTTGTGCTTTGTTTAACTTTTAGCTTTAACTTAAAAGTTTTTGCTGAAGGTTATTATCAAGAAGAAAAGAAAATGACACAAGAGGATATAAATATATATAAGTATAAAATGGAAAGAATAAGTGTAAAACAAGAACATGGTAAATGGGTTATTATTCAAGGAATAAATTTTGAACTTAATGATATGCAACTTTTAAAACTCGTAAACAATGAAAATATTGCCACAAAGAGAATGAAAGACATTGAAAATAAGCAAAATCTAGGTGCTGGAATAGCATTGGGTGGAATAGCATTAGGTATTGCTGGTGGTCTATTTACCACAAATGTAATAAAAGTGGATAATGGTATTTACTACGGCATAGGTGGTATTGTTGCAGGTTTAGTACTTTTAGCTCTAGGAAATATGGTTAGCCCGATAATTTCAGATGAAAATGAGCATATTATAAATATAGATGAAGCAAGGGATGCAGCTAATAAATACAATGCAGAATTAAGAAAAAGATTACAAATTAAAGAAGAAATTCAATAATTAAATTTATAGATATAATCTCTAAAACAATATAATTGATAATAGGAATTATTTATGAATTTAACAATTAACTCAAAAGTTAAACTAAACAATGGCTCAGAAATGCCTTTATTTGGTCTTGGTGTCTATCAATCTGATAAAGGAGAAGAAACAAGAAAAGCAGTTTTAGATTCTCTAGAAGCAGGTTATAGACATATAGATACGGCAAAATTCTACCAGAATGAAAAAGATGTAGGAAATGCTATTAAAGAGAGTGGGATACCTCGTTCAGAAATATTTGTTACAACTAAATTATGGAACTCGGATCATGGTTATGATTTAACACTTAAAGCTTTTGAAAAAAGCTTAGAACAACTAGATTTAGGATATATTGACTTATATTTAGTTCATTGGCCAGTTACAGGTTTAAGAAATGAAACTTGGAAAGCAATGGAAAAAATTATGGAATCAGGAAAATGTAAATCTATAGGTGTTAGTAATTATACTATTAAGCACTTAAAAGAGTTATTAGACTTTGCAAATATTGTACCTGCTGTTAATCAGGTAGAATTTAGTCCTTATTTATATCAAAAAGAATTATTAGATTTTTGTAATAAAAACTCTATTCAACTTGAAGCTTATAGTCCACTTACTCAAGGAGAGAAACTTAAAGAAAAAGTTTTAGTTGATATTTCAAAAAAGTATAATAAAACTACTGCTCAATTAATTTTAAGATGGGCATTACAACATAATATTGTCATAATCCCAAAATCTGTTACAAAATCTAGAATTATAGAAAATGCAAATATTTTTGATTTTAATATTTCAGATGAAGATATGAATAAATTAGATTTATTAAATGAAAATTTTAGAACTTGCTGGGATCCTTCTAATAATCCTTAAAATATAGAAAATAGTGAATAATTAGTAACTTATTTCACTTTTCCAACTGATTTTATTTTTAATTATATATTAAAAATAAAATCAGTTGGAAAAAAAATTAATAAAAAAATAACTTTAATATATTTCTATATAAGCTTTGGGAAGATCTGGGTAATTTATTTTATATACAGTTTTTGATTGAATATCAGAATTACCAAAAAGTTTTTTAGATTCTATTTTTTCAGTGATTATAAATTTTAGTTCATTTTTCTTTTTTTGATTATCAGCTAAAACTAAACTTATTTTTTCCATATCATCATTAAATAAATATTGTAATAAAGGAATAACCTTATTTTTAAAAATATTTCTCAAGACCTCAAAAGAAGGATTATATTTTAATTCTATAAAATAAGCATGACCAATTTTTATATTTTCTCCTATTAGAAATTCTAAACGTTTATTTATCATTTTTAACATTTTATCAATTTGAATACCATCAATTTTAAAATTTAAAATCTCATAATTTATATTCATCTCTATAAAGTCAAATCTTCTTCTTAATGCTTGATCAAATATTTCTGATTGAATAGGTGTATTCATTGTTCCAATAATAAATAAATTATCAGGCACAACTAATTCATCATTTGAAAATGGTAATCTAATTTTTAATTCTTCACTTTGACCTAATCTTTTTTGTGGCTCAATTAAAGTTAAAGCTTCACCAAATATATTTTTTATATCACCTTTATTAATTTCATCAATAATTAAAACGTAATTACGCTTTCTACCACCATTTTTCCCGATAAAGTTTAATAAATTATCTTTATTTATATTGTTATTAGTTAACTGATATATAATTTGATCAGAAAATTTTTTATCATAAAATTTTTCACTAGGTATACTACATTCCTTTATAATCCATTCTACTTTTCTAAAATGATGATATCTTATACCAGCCAAGTCCATAAATTCATAAATACCTTTAACTCTACCTATAGAGGTTATTCTATTATGATCATTTGAGACAAAAACTAAATCACCTTTTTTCATAAAATTTTTAAAATAATAGATAGATTGTATTCCTAATCTTTTTTGATCTTGGCTCTGTTCAAAAAAATAGATCTCACCAATTTCATCTTTAGCTTGTTCCCAATCTTTTGTATTTTCAAGTATTGAATAATCTATACCACCAAGCATATCTAATGAAATATAGCCATTTTCTAAACAATAATTATATGTTTGGTCGTCTCTTTCATTTGAGTTTGTTCCAATTGTTATCTTAAAATAATTTATTTTTTCATCATCTGGATTAAAATCTATTCTTGTATCTGCTGATAATAACTCTACTTTTGCAAGGTTTGCAATTTCTTTAAATACACCAGCTCTGACTCTATATTCTTTTTTACCAAGATTATTTGCATCTTCAACTGATATTAAACCTTCTATAAAATCCTGATAAGAATAAGTATTATGAAATGTAATAAAAGATATTTGACCTAATTCTTTATAAAAATCAAATCTTTCTTTAGCTTCATTAAAATCTTCAGGACAAAAACCATCTATTATCTCAAGGGCAGAAGAAATAGTTTTAAAGGTTTTACCTGTTCCAGAAGCCCCATAAAAAATTTGATTTAGTGGAAAACCATCAATTTTATTTTGTAATTGAGTAAAATTTCTCTTTTTTAACCTTTTATTAGCTTCTTTAAACATTTCTCTTTCTAGAGAATCGGCTATATTTTCTTGTATATCCTGAGTTTCTGAATCTTCTATCTTTCTTATTTTATAAACATCTTTACCTTTATAAAATATATTATTAATTTCATTTACATCTTCAAGTTTATGAATTGACTCATTTTTTATAATATTATCTATTTCAGGTTCGTTAAACTCTTTTTTCCAGCTAACCTCAAGATGTCTACCATCTCTTAAGTTTTTTGTTACTATACCAATTGCTTTAATTTTAATAGCTGAAATAAATTTACCATCTTCAATCTCTTTACTTATGGATGTTTTAACTGCTATACAATCATTCAATTTTATCTCATTAAACTCTTTTGTTTTAGAAGAAAATATATTAACCCATACTCCTTCTGTTATATATCTATTAGCGTGTTCATTTCCTCCATGCCAAGTTGCTTCAAGTAACCAATAATTTTGATTATAACTTTTATCAATATCTTCTAACTTATTTTCTTCTAAATTATCCATAATCTATCCATAGTTTTGAACTTACCCTAAAAATTATAAACTAGTTTTTGTTAAAAATTACTGTTATATAACTTTTATAATCAATTGTAAAGAAAATGTTTGATACATATTCATATTGGGAACATTAAAATAACTTAATAAATAAGAACATATAATAATAATTTTTTAAAAATTACAAAGCTCTTATTTTATAAGTGTTTTAAGGCTTTTTAAGTCTTACGATATTTAACATATTATTACAAGTGTTTACAAAGATATAGAAAATATAGTAAATTAATATTTTGTAGACAAGTTGTTTTGGAATATTTTTATAAATTAGTTATGGTTAAAAAATCTTGGATTTACCTTGGTACAGAACTAAAAAAACTTAGAGAAGATACCCTAAAGTTATCTCAGGTTGAATTTTCTAAGATGTTTGAAATTTCCAAGTCATTGGTTTGTAAAGTTGAATCTGGAGAGCGAAGATATAGTCAAGAGATTATGGATTTAATCTTCTCTAAGTTCTCAATTAATAGGTATAACCAATTAAAATTTTTAGTTTTATCTGAACAACCCTTTAATTTAATTAATAAAGAGGAGGATTGTTTTAATGTAATTAAATTAATTGTTGAACTTAAAAATAAAGGTCTATATTCTATAGCTAAAGAATTAATCCAAAAGTCTATTGATACATTTGATGATTCTGTAGATTTTTATGTTCTTTTATCAACTGTTTATTTAATTGAACATAAATATAAAGAGTCAGAAGAAAATATATTATTAGCTTTAGATTTATATAAAGCTGGTGTAAAAAGTATAAGTAAAGCTGTTGATATTTATCATAACTACGGAAATATATTTTTTAATATGGCATATTCCCTAGAAGTTGAAAAAATGCATTTAGTTGCAGATATGGTAAAGGAATCAAATGATAATGCTTTTATTCTAAGTAATAGTAAATATAAAAAGTTATCAGATAAAATATTAAACTTATACCTAAAAGCAGAAGAAATGTTTATAAAATCACATCAAGCAGACGATAAAGATGAAAAAACTATATTTCAGATAGCTAAAGTTTATTTCAATATTTTTAACCTTGATATTAAAAATAATACTTCATATATTTCTAAATCATACGATTATATTAATAAATACCTAGATTTAGATGTAATTAAAACTAATCTAAACTACAGGATAGAAATAACAGCTTTATTATCAATTTTATTATTATATAAAGATATGAATGACACATCTATTATTCTTTCAAATACCTTATCTGGATTTAAACCTAAAGATCCTTTAGTATACTATGTAAGAGCTTTAATATATTCATATATTGGAAATAATAATGAAGAGCTATTAAGAAAATCTATAGAGAATATTAAAGCTAGTTTAGAAATCAGTAATTATGATGAAGATATGATACTGCAAATAATATCAGATTTACACTTTGAAAATGTAAGACAAAGTGAATTTACAAAGAATAGCTTTATAGATTTACTATTTAATAAAGTGAAAGTTTAATTTTTAGTCTATAAGCTCTTATTCTTCTCTCATCACTTCTTCTCTTTTTACTTTTAACTTCTTACTTACTATAAACTAAATTGGTATAAAGTACTGTTTTCCATGCAAATTCAATATCATTATTTTCTATAGCAACTTTTGCTATCTTTTGTAAATTAATTAAGAACTTATTTTTTTCTATATTTTCCATAGATAACAAACTCATTAGCATCTTAGTATGCTCCCTTTGATTAAAAGCTCTTTGGTAAATATTTTTTGACGTCTCTATTTTTTCAAAAGAATTTATAAATTCTCTTATCTCATTTTCAGTTGGTAGTCTTTCACTATTTCCTAATCTTCCAAGATTATTTGCAGTAAATATATCAGAATCTTTTATAAATTGGGGTATATTATCATAACCTATACCTTTTTTTGCTAGAGGTTTTTCTATTTCAAATAATGCATCCCCATTTGCCCTAGTGTAAAAATCCCCACTATTACGACCAACTAAATCAATTAAGTTAGGTTGAATAATTCCTTTATCAAAAATATCATCATCTACATGAAAATATACAACTTCACATATTGCTAAATTTCCTGCTCCTTTGTCTGTTCCAAGATTAATCATATTTACCAATTTACATTCCATTTGAAATGGAGACTCTTTAACTCTTTTAGCTTTAACAATGTAAGAATCAATAGGAGTTAAACCACTTTTTATAAACTCATCTATTCCTGTTTCATACTCAGTAGAAGATAAAGATACTTGTTCTACCATATCATAAGTTACAGCTTGTATTACACATTCTTTAGTTGCAATTATATTATTATATGTATCCTTAAAACTACCATCTCTTACTCGTTTTGATGCTGAAAAAGCAACTATAGGGGGATTAGCACTAAAAGCGTTAAAAAAGGAAAAAGGAGAAAGATTATTGACACCATTTTCTGAAATTGTTGAAACTAAAGCAATTGGTCTAGGACTTACTCCTCCAAGTAATAATTTTTGTACTTCAGAAATTGATATATTTTTAGGATCTAAATGCATATAATAACCTTTTTATTATTTAATATCTAATTACAATTAAGTATAGATATTATCATAATTATTTAGATATAAAGCTTTTAATTTATAGCTATTCCCATATTGTCAATACTAATTGAAAATTGTACAAAAATGTTAATTGAAAAACCGTCAATTGTGCTAAAAAAATTTAATCCATTATTTGTTATAACCTCCAGAAAAGAAAGTATTTTTACGATTTTTAATTCTGTAACTTTGCCCTTTAATACTAATAACATTGGAGTGATGAAGTAATCTGTCTAAAATAGCAGATGCAATAACATTATCTCCAAAGATTTCTCCCCAATCTCCAAAATGTTTGTTAGAAGTTAAAATAATAGAAGATTTTTCATACTTAGGAATTTGTAAAAGATAACTTGACTTATCAAACCTAATATAACTAAACTTTTAGATAAAAGTGTGACAAGTTATTTTTTTATCTTTCCTTAAGTGATATTAGTTGAAAAAAGAGATTAGCTGCTTGGGTATAAAAAGTATTATGGGATTTACTACTTCTCTAAATATTAGAATTCTGACTTATAGTATTAAATCTCGTTTAAAACGTTTTAATAATATTTCATCTGCCATTTGAGTGTATTAATATAAGATTCTATAACATTATAATAATTAGTTTTAGATTTGGTGTATCACTAAATTAGAGATACTCTAGTGGATCTATGTTGTTATTTGAATTTTTAATTTCTTTTATGTGTTGATTTATAGAAGATTTATGGCAACTTAAAATTAATACCCCCTAATTTTATTTTTTACACCAATCATTTTTACAGTAAATTAACAAAACTCTATATAGTTTTTAGGCTATTTTATATATGTAAAATAGCCTAATTTACTTTGTATACAAACATTTCAGACTCATAAACTTATTTACGTCAACAGTAGACCAAAAATTAACACTTTATTAACAGCCTGTATACAAAGAACATTTAAAGAAATATGATCACTAATTAGGATATAGAATGTTTATTTATAGGCTTGATATATGTATATAAAAAAAATAAGTAATCAAAAAGGACAAGCTTTAGTTCCTACTTTAGGAATAACACTTGCTTTAACTTTATTAATAGCAACTATTGGTTTAAACTTTAAGAGATCTCAATCACAATATACTGAAAAGAATAAATTAGATGATTTATCTTATGCTTTAAAATCTGTAGAAAAACAAACTTTGAATAATTTATTTAATACAATGACTAATCAATTTAATATAAAAATATCAGATTGGGATAATCAAGGAGCTAGTAATGAACATATCATGACTCCCTCTGTAGCACAGTCTTTATCAATAAGTGCAGCAAGTGTTAGTAATACATCTTTATCAAATAGTACTAATACAGGGACATTTGATACAAAAAATGGTCAAAGCATTAATATTTTCTCTGTACCTTGTAATGATACAAATAGTGATGGTTCTTGTACAACAGGAGAAAATGGCTTGAGGTATATAAAGAGTGAATTAAACTCGACAAATAAAGAAAAAATTTATTATTATTCTTATAGTGTTACATCTTATGCTTATATTGGTAATTCATTCAGCACTTCAAATCTTAAAAAAAAGCTTACAACATCTGGGAGCTTTAATTTAGTGGCTTCTGCTAGAAACTTAGCAGAATTTGCTTTATTAGCAAATAATACAGATAATGCTTGGTTTTGGTGGGGTGATACAGTAACAGGACCAATACACACAAATGGTAAATTTAAATTTATGGGCGATCCAACTCAAAATGGTAAAAGTACTTCTTTTCTTTCTAAAGCATCACAATCTGCAAATAATGTAGATTGGTACTATAGTGGTGGTGGAACATCTAATTCAGGAACTCTCTCTACAACAGAAGCACTTCTTTATCCTACAAAAACAGTTAGTGGAGTTGATAAGGTAAAACCAACTTTTGCTCAAGGTTTACTTGTTAATGCTCCTACTATTAATTTACCTCAAAACTCTAAAAATTATGAAAGAATTGCTATTGGAAGACCTGAAACTGAGATTTCTAATACTACAGCAATGACTGTTGTTGAAAAAGGTATAGAGCTAGGTGTAACACCTTCTGGTTCACCTCTTGACATTCCTAAAAATATATATGTTGCTAATACTGGTGGTGCTGCACCTGCTATTAAAGGAGGTATATATATAAATGGAGATGTTGAAGATATTACGATGTCAGTAGAAAGTAATAAGCAAGTTTATGATATAAAACAAACTGCTGGTGGAAGTAAAAGACAAAAAATAACTATTGACAAAGCAACAAATAGCACAATTGTTCAAACTTTAAACTATACTACAGGTGCTGTTACATCAACTCAAACATATTCAGGAGTACCAAGAGGCTCATTGCATGTAGAAGGAAAGATCAATAATTTAGGTGGTTTATCAAGACCTACATCAACTCCAAATGATCCATCTACAGCACCTGTTGCAGTACAATCAGAAAATAAATTAACTATTTCAGCCAAAGGTGATATATTTGTAAGTAGAGATATAAAATATCAAGATGATCCAAGAACAAATCCTGATGCAGAAAATATGTTAGGTTTTATCTCAGGAGAAGGTCAAGTTATAATAAAAGATCCTGCCCCTAAAGATATAAATATTCATGGTATTGTTTTGGCTGGAAAAACAGGGACTGGCTCCTTTGCAGTTCAAAACTATAATACAAGAGTAAATGGAGGAGCTATTCATTTATTAGGTGGAACAATATTTGATTCATTGTCACCAACACAGAATACTTCTGGAAATGGTTTTGATACTGATTATGTTTATGATGTTAGAACATCAAATGGAAAAGCTCCACCTTATTTCCCATCTGGTCCTGTTAATCAGAAATCACCTAGATTTACAATTGATGGCATATCAGAGGAAAAAATAAGATGATTTTATCAGTAACTTTTAGGATAGTATTAATTTGTTTTTTATTCCTTGAGTTTTCATGCTCTGAAAGTAAAAATGATAATGAATCTATTACAGAAAACTCTAATTCAAGTGTTATAGAAACAGAATCTTCTACAATTATAAACAATACAAGTACAGATACTTCTAATTCAGATATAAATAATAAATCAAGTGTTGTAAATACCTCTGTTTCTGGTACAGATGTAAATAATAGTATTAATTCGAATGTAATAAATAATTCTAATAATATTCAACCTTCAGATTTAAAACCTAGTAAATCACCAGAGCAAATTGAAAAAGAAAAACAAGAAAAAATTAATGCTTTACGAGAAATACAATCACAAGGTGGTGAAAATGCACAAATCATATCAATACCTCACTAAAAAAAATAATTCTGGATTTTCTCTAGTTGAAACAATTATAAGCATTGCTATTCTTATGGTTGTTTTATCTAGTATTACATCTACTTTAATGTATTTAATTAATTCAAATAAATTAGCACGAAAAGTAGATGCATCTAATCAGTTAATTCGTACATTACTAGAAAAGTATTCATCTAAATCTAGTGATGTTGTTATTCCAACAACATCGACACCTGTTACAGCTCTCATAAAACCTGAGAGCATAGATATAAGATACAAAGGAACTATTAATAAGGAAATTAATGATAAGATTAGAATTGCTGTTTTTCCAAGTCAAGTTCCACCTCCTGCCCCAGATCCTAATAGACCTTCTATACCTGTATCTATAAATAATTTATATTGGATTAAAATTGTTGCTTATGAAAAGAAAAATAATAAACTAGATACTAATTTAACTACTTCAGATTTAAGGTTATTAAGTCAAGTTACTAGTATTATAAATAATTAGGAGATAAATATGAGAATAAAAAATAAAAAAATATTAGGGGTTACATTAACAGAAATTCTTGTATCTACATCTGTTATTTCTTTTGTTATGATTATTTCTTCTAATTTATTATTTGGAGTAAAGAAAACTCAAGATCTTCTTAATGCGAGTTCTATGGAGAGAGAAATATCTTATAATACTAAACAAGTAATAAAAAATGAATTATCAGGTGCTTATTATTTTTTTCCTTCTAATTATACATTGCCACCAGGTTTTCTTGAAGGTGGAGATACAGCAAAAGATGATAGGTATATTTTACCAGCAAATATAGGTAATAATTATGAGAAAGGTCTAACTTTTAATGTAGACTTAGCAAATAAATCTAATATTTCGACTGGAGGAAAATTAGATACAGAGGCTGGTCAGTATAAGTTTATTATAACAAATGGTGATTCATTATATTTTGTCAAAGATCAATTTATTGATGCTGATAAAATAATAGGTAATGATAATCTGAATACTAATTATCCTGTACCAAGTAATACAAAAATTCACTTACAGAGTGTAAATTATTTATATTTTAGAAAATCTCCAGATTCTAAAAAAAATGTTGAGCTTGTTCTCTTTCAAGATAAATATTTTTTTAGAGGAGAATCTGTTTCTATATTGCCTACTTTGACCACAATACCAACAGCTTCTCTAGTAGAAATGAAACTACCTGTGGTTACATTTGAATCATCTGCTTCACCATCATATTCAGATGCTCATAAGTATATTTATAGACGTAACCTATTATATAGACTTTATTTAAAAGGTTATAAAATGGCTATAGAAGACAAAGATAAGCCTTATTATATGTTTGGAACATTTCCACCAGCTGATCCTATTACTAATATTATTCCAAGTGAAATACCTTTATCAACTCAATCTATAATGCCACCAACCCAAAGAAGTATACCTCTTCAAAAGTTTGCAAATTATAGTTTATCTGATGTTTTGGTTAATCAAAAAACTTTTTTACAATCAACATTTGATATTTCTTTCCTTACACTTTCTCCTACTCTTAATGGTATACTTGCTTTATCATTGCCATCTGCTCCTCTTCCTAATCCTGTGACTAAAAGAGTAGTATCCAAAAATATTAGTATTGAGCCAATTATTGATAACTCGCTAGTAAAATTAGGTGGTGAATCTGATCAAGCATTTAAAATAAGAAAAATACAATCAAGAGTAGGTATTCTATTTAAAATTAATAAAGATGGTGGAAATACTAATGTTGTTAATAATGAAAACGTAGCAAATTTTAAACAAGTTGATTCTAATATAAAAAATATTCAAGTCGACTTAAATTTATATGTAGAAAATAGTTCTAATTCTAATTTGGAAAATCGTTTTTCTCAATCATTCAGTGTTGAAACCTTAAGTAACAGAAAATTATATTAAATATGGTAGAATGATTTATCATAATATTTATATTCTTTGGAAATGAAATATGGATAAAGTAACTACCAGATGTGGAAAAGTTGTATATTTTGGAATTCAAACTCCTCAAGGTTCAACATATTTTGGTGAAGAGACAAAAAAACTAACTCATTTTATGAGGAATAAATCTACAGATGTTGTAAGTATTAATGGTGTAATTACACCTATACATTCAGAAGAACATCCTGCCCCAGGTGCATATACATATTATCTTGATGATGGTAAAGTATTAACTATAAAACCAAAACTTGGTGCTAATGGTTATCACTCAGCAGATGCTTACTTTGAAAAAAATTGGAAATAGCTCTTGGAATTAAATATAAAAGATTTAAAAAATGTAATTAGTTTATTAGATATAAATCCTTTAAATTCTTTAGAAGAAAATTATAATAAATGTTTAGGCTTTTTTAGAGATAAAGGATTTAATCCTTATATTCCTCAACATTTAAATGATATGCTTTGTTGTAGCAGTTTTTCAAAAATTTTTAATATATATGAGGATGATATAAAAAATACTATTTTTGTATTTAATGAACATCTAACAGATGAAAAAATAAGTTTAGTATTATCTTCTTTTACTCCACCTCATGAAAAATCGAGAGTTTTTTTTATTTCTTCTTACCCATTACCAGATATATTAAGGTTTCTACATAAAAATAATAATCAATCCTTTTTTGAGTTTGAATCTATTAGAATACTAAAAAATTTAAATGAATTAAAAAATAATTCCGCATTAGTTGAATATTATTATAATAGTTCTTTAGAGCCTATAAAAAGTTTTTTTCAAATAGAACAATCAAATGAAATTCCCAAAGGTATAAAAGATATTGAAAATATAATTATAAATGTTTTTAGAAATGAAAATCAATACGACACTATCTATGATATTGATATAGATTATTTTCCACATTATTCATTAACATTACTAGGTTTTTGTTTAGTATATATTTTAATTCATAACTTAAATGGTGAATTATTTTATGATTCTGAAAAAGATTTAAAAGAATTAGGAGTAGGCTTTTCTGTTAATAATAATGAAATTATTGATATTATGGCAAATCCAATAAATAAAGTATTTAACTTTTATCTATATGGTAAAGATTCATCTATTATGAATTGGGTTTATGAAATCAAATATTATTTAAAAAATCCAGATAAAATCATAAAAGACTCATAATAATCTATAAAATAATTTATATCTTTAATAAAAAAACTGATAGAATTAAGCATTATAAAATTTATTTGGGTTTAAGAATATGAATGAAAATAGTATAAGTAATGCTCCCTCTATTAAACATCTACTACTTTTATCAACGCTTGATAATAAACTATTAGAAGATTTTAAGAACTATATAAATTTTAAAATATTCCCTTCAAATACTGTTGTAGTAAAAGAAGGAGATAAAGAAAGAAAGATGTATTTTATTGTAAGTGGAGATCTTAAAATTCATAGATCTGGATTAGATTTAGGAGTTATACATTCAGGTCAACATTTTGGAGAACTATGTTTAATATCAGGTAAACCCAGAGCGGCTACAATTATCTCAAAATCTGATGTAATACTAGCTGAACTTAGTCTTGAAAATTTTGAAAAAATGATTTCAGAAGAATCTGATTTAGCTATTCACTTTACACAATCTATAATCTCAGCCTTAAGTGGTCAATTATTAGAAATGACTGATAATTTTTCTTTACTTTTAAAACAAAGATCTCATCCAAGAAGAGTAAATGTAAATGTAAATATTGATGGAGAAATCCTCAAACTTAGAACTGGTTCAAGTGTAGAGGATGCCTTCAACTCTTCAAATATATATAATTTCAATAATGATTTAATTGTTGGTGCTTTGATGAATAATAAAGCAGTTCCATTAAATACACAAATATTCTCCGATTCTACTTTATTACCTCTTAGTACATCTCATTGGGAAGGGGAAAGAATTTACAGAAGAAGTGCAACTTTTTTATTATTTGTAGCTGCGGCAGAATTATACCCAGATTTACATATATCTTTAGGTGCAAGTGTAGGTCATTCTCAATGGATATTTATAAATGGAAGAGATGGTTTGAACTATAGTGAAATAGCAGAAAAATTAACTAATAAGATGAAGGATTTTATTAGCATTAAAACTCCTTTTAATCAGGAAATATGGACATTAGAAGAAGCTATAAGTTATTTTACAGAGCAGAAGTCTTTAGATCTTGTAGATATTCTTAAAACTTGGGATGAAGCAAACATTAATATAGTAAATTGTGGTTCTATTTATACAGTCAATTTTGAGCCATTAGTGACTCATGCAGGGATAATAAAAGATTTTAAAATTAAATCCTTTGAGTCTGGAATTATACTAATTGCAGGAAAAACTGAAAATGGAGATACAAGTGAATCTTCACCTTATATTAAATTGATGAAAAACTATGATTTATGGTTAAAATCACTTGGCGTATGTACAGTAGGTAAATTTAATAGGGCTTGTATAAATGGGAAAGTATCTGAAACTATACAAGTTGCTGAAGGTTTCCACGAAAAAAATATAAGTCAAATTGCTGATATGATTATTAATGATCCAAGAAAACCTAAAATAATTTGTATTGCAGGGCCTTCATCATCAGGAAAAACGACCTTCATAAAAAGATTAAATGTTCAATTAATGGTTAATGGATTAAATCCTCTTACTATATCTCTTGATGATTATTATGTTGATAGGGAAAAGACTGTAAAAGATGAAAATGGGGAATATGATTTTGAAGCACTAGAAGCTCTTGATCTTGATAATTTAAGAAATCAAATGGCATCTTTATTAAAAGGTGATATTGTAAAAACATCTTTTTATAGTTTTCAAGAAGGTAAAAGCTATCCTAATGGGGGTAAGGAGTTTAAATTAGATGAAAGAAGTATTTTACTATTAGAAGGTATACATGGTCTTAACCCTAATTTATTAGGCTCTGAAATAGATCAAACAAAAATATTTAAGATATTTATACAACCTATGGCATCATTGGCTTTTGACAATTTAACAAGAATAAATCCATCTGATGTAAGGTTACTAAGAAGAATAATAAGAGATAGAAGGCATAGAGGTCTTGCACCACAGGATAATATAATGCGATGGCCATCTGTTAGAAATGGAGAGAAAAAACATATTTTCCCTTATATTGGTCTAGCAGATGCTGTTTTTGATACATCTTTAATATATGAGATTGCTGTTTTAAAAGTTTATGCAGAAAGGTATCTTTTAGAGGTTCCACCTGAACACCCTGCATATACTACAGCTTTTAGATTGAGAAATCTAATTAGATTATTTGTGTCAATATATCCTGACCATGTCCCACCTACATCTTTAATAAGAGAGTTTATAGGTGGAAGCGGTTTTGAGTATTAAGCAGTAAGATATTAAATAAAAAGAAAGATTAATACATTTCAATACTTTTGCATAAATATTTTCATCAAGTCAAATTTCTTTAAATTGATTTAATTATATTTAATTTGATTTGAGGATAAATATTTGTTTTAATATAACTGAGGCTAATAAGTTTATAGAGATTAATTATGAATACAAAAAAAATTATTTTATCAAGTTTAAGTTTTATCTTAATTAGTTCGTCTTTTGGATGTGCGACACAGGGTACTATAAACCCTACTGCTCCAGATTTAGTTAAATCTCAAGCTGTTATAAAAGAGATTGGACCTGTAGCACCCAAGCTTAGAATAAGAATAAAACAAGCACAAATAGATGTAGCTGAAACAGATCTTAATAACCAAATAAATGCAATCTTAAGTATTTCAGAAGAAAAAAGAATTGCAGATTTAAAATTATCTGTTGTTGGTAATAATGTAATTAAATCAGACGGATATTTTTTACAAAAAGTGCCATTATCATCTAAACCATTAAGAATACCTTTTTCAGTAGAAGGTAATTTAAAGTTACAACCTAAAAATATTATAGAGTTTGAAATATCAAAAGTAAAAGTTGCAGGTATCCCTGTTAAATCTTTAATGGATGTTTTGGGAATTGAATTAGCAAATATTACTAAGTTTAAAGATAGTATAGGTAGAATAGAGTTAAAAGGAAATAGTTTCTTATTTATAGTAGAAAAGTTTAGTAATGAAGCTATAATAGATGGGCAAATCAAGTCTATCCAAACAAGTGATAAAACTGTAACTATAAATTTTTAGAAAAAAGAATTATTCAAAATATTATAATTTTTTAACCTGATTAATTTTTTATATGTATATAAACTATACTTTATAAAGTATGAATTGTATAAGAATAAATGGTTATAAGTTTAATGCTTTCTTTAAATTTTAATAATAATAACAAAGAATTTCAAGAACTTTTAAAATTAACAAAAGACTCTATAAAGAATAGTCAACCTTTAACACAGAATCAAATTCAGAATATAAGGCAAGAGTTCAGTAAAACTCATAGTTTAAGTGTTGATGGTGAAGTTTTTTTACAAAGTTTAGCAAATAAGGATAATATAGCTAAATTAAGTGCGTCTAACTTTGATCCTAAAAGTTTTTCTTTTAATGTAAGTTTTAATAAGAATACTAATAAATCTGAATTTTCTAATATGGCGGCTTTTATTAAAGCATTTAGTGAAATGGGTAAAGACGGTTTAAATAATCAAGAAAGTAGTACGTTAAAAGATATTATAAAAAATATGTCTGGTTTTTCAAAAGATTGGTCTAAGAGATTAATGGATTCATTAACATTTTATGATGTGAAAGAACTTTCTAAAGTCATTACTAAAATTGACTCTAAAGTTATAGAAAAAGGTTTTGCTTTAGCTAATAGTGATCCTGTTTTAAGTAATTTTAGTGGTGAAAAAAAAGAAGTTATGAAAAAATTTCTTCAAAGCTACTATACAGACCCTATATTATTAGGTGGCTTGAAGCAAGAATGGGATGGAATGGATTTAGGTTATTTATCAGGAGCGAATAAAAACTTTACTCAGTTTTTCACATCAGGTTTTAATGCTGGTCAAGGAAAGGATTTAGGAAGGTTTGGTTCATGTCAAGAATGCCAAAGAAGAGTTTATGAGATTATGCAAAGTATTCCAGATTTTAATAAATATTTTGATATAGACATGAAAGCTCAATTAGGAGGAATGCATAATTATATATTATTTAAAGATCAATACAATGGACATAAATAATAAATTTAATTAAGCAACTAATCCAATTGTGAGCATGTCTTTGTAAGCCTCAGCCATTTTTTTAGAATTTAGGTCAATATCAAACTTATGAATAAATAATTTAAGCATTTGATTATTAGAAGCTAATCTTTGATAATTTAGCATAGAAAAAGGTTCTTTGTGAAATTCACCTTTTGTTATTCTGTCTTGTACTTTAGCCATATTTACAGCAAAAAAAGACATATTGAAATGAGTATCTAAAATGTTTTTATTTGTAGATTGACAATCTTCTAAACCAGTAAAAGTTTTACTATCTCTAAATAAAAACTCTATTTGAAATCTACTTGAATAAAATTCAAAAATATCTAAGGCAGATAATTCAAGGTCACTTGAGTAAAATATATGACGCTTATCTTTATTTGTAAGTAGTAAAACTATTTTTATATTTCTTTTCAAAGATAAACTGTAAACAACTTTTGAGTACAATTTTTCACCCTCAAGTAAAGTAATTACATAATCTAACTTGTGATTTTTAAAATCAACTTTACCATAATATTTTCTAGAGCACCTTTTTTGTTTGTTCTTTCACCTTGATAAAGATAATTTAAATTAGCATCTGACCTTAGTTTACAAATAATATGCTTCTCTTGTTTGATTATTCCATCTACAAACTCTTTTTTGAATGAAATCCATCAAAAGCAATATGTTTTATCTCTTTAAAGTATTCTTTGTTATTTTCAATATGTTTTAGGTAAAATCCATTCTATTTTCACAATTAGAATCTGTTTGAAGTGCACTTATTGGATAAGCCGTGTTATATTCTGTATCTATCATTGCTAATAATGATAACTCTAAACCTTTAGTTACTTTTGAGTTCTTTCCATCCCAAAATTTACCTAAACCATCTGTTTTCTTTCCACTTTTTTTTATAAATGACGCATCAAAAGCCAATATATTTTTATTATTTTCTTTATAGATTTCTTTAATTCCTATTACATTCATTTCTACTATATTTGAATGATTATCCTTTATATAATTTCTTGAGATTGTTTTTCATTCAATTCTATATATCTGCTTATATTTCTAAAGTTTTTTCCTAGACTGCAAAAAATTCCATTACTTACTTTTTCTATAAATTTTTTGGAGCTCTCTTTTAAATTAGACATTTTTGATAATACTTTTGTTATAATTCTCATCAGATAATTACCTCTTTATTATTTTTATTTTGATATTTTAAAAGTATAATAGGTTTTTATCTACTTTTTTACATTATTAAAAAATGTCCACTGTATTGAAAGATAATAATAGTAATAAAGTATATCAAGCAGATCCTTGGTATTTACAAAGTTTACAAGGTAGTATTAAACCTAAAGATATAGTACATTGAGCAAAAGTAAGTTACTAACTTTAATTGTAGGAGTGATTATTGTAATTGCTGTCATTACTCCTAGTTATTATAATTCTAAAAAGAATGCTGAAATAAGCCAAGCAAAAATTCAGATGTCAAAATTTAATAATGCAATAGAATCTTATAAAGAAAAAAACTTTAATATTGATAATTTTGTAAAAAATGCAGAGAAAAATGGTATAAGTTTTTATAATTTAGTTAATAAGTCTAATACACCTAAAGAAATAATATCTAATCATATAGATTATATTAAAAGTAAGGATAAAAAAGATTATGCAGGTATATTATTATATGAAAACATACCATGCAAAGATTTAAATAAAATTTGTTATAGACTCTATTATGTTGATAAAAATGGAGATATTTTAACCGACACCACTAATAAAATAATAGATTTAATAGTTAACAACTAAAAAGGACATTGCTGTCCTGTAGCCTTAGATATTTCACCTATTGCTGAGAGACAGGTAGCTTCATCTCCTGTTTTTTGTGCATTTTCTACTAAAGACTTAACTTGAGGGCTTGTAATCATACTTCCATAAGCTGAGTAACAACTAGATAATCTTTGACAAGATAAACCAATTTCATTGGGTTTATTACGGCATGATGAGTTAGTTAATGATACACCTAATAGAATGCTAATTAATATAATTTTTTTCATGATTTCTCTCTTAGTTTTGTAAATAACAATAAATAAGTATTATAAGTTAAGCATCTTAAAGAGTAAATATACTAGATAATGAGTGACAAGAGTAAAAAGTGAAAAGACAAGAGAAGTTGTACGGTGCAACCCTTGCGGTTTCTCTTAGAGGGAATGAGTGAAAAGACAAGATTCTTTTAGTAACAACGCCACAGATAAATATTTTTTGCAAACTAATTACATTTAAGTATATATTTAACCCATTTTATCAGAGTTTATCTCTTTTATTGCTTTAATTCTTTTAATAAACTCACTAGGTTTTTCAAAACCACTAAGCATATAATCGTCCAAAACTTTTCCTTCTTTATCAAGAAAAATTACAGCAGGTAAACCCACAATACCATATTTATTAAATAATTCTTTTATTTCTGGAGTTAATTTTGTAGAATCAATTTTTACTGCTGTAAATTCTTGTAATTCCTTTATAACTTCTTTATCAGTATATGTATATTTATCTAATTCAATACAAGCAGGGCACCAATCAGCATAAAAATCAATCATAATATATTTATTTTCACTTTTAGCAACTTTAAAGCCTTCTGATTCTGACTTATACCACTTTAACTCATCTGTGTTTGCTACTATTGTTTTTGATGCCTCTTGTATAGTGGTAATGTTTGAACCTAATAAATCTTTTGAGGCAATAGAATTTATAAATAAATAAAGACCTGTTGAAAGAAATAAAATACTTAAGCCTTTTTTAAATTTTGTAGAATTAGCTGCTAAATCTTCTAATTTATCGAATGCTCCAAAGAAAACAGAAATAATAACTATAAATGCTCCAAGTAAAAGAGTAAATATATTATATGGAAGTATTGGTTTTATATAATAAAAAGCAATTCCAAACATTAATAAAGCAATAGTCTTTTTTACTGTTTCTGTCCAAGCTCCTGCTTTTGGCATTTTTATCATTCTATTAGATAGAGTTCCAAATATTATTAAAATTAAACCCATACCTATTGCAAAAAAGAAAAGCAACCAAAATCCTAAAAATATATTTTTAGTTTGTGCCACATAAGTTAAAATTGTAACAACAACAGGACCTACACAAGGGGTTGCAATAAGACCTGATATTAAACCCATTAAGCCAACTCCTAAATAAGTTCCTTTTTTTTGATTTTGAGAGATACTTGATAATCTTGTTTGTATAGATGATGGTACTTGAACATAAAATACATCAAGCATACTAAAACCCATGAGTATAAATAAAATAGCAATTGACGAAATTACATATGAATTTTGTAATAAAGAACCAAATAAATTTCCTGTCATAGCAGCAATTACACCAAGAATAGAATAAGTAATTGCAATCCCTAAAACATAAGTTAATGAAAGGGTAAAACTTTGAAAAGTACTTTTTGTGTTTTTAGCTCCTATGACCCCTAATGTTATAGGCAACATAGGTAAGATACATGGAGTAAAACTTGTAAGTATACCAACAAAAAAAACAGCCAAAAAAGCCAAAATTATATTTTTTTCAACTAATCCTGCAAAATCTTTTGTAAAACCTTTTGTTAATGACTCAGATTCTTCTTCCTCTATGTTTAGAGCTAGTTTATAATTTTCTGTTACTACTTTTTTTTTACATTAATTGTTGTATTAAATATTTTTTCTTGTGGTAAATAACAGAGAGCTTTAGAGCAACCTTGATAACCAATTGTAGATGAAAAACTAATTTTATTTTGATTATAGTTATTAGTAAGTTCAATAGGAACATTAACAAAAAATGAATTATGATAAATTTCTTTTTCTTTATTTGAAAATGTATCAAATTTTTTTTCAGCCTTAGGAAGAATAGGACTTAAAATTTTAATACCATTTATAGGCTTTATATTTATTGATATGGAATCTTTATATAAATAAGCTCCTGAATCAATATTGAACTTAACTATAAGGTTAGTTTTAGATTTAGGGGTAATAACTTGAGATTGAGCCTTAACTTCTGGATGAAAAGGTATCTTTATTTTACCTTTAGTAAACTCTGCATTTGCATTTATTGAACTAAATAAGAATCCACTTAATAATAAACTACTAAAAACTAAATTATTTTTCATACAACCATTTTAAAATTAATATTTAACAAGATATATTATACTTAAATTTTTAAAATTTACTATTTATTATCAAAAACTTATATCTATTATTATTTTTTTAATACTTTAAAATTTTAATTGACAATCTTTTATTCGGTGCGTTATACTTTTTATTATGCAGTGTGTTAATGCAGTGTGTTAGTAAAAAAGGAGAAAATTAATGAGACTTATAAAAAGATATGACAATAGAAAATTATATGATACAACAACAAGTAAAACACTTACTCTTAAAGATATTGCAACTCTTATAAGAGAAGGAAAAGAAATTAAAGTAGTTGATGCTTCAGATAAAGATATTACAAATAAAGTTTTAGCACAAATATTCCTTCAAGAAAATCTTGCTACAAAGCAATTTGTTTTAAGTAAATTTGTTCTTGAATGGTTAATAAAAGAAAGTGATAAACTTGAAAGCCTTACAAAAAAAGTTTTACTTGGAGGAGCTGGTTTAGTTACAATTACTCAAGAAAAGGCTGAACAATTAGTAAATGAACTTATTAAAAAAGGTGAAGTTGAAGAAAAAGATAAATCCAAAGTAGTTGGACAAATAATCAATAAACTAGAAAAAGGTTCAAAAGAATTTAAAAATATTGTTGAAGGTTTTGTTCATGATGTTTCTTCTAAAGAAAAAGAAGAAATTAAAACCGAAAAAGATATTATTGCTGAAAAAGAAAAAGAAATTGCTGAACTTAAAAAACAAATAAAAGAATTAAGCAAAGAAATTGAAAAATCTGAATCAAAAGAAGATACAAATTCTAAAAAATCTTTAAAAGCAAGTTAAAAAGTTTTACCTCATAGCTATCATATCAAGCCTTACAAATTATGTAAGGCTTTTTATTTTTTATAAAATTACATAAGTTTATACAAAAAATAGTTAAGAAAATAAAGTTTTAATATACAAGGCATTTAAAATTATAGTAAATTATTATTTTAAAATATGATTTTTCAGTGTTTGGCTCATTAATATAATATTTATGCCTGAAATTAAAATTTTAATAGTAGAAGATGAAATAATAGTAGCTAAGGATATCTCACTTAGGTTAAAAGAACTTGGCTATGTTCCTTGTGATATAGTATCCACAGGTGAAGAGGCTGTAAAGAAAGCAAATGAATATAAGCCTAATATAGTTCTTATGGATATTATGCTTAAAGGTAAAATGAATGGTATTGAGGCCGCTGAAATAATTAAAGAAACATTAGATATACCTATAATTTTTATTACTGCTTATGCAAATAACCCTATACTCAAAATGGCAAATATTATTGAGCCATTTGGATATATAATAAAACCATTTGATGAAAGAGAATTACATATAAATATTGAAATTGCTTTATATAAAGCTAGAACAGAACAAAAATTAAGACAAAGTGAAGAAAGACTGTATAAAGCTCTAGTTAATATCGGTGATGCAATAATAACAACTGATATTAATGGATATATTACCTTTATGAATACTATTGCTGAAAACCTTTCAGGAATAAAATTAGACAAGTGTAAAGGTAAATCTATTTATGATGTAGTAAGTCTTTATAATGAAGAAAATGATGAAAAAGTCCTAAATTACTTAAGTGAGTCTATAGATAACAACAAAATAATTGATAATCATGAATATCTTTTAATAAATAAATATAATAAGGAAATTTTAGTAAATTGTAGAATATCGCCAATAAGAGATTATAAAGAAGATGTAATTGGCAGTGTTCTAATAATGAGTGATATAACAGATAAAAGACATATAACAGATATAACAAACTTTATAAGTGAAAGTGTTTTAATGTCTGTAGGTGAAGAATTTTTTAAAGTTCTAGTAAAACAAATATCAAAGATACTAAAAGTAAAATTCGCCTTTATTTCTGAAAATGTAAAATCTAAAAATAAAGTTGTTAGTATATTATCATATTGGAGAATTAATAAATTTGGTAGAAATGCAGACCTAGATATTTCAAATAGCCCAGGAGAGAAAGTTTTTGATGGTGAGTTTGTATCAATAGAAAAAAATGTAGTAGATTTATTTCCTCATATTGATTTTTTAAAAAAGCACAATATACAAAGTTATATTGGTATTCCTATATTTGATTCTAAGAAAAAAGTTATAGGTCAATTAGGAATTTTAAGTGATAAACCTATAAAAGAAACTGATTTTCATAAGTCAATACTTGAATTTGTATGTGATAGAGCCTCAGCTGAAATACAGAGAAAAAGAAACGAAGAAGCATTAAGAGAGAGTGAAGAAAAATATAAAGACTTAACAAATTCATTACCGCATACAATCTTTGAAACGGATCAGGACGGAAAAATAACACTTTTAAATAAATTTGGTTTTGATACCTTTCAAATATCCTCAAATTCTAAATATTATATATACGATTTAATTATTGAAAAAGAAAAAATAAAAGAAAATCTATTTAGAATTTTTAATGGCGAGAAAATAGGCTTTAGTGAGTATACAGCTATAAGAAAAGATGGTTTAGAATTTCCAGTTTTGATGTATTATAATCCAATTATTACAAATAATAATTATATTTCATCTATACGTGGTGTAATAATTGATATATCTGAGCTAAACCAAACCAAAGAAGCCTTAAAAGAGAGTGAAGAAAGATATAATATAACCCTAAAAGGTATAAATGATGGGTTTTGGGATTGGAATTTAAATAAAAATAAAATATATTATTCACCTAGATGGAAAAATATGTTAGGTTATGATGAAAATGAAATATCAGAAAATCTAGATGAATGGTTTAGTCATATTCATTATGAAGATATAGGTATTCTAGAGAAAAAGCTAATAATTTTATAAATACTTTAGAAAAGGAAATCAATTTGAATATGAGTATAGAATTTTACATAAGAATGGTAACTATTTATGGGTTCTTTGTAAAGGAAATGCAATTAAAGATAAAAATGGTAAAACTTATAGAATAGTTGGTTCTCAGTCTGATATTACTCAACATAAGCATAATGAAAAGCTTCTTGAGAATTTATTATATAATGCCTCACATGATCCATTAACAGGTTTACCTAATAGATCCTTATTTTTGGAGAAATTAGAAAAATCTATACTAAACGTAAAAAGAAAAAAAGGAATGACTTTTGCTGTTCTTTTTGTGGATATAGATCGATTTAAAGTTATAAATGATAGTCTTGGTCATTCTATGGGTAATAGTCTTTTAAGTGAAGCAGCTATTAAACTACAACTATGTTTAAGACCAGATGATATAATTGCACGTCTTGGTAGTGATGAGTTTACTATTCTTTTAGAAAATATACATGATTCCTCTGATGCAATTAATGTAGCTAATAGAATACAAAAAGATTTAAGTTATCCATTTATTCTTAATAACCAAGAGATTTTCGCTAGTGCAAGTATAGGAATTACTATGGGGGCAAATAACTATGAAAATCCAGAAGAATTAATAAGAGATGCAGATATTGCAATGCGTAAGGCTAAAGCTTTGGGGAGAGCACGGTTTGAATTATTTGACTCAAAAATGAAAACACAAGCTACAGAAATATTAAAGCTTGAAGCAGAACTTAGATATGCCATAGAAAGAAATGAATTTATTTTATACTATCAACCAATTATATCTTTGAAAACTGGATATATAACTGGTTTTGAGGCTCTTATTAGGTGGAAGCATCCAAAACGTGGAATCGTTGGTTCAGATGTATTTATTCCAATAGCAGAAGAAACAGGAATGATAGTTCAAATAGGTAAATGGGTTCTAAAAGAAGCTTGTAAACAAATTAAAGAATGGCAAAATAAATACAAATTTTCAAAGCCTTTAACAATGAGTGTTAATATATCTGGTAGACAATTCTCTCATCCAAAACTTATAGATAATATATCTAAGATTGTTAATAATTCTGAAATAGATCCTGCAACTTTGAAACTTGAGATAACAGAAAGTACTATTATGGATAATGCAGAAACAGCAAGAAAAATGTTAGAGGATATAAGAAAGTTAAATATTCAACTTCAAATAGATGATTTTGGGACAGGATATTCATCTCTTAGTTATTTACACAGATTCCCTGTTAATAGCCTTAAAGTTGATAGGTCATTTGTTAGCAGAATAGGCTCTAATGATGAAAATTTAGAAATTGTTAAAACAATTGTTTCTCTTGCCAAAAATCTTAATATGAAGGCTATAGCTGAAGGAATTGAAACTGAATCACAATTAACTAAGCTTAGAAGTTTAGATTGTGAATATGGTCAGGGTTACTTTATATCACGGCCTGTTGATAAAACTACAATTGAGAATTTATTAGACTCAAACCCTAAGTGGTAATAAATATAATGAGTAAAAGGTAGAAAGAGAAGAAGTAAAAAGTTATGAGAGAAGAAGAAAAGAGTTAGTAATTTTAATATTCTCTTATCTTTTCACTTTTTATTCATCACTTCTTGTCTCATTTCATCTTGTCGTTTTACTTCTTATCTCTTAAAAAGTTAAACACTTGCAAGAATTTCAGTACTTAAACTAGCAGCAAGATTACCAGCAATTTCTTTAAATACTTTTGCTTGGTTAGAGTTAGAGTCATAGAATACAACAGGTTTTCCATCATCTCCACCTGTTCTTATTGCCATATCTAAAGGTATTTCACCTAAGAATCTTACTCCAACTTTTTCACTTGCTTGTTTGCCTCCACCATGACCAAAAATATGATAAATATTACCTGTATCTGGTGCTATAAAGTAACTCATATTTTCTATTATTCCTAATATTGGAACCTTTAGGTGTTGAAACATACTTAAAGCTTTAGTTGCGATATTCATTGCTACATCTTCAGGTGTCGAAACTATAGCTACACCTGATAAAGGAATCATTTGTGATAATGTTAATTGTGCATCTCCTGTTCCTGGTGGTAAATCAACTATTAAATAATCTAATTCACCCCATTCAACATCTCTTAAAAACTGTTGTATAACACCTGCAACCATAGGACCTCTCCAAATAAGAGGCTCATCACCTTTTAAAAGAAAACCAATAGACATGAGTTTTAATCCATGTTTCTCTATTGGAATCATTTTTTTCTGTTCTGTTACTTCTGGTTGCTCATGAATATCTAAAAGAGCAGGTATTGTTGGACCATAAATATCAGCATCAAGTAAACCAACTTTAGCACCGGTTGAAGCTAAGGACAAAGCAATATTTGTACTAACTGTTGATTTACCAACACCACCTTTACCACTTGCTATAGCAATTACATTTTTTACCCCACTAAGCATCTTTTTTTCAAAACCTGAAAAAGCAACAGATGATGTCATATTAATTCTAATTTCTTCAAGTTGAGGAAATTTTTCTTTAACTGCATTTCTACAATCTGTTTCAATTTTTTCTTTAAGAGGACAAGCTGGTGTGGTTAACTCAACAGTAAAGCTAACACTTTTATCATTAATTTTTATATCTTTGATCATATTTAAAGTAACAAGATCTTTTTTTAGATCTGGATCTTGAACTGTTCTTAAGGCATCAAGGATATCACTTTCCTTTATTTTAGAGCCTCCAAAACCAAACATATTTTATCTCCTATATATTTAAAATAAACTTTATGTAATTATTATATTTTCAATAATTCAGTTGAATTATAACTACTTTTACACAGTGTGAGAAGTTAAGAATATATTAGTTTTATAGTATTTCAAGTTTACCAATATTAAAATATAAAAAATTATAAACACACCTTTAATTCGATTGTATATAATGTAGAGTTATTATTATTTTTAGCAAATATATTATAAATGAAGATATCATTAAACTGGATTAAAGATTACGTTGACTTAAATGACCAAAAACCTGAAGAATTAGGTCTAAAATTTACTATGGCTTCTGCTGAGATTGAAGGTGTTGAAGATTTAGGTAAAAGTTTTGATAAAGTTGTAACAGCAAAGATTCTAGAAATAGCACCTCATCCAGATGCAGATAAATTACAAGTAACTAAAGTAAATAATGGAAAAGAAGTTTTACAAGTTGTTTGTGGAGCTAAAATGTTCAAGTTGGTCAAGTTGTACCTCTTGCACAAGTAGGTGCAGTACTACCTGGGGATTTTAAAATAAAAGTATCAAATAAAAGAGGAGTAGAAAGTTTTGGAATGCTTTGTGCTGCTTCTGAACTTGGTGTAAGTGGTGATTCAGAAGGAATACTTATTCTTGATGAAAATACAGAACTAGGGAAACCTTTTGGTGATTTAGTTGGTAAAAATGACTTTTTAATTGAAATAGATAATAAATCTCTTACACATAGACCAGATCTGTAGGGCAGTATGGAATAGCAAGAGAAATGGCTGCTATTTTAGGTAAAGATTTTTAAAAAACATAGTTTTGAACTACCAAAAATTGACGAAAATAAAGTAAAGATAAATGTAACTATTGAAGATAAAGAGCTTTGTCAAAGATATTCAGCAATGGCTTTTGATAATATAAAAATAATTGATTCCCCTGATTGGTTAAGAGAAAGATTAGTAAATATAGGAGCAAAGCCAATAAATAATGTTGTTGATGCAACAAATTATATTATGTTTGAACTTGGACAACCTGTGCATTCATTTGATGGGAGTAAAATCAAAGATCACACAATAGTAATAAGACGAGCTAAAGAGGGTGAAAAGCTTATAACCCTTGATGAAGTTGAAAGAAATTTGACTACAGAAATGCTTGTTATTGCAGATAAAAATAATCCAATTGCTTTAGCTGGTGTTATGGGTAATCAAAATAGTGAAGTTGATGATAATACAACTTCTGTTATTTTTTAAACTGCTAATTTTCACCCTGCAAATGTTAGGAGAACAGCTTTAGCATTAGGTTTAAGAACTGAAGCTTCAGCTAGATTTGAAAAAAGCTTAGATCCAGAAATGACTGTACAAGCAATATCAAGATTTTATGATATTTTAAAAGAAACTTGTCCTGATATAAAAGTAGTAAGTGAATTAGTGGATATTGATTATTCAAAAAAAGAGCCTATTTTTGTAAATGTTAGTAGAGAGTTTATCAATAGAAGGCTTGGTGTTGAAATTAGTAAAAATTTTATTGAAACAACATTAAAAAGACTTGGATTTGGTATTGAAGAAATAGATAATGAAAGCTATAAACTTCAAGTTCCAACATATAGAGCAACAAAAGATATTGGAATTGCAGAAGATATTGTAGAAGAAATCGGCAGAGTTTATGGTTATGATAATATAACTCCAATAGCTCCTAAGCTTGATGTTAAACCTTTACAAGAAGATCCTAAACATATTTTAAGAAGAAAATTAAGAGAAACACTTTCAACAGGTTTAGGTTTTAAAGAAGTATATAATTATTCTTTTAATGGTTCTCAACAACTTGAAAAATTAGAACTTAGTTTAGAAAATCATATTAAATTAAGAAATCCATTATCAGCAGACCAAGAATATATGAGAACAAGTTTAATTCCTAATATGCTAGATGTTGTTTCTAAAAATATTAGAAATGTTTCAAAGTTTAATATATATGAATTAGGTAAGGTTTATTTAAGAAACCCTGAAAATATAGAAAAAGAATTTTTATGTGCTTTTTGTGTTGAAAGAAAACCAGAAAATCCTTTATTTTTTGAAGCTAAATCTCACCTAGAAAATATAATGGATAAAATAGGAATAAATGATTATGAAGTTAGGCTTCCACAAAATGGGGAAATAACAGATAGCTTTTACCACCCTGGACGTACAGGAGTTATAGCACAAAGAAGATTAACACTTGGCTTTATTTCAGAAATACATCCTAGTATTACTCAAGATTTTGGTATTAATGCAAATATTAGTTTTATTTATATTGATATGGATTCATTATTGCAAGCTAATCGTAAAAAGGATAAATTTAAAGAATTACCTAAATATCCTCATGTTCCTTTTGATGTAAGTACTATTGTTGATAAAAGAACCGCTGTTTCTGATGTTGTTAAAACAATTGAAAAAGTGAATAAAAATTTAATTAGAGATATAAACTTATTTGATATATATGAAGGTAAAAATTTACCAGAGAATAAAAAAAGTTTTGCATTTACTATTAATTTTTATTCAAAAGAAAGAACACTTGAACCTCAAGAAATAAAAGATCTACAAAATGGAATAATGAAAGCTCTTAATGATAAAGGTTATGAAGTAAGAGGTTCTTAATAGGTGTAATATTTTACATCCTATTTGTTAGGGGGAATATTCCCCCAATTTTTATATAAATTTGAAAATAAAAGGTTATTACTTTGGGTCTTACAGAACTTATAATAGAATACTCCACAAAAATAATTGAAACAACAGGTTATCTTGGAGTAATGATTTTAATGGTATTTGAAAGTATGATAGCTCCTGTTCCTAGTGAGGCTGTTATGCCATTTGCTGGTTTTTTGATTCATGAAGGTAAATTCACATGGTTAGGTGTAGCTGTTTCTAGTACATTAGGGAGTATTATTGGCTCTGTTGTTTCTTATTACTTAGGTCTTTATGGCGGTAAACCAATAATACAAAAATATGGAAAATACTTACTTTTAGATAATCATCATTTAGAAATAACAGAAAAGTTTTTCAATAAATATGGTGAAAGAGCTGTTTTTATTAGTCGTTTTGTCCCTGTTGTTAGACATCTAATTTCAATACCAGCAGGTATTGGTGGAATGAATTTTACTAAATTTTTAGTTTATACATCTGTTGGTGCTTGTGCTTGGAATATGATTTTAACTTATGTTGGATATGTTCTAAAAAATAATTGGAACACTGTAAAACAATATACAAAAGGTGCTGATTATCTAATAGTTTTAGTAATAATGATTGCTTTTGCTTATTTTGTTTATACAAGTTTGAATAAAAAGAAAAGTGCAACTACTGAGAAATAGAAAAAGATAAGATGAAATCAGACAAGAAGCGATTGTGTTAAAAGTCAATATGTAGAGATAAAAAATTTTAAAATAATTTTGTTCAAATTTTTTCATGACAAATAAAAGATATTTAAATAAAAATACCTTTAATGCAGTCTATATTATACTCTTAGTTATGTAAAAATAATTTTTTAAGTTAAAACTATTGCTTTTTCTTAAAAAATCTTTATCCAGCTCTTTGCCATTTTGATAATAGAATTAAGTATATGCAACAACTTATTCATACAAGCCACTATTGCTACTTTAGGCTTCTTTCCCTTAGTTATCAATCTATCGTAAAACTCCTTTATTACAGGATTGTATCTTATCATAACTAATGTTGGCATAAATAAACAACTTCTTACAGGTTCCCTACCACCAAATATGCTCATTTGACCTCTATATTTACCACTATCTCTATTAAATGGTACAACGCCAACTAATGAAGAGATTTTCTTATTAGAAATTGAACCTAATTCTGGCAACTCTAACAAAAGTGTTTTTGATAATACTTTACCAATTCCTGGGACACCTTGTTAATAGCTCTTCTGATTTAATTCTAATCTATTATCAAGAATATCATCTATTTCTTTAATTTTATTATCTAACCATTCTATATGCTCTGATATACTAAGTCTACCTCTTTCACTAACTTTTTCAATCTGTTTGTCTCTTGAACTCTGTTAGCTACTAACTGATTTCTCCTTGTTAATAAATTCTCAAGGGTTTTCTCCTCTTACGACCTTGACCTACATATAAATTAGGATTATGGACTTCTCCATAGTGAGCTATTACTGATGAGTCCAACTTATCTGTTTTAGCTTTTAAATAATCTGATTTAGCAAAAGATTTTACATAAAAGGATTGACTAATGATACTTTTAAACCTGCATTTGATAATAATTCTAAAGATAGTACTTCATAAGAACCTGTTGATTCTAACACTATTCTCTCTGGATTGATTTCTTGAAGTTTAGGTATTATTGATTCTATATCACTTTTTGTATTAGATATTATAAAGTGTTCTTTGCTTGGTCTTATGAATACATCAAGTTTAGCTTTTGATACATCTATTCCTACATAATTCAATTTAATTAAGCTCCTTTTATGATAAAATATTATTGACTCGTACTTGCATTTCAATTCGAGGTCTTTGCCTCTGGCGATTGTTCGAGTTCTATATAAAAAGTTATTGTAGTTAACTTTGCTTCTTGACGGATTTTTAACCAAGTGAAAGACGTTATACTACAATTCTCTTTTTATATTATGCAATGCAACTTTTCTTGCTTTGCATTTCTTTTATCATACAAGTGAACAGAGAAAAAGAGAGTTATAGCTAGTAATTTCAGTGCTTCTGAATTATTAGTTTTCTCATAACAAATTTGTTTAAGTATAAATACTAAAAAATAGGGTTTCATATTTAGAAACCCTATTTTTTTATAAATATAAAGAAAGTCTAAGAATATATTGCTAAAACTATAATTTAACTGTATAATAACCAATGCTTTACGGCGACATAGCCAAGTGGTAAGGCCGAGCTCTGCAAAAGCTCTATGCCCCAGTTCGAATCTGGGTGTCGCCTCTCAAAACTATTACTAATTTTTTAAATATTTTTCTTCTAGTTCTTTTAATTTTTGTTTTCTCTCTTTTTTAGATAAATTTTTGGTCTGACTTAATTCATTGGCTAATTGTGAATTTGTTTTTGCTAATTCATTTAACCTATTGAATCTATCATTATGTTTACCATTATTTTTTTTATTAAAAATATCAGGATACTTAGCTTTTAAATCTTTTAATTTTTCTCTTCTTTCTTTTTTGGGTAAATCTTTTATTTGATTTACTTCATTTGTTAATTGGGGATATTCTTTAATTAATTCATCTAAATCATCATGATTTTTCTGTCTTTTATGTTTCTTATGCTTTTTCCATTTTTTATCTTGGTTATCTTCTTTGTTAAAATTTTTAAATGCTTGAGGATACTTGTTTCTTAATTCTTCCATTTTAACTTTTCTTTGTTCTTCAGGAAGTTTATTTATTTGCTCTATCTGTTGTTTTACTTCTGCTTCTTCTTGTTGTAATGTAATTTGAGCATTTACAGGTAAGACTGAAACGCTAAGTATCGATACCATTAATATTGAAATTAATTTATTTTTTACCATTCATTCTCTCCATTATCTAAAATACATAAGAAATTATAATAAATTAAAATCTAAACTGACTAAAATATATTTAAATATCATATAAATATTTGATTATATTTTAAGTAAATGAAAAGCTATTAAATTAATGAAAAATTTAAGGAATTTCAACTTTATCAAATATTCTTGTTATTATATCTTCAACTCTAAGATTTTCTGCTTCTGCTTCATAAGATAGTAATATTCTATGTCTTAAAATCTCATATCCTACAGATTTTATATCTTGAGGTGTAACATATGCTCTATTATTTAGAAATGCTTTAGCTTTAGATGCTTTAAGTAAAAATATACTTGCTCTTGGTGATGCTCCAAACTCAATTAAATTTTCAAGTTGTAAATTGTATTTTTGAGGTTCACGAGTGGCAAAAACAAGATTTATTATATAATCATGTAATTTTTCATCAATATAAATTTTTTCAATAATATTTTTAATTCTAACTATATCACTATTACTAATAACCTTATTTACCTTAATATCTTGACTTATAGACATTCTTTTCATTATTTCTTTTTCTTCTTCACGAGTTGGATAATTTACTTTTATTTTAAACATAAATCTATCAGCTTGGGCTTCAGGTAAAGGATATGTTCCTTCTTGTTCTATTGGGTTCTGTGTTGCTAATACTAAAAATGGTTCAGTTAACTTATATGTTTCTCCTCCAATCGTTACTTGATGTTCCTGCATAGCTTCAAGTAATGCAGATTGAACTTTTGATGGTGCTCTGTTAATTTCATCAGCTAAGATAATATTACTAAATACAGGGCCTTTTTTAGTAGTAAAAATTCCATCTTTTGGTAAATAAACTTGAGTTCCAATTAAATCAGCAGGTAATAAGTCTGGTGTGAATTGTATTCTTTTGAAATCTAAATCTAGTATATCTGATAATGCTTTAACAGCAGTTGTTTTAGCTAAACCAGGAACTCCTTCAAGTAAAATATGACCATTCGAAAAAAGACTCATTAATAAGCTATCAACCATTTGTGATTGACCAACAACAACCTTAGAGATTTCTTTTCTTATTTGATTTATAAAATTATTTTCTTGTTTTACTATTTCGCTTAATTCTTCAACACTCATATAAATATATTAATAACCAAAAATAAAATAATTTACTTAATAAAGAATAAACCCTATATATAATTACATCAAGTCTTTTAATATAATTATTTTTCAGTAATTAAAATCATAAAAAATTTAGTTATCTTTATTGATAACACTAAGGATTAAATTCAAAGTTTTTTCTATTAGTAATAAATCAGACTCAGCAGAGCTTGAAGCTTTTGTGCTTATATCTTCTAAGCTCCATTGCCATCTTATTAAATCAGATTTTAAATTAACTAATGTTCTCCATTCTTTTTCTGGTATTTTATAGTTAATTTTCAAACCTTTATTTGTTGATTTTATACTTGTTATACCTAGTTTTGAAGCAAGTATTCTAACTCTTACAATTTTTAAAAGATTTTCTGTTACATTTGGTATATCTTTATAATCTTCTTTAAGTTCTTTTCTTAGTTCTTCTATTAAATCAAGATCTTGAATTACAGCTAATCTTCTGTATATTTGCATTTTTGTTCTATAGTCATCTATCCAATTTTCTGGTATATAACAAGGAATATTCATATCTATAACAACATTTGGTGCAAAATGTGATGTTCTTTCAGATTCTGGTTTAAATTCATTTATTGTTTCTTCTAGTATTTGACAATAAGTATCATAACCAACAGATAAAACATTACCATGCTGTTCTCCACCTAATAAATCACCAACACCTCTTATCTCCATATCTCTAAGAGCAACTTGATAACCAGAACCAAGCTCCGACATTTCTTGAATTACTTGCAATCTTTGTCTTGCTTCTTCTGTTAGATTCATATTTTCTGGGTATAGAAAGTACGCATAAGCTTGTATATCAGTTCTTCCAACTCTACCTCTTAATTGATAAAGTTGAGCTAAACCCAATAAATGAACTTGGTCTATTATTATAGTATTTGCAGATGGTATATCTAAACCAGATTCAATAATAGTTGTACAGAGTAAAACATCATATTCTTTATTATTAAAACCTAACATAACATTTTCTAATTCATGTTCTGGTAATTGACCATGACCTATCCCAATTCTTATATCAGGTAATATTTCTGTTAAATCTTTATATAGTTTACCTAATGATTCAACTCTATTATGAACAAAATAAACTTGTCCACACCTCTTTCTAACTCATGTAAAATAGCATTTCTAACAGTATCTTTAGAATATGATAACAATTTTGTTTGTACAGGAAATCTATTTCCAGGCACAAACAATTAAACTCATATCTCTAGCACCACTAAGAGACATATATAATGTTCTAGGAATAGGTGTTGCACTCATTGTCAAAACATCTACAGATGTTTTAAATTGCTTTAATTTCTCTTTATGTGCAACACCAAATTTATGTTCTTCATCTATTATTACTAAGCCAAGATCAAAAAACTCAGGTGTTTTCATTAAGACTCTATGTGTTGAAACAACTATATCAAGATTACCTTTTTTTAGATCATCATAAATCTGATTACTTTCTTTTGTACTTCTAAAACGATTTAGAACAGAAATTTTAACAGGGTAAGGTGCAAATCTTTGTTGCATTACATCATAAAGTTGTTGTGATAAAACTGTTGTTGGAGCTAACACAGCAACTTGTTTTCCTGACATTACAGCTTTAAAAGCAGCTCTTATTGCAACTTCTGTTTTACCAAAACCAACATCTCCACAAACAAGCCTATCCATTGGCTTTTCTCTTTCCATATCAGCTTTAGTTTCTTGTATTGCTAATAACTGATCTGGTGTTTCATCATAAGGAAAAGCATCTTCCATTTGACCTTGCCATTCTGTATCTGGTGGAAAAGCAAAACCTCTTGATTGATTACGATTTGCATATAAGTTTATTAAATCGACTGCAATATCTTTTACACCTTCTCTTACTTTAGATTTTAGATTTTCCCACTCAGTTCCTCCCATTTTACTTAAACGTGGTGGAACATCAGAAGAACCTCTATAGAGCGAAAGTAAATTTATTTGCTCAACAGGTACAAGTAATTTATCATTTTTTGCATAGATTATCTCAAAATATTCTCTTTTTTTTCCTTCTAGTTCTACAGTTCTTAAACCTTTATACTGTCCAATACCATGTAATTCATGAACAACATAATCATCAATTTTAATATCTTGAACTTTACCTATTTTAATTCCATTATCTTTTTTTTCTTTTGATTTTTTCTTTACTTGTTTTTGAGTCCAACCAAATAATTCTGAATCAGTAATAAATATTAAATTTAAATCAGGGTAAGAAAATCCTTTTGTAAGCTCACCACGTAAAACCCAAACAATACCTTTTTGAGCTAAATCAGGAATTTCACCATATACTGCATTACAATCTCTTTCTCTAAGAATAGTCAATGCTCTTTGTGGTTGTGCTGAAACAACCAAAATATTTTTATTTTCATGTTGACTCCAAGTTCTTATACTACTTACTAAATCATCAAATTTATTTGTATTACTGAAAGCTGGTAAAAGTGTTCCTGAAAATTGTAGATTAATATTAGGCATATCGGCTAAAGATGAAAATCTAATTTGAGGAAAATTTCTTGATTTTTTTAAAATCTCATTTAAATTTATAAATAAATCACCTTTAGTTTCAAATAAAACTCCTTTTGAATATTTTTCTTCTAGTGGTGTTTTTACTGTTTCTTCAAATTTTTTTAATGCTGAGTTTTGAGATGTAAACTCAGTCCACATCATTATGGTGTTTTCTGGAAAATAATCTAAAAAAGAAGCCTCATCTTTATAAATATAATTAAAATAACTATAAATAAAATCATCATAATCAAAGTTTTTTATATTAATTAAACTATTCTCAACTTTTTTTCTTAATTCTTCTGCACTTTTTGTTAATCCTTTAGAATAAACTTTTACAATTTGTGCCATAAGATTTTGCATTATGTCATCATTTATTTTAGTATCAAAATTATGGGGTATTGCAATTTTTGAAACAGGATATAATGTAACTAAATCAATTTTTTCTTTAGTTTGTTTAGTTTCAATATCATATTCTTTTATAACTTCAATTTCATCATCAAACCATTCAACTTTTATCGGATTTTCATAACCAACAGGATAAATATTTATATTTCCACCTTTTCTTGAAAATTCACCTCTCTTTTCTAATGATGAATTTGGTTTATACCCTAGTCTTACTAACTCTTCTGTTAATCTTAATGGAGATAGTTCTTGATTGGCTCTTAAGGTTACAATATTACTTTTTAAATCATTTAAAGACATCATTTTTTGATTCAAAGCTCTTGTTTTTGTTATAACTATTTTAGTTCTTTTATTTAAAATATTTTCAATTACTTGAAATTGTTTATGAACAGTGTTTATATCTGTTTGTATATGCTCATATGGTGATATTTCTAAACTTGGGAAAACTTCATAATCTAAGTCTAGGTATTGAAAAAAAGTTTGAAAATAATCTTCTTCTTCTTTTGATGAACAAACTATTAAGAATACTTTTGATTTATCTTGTAATAAAGGACTTAACCATAAACATTTTGCTCCATTGTTTAAGCCTGAGATCTTAAAAGGGTTTTTAATTGATAAAGAATTAGTAAAAGATTTGTATTTATCAGTTTCACCAAGATTTTTTATTAAATTATCAAGTTCCATTGTTTATTATTAATTCATTCCAACACATCTAAATTCTTCTAAAGATTAGCATATATTTTTATAAATCTAAAACTTTACTTTTAAGGATTCTTTGGTCTTTAATAATTTTATTTACAAATTAAATTAAATTTCAGATTTGAGGAACTTTTATAAAATTAAAACGTCTTTTATTTTTATAGGAGTAATTTTAAAAATGAAATTAAAAACAAAAAATCTAACATTATTATTATCATTAAACTTAATATATTCTTGTAATCAAAATATACCTTCTAATATAAATCCTTCAACTAATACAGTTAATAATAATCAAGGAAATAATATTATAAATTCAATTCCTACTCAAACTCCCTCTGTTTCTACACAAGAAAATAAAGAACCTGCAAAAATAATAGAACAAATTATTAATAATAATAATCAAAATAATATAGTTCAAAATCAAAAAGAAAATGACATAATAATATTCAATTATGGTTTTAAAGTCTATATGAGTGATTCACAAGCTAAAACAAATACACTTCTTATTGACTTATTAAAAGATGATCCAAATATTTCTTTATGGTCTCCAGAAATAGACTTTATTTTATCACCCAAAAAAGATAAAGTTGCTTTTATTTTAAATAAATCATCTGGTTATGAATTGTATATAATAAACATTTCTAATAAAAAAGTTGATAAAGTTAAAACGGATTCATTTTTTCATAATTTAGCTTGGGCTGATGATGGAAAAACAATAATAACATTCTTTGATTCTAAAGTTGCTAAAATAAATTCAGATAATCTTGAAATAAAAACATTTAATAACCCTATAGTTTATAAAAAAGATTCAAATGGTAACTTAGAAGAAGTAAGTAGTATAGATCTTACTTTACTTGAACATAGAATAAATAATCTAGTGTTATCTCCAGATTCAGATAAAATGATTCTTAGTGGTTATGGAGACCAAGATTATATTTTGGGTTTTAAATATAATGAAATAAGAAAAACTATAGGAAATTATAGTTCTACTTGGATTGATAATAAAAATATATATGTTTTAGCTTCTAATAAACTAAATATTCTAAACATTGATGACAATAAAATAACTCAAATTTCAAAAGATAGTGAGAAAGTTTATTCTTATACTTTTTCAAAAGATAATAGTACTTTAGCTTATACTTATAAAAATGAAAATAGCTCTACTCTAAGACTTAAAATAACTAATTCTAATATATCAAAAGAAATGGAGTTACCAATTTCAGATTCCTATACCAATATATCTTTGTCACCAGATAATAAGAAAGTATTAATAAAAGACTCAAAAGATACTTTTATAGTAAGTATTGATAACACTAATATTAAGACTTTACAAGATTTTCAATTTAACAAATGGTTATCTGATAGTAAGACAATATTTTTAAAAGATAAATCAAATGAGCCATTTTTATATAATACAGAAACAAATGAAAAAGTAAATTTATATATAAGACCTATTAACCCATTGATTTCAGAGTTTAATATAAAAACACCTTCAGAAAGTGAAATTAATGAATTAAAATCAAGTAAAATTGTAGATTCAAACACTA